>NZ_OX366362.1:742895-1485790 GCF_947251545.1 Wolbachia endosymbiont (group A) of Anomoia purmunda
TGTCCATTAGTGAGATTGAAGAATTGCAGAATTAAGTGTGAATGGTTACGAAAAATATAAGTTTTTGCGATAAACGACATAGTGACGTATTTGTTGCTCAGCATGTCAGTGGAATATTTTCTGAAAAATTTCCACATAACTCTTTCAGATTTCATAATATCTCTTGCCACTCATCTGAACAGATACCCATTTTGGAGGGATACCAATAATAGTTGTAAGCGGTATAAGTTGTGACCACTAGTCCATATACCTTCCAAGCATAACACGCTCACGAAACTTTAATGCGATAGCTTGGTTTCTACTGAAAGACAGCATTATGCCAAGTGCGATGCTCGAAGATAAAAGAGAAGAACCACCATAGCTAAGTAACGGCAGGGTTATGCCGGTGGTTGGAAAAACACTCAATGTTACCCCTATGTTTATTATGAATTGTGTGATGAATTGAATTGAGATACCGAGAATCACTAACAGATTGAATAATTCATTTTCCCTATATGCAACGTAAAGCAAGCGGGTGGAAATGATACCAAATAACATCAATGTGGCTAAGCACGTAATCAAACCAAATTCTTCTGCTAAAACAGAAAACACAAAATCTGTATGACAATCAGGAAGAGAGGCTTTTACGCTACCTTCACCAGGTCCAACTCCAGTTAATTGACCTCTTTTGAATGCTTCTAATGATTTTGTGACTTGAAAGTTATCGCGCTGCGTAAAAAAGACAAAATTGTAAATCCTTTGCTTTATATGTGGGAGGCATAAGTAAGCTATTGTAGTTCCAGTTGTGGCCATTCCTATTATGCATAGAAAGTATAAAAATGGTATACATGCAATAAACATTTGACCAATAAAAGAATATGTTAAAAGCATGGACATACTGAAATCAGGTTGCAAAAGTAACAACACAAAAACTAACAGAAATATTATGATTGATATGTGCATTTTAAACCTCATTTCGCTGGCCAAGATACTAGCTATAACAACAGAAAAAAATGGTCTTACGAACTCAGATGGTTGAACTGAAATTTTGACAATATGTAACCATCGTTTCGCACCTTTTACCTCTATACCAAGTATTATCGCAATTGCTACTAGAATAGTAAATAAAATGAAACCTGCGAATGAGAGGTTAAGTATAGTTCTTGTGTTGAGAAAAGAAAATGTTACCAAGGTAATTAGTGACAGGACTATATAAATTGTATGGCGCCGTATAAAATAATCCTGTGGTAGAAAAAGACGCTGCGCAATTACAGGGCTTGCTGAATAAACAAGAATGAAGCTTATAGTGAGCAAAAAAAACACTGGAAGGATGAGATAATAATCCAGCGTTCTATACCAGAATTTAATATTCATTTTGTTCCAATGTGTAATGCCACTATTCCATAGCTCATATTATGAAACTCAACATTCTTAAAGCCTACCTCTTCAATTTCCATTTTAAAATCAGCCTGAGTTGGAAACTCTCTAATGCTCTTCACTAAATATTCATAAGAACTCTTGTCTTTAGCAACTATGCTGCCAATTTTAGGAATTACTTTAAATGAATATAAGTCATAAAGTTTGGTAAATATCTCATTTTGATAGTGCATAGGGGCAAATTCTAAGCAGATAAATTTTCCATGTGGTTTTAATACCCTGTGCGCATCATTTAAAGCCTTCTTACGGTCAGAAACATTTCGAATGCCAAAAGCTATTGTGCAATAATCAAATTCGGAGTCTTCAAATGGTAAACTTTCTGCACTCGCACATACCCAATCAAAATTAATTTGGTTTGAATTTATAGCTTTATCACGTCCTCTGCTTAGCATATTTTGATTTATATCGCATACTGTAACCTTAGCACTTGGGTCTTTTCTTACTATTCTTATTGCTATATCTCCAGTTCCTCCAGCAACATCTAAAACCTTAGAATTTTTTGTAAAATGCACACTATTTACCATTTTATCTTTCCACAATCTGTGCATTCCGAGGCTCATTATATCATTCATGGTGTCGTAGCGATTTGCTACGGAGTCGAATACCTCTTTAACTAATTGCGATTTCTTCTTGATTTTTATAGTAGACATTACGTAAAGTTGCTCAACTCCTTTATAATTAGTAAAAATTAATTTGAATTAACATAAATATCAACAACAGGCCTTGAGCCTGTTAAAATCTTCTTCAGCGTGGTATGATGACCGAGTGAGTGGGCTTGATGCAACCACTAAGAAACCTTTGGAGTAAGCAATGTATTTATAATGCTCAAATTCCTCTGGGGTAACATACCTATCAAGTTTTGCATGTTTTGGAGTTGGTTGTAGATATTGACCAATTGTAATAAAATCAACCTCAGCACTGCGCAAATCGTCCATAACCTGAAATATTTCCTCTTTTGTTTCTCCAAGACCAACCATAAGCCCCGACTTTGTGAAAACTTTAGGATTAATCTGCTTTACCATCTTCAGCAAATATAGTGAATGAAAATAGCGAGCTCGTGGTCTTATTTTTGCATACAATCTCGGCACTGTTTCAATATTGTGGTTATAGACATCAGGTGATGCAACAGCGATTGCTTCAAATGCTCCTTTCTTATTTAAAAAATCAGGAGTTAAAATCTCTATTGTTGTTTCTGAAGTTATCTTTCTAATTTCTTCTATGCACTGTATAAACTGATTTGCGCCACCATCTGGTAAATCATCACGATCAACAGAGGTAATGACAACATGTTTTAAGTTTAACTTTTTTATCGCTTTTGCTAAATTTTCTGGCTCATGAGGATCTAATTTATCAGGAATGCCAGTTGCAACGTTGCAAAATGCACAAGCACGAGTGCAAACAGAACCGAGAATCATTACAGTAGCATGACGTTTATTCCAACACTCACCAATGTTTGGACATGCAGCCTCTTCGCACACTGTATGCAAGTTATGCAGTTTAACGATGTTTAAGGTTTCATTGAATACTTCACCGGTCGGAGCTTTTGCTCTGAGCCATTGAGGTTTGTTATGCATCTGAAACGGCTAACTCTACCTCTTGCTTTACTAAAACTTTTTTCAACCTTCTTTTTATCTTCTGCGCTTTCTCACTTAGTTTAATCGTTCTTGTGTTGAGCAAAAAAGCATCTAAATCACCTTTGTAATCTATAGTTCTCAAAGTTCTTGTTGCCACACGAAATCTAAACTTTTTATTCAATATATCACTTGTCAACGTAACCTTATGTAAATTTAAAAGAAAGGTACGCTTTGTTTTACGATTCGAATGTGATACCTTATTACCAAAAGATTTTTTTCTATTTGTTAATTCACAAACTCTACTCACTTTAATATACCAAATTATTCTATGTACTTAGATTACCTTATATAGTCAAATAGTCAATACTCTCTTGCTTAATTTTTATACCATATACTGCTTTATAACCAAAAAATATCGTAATTTTTTCTATTATAAGAGAAATCATATGCTGAATTTCCAATGCTTTACTGCCATTTGTTACTACCAGATGCAACACACCCGAATTTATATTCTGTGCATATGAGATCTTTTTCGGTTTTGTACACTCTGCTATTTCTTTCCCTACTATATTTCGCCAGTTTAAAATCAGACGTATTTCATTTTTGCTAATCTTATTTTTCATGCATTTTAATGCGTAATTTTCAATTATAGACTTTAATTCTTTTGGACCGCTACGCTTGAGCATTTTTCTGTTTTGTTTCTAGTATAACTAAATAAGTAAGGTTTACCACTACATTGGATTTCTTAAAGCCCTGTCATTCCAGTGCGTACTGCACGAACATTGTAATTTGAGTCCACCAGGGAGGATGTCATCCCAGTGCTCAGACACATAGCTGTACGAACATTCATTTTTGAAGGTAAATTGCACAGCAAATGGTGTCATTCCAGTCTGGAATCCAGAAATTTTGCTTATAGCTGAGCTGATGAGCTAAAGGTAGTTGTCTTACGCTAAAATAAACGTTTTTAATTAAGTTGCATAGAAGCTAGATCCCAGTGTCTGGGCACTGGGATGACACCCCACTGGTGGGAATTGCTCCCAAACTACAACGTTCGTACAGTTGTATGCTCAGACTACTTGGATCCAGAAAAATTGATTGTGCACTATACAACATTTTCGATCAAAAGCTGGATGCCAGTGTCAAGCACTGGCATGACACCATTTGTTGTGTTTAACAAAAACAAATGTTCGTACAGTTGTGTAGCTGACACTGGGATGACAACCATACGCGTCAAGTTAAGAAGCAAGGGTAAGAAAATTCAATGAACTTAAGGTGGATAGTCTAGTTTTTCTATATCTATCTTTCACAGAAAATTGTGACCAGTCTGTGGTAAGTTTTTTCAGGAAAATTCTCAAATTATTAATTTTACTGCTTAACGCTAAAAACAACTCCCTAATCCTTCTTTTTAATTCAATGAATGCCTTTGTTAAACTCAGCTCTGTATTCTCTTTCAGTTTTATACAACCAACTATTCCATGAAATATAAGAATTGCGCACAATTTAGCGTATAGTTCACATAATACTCTGTATGGTTTTCCTTTAAGTTCGTCAAGCCTGATGTGACTCTTATACAATTTAAATAATAATTCAATCTGCCATCTTACCCTGTAAACTGTTAATACTTGTTCAGCGCTGATTTTACTCTCTGGAACGTTAGTTATGAATATCGACCAATCCAGCAATTTTTGATTCTTTTGAGAAGATGTATATCCATGTGATTTTGCTAACTTATTAGCCCTTCTTCTTCTAATTATAGACTGTTCTTCAGTTAATTTTTGACATATAATTCTCACTTTAATTTTTACTTCTTTTCCTAATAGCACTTCCATCTCTAGAAGGGATTGACCTTCTAAACATTCCAACAACTCTATTTTTTGATTTGTTTCTATATCATATATATTGGTATCAGACTTATAACGACTAACAAAATATGCACCTGCTTCATCAATCTGTTTAAAAGAACTAGGCACAAAGTAGCACAAATCAAATATTAGCAAATCATTGGCTGATAAACCGTTCAGATAATCCCTATAACCTTGATCCGACCTTATTCCTTCTATTAAATTTAACTTATCTAGCGCTTGGTTCAGGTAATCAAAGACTAACTGCAGCTTTATTCCTGATTTGGTATTACTCTCACAATCTCTATAGCTACTCCCATATCCTTTGTACATATCTTCCATGCTACTGGGCAGGCTAATATAATCCAAACCCTGTTTTGTAATTTCTATCGAGTCTTCATTTAGCAATTGGCACATTGTTTCTATGCTGCAATCACCAACTCCTATGTTACCAAAAACCATAGCTTTTATGAATGATGAGCCATTAAGTTTTCTCTTTCTTTTTATAAAACCTACTGCAATTGATATTTCGTCTGCTTTTTCATTAAAGAATTCATTGAGGTCTTTTGATAAGCAAGCTATTCTGTCCATTGTAAGTTCTCTCATTCACATATCCAAGAAGAACTTATACCTTATTCTTTTCCTTCACTCTATCAATTTTACTTACACTTTTCCTTAACTTGACGCGTATGATTCACCAATCCGGCTAAAATTCAAGAATTTCAATGCTTTAGCTATTTTCAATAGAATTAAATTTATTAATATAAATAACAAATTACTATTCTTAAATTTGATCAGATTGATTGCAAAAAAACAAGATTTTCAATAGGTTGCTTATAATCCTAACTATAGTTAGCCTTTCATAAGTAGCGATGCAACAAAGCCCACTGGGATCCATATTCACCTTATGATAGTGTCATTCCAGTGCCCTGACTACTTGGATCCAGAAAAAAGAATGGTGTCATGCAAGTAGCCTCCCCCCCTGTCATCCCAGTGCCCAGACACTGGGATCCAGGAAACTTAATTTCAACCAAGTGGCTGCATAATAAAGGCTAGATCCCAGTGTCACGCACTGGAATGACATCACAGGAGCGCTGGAATGACACCATTTTCGGTCTCTTAAATTGCTTTAGCCACAAGCATTAAGAAATTTACCAAATGAAAAAAAAGGCAAAAGAAGCCCTGGGGTTATTATCCGCTTTAAAATATTGGCGTTTTTTATGTTTTAAACGCTTGACAAGCGAAATTCAGCTGCTTTTAATTGCAACTAATTTACGCTGCAAATGTTTAAGAAGTTTACTAAGCAGAAAAAAAGACAAAGAATCCCCGAGTTAGCTAGTCTTTTACTATCTCTGTCGAGTATTGGCATTTTTTGATGTCTTGTAACGCTTTATAAGCGCGTTCAGCTTATTTAGATAAAAATCTAGATGTAGATGAAGTTTTGTAAAGACATACAGTATCTATATACTGCAAAAAATTGAACATAAGACGCCGATACATTAAGTAATCCTTACCTTTTAATCTGCAGATTGGCGAAAGCAAATACAATAGCTTCAGTTTCATGATAAGGGAGCTGTTAAGGCTTGTCAAGTAAGTTTTTTCTTTTCTGCGGGCTACTTTTCGACACCAGTGGTGTTAAGTATTCGTACAGTTATTGGTGTTATCAAGATACTCCCTAATCTTCTTTAAATCCTCCCAGGCTAAACGTTTTTGCATTGGCTGACGCAGTAGGTAAGCTGGGTGAAATATAGCGGCTGTGGTGATTGAATTGGACAAATATTGGTTAGTGTACGTATGAAATCTACCACGCAAATTCGATATAGTTTTTGTGCTGTCAAGAAGGCTATAACACGCAATTCCACCAACTAAAACCAAAATCTGTGGTGAAACTAGTGCAATATGCTTCTCAACAAATGGTCTGCACATATCAAGCTCTAGGTCAGTTGGCTTTCTGTTACCAGGTGGGCGCCAAAATACGGTATTGCTTATATAAACTTTGGTGCGATCAAGATTGATTGCATTTAACATTTTATCGAGCAACATTCCACTTGCACCACAAAATGGTATGCCTTGAAGGTCTTCATTTGCCCCTGGAGCTTCACCAACGAGGATAATTTTTGCATTTGGATTACCATCAGAAAAGACAGTATTAGTTGCAGTTTTTTTTATCTCACAACCTTCAAATGATTCAACTGCACTTCTTAATTCATCCACACTACCACATTTACCTGCAAGTTTCCTTGCTTCAATTATCCAGTCACTTGGAAACATGGATTGCTGCTCTTTCCCATCTTTAGTGTCATTCCAGCGCGTATCTGCATCTTTCTTCTTGGTTCCAGTTTGGATAACAGAGGGTTGCACACTCTCTTTGCTCTCCAACTTTTTTTCCTCTTCACCCTCCATTAGTGTGCAATCAACGCCCACTTCATGGTAAAATTTTAGTAATTCTAGGTCTTCATTGCTCATAATGCTTTTTAACCTTTTGTGCTTTTTTCATGGCCATATCATACTTCAACTTAGATAAATGTCTAATATATAATATGCCGTTTAAGTGATCTAATTCATGCTGAATACACCTTGCAAGCCAACCACTAGCTTTTAGCGTCTGTTCTTCGTTATTTAAGTCTTTGTATTTCACAGTTAAATACTTTGGACGCTTAATTTCATAGCTTTGCTCTGGAATTGAAAGGCACCCTTCCTTGAGAATCACTTGTTCATCAGATAATTCCGTAATTTCTGGATTAATCATGCAAAACTTGCCAGTTGATTCATATCCTGCTGGCTCATTTTCAATTGTTTCTAGCTGAACATCCACAACAAAAATTCTCTTTAACACCCCCACTTGCACTGCAGCAAGGCCAAGACCTTCTGCATCATACATAGTTTCGAACATGTCGTTTACTAATTCTTTAATTTTATCGTTTATATCTGTTACTTCACTGGCACGTGTGATTAGTCTTTCATCAGGGGCAATTACAATTGGTAATATGGACATAAAAATTATAATTCTATGTTTTGCTTTTCCTTTTGTCCAGAATTTAGTGTATATTAAAATGTTGCTATATCTATAATAGAAATATAAATTATTAAAGAAAGCTACAATTTAAATGAAATTGCGTAATAAGGTTAACTAATGTACTCTGCAGTAATAGCAAAGCCAAAGAGAAACGTTTTTGCTGTTTTAGACATAGGTACAACAAAGATTATTTGTCTAATCGTTAAAATAAATGGCAACTTCAGCTATAAAGTAACAGGAACGGGCTATAAGATTGCAGAAGGTGTAAACGGTGGGTCGATAACTAATGTAAAACACGCAAATTACTCCATCTCATCAACTATAGGTTTAGCTGAGCAAGTATCAGAAGAAACCATAGATCAGATATATGTAAACATTGCTGGATGTGGCATCTCATCTTTCAATGTACACAATGAAATTATTGCAGCTAACCATGAGATTTCTGAGCGTGATATAAGACGTGTAGTTTTCCAAACATTTGAGAAATATATTGAAGACAATATTATCATTCACAATATACCACTAAAATATCACTTAGATGACATGACTGACATAAAAGAAGTTGGTGGATTGTACGGAAAAAGACTATCTGCTGATGTTAATGTTGTCACTGCTTCGCGTCCAGCGCTTACCAATATTGAAAACTGTATTACCAATAATGGTGGATTAAATATGGCAGGTTGTATTGCTTCTGCATATTCTGCAGGTCTTGCGTGTCTCAGTGAAGATGAAAAAGAGCTCGGGACTGCTATTGTTGATATAGGTGGTGGATGCACTGCAATTGGAATTTTCAAAAGAGGGAAACTTGTGTATGCAAGCAGCGTTCCAATTGGTGGCGTTCATATCACTCGAGATATTGCTTACGGGCTATGCACAAGCATAGAACGTGCAGAGTATATAAAAATACTATATGGTAGCACTATCGTAACTTCAATAGATGAGAACGAATATATTACAGTGCAAAATAGTGAAAATGATGAACCTACTCAAGTATTCAAATCTGAGCTTATTAACATCATAAGACCAAGAGTTGAAGAAATACTTGAAATGGTAAGAGAGCAATTTCAAGAGCAGAAAGATCCAATTAATAAAGTAGTGATCACAGGTGGAACTAGTCAAATCACAAGCATGAAAGAAATTGCAGGCTATATATTCAATAAGCAAGTTCGAATTGGGTGCCCTGAGTCTTGTAGCGGTCTTGATGGCGAATATGATAAAAATCCTGTATTTTCTGCTGCTATAGGTTCTATAAAGCTAATAGTTGACACTTTTTATAAAAATAATTCTGGTATTTTAGGTCAGGATGGTAAAATGAGTAAATTGTATAATTGGGTTAAATCAAAAGTTACAGTCTAGATTTCTGTTTTACCACCTTTCATACAAATGACTTGACACTAGGATCCATAGGACTTATTTTTATAATATGTAAAGTTATTATGTTTATGTACTTGCGAGTAAGCGTAAAGGATCACAAATTACAATAAGACATGGAAAATACGAACATAACTATACACTCACAAGAAGATTTTGAATTTATGCGCAAGGCTGGCAGGCTTGCTGCTGAAACTCTTGATTTCATTGCACCATACGTAAAGGTAGGAGTGACAACTAATGAGTTAAATGATCTATGTCATGACTTTATAATGAATGCAGGTGCAATTCCAGCACCACTAAACTATAGGGGGTATCCAAAGTCAATCTGCACTTCAAAAAATGCAGTTGTGTGCCATGGTGTTCCCGATGATAAACCGCTTAAAGGTGGAGATATTTTGAATATTGACGTTACGGTGATTTTAAATGGCTGGCATGGTGATACAAGCCGCATGTTTTGGGTTGGCAAGCCATCAATAAAAGCAAAACGTTTATGTGACGCTACTTATCATGCATTGATGGAAGCAATTAAACAAGTTAAACCCAGCAATAAGTTAAATGAAATAGGGCTTGCTATAGAAAAATATATTAGAGATTTTGGATATTCTATCGTACGCAGCTACTGCGGACATGGTATAGGAAAAGTCTTTCATGCTCCACCAAATGTAGTGCATTTCTATGATCAAGATGAAAATCTCGTCTTGAAGGAAGGTATGTTTTTTACAATAGAGCCAATGATTAATGCTGGAAAACATGAGACTCTGCTCAGTAAACTCGATGACTGGACAGTGACAACACGTGATCTTTCACTTTCTGCTCAATTTGAACATACGCTCGGAGTAACAAAAGATGGTGCTGAAATATTCACATTATCACCTAAAAATTGGCACTTCCCGCCTTATAACTAAAACCCTGTAGCTATAATTCTTGTTTTTAGTGATCTTGAAGAAAGCTAACCCTTAACTTGTGATATAGCAACTAGCCCAATTAATGCACAGAAAATCATGTAAAAACTAGCTGAAGTCTCTTGTCCTGTAACTTTGATAATTGTTGTGCATATAAATGGTGCAAGACCACCAAAAAATCCAGCAGCTATATTTCTTGACAAACCAAATCCGCTGTACCGAACCTTTGTTGGAAATAATTCACACATAAATGCACTGACAGGGCCAAGCGATGCATACGCGTCAAGTTAAGGAAAAGTGTAAGTAAAATTGATAGAGTGAAGGAAAAGAATAAGGTATAAGTTCTCTTGGATATGTGAATGAGAGAACTTACAATGGACAGAATAGCTTGCTTATCAAAAGACCTCAATGAATTCTTTAATGAAAAAGCAGACGAAATATCAATTGCAGTAGGTTTTATAAAAAGAAAGAGAAAACTTAATGGCTCATCATTCATAAAAGCTATGGTTTTTGGTAACATAGGAGTTGGTGATTGCAGCATAGAAACAATGTGCCAATTGCTAAATGAAGACTCGATAGAAATTACAAAACAGGGTTTGGATTTTAGATTTACTGAAGAAGCAGTGGAATTTATGAAAAGAATGTATAATGAATCTTTAGTTTTATTTAAAAACAGCTTACAGGTTGATTGCAGAATTTTGAAGCAATTTAGAAGCATTAAGCTATTGGATAGTAGCTATATTAGCCTGCCCAGTAGCATGGAAGATATGTACAAAGGATATGGGAGTAGCTATAGAGATTGTGAGAGTAATACCAAATCAGGAATAAAGCTGCAGTTAGTCTTTGATTACCTGAACCAAGCGCTAGATAAGTTAAATTTAATAGAAGGAATAAGGTCGGATCAAGGTTATAGGGATTATCTGAACGGTTTATCAGCCAATGATTTGCTAATATTTGATTTGTGCTACTTTGTGCCTAGTTCTTTTAAACAGATTGATGAAGCAGGTGCATATTTTGTTAGTCGTTATAAGTCTGATACCAATATATATGATATAGAAACAAATCAAAAAATAGAGTTGTTGGAATGTTTAGAAGGTCAATCCCTTCTAGAGATGGAAGTGCTATTAGGAAAAGAAGTAAAAATTAAAGTGAGAATTATATGTCAAAAATTAACTGAAGAACAGTCTATAATTAGAAGAAGAAGGGCTAATAAGTTAGCAAAATCACATGGATATACATCTTCTCAAAAGAATCAAAAATTGCTGGATTGGTCGATATTCATAACTAACGTTCCAGAGAGTAAAATCAGCGCTGAACAAGTATTAACAGTTTACAGGGTAAGATGGCAGATTGAATTATTATTTAAATTGTATAAGAGTCACATCAGGCTTGACGAACTTAAAGGAAAACCATACAGAGTATTATGTGAACTATACGCTAAATTGTGCGCAATTCTTATATTTCATGGAATAGTTGGTTGTATAAAACTGAAAGAGAATACAGAGCTGAGTTTAACAAAGGCATTCATTGAATTAAAAAGAAGGATTAGGGAGTTGTTTTTAGCGTTAAGCAGTAAAATTAATAATTTGAGAATTTTCCTGAAAAAACTTACCACAGACTGGTCACAATTTTCTGTGAAAGACAGATATAGAAAAACTAGAGTATCCACCTTAAGTTCATTGAATTTTCTTACCCTTGCTTCTTAACTTGACGCGTATGGTACACTCAATGGCGTCAACTTAAGGGAAAATATCAGTGATTGTGTATAAAATTTCTCTCTAAATTCTTTTATCATTACATTATCCAAAGAGTGCAAGAAACAGCACTTTTGTTTCTATTTTATTTCAACAAAAAAGTTTAAAATGTGTCCTTTTTAGGTGAAACATGCAAAAAGGAAAAAATCTTGTTCTACAAATTAAAAATACAATATACTCAAAAACTTTTCAGAAAATCCATAGGAAGGTTTGCTAATGAAGGCTCTTAAGTTGACGCCATTGGCTGAACGGATACCTACTGAATAACAGTAAGATTTTTCAATCCTGTTCCACAGCAAATTTTAATGCCATGTGAGTAGTTATAGTGCTGTTAACAATCAAAATGACAAAAATTAAGATGGTGATTAGTAGTGTATAAATATTCAAGGACAAATTTTCAAATTGAGTTAGCATTTTAAAATACACAAAGGTTGGCATTATCATTGGCAAAACAAGAATTTGCGATACTCCTGATGCTAAGTTGTTTCGACCAATCATCAATGCATTTCCAGTAGCTGAAATATTAATGATTATCAGCGTATTAAATAATAAAGACACTCCAACTGCTATTGAGTGTTCAATACTATTGCCTAGAATTGCAAAGCTGAATATGGAAGAAATTACTGAAATCGGTAACCCAAATAATAACCAGTGAGCGAAAATTTTATAAGCAACTATAAGCCTAGAAGAGAGTGGCTGTACAAAGATTTGCTCTAATATTCCATCATAATAATCAGATGTAAACAAATTATTTGTAGAGATCTGCAAAACAAATGTAGCACATATCCATGTTAATGTTAACATAACTTCTTGTTTATTGTTGTTTTCAAGTGTAAATGAAGATAAACTTAACATTATGATAAAAATACATACTATATAGCTAAGATTCTTATCATCTATTGCTAATTTTTTTACTAAGTCGATCATACTAGGCTTTTAAATGTTTATTATAAATTATAGTGTTTACTTTGAGGTAGTATAATTTTTTGTTCATAAATTATATAGGTTTTATTATTTTTTTGATAATGCAATTATGGAAAAGTTACCAAAAATAAAGTCACCAGAAGATTACACTCCTTCAGAAGATGAAGAATATATGAGCGTAAAACAACTGGAATACTTCAGCTTAAAGTTACAATCAATACTCGCTGAGCTGGAGAAACAAGAACTAGAAGAGAATAGTATTGATACATACTATTCTGATGGAGATAGTGGAAACGAGGAATTAATCAAGCGTCGAAAAGATAGAAAAGAAAAAATTAAGGAGGCGTTAGAAAAAATAAAATTAGGCACTTATGGTTACTGCGATGGAACAGGAGAAGAAATAGGAGTCGAAAGACTTAAAGCTAATCCGCTTGCTATATATTGTATTGAAGAGCAAGAGAGAGTAGAAAAAGAAAAGAACGTGTACAACATTAACGATTAATTTACACATAAGTGGTGAGCCATAGACTTCAGAGTATTCTTAAGGAGCAAGAGGCGCTGAAGTATATTATGCTATAAAGAAAGTGGAAAATTGGACATTCTCAACTCGACTCCTGCAGATTAAAAATTAAGTTGAATAAAAATTGGGTTTGGCACAGTTTTTTCCCATAGTTTAAGAAATTAAAAATTTAACGATTAGAATTATAATTACAGACCACAGTAAAAAATAGACTTTTCCATTTGATTTATTTTTAATTTGGATGTTTTCTAATTTTTTATCAGCTATTAGGTTTAATTTTTCTATAAGGCTAAATATCCCTTGGATTGTTTTTACAGGATAAGAACTTCTAATTTTTTCCCTATACCCTATTTTACTTTCATGTTGACTGCTTATCCACGCTTCAACTACTTTCCACATATTGATTTCTGGGTAGATCTTTCTACATGTCCCTTCCAGTAAAATCATAGTTTTCTGCAGCAATAACAATTGTGTTTGAACTTTCATATCAAAATCACCAGTTATTTTTAATAGCTGAACAAGTAAACTAGCAAATGAAATCTTCTGTATAGGCTGTCCAATAATGGGTTCACCTATTGCCCTGCAAGCTGTGACAAAATTTCTATGCTGTGATGAAACGTAACCAGCTTTAAAGTGCATTTTTGCAACGTGATCATAATCCCGATTTAAAAAGCCTTTGAGTATCTCTATAACGTAATAGCATGTCTCACGATCTATTCTACCCATGATTCCACAATCCAGAGCAATAATATTGTTATTACTATCAACCATTAGATTTCCAGGATGCATATCAGCATGAAAAAAACAATCCCTGTATACCTGATTACAAAACGATTCTATAAGATTGATAGCTATTTGCTTATGATTATTCAGTTTTTCAACTTCGTATATTGGCGTTGCTTCTATCCATTCTAATGTTAAAACCTTTTTTGCAGTTCTATTCCAATCTATTTCAGGTACGTAAAAACCTCTGTCATTTTTTGTGTTTTCCTTTAGTTCCGAAGAGTGAGCAGCTTCAAAACGTAGATCTAACTCTAATCGGCAAATTTCAGCAAAAGTTTTGACTAATTCAATTGGCCTCAGCCTTTTTGATTGTTCGCTAAATTTTTCTGCAATTTCTGCAAGCCAAGAAAGCATTTTTATATCCCTTGAGAATGTTTTCTCAATATTTGGCCTTAAAACCTTCACAGCAACTTCCTTACCCTCAGTTGTAACCGCTTTATGCACCTGAGAAATCGATGCTGCTGCAATTGGCTTTTCAGAAAAGCTTGAAAAAATGTCGCTCAATTTACAATTAAACTCACTTTCTATAGTTTTAACTGCTATTTTATGTGAAAATGATGGCAATCTATCACATATCAATAACAAGTTATTTGTTATATCCTCATTTAAAACATCAGTACGTGATGAGATAGACTGCCCAAACTTAATGAACACCGGACCTAATTTTTCAAGAGCACACTTTAGCTTGTGGCCTTGTATTTTATTTATTGATTTTTTTGATGGTGGAAGTAAATAAGGTAATATATTGTAACGCGTCAGCACCGTAGTTATGTGCAGAAGACGCAAAATATTTTGAATCATTTCGCTGCGTAACTGCTAAATATTTCATTTAGGGTTCTATTTTTCATGATCTCATCAGGCTTGCCTTGGCAATAGATAGTATTATTTATACAAATTATGTAATCTGAGGATGGTAGAGCAGAGTTAAGATCATGAGAAGTCATAAGAATCGATACCAATCGTTTTTTTGCTATTTTATTTATAATATCATAAAATTTAGCCCGCGCGTTAATATCCATTGCACTAACTGGTTCATCTAGAATGATCAAGTCAGGCTCTGCAATTAAACAACGTGCAAGTAGCAATAATTGTGTTTGCCCTGCAGAAATTTCTAACACTTGATTCTTCAAAATGTTACCGATACCAACCAACTCTATCGTTTCTGTAATAATGGATTGATTTTTCTTTAGTCTTTTCAAGTAGCTATTTAAAAGGAAATATTCAACTGTTATTGGCATCAAATTACTAATACTAAAATTTTGTGGCATATAGCCAATTTTTATGTTGTCAGCAAATACGATATTACCGGTACAGCTTTTATTTATGCCAGCAATTGCTTTCACTAAAGAGGTTTTACCTCCACCATTTGGACCAAGTATTGTAATTACGTCTCCTCTTTCCATGAACATATTGATATTGTCAAGGATTCTTTTACCATCATATGTGAGAGCAAGATTTTCTATTTTTAGAACACGATTATTGACATTATTCAATTTATTGACAAAATTTAACTTCTTCTCAACGTTTATATGAGACATTTACTGACTTTTTTTTTATTACTTTCATTTACACTATACTATAATATCGCCTTTTCATCCAATTTAAAAGTTGTAGCTACAATCAAACCTATCCACTCACTTGTAGCTTCTGTTACAGAAGGGATTTTAGAACCGGAATTGCTTGGCTATGCAACATCTGCGCATAATTATATATTAAAGCCATCTGATGCGAGTAATTTAGAATCAAGTGACGTTATATTTTATGTTGACGATAACTTAGAGACGTTTGTTCAAACTTTCGCCAAAAATAATAAAGAACTAGTGCAATTGTCAAAGGCAATCAACCTACTTCCTACTCGGCCACATTCATTTTCTAGAAAAATCACTAATATTCAAGATGAAAAAGATTTACACATTTGGCTGAGTCCCGAAAATGCAAAGAGCATGATACTTTCTATAAGTGCAACATTGTCTAACATAGATAAAGAAAATTCCTATCGATACAACTCTAATGCAACAAAAGCTATAAAAAAAATAAACCAAGAAGTAAAAGAAATCATGAAAGAACTGAATGATTTTAAAAATCAAAAATATATCGTCACTCACGATGCTTATCAATATTTTGAAAAATATTTTGGTTTAAATCACCCAAGTGCCATTCTTTCCATAGAAGAGGATTCTTACATAGGTATGAGGAGTTTAATGAAGCTAAAAAAGATAATGAAAGAAGAAAACGTTAAATGTATATTTGCTCATTCACAGGAAGATAGCATAAAGCCTAATGCCCTTTCTAATGACGCAAAAATGGTAGTTCTTGATCCTATTGGATCAGACATAGAGCCTGGAAAAGATGCATATCTAGCTATAATCAATAGCATTGCACAAAATTTTAAGTCTTGTTTTGTTGAGTAATAAGTTCCTTTTTAGCTTACCGTTTTATTGTTCTGCAAATCAAGAAGAAGTGAGTTTACAACAAATGGTGTCATTCCAGTGCTTGACACTGGAATCCAGCTTTTTCATAATCATCAAAACGTTGTATTTTAACATAAAACGGCTACTTTTATGCTTACTAACTTAATAAAATTCCTGGATCCCAGTGTCAAGCACTGGGATGACATCGTAGGGGTGCTGGGATGACACCCTGATAACCTTCATCCCGCTACTTGTTAGCGGGATCTAGAGATACCGCGAATGAATCACGGTATGACGGTCGCGGCGGCATGACGATAAGGTTTATACCTTGTCATCCCAGTGCTTGACACCGGGATTGATTTATCTTGTCTACCTTATTTTGCCACTCCGCTGAACGGATACCATATTATGCAGGTTTAGAATTATGCTTTATTCTTACGTTTATGTTTTGGCCCAATAAAATCAATAAGTTAAGCAAGTATTCTAAGGAGAACCCTTCGATTTTTGACCTATTGATTTGAGATACTTTAGGTTGATCAATCTTTAGAGCGTTTGCTGCTTTTTTCTGTGTTGTGTACTTCTTACTTATTAATTGTACAATGATCTTTATTAATTTCAGTTTTGTATCTTTTACATCCCCCAACTCTACTATTATAGGATAACTTAATTGTAAATTTTGCATAATAATAAAATCCCTTATAAAAAAATTACTTTAGTTTTTCTTCTTTAAATAACACATGCCTTCTGACTACTGGGTCATACTTCCTAAACTCCAGTTTTTTGGTGAGCTTTTTTGGATTACGCTTTTTTACATAAAAATAACCTGTTGATTTTTCTTCACCAGTTTTTGTTGTCTTGATTGCAGTGCTAACTAACTTAACGAGCAAAGAAGCATTTTTTTTCGCCATACTTATAATGATATAATAAATTCTATGCGAGTTTATTACGCAAAACACTAAAAGTCAACCGAATAATGCAGATCGTAAAATTCTTGACAATCAACAGTGCATTAAGTAGCATGAAGTTAACTTCAGAATGAAAAGCAAACGGTAAATATAAGTGGCAAATAGTGGTAAAAGGTTATTATTGATAGAAAATTCCACCTGTTCTAATGAGGTAAGAGTTGCCTTGTCAGTTAATAATAAGGTTGTAGAATTTGAACAAGAATTCAAGGAAAAAAAACAATTAAGAGGTAATATATACGTTGCTTATATAAAGCGTATAGAGCCTTCTTTGCAAGCCGTATTTATCGAATATGGAAAAAATAAGCAAGGTTTTTTGTCTTTTTCCGAGATATCTCTAGATTACTTTAATATTCCAGAAAAAGAAAAGGAAACTATCTTTGAGAGCTACTCAAATGACGATTATACAGAAAAAGGGAACGATACCCTAGCAAATGTCTCTTCAGATTCTGCAGCTAGTAAGAATGTCAATGAGTCAGGTAGTGGTTTTGTAAGAGAGGTACCTTTATATAAAAAATACAAATTACAAGATGTTATTTCAGTAAATCAAAAAGTATTGGTTCAGCTAACTAAAGAAGAACGAGGCAATAAAGGAGCTTCATTTACAACATACATAACTTTAGTGGGTAGATACTGTGTTTTCATGCCAAATTCCATGAGTAAAGGTGGAGTGTCTCGCAGAATTGAAGATGCTAATGTCAGAAAGCAGTTAAAGGAGATACTGAGTTCAATAAACTTGCCAAAAAGATCAGGTTTAATAGTAAGAACTGTTCGTTCAGGAAAAAATAAGAAAGAAATTGAGCAGGATTACAATTACTTATCCTCATTATGGCAGAGCATTCAAAAAAATGCCTTCTCTGTAAATGCTCCATCATTAATTTACAACGAAGCAGATGTAATTATGAGATCTGTTCGTGATTTTTGTGGCGATGATATAGAAGTTATAGTGTCTGGAAAGGAAGCTTTTGAGGCAGTTAGGCAATATGCTAACAATGCACTAAAAGGTAGTAAGTTGCGCTATAGATTGTATAGAGGTTATGCTCCGATCTTTACCTACTACGGAATTGAAGACCAAATTTCTGAGTTATATAGCAATAGAGTAGAATTGCCATCTGGTGGGTCTTTGATAATAACTTTAACTGAGGCGTTTGTTTCGATAGACGTGAATTCAGGAAAGATGACAGGAGAAGATAGCATAGAAGAAACAGCTTATAGAACCAACATGGAAGCAGTACCTGAAATATCAAGACAGGTGAATCTTAGAGGCCTATCAGGATTAATAGTAGTCGATTTTATTGATATGTTGAAATATCAGTATTGCAGAGCTGTTGAGTCTGCTATAAAGCAAGCGTTTAAAGATGATAAAGCTAAAGTTCAATTTAGCTACATAAATGACTTTGGTTTAATGGTATTTTCAAGACAAAGAATTAAACCAAACATACAAGAAATTAATACTACAGAATGTTTACACTGCAAAGGCACTGGAAGAATAAAATCAAACGAAGTAATTGTTTCATCAATACTAAGGGATTTACAACATATTGCTAACAAGAATCGAAATAAGTCTTTTGATTTAGTAGCACACAGTGCAGTTATAGCGCACATTTTTAATAACAAACGCAATACAGTTTCTACAATCGAAAAAGAGTTTAATATTACATTGAAAGTTAGTATTGATAACAGTTTAGATGTAAATGCATTTGTTTTAAAACAAGGAGATGATGTTAATTTAAACGGTTATAAGCCATTACAGAACTCTGGATACCAAATTGTGGATAGCAACAATGAAGAAGCTGATAATTCAAATAAACTACGAGGCAATTTTTGGCTGACTAAGTGGCTTTCGCGCCTTTTAAGTTCTAATAACTAACTAGAAACCTAAATTGGGCTTGTAATTAATGAGTCCTATACTTATATATTCTTATATCAGATAATATTTACAATGGGGTACTCATTATGGGAAGAGCAATAGGTATAGATCTCGGAACAACAAATTCTTGTGTTGCAATAATGCAGGGCAAAGACACAAAGGTAATAGAGAATAAAGAAGGAGCAAGAACTACTCCATCTATAGTTGCATTTACTTCATCAGGAGAAAAATTGATTGGTGCTCCAGCAAAAAGACAAGCAACCACCAATGCAAGTAATACCTTTTTTGCTACTAAGAGATTAATAGGCCGTCAATACGGTGATTCTGAAATGAAAAATCTAAACGTGCCGTATAAAGTGTTTGCGGCAAAAAATGGTGACGCATGGATTAAAACCACTGATAATAAAGAATACTCTCCTAGTCAAATTGGTGCATTTATACTACAAAACATGAAAGAAGCAGCAGAAGCTTATCTTGGAGAGGAAGTAAAAGATGCTGTGATAACAGTGCCAGCATACTTCAACGACTCTCAACGTCAAGCAACAAAAGATGCAGGAAAAATCGCTGGATTAAATGTGCTCAGAATAGTAAATGAACCGACTGCCGCAGCGCTTGCTTATGGTCTTGATAAAAAACATGGACACACAATAGTGGTATACGATCTTGGTGGTGGTACATTTGATGTTTCAATACTTGAAATAGGTGAAGGGGTTTTTGAAGTAAAGGCTACAAATGGTGACACTCATCTTGGAGGTGAAGACTTTGATAACGCAATAGTGAGTTATTTACTAGATGAATTTAAGAAAAGTAATGGCATTGATTTGAAAAATGATCCAATGGCTATGCAAAGAATCAAAGAAGCTGCTGAAAAAGCGAAAATTGAATTATCAAGTGCAATGGAAACGGAAATAAATCTACCGTTTATTACAGCTGATGCAAGTGGTCCAAAACACTTAAATATGAAATTAACGAGAGCAAAACTTGAAAGCTTAGTGAATGATTTAATCGAAAGAACTATGGCTCCTTGTAAAAAAGCTCTTGAGGATGCTGGTTTGTCTGCTAGTCAAATTGGCGAAGTGGTTCTCGTTGGTGGCATGACTCGTATGCCAAAAGTCATAGAGAAAGTTAAAGAATTCTTTGGCAAAGATCCACATAGAGGAGTTAACCCTGATGAAGTTGTAGCAATTGGAGCTGCAATACAGGCGGGGATCATTCAAGGTGATGTAAGAGATGTGTTACTACTTGATGTGACTCCACTTTCTCTTGGTATTGAAACTCTAGGAGGAGTATTTACTCCACTTATTGAACGTAATACTACTATTCCCACTAAAAAATCTCAGGTGTTTTCAACTGCAGAAGATAACCAAACAGCCGTTACAATTAAGGTGCATCAGGGTGAAAGAAAATTGGCAGTTGATAATAAGTTACTTGGCCAGTTTAGTTTGGAAGGGATACCTCCTGCTCCGCGCGGAAGGCCACAAATTGAAGTAACATTCGACATAGATGCAAATGGAATAGCGCACGTTTCTGCAAAAGATAAAGCTACTGGAAAAGAGCAAAAAATACGCATTCAATCTTCAGGTGGTTTATCTGATGATGAAATAAATCGCATGGTAAAAGAAGCTGAAGAAAAAGCGCAAGAAGATGAAAAGCGCAAAAAGTTTATTGAAGTGAAGAATCAAGCGGATAGCTTAGTCCATTCTACAGAAAAGTCTCTGACAGAGTATGGTGATAAAGTTTCACCAGAAGATAGATCTGCTATTGAAAATGCAGTTAACCAATTAAAAGAAGTTAGTAAATCTGATAACATTGATGACGCTGATTCAATACAGCAGAAAATTACTAATCTTTCTCAATTATCTATGAAACTTGGAGAAGCTATGTATCAAGCATCTCAACAAAATAGTGCTGAAAATGGCTTTTCATCAGAAGGGAATCCAAATGATAAAGAGGAAAAAGTAGTAGATTCTGATTATCAAGACATAGATAATAAAGAAGAGAATAAGTAATTGCGATTGTCATCCAAGTAGCTGATACTGGGATGACAAGAGGAGCATATTGTTGCTTAAAGAAACCATTATGGACATTATTAAGGCAATAGAAGAAAAGATACGCGATTCGATAGATGTAATTGATATCAACATTATCGATGAATCAGCAAAGCATGCTGATCATTATTTTGCTTCATCTTCAACATTACCTTCGCACATTAAATTAATATTAATATCTGACGGCTTTATTGGAATGAGCGTTCTAAAAAGACACAAGTTGATTTATGAGTTATTGAAGGGTGAGATAGAGCTAATACATGCAATTTCTCTTCACTTGTATACGCAAAATGAGTACAATTTAAAAAATAAATAATAAAGATGTGAAGGAAGAGTCTATATTAGTTAAAGCAGGAAGAAAATTTAATGACTATAAAGGTTCTATGAACCCGCCAGTTTATCATTCTTCTACCATATTATTTCCTACTTACAAGGACTACTTAAATGCAGCAAATGGAGAAAGTATATACGATGTAATCAACGATGGTGTTGCAAGGGATTATAGCTACAGTAGTGTTGGTACTCCTACTGTTCATTATCTTTCAAATGCACTGGCTGAAATTGAGGGGAGTGGACAAGCGCTTATTTATCCTTCCGGACTATTTGCACTTACTTTTGCTATTCTAACTTTCACTAAAGCAGGCTCGCACGTTTTAATTCAAGATAATAGTTATTATAGGCTTAGGAGGTTTGCAGAAAATGAGCTACCAAAAAGAGGAACAGAAGTAACTTTTTATGATCCAACACAGGATATAACTGATTTAATTCAGAGTAATACTTCATTGATAATGATCGAGACTCCTGGTTCTGTAACGTTTGAGATTTCGAATATAGAGCATATAGTAAAAGTTGCTAAGGAACATGAAATTGTGACCGTTTGTGACAATTCATGGGCCACTCCTTTGTTATTTAAGCCGTTTGATTATGGAGTTGATGTTGCACTATATGCGGTGACAAAGTATCTAGCCGGTCACTCAGACTTATTGATGGGGGCTATTATTGCTGAAGGTGAAATTTTTAAATTGCTTTATGAGAGCTATAAAAATTATGGGGTAACCATTCAATCGCACGACTGCTACCTTGCACACAGGGGACTAAGAACACTGCACACACGTATGAAAAGGCACCAAAATACAGCAATGGAAGTGGCAAAGTGGCTAGAAGCACAGCAAAAAGTTAGAAAGGTTTTATATCCAGCACTTCCCTCCCATCCTCAACACGAATTATGGAAAAGTTATTTCAAAGGAGCAAGCGGCACATTCAGTATAGTACTAGATAGAGAATATTCATGTGAAGAACTAAGCTGCATGGTTGATCATATGAAAATTTTTAGTATTGGTGCTTCTTGGGGAGGGTGCGATAGTTTAATATTACCAATAGATCGTAGATCTATGTCAAGATCTGTAATGAATTCAGATTATGGTGGAAGTTTTATACGGATATTTTGTGGACTGGAAGATCCTGAAGATTTAATCTTTGACCTTAATGATGCACTAAAAAGGTTATCATGCTTAGACTTTCAAAACGATGAAGTAGGACATGAAACTGAGAGAATTACTGCATAACATTATTGATGTTAACTTTGATATTGAGATCAAGGGCGTTACATGTAATCCCAAAAGATCTAAGGAGGGGTATCTTTTTGTTTGTGTGTCAGAAAGGAGTAAAGAATACGCAACATGCGATACTGGAATCCATATCCTTCCTACTGAATCACAGTGTTACGTACACAACTGTGTAGACGTTGTGATACAAGGGGCCAAGAAAGATGTCATCCCAGTGCTTGACTACTTGGATCCAGAAAATTTAATTGCAAATGAGCACACTAGGCAATTGTATAATAAAAACTGGATTCCAGTGTCACGCACTGGAATGACAGATACTTCGAGCTTTGCAGTGCTTGAACACCCAAACCCTCAAGAAATATACAGCGAAATAGTCAGCAGGTTTTATCAATTCAAACAGCCCAAATATGTTGCTGCTGTAACTGGTACAAATGGTAAAACTTCAGTAGTAGAATTTTGCCGCCAGATCTGGCAAAACTCTGGCTATAATGCTGCGTCTATTGGAACACTTGGAACATGCATCAATAATGGCAGAAAAGGTAATAGCAACAGTCTTACCACTCCAGGTGCAGATGACCTTTACGCAACATTGCGTGGTATAAATGTAGAACACTTAGTGTTGGAATCATCAAGTCATGGAATTGATCAATACAGAATCCATGGATTAAAGTTGAGTGCTGCAGCTTTTACTAATTTCTCGCAAGATCATTTAGATTACCATAAAAGTCTTGGTGAATATTTAGAAACTAAAAAAAGGTTATTTTACGAAGTATTACCAGAAGGAAAAACAGCGATTTTAAATGCGGATATAGATGAGTACTACGCATTGCTTAAAATAGCTGAAAAACGCAGCAACAAAATTATCACCTATGGAAAAACAGGCTCTGATATTACTTTATTAGAGCAAACACCAACTCCAAGTGGTCAACATCTTACAGTAAAAATTGATAACCAAATTTACAATACATTTTTCCCAATTTTGGGGCAGTTTCAGGCATATAATCTGCTATGTGCAATTGGTATATCTGGATTAAATTACAGAGAAATATGTGTAGAAAGACTCGTTTCTCCACCAGGAAGAATGGAAAAAGTGAAACCTTTTGCATTTGTGGATTACGCTCATACTCCAAGTGCGCTTAAACAAGTCATATTATCTTTAAAATGGCATATCAACAAAAAAATAATTCTAGTTTTTGGTTGTGGTGGTAACCGCGATCAGAAAAAGCGTTCAGAAATGGGCAAAATAGCACAAATGTATGCAGACAAAGTAATAATTACAGATGATAATCCGCGTGATGAAGATCCGGCAAAAATTCGCCACGATATTTTGCTACATTGCCCTGATGCACTGGAGATAGGAGGTAGGAGAGAAGCTATAGAGAAAGGCGTAGATATTGCCTATAACGAGGGTATGATTCTGCTAGTTGCAGGAAAGGGAAATGAGAAATTTCAAATTATAGGCAACCAAACTTTTGAATTTAGTGATGTTGAGGTTATTAAAAATCATGCCTTAACATACTGATTTTCACAATGGGCTTACCTCCGCTAATGTGCGAATATTGAAGCAAAAGTGATGTCATCCCAGTGCTTGACACTGGGATCCAGGAAAAAAAGAGCATAGATCCAGTGGATGGCAGGGGTTGGTGTCATGAAAGTAGCTGATGCTGGAATTTAGCTTTTTATGCAGCCTTATCAATTTAGTATAAGATCAGCTATTTTTCATACTCAACAAATCAGTTTACAAGCAAACTTCCCTGGATCCCAGTGTCAAGCACTGGGATGACATCCTCCTGGTAGACAATGTTCGTACAGCTGTGTGTCGGGGCATTGGGATGACACCCTCCTTGGCAGACAATGTTCGTACAGCTATGTGCGTGACGCTGGCGCTGGAATCTAGAAAAAAATAGATCCAAGTAGTCAAGCTACTTGGATGACACTGACTGCTAATTTTTTATGCAAGAGGTCCAATCATTCACCGTTCTTGCAAGTGATAGCACTCTCACTTCTTTTGCACCGGAGTTTAAAATTTCCTGAGAGCAAGATCTTACAGTTGCTCCGGTTGTTACCACATCATCAACTAATATCACGATTTTATTTTCGATAATTTTCTTGTTGCTTGTTTTAAAAGCCTTCTTTAAATTTTTTTCACGCTGTTTAAGTGAAAGACCAGCTTGAGGCACAGTATGGCGAAGACGTTTTATTGCAAATGGCGTATAGGATAAATTGGACAACTTACTCAACTCTTTTGCAAGCAACGCTGCTTGATTATATTTACGTTTAAACAAGCGCATTTTATGTAACGGTATAGGAATTATGATCTCTGCGTTCTGAAATGTATCCTGATTAGCTTGGTATATCCACTTTGCATAGATTTTTACGTAATTCAAATTATCAAAAAATTTGAAATTTATAATCATGTTTTTACTATGTTGATCATAAGCAAAAACTGATCTTAATACTTTAAACGGTGGAGGATTGATGATGCACTTACCACACGTATAAATATTGTCTGAGATTACTACGCCACAAACATTGCAGTAATGCTTAGTTAGAAAATTGATTTTTTTGTTGCATTCACTACACAGATTAAGATTTTCATCAATGATACATTCGCAACTTACGCATACGCTTGGAAATATGAGATTTGTAGCTTTTTTTAGTAAGAGAAGGTTCACAACTCATTAAATATATTATAAAATAATTTATATAGTATAGCTAAAGTAACTTAAACTTACACCCTTTCACTTTTTATTTCATTTCAATATAGTTCATACTGCTGAAAAGCAGAACTTATAACTCAGTCCGTGGTACACCACCGACTAAAGTAGTCTTTGAATTATCCTTAGATAAAAGTTGATGTTTTTCTGGCTCCTGTGTTTCACTTAACTTACTTTGCACTTTGTTATAAGCCAACATGAGTGGCGTTATCATTAACGCGGCAGCCCAAATGACAGCAGCGCAAGCATAACTTACAATCTTATTAAATACTCTAGCTACTGCACTAGCACAATCTTGCCCCATTTCTAAAAATATGTTTGAATAATCAACGAATGATTTTGTATCCGTTTTAAGACAATAACCCCCTGTTATTTTTGACAACAACTTAATTGGTAAGTATGATGAATATGCCACTAACAAAAATAAAGGTTGCAATATTATGCTAGCTGCTAGAAAAGCACCCCGTTTACAAAGTGGAAACACTTCCTCTGCTCTATAACCCACATACTCACAATTTTTTATATATTGATCATTATAACCGTTCTTACTCTCAACTCCACAAATTACATCTTTCACAGGTCCTAGCACATTATCAACATAATGCACAGATTTATAGAAACTATTCTCTGGAACTGGTGTGTGATTTTTTACTTCCTTAGCAGGCACAATTCCATATTTAGCATACCTTTTAAAATATTGATATACTGACATTCTTATCTCCAAATCATGAATATGTAACCTAGCCTAATATAATTAAGAAATAGTTTATAATAAATACGTTTTAAGATACCTGCCTGTAACACTTTCTGGAATTTTTGCCACTTCTTCTGGAGTTCCAGTAGCAATCACTTCTCCGCCTTTTATTCCGCCCTCTGGTCCGATGTCTATTATATAATCTGCAGTTTTTATAACGTGCAAATTGTGCTCGATAACTATAACAGTGTTTCCCAGATCGACTAATCTATGGAGTATTTTTAGTAAGTTATTTATATCTTCAAAGTGTAATCCAGTTGTTGGCTCATCAAGAATATACAATGTTCTTCCGGTAAATCGTTTTGATAGCTCCTTGGACAGCTTTATTCGTTGTGCTTCACCCCCAGACAACGTTGTTGACGACTGTCCGAGTTTTATATAGCCAAGCCCCACTTCCTGCAAAGAAATCAACTTTTCTTTTACCATTGGAAGGTTTTCAAAAAAATCACAAGCTTGATCTATCGTCATATCAAGGACATCAGAGATTGATTTTTCTTTATAAGTAACTTCCAATGTTTCCCGATTATACCTTCGCCCTTTACACTGCTCACACTTCACATAAACGTCCGGTAGAAAATGCATCTCTATCTTTAAGTGCCCATCACCTTTACAAGCCTCACACCTTCCCCCTCTGGTATTAAATGAAAACCGGCCTATATTATATCCCCTTGCTTTTGAATCCGAAAGACCTGCAAACCAATTTCTTATATGAGTAAACATACCGACATATGTTGCTGGATTTGACGCAGGAGTTCTACCAATTGGCGACTGATCAACTTCTATAACTTTATCTATATATTCAAGGCCTTCTATCTTATCGCATTGGCCATACCTTGCAGACGAATGATGTATCTTATGTGCTGAATATTTATATAACGTTTCTATGACTAAACTTGATTTTCCCCCTCCTGATATTCCAGTAACACAAATAAGATTCCCTATAGGAAATTTAACGTTCACATTTTTTAAGTTATTTTCACATGCATTTATTACTTTTATGAACTGAGTTGCTTGCTTTCTTCTCCTTGGAATTAAAATTTTTTTCTCTCCACTCAAATATTGCCCTGTTATGCTCTCTGAATTTCTTTGCACCTGGTCTGGTGTTCCTTCTGCAACAACTTTTCCACCATTTACGCCAGCTCCAGGACCAATATCAATTGCATAATCAGCAGCCATTATTGTATCTTCATCATGCTCAACAACGATTACAGTGTTACCCATGTCTCTCAAGTTTTTCAGTGTAGCAATTAACCGATCATTATCGCATTGATGAAGGCCTATCGAGGGTTCATCAAGCACGTACAGCACTCCTGTTAAACCAGAGCCAATTTGTGAAGCAAGTCTGATCCTCTGACTCTCACCGCCAGAGAGAGTGCTAGATTCTCGATCAAGCGTTAGGTAATTCAACCCTACATTCTTTAAAAATGCTAGCCTCTTGATTATTTCATTTAATATTTTACTTGAGATTTGCTTCTGTTGTTCTGTGAGCTTGTCTGGCAAATTTTCAAACCATTTAAGGGATTCATCGATGCTGAGCTCTGATACTTCACCTATATGTTTGCTATCAATTTTTACTGTAAGCGCTTCTTTTTTCAATCTATAGCCAGTACATTCTCTGCAGTGAGTGACAGAGCAATATCGCTCAACAAGCGTTTCATCATAATCCATCTGGTTCTCCAAGATACTGATCAAACCTTGAAATTTATTAGAGCCAAAGAGTATCATATCTTTTACTTCTTGATCTATGTTCTTCCACGGAATATCAAGGTTAAATTTGTAGTTTTCAGCCAGTAATAGAATTGCACTTTTTAGAAATCCATAACCTGTGTGCACTTGACGGAACATTGATCCCACTGGCTTTAAAGCACCCTCAGATATTGAAAGAGTTTCATCCGGTACTATTAGCTTTACATCAACACTTAGCTTTTTACCAAGCCCATTACACGCACCACATGCACCGTAAGGACTGTTAAAAGAAAATAATCTTGGTTCTATTTCCTCAAGAGTGAAACCAGACTCGGGGCATGCAAAATTCTCTGAAAAAGTCAGAATTTGACCATTTTTATACTCGGAATTATGGTTGTCAGGTAGGTTTACTATTTCTACATACATTAGACCATTACCAAGTTTTAGTGCGGATTCTATACTACTTGGCAGTCGATTTCCTATATCGCCCAATATTGATATTCTATCTGCAACCACAAAAGCGTCGTGTTTCTTGTTCTTATCGAGTTTAGGCAAGTTATCTACATTGTACACTTCACCATCTATTTTGAACCTTACGTAACCTTGTCTTTTAATTTCCAATATCTCTTTAAGATGTTCTCCCTTTCTATCACGCACAACAGGGGCAAGTATATATATCTTAGTTTCTAAAGGTAACGCAATTATAGTATCTACAATTTGAGACACCGTTTGTTTTGTTATTGGTAATCCAGTTGCAGGTGAATAAGGAACTCCTATTCGTGCATATACTAAGCGCAAGTAATCGTAAATTGCGGTAATAGTTCCAACTGTTGACCTTGGATTTTTTGAGATCGATTTCTGGTTGATAGATATTGCAGGAGAGAGACCTGTAATCGACTCAACATCTGGTTTATCCTGAATGTTGAGAAATTGACGCGCGTAAGCTGATAGGCTTTCAACGTACCGGCGTTGGCCTTCTGCATAAATCGTATCAAATGCGAGGCTAGACTTGCCAGAACCACTTAGCCCAGTTATAACAACTAGCTTATTTTTCGGTATATTGACGTCTACACCTTGCAGATTATGTTCCCTTGCGCCCTTAACTCTGATGAAATTGTCCATACATCACGTATTTTTGACTATTATAGCCTCAAAATACGTGAATTTATAGTGATATATTGATTTTCTATTGATTTTTTCAACTGTTACGGAAAATTAGGCAGCGTTTGATAAATCGTCATTCCGCTACTTGTTAGCGGCTGAGATACCGCAACGGTATGACGGTTAAGTAGGCCAGTGCCCCTATGATGTCATCCCAGTGTCAAGCACATAGCTGTACGAACGTTGTAGTTTAGGAGCAATTCCCACCAGTGGGCCAGTGCCCAGACACTGGTTCTATGCAACTTAATTAAAAACGTTTGTTTTAGCGTAAGACAACTACCTTTAGCTCATCAGCTCAGTTATAAGCAAAATTTCTGGATTCCAGACTGGAATGACACCATTTGCTGTGCAATTTACCTTCAAAAATGAATGTTCGTACAGCTATGTGTCAAGCACTGGGATGACACCATTCTTTTTTCTGGATTCCACTGTCTGGGCACTGGAATGACACCCCCCTGATAGGCTCAAATCATAATGTTTGTACAGTTGTGGGTTTAGGCTACCTATAAATTCTAAACTGTTGTTACGTATTAGGACCACCAAATACACCCCCAGGACCCAAAGTCAGTTTAGCTATATCAGAAAACAGGTTATGTGGAAATCTTAAAATATTTCTTGTTCGCCAAGCAAAATAAATACATTCCTGCAAACAAGCAGATGCTCAATACTGACGGATAAGAAAACTTAAAAATTAAATCTCTAATATATATTGATAAGCATTTACCTGCAGAAAATTTGTATAGTAATCCAACACATACAACTGTACTATCAACCACTGATGCTATAATTAAAGTAATGAAATTTGCCATATGAAAATTCAACTTGGACCTCAATTTTTCAAAAATAATTATACTTGAGAGAAGAGAGACTAAAATTGCAGTATATGAAATCAATATCATCAAACTAAAACTTTGCAATTTAAAAACACAACATAGCACTGTACACACTATTAAACTGTACGTAGCTTTGCTTTTGCCATAAAATTCAACCATTGAATTTATAACTAAAGCAGCTCCCACAAATAAGGCAGCACATATCATCAATTTATTTGAAGTGTTGAGTAAAGAAAGACTGATAAACAGGAGTATCGATAAAATAGACATAATTACCTACCCAAAATTAATAACATACATTCATTCTAAATAAACATTACATATAGTAAAAGAGTTATTTATCATAATGAGGAAAACATTTTATATTAGCATGCCACATCTTTCAGATTTACTTTTAAAACATCCTTTATGTTTAGCACCTTTTTCTCTGTTACTTTGCCAATACATGAATAAACCGCACCTTCAAACGATTCTTCAAACCTCTTCTGATTTTGTGGTGCAATAGTAACCAAAATTCTACTTTGCGATTCAGAAAACATTATTATCTTGTTTATTATGTCTGTATTTTGTATTTTTCCTATTGGCACTAGTGAAAGATCGATTTCAGCACCAAGGTCTCCTGCAATTAGCGATTTTGCCAGAGCAATAACTAATCCGCCCAAGTTTGGTGCAATTGCAGAGGCAATTATGCCATCTTTTATTGCCTGGTTGTAACGCTCATACAACTTCCTAGCGCTCTTTGCATCAACTTTTGGTACATTGTTATTATCTATTCCACTGTATAATTGATATTCAGATCTACCAAGTTCATCGAGTGTTTCTCCAAGCACGTATATTAAGTCTCCTGGCATTTTTACATCAAGCGATACCGCATTTTCAATATTCTCTATAACTCCAATTGCTGAGATGAGTAATGAAGGTGGTGCAGAGATCATCACTTTCTCGCCATTTTCATCATATCCCTTAAAGTCGTTAAACATACTATCTTTTCCAGATATGAATGGTGTTTTAAATGCAGTTGCAAAGTAGTAACAAGCCTCTGCAGCTCTCTTTAGTTGCCACAACCTTTCTGGATTATAAGCATCACACCAACAAAAATTGTCGAGCAACGCTAGATGATTTATATTTCCTCCTGCAGCTACGTAGTTGCGTATGGCAGTGTCAATCGCACATGCTGCCATATGGTAAGTGTCAATTTCCCCATAACTCGAGCCAAACCCTTGCGATTTCACAACACCTTTATTTGAAGAAAGGATTGGCCTTGAGACAACAGCTTCGCTGCACACTCTTCCCTTGCCCTGCAGTGGTTTTAACACTGATGACCCTTGAACTTCATGGTCGTATTGCACCACTATGAACTCTTTACTGCATATGTTTGGTCTGCTTAGCATTTCTTTTAGTTCGGCTTCTTGGCTTGATGTCATGCAAGTAGCTGACACTGGAATCCACTCTCCAGTCCACGGCTTTGTCTGTAAGTGCATTCTAGGGTTACCATCATGCAGAAATTCAGTTCCGATATCCATTATTACTTTCCCTTCAGGACATTTAACAACAGCTTTACCACTCTCATTGAACTCTCCAATCACACAAACCTCCACATCATGTTTTTTCATGATTTGCTTAAACATAGGGAGATTTTCTTCTGGCACTGCTAAGGTCATTCTCTCTTGTGATTCTGATATCCATATTTCCCACGGAGCCATACCATCGTTTTTAAGGAGAACCTTGCTCAAATCAACTTCAAATCCGTCTTTTCCCATTTCACCAATAGACGACGACAGCCCACCTGCTCCGTTATCCGTTATTGCATTATAAAGACCAAGATCTCTTGCTTCCAAGGCGGCATTGGATAATTTTTTTTGTGTTATAGGGTCACCAATTTGTACAATTGTTGAAGGGCTGTTTCCCGATAAAGCCTCTGAAGAAAAAGTTGCACCGTGAATTCCGTCCCTTCCAACTCTTCCACCAATAATTACGATTTTATCGCCGTTTTTAGGCCCTTTGATGTGTGAAGGTACATTATTTATACTGCGCGGAATAATTCCGACACTGCCAACAAAGACTAACGGCTTTCCACAAAATCTATCGTCAAAATATACCGATCCAAGTTGTGTTGGAATACCAGAGCAATTACCAGCAACATTAACACCGTGAATCACTTCTTTCATTATATATTTTGGCGGTAAAATCTCATCAGTGCGCTCTTTATCCCTATAAAATTTGCCTTTTGCTTCTTTGGCAAAGCAAAAGTAATAGGTATTCATTATAGGCTCTGCGCCTTTCCCGAAACCCACTATATCACGATTAACTCCAAGCACTCCGGTCATTGCTCCACCAAATGGATCAAGAGCTGAAGGGCTATTGTGAGTTTCAACTTTATCGACAATCAAGTAATCGTCATCAAAAATTATTCCTCCGGCATTGTCGGAGAAAACTGACACACATATGTCAGAATTTATCTCACGCGTTGCACGCTTAATATAATGTGCATACAGGCCATCTTTTATTTCATCAATTGGAGAGGAGAAAATGTTGTGCTTACAATGTTCAGACCAAGTTTGTGCTAGGGACTCAAGTTCAATATCATATGGATTTCTATTAAGTTTTTTAAAGTAATCCTTTATAGCTTTCATTGCTGCCAGCGAGAGCCCTAAAGTGCCATTACCATCGATTCCATCTCTGCTGATTTTCTCAAGTTCTTGGTCACTTACATTTAAATCAACAGATTTAGCCCCATTACTACTTGATATCACTCCAGTGCTCTCTTTTGTCATCCCAGCCTTTTTTTCTGTCATCCCATTGCTTGACACTGGGATCCATTCTTTTTTTTCCTGGTCACGCGCTGGAATGACACCGGAGTGGGCATCTCCAGCTCTCCCTTCTGTCATTCCTGTTTCCCCCTCTGTCATTCCAGTGCTTGACACTGGAATCCAGTTTTTATTATACAATTGCTTGAAATTTTCTGGATCCAAGTAGTTAAGCACTGGGATGACGCCTTTTAACTTACCGTAATGCCTCCAATAACAATTGCCGTTTTCTTTATAAACAAGAATGCAATACTCAGTGATAGGGTTGAATTCTTGCTTTACATAATCTTCGGTTGGCATGCTTCCTTTACCCAAAATCAATTTTGAACTTCTTGCCTTAATCTCAATTGGTGTCATTCCAGCGCGTGACGCTGGAATCTGCGTTTTCTCTTTCTGGATCCAAGTGTCAGCTACTTGGATAACAAAAGAAGGGGCTGGGATGACAGGCTGGTCGATATAGCCTTTGTTTATTAAATATTCTCTAACAATTTGTTTCGCTGTGTTGCCTACATTATCGGTCATGCCAGGTAAAAAGCTTATTTCCAAGCCCCACTCAGCTTGTGGTTCTATGAAGTTATATTGAACTTCTTCAAGGTTTTCGTTGTAGGAATAATAACGGCAGTCTTGTATGACTTTATTATAAAATAGCCCGCAAATTTCTTCATATAATTTTGGTGGTAATTCTTTGTGTATATAAATCGAGTAAACGTTGACTAACCATCTGCGGCCAACTTGCTCACATTTATTTAAAACTTCTATTCTGATGTTTGTCATGTAATGTTATGAAAGATTTTAATATATAATAGCATACAAGCACGTTTATATTTTGAATAATTTCTATACAATAAAAGTATTGTATTAATTGTTGCTGTTAGTGGGAAGAGTTTTTACCGTTAATGTGGATGAATCCCTTTTTGATGTGCTGGTTCAGCATATATTTTCTGAATATGAAAGGGAAAAAATTCCTGAAGTAAAAATCATACTTCCTTGCAAGAGGGATGTGATAGCGCTGCTGAGTGCATTCAAGAATCATAACGCTAAAAAATGCATAATTTTACCAGAGATAGTTTCGCTAGAGAACATCGATGAGGAGGATTTAATATTAAATCTTGATAGAGTCAAAGTTATCAAGCCAACAAAAAGGACGCTGCTACTCATTCAATTCATATTGGAGTGGAATAGAAAAAATAATGATAATTTTCCAATTGATTTAGCTTATAGCCTGCCATCACTGCTTGATAAAATTCAGTATACCCAAATGGCAGAGTCCGATGAACATTCAAAAAAAATAGAAAGTTTCATAAATTTACTTATTGAAACATGGAGTAAAATTTTAAAAGATTTAGGAGTAGTGGATATATTAGAACATAAGAGTGATTACATAAACAATATGATAACCTCTTTACAAAAAGACCAACATATAATCTTTGTTGGAATTGGAAAGGATAAGTCGTTAATTAAGGCTATATATGATCTGCCATTTGGAAAAATAATTTTGCCTAACCTGAATTTGAAAATTAAAGAGAAAGACTGGAAATTACGTGATAAAAAACACTATCAATATTGCCTGAAAGATCTGCTCGATTATTTAAAAGTGGATAGAAGGGATGTTAGTTTTCTGCCAGAAGCGTGTTCTGATGTCATCCGAGTAGCTCGACACTGGGATCCAGAAAACTTAACTTTAAATGAGCGCACCAGGTGGCTGTATAATGAAAACTGGATCCCAGTGTCAAGCACTGGGATGACAGAAAAAAAGGCTGGGATGACAAAAGAAGGGGCTGGGATAACAGGAAGTCCTGAGGAATATCTAGATTGCATCTTTGATACAACTGCCGATCTGAGCAAAGTTGGTGGTAGATCAATTGAAAATATTGAAGTCATCACTTGTGATTCCAGAGAGGAAGAAGCACAAGTGACATCATTAATTATAGAAAATGAAGGTTATGAAAATGTTTCTTTGGTCGTCTTTGATAAATTACTTGCAACTCGTATAGCATGTTTATCAAGGCAACACAGTGCCATACCGGAAAATTACCCTTATATAACGCTTCTGCTTTATAGTATCGAAGTTTTGACCTCAAATTGGAGCAGTGTGTCATTACTTTCGCTCCTTAAGCATAGGCTAGTGACTTTTGGTTACACTCAAGAAGAGTACTCTCGGATTTTATCTGAATTTGAAATAGAGGTATTACGCAACTTTAGTACAAATGGCCTGAGCGATATTATAAATGCTATCAATGCCCATAAAAAGCTAAAATACAAAGAAGATATATTACTTATTATCAGTAAGTTAGAGGTCGTATTTAATCCTTTACTTCATTCTATAAATTGCTCTATTTTTGATGTGGTAGCAACTCATTTGCAGTGTATTAATATATTATCTGGTATAAATTTTTCAGAGCTAAATAGTGAAATAGGTAATTTTACCTGTAATTTCTCAAATGCATGTGAGGGTGTAGGAATTAAATGCTCCTTAGAGTTATATAGCCAAATTCTGACCTTATTTTTAGAGAAAGAGTTTTTCTCTGTAGCAAGCGACTTGAATAAATTCAGCTTATATCACAACAAAGTTGTAATACTTGCTGGATTTAATGAAGCGCCAAGCTTTCAAAGTCCGCTTTTGAATGCACTTACGAGAGAAAAATTTAACCTTCCTTCCGTGCAAGAAGAGCAGGGGTATTTTTTTTATACTTTACACAATTTGTTTTGTGCAAGTAAGGTTTATATTACAAGATCGCTAAGCCATAGAAAACCAATTCTATTGCAGCGTTTGGAAATTCTACTCAAGGAGGGGAAACAGCCGTATCGTGATTGGCTGAGGATATTAAATACGCCTGAATGTACTGTTCCATGTACTCAGCCTATGCCAAAACCTCAAACCGAAGTTAGAAAAGAAAAAATGCAGGTGATGTCTTGCAGTGCAATAGAAAAGCTAATTCGTAATCCTTATTCATTTTACGTTGAATATATACTGGGCCTTAAACAATTAAGAGACTTGAATTTTAAGCCATCGATATTAGAATTTGGCACTATGGTACACAACATTCTTGCAAGATATTTACGCAACAAAAAATCGCCAATGAGCATTGCACGAGAAGCATTTTCGACTAGTCAGTTTAATTTTTCAAATATGTGGTGGGTAAGACTACAGAGGGTAATTCAATCTTTTGTCGAACTTGATGAAACTCGAAGCAACTATGTTGAGTTGGAAAAGAGCTTTTCCTGTCCGATATTCCATATTGGTGTCATTCCAGCGCGTGACGCTGGAATCTATATTTCTTGTGATCAGTATGAAACTGCTTGGATGACAAATAGAGATCTTATCCCTCAAGAAATCTTACTGACAGCAAGATGTGATAGAGTTGAGTATCTACCAAGTGGGCAAGTAGCAATTATAGACTATAAACTTGGTTCACCACCTTCCAACGAAGAAGTGATGTCGGGGTTTTTTCCGCAATTAATTTTACAAGCCTTAGCGGTAGAACATATAACAAAAAGAGAAGTCTCAGAACTTGCTTATTGGAAACTTGATTGTGATAAAATAAAAGTTATTTCTATACAAAATTATAGATACAAAATGCAAGAATTAAAAAATGATCTGCCTGGTTTTTTATCTAATTATTTAAGTAATTCCACACCCTTTATTGCCTCTCCATATTTTGATAAATTCCTGAGATTTAACAGCTATAAACAGCTAGAAAGGGTAGGAGAGTGGTTGTAAATGGTGTCATGTAAGACTGGTTCCCATTCAAGACGGCAGTGCCCAGAGGTGTCATGAAAGTAGCTGACACTGGTTCCTTTATGATGGTGTCATCCCAGTGCCCTCTTCTTGTCATCCCAGTGCGTGACACTGGGATCTCATTTTACTTTATGATGATGTCATGAAAGTAGCTGACACTGGTTCCTTTATGACGGCAGTGCCCCTATGGTGTCATTCCAGTGCTTGACACTGGAATCCAGAAGAAAGAATGGTGTCATCCAAGTAGCTGACACTGGTTCCTTTATGATGGTGTCATCCCAGTGCCCAGACACTGGGATCCAGGAATTTTGATTGGACACTGGGATGACAAAGGAGAGCAGTGTCAAGCACTGGAATACATCACAGGGGCACTGGGATGACACCATTTGTTGTGTTTAACAAAGTTCGTACTTAGCTTCATGTTAGCTATAAACATTAAGAAATTTACCAAATGAAAAAAAAGGCAAAAGAAGCCCTGGGGTTATTATCCGCTTTAAAATATTGGCGTTTTTTATGTTTTAAACGCTTGACAAGCGAAATTCAGATGCTTTTAATTGCAACTAACCTACGCTGCAAATGTTTAAGAAATTTACTAAGCAGGAAAAAAGACAAAGAACCCCCGAGTTAGCTAGTCTTTTACTATCTCTGTCGAGTATTGGCATTTTTTGATGTCTTGTAACGCTTTATAAGCGCGTTCAGCTTATTTAGATAAAAATCTAGATGTAGATGAAGTTTTGTAAAGACATACAGTATCTATATACTGCAAAAAATTAAACATAAGACGCCGATACATTAAGTAATCCTTACCTTTTAATCTGCAGATTGGCGAAAGCAAATACAATAGCTTCAGTTTCATGATAAGGGGGCTGGCGAAGGGTGTCAAGCAAGTTTTTCGTTTCTATTCCCAATAAAAGTGCGTTATATGGTTATGCAAGAAGTCTATTTACCCATTTGCTTAACTTTCTCTCTACTTTTTCTGAGTAAGGCCGCTATTGGCATGACAAACATTCATCGTAGTCAATATCTGTTTTTTGCTGCAATATTTCACTTTTTTTGAATATGTCATGCGAGACCTTATCGGCTCTCTGCATTGATTGTGATCTGCAGTAATATAAGCTCTTCAATCCTTTTTTCCAAGCAAGCATGTGTATTTTGTGCAAGTAACGTTTATGTACGTTGGCAGGTAAGAACAGATTTACTGATTGAGATTGACAAATGTACGAAGTTCTATCACTTGCATGTTTTATAATCCATCTTTGGTCAAGCTCGTACGCTGTTTTAAATGTCAATTTTTCATGCTCACTAAGAAAATCTAAATGCTGAACGGAACCCTCGTTTGTTGAAATTGAAGACCATATTTTATCATTGTCTTGATTTTTTTCTGCTAATAGTTTTTGCAAGAATTTATTTCGCACTACAAATGAACCTGTAAGTGTCTTTTGTATGAATACGTTTGCTGCATATGGTTCTATTCCAGGAGAGGTATTACCTGCAATAATGGAGATCGAGGCAGTAGGAGCAATAGCGAGTTTGTGTGTAAACCTTTCCATTAGATCAACTTCTTTGGCATCAGGACATGCTCCCTTTTCTCCTGCTAATTTTTTAGAAACTATATCTGCTTGCTCGCGTAAATACTTAAATATTTTTTTATTCCATTGTTGTGCTGTTACTGATTCAAAAGGAACCATTTTGCTTTGTAAAAATGAGTGAAAGCCCATCACACCAAGACCAATACTGCGTTCTCTGGCTGCAGAATATTTTGCTCGCTGCATTTCATTCGGTGCTTTATTTATGAAATCTTCCAATACATTATCAAGAAAGCGCATTATATCTTCTATGAAGAGTTTATTGTCTTTCCATTCTTCGTAGTACTCAAGGTTTACGGATGATAGACAACACACAGCAGTGCGTGACTTATTCAGGTGATCATAACCTGTGGTTAAAGTTATTTCACTGCATAGATTTGACATCTTGATGTCTAAGTTGAGCTTTTTGTAAGATTCTGGCTTATTGTTATTTGTTGCATCAAGGAAAATAATGTAAGGTTCTCCAGTTTCAACTCTTGCTGTTAATATTTTGATCCATATATCCCGCGCTTTTACAGTTGAAATAACCTTATTGTTGTGAGGGCTTATTAAATTCCATTCTTGATCATTCTCAACAGCCTGCATAAATTTATCTGTTACTATTACAGCATGATGTATATTTAACGCTTTGCGATTTGGGTCACCGCCTGTTGGCTTGCGTAAATCCAGAAACTCTTCTATCTCCGGATGAGATACAGGAAGATAGACTGCTGAACTTCCTCGCCTTAAGGATCCCTGACTAATTGCGAGCGTTAGAGCATTTTGCACTACAATAAATGGAACAATTCCTGATGTTTTGCCGCTACCCTTTACGCTTTCGCCTATTGAACGCAGGTTTCCCCAATAACTACCTATTCCTCCACCACGTGCAGCAAGCCAAACATTTTCATTCCATAGATCAACTATTCCCTGCAAGCTGTCTTCGGTTTCATTAAGAAAGCAAGAGATAGGTAACCCTCTCTTAGTGCCACCATTGCTGAGTATTGGTGTTGAAGGCATGAACCACAAGTTACTCATGTAGTCATAAAGACGCTGCGCATGTTCTTTATTATCAGAATAGTAATTAGCAATACGTGCAAAGAGGTCTTGATAACTTTCATTTTCTATTAAATACCTGTCTGATAGAACTGCTTTTCCAAAATTGGTTAATTTGCTATCCTTTGCGTAATTAATGGTAATGTTATTCATAAAATTCCTTTTATTCTTTTATTATATATAGGTACTTAAAAGTCATTTTGAGCGATTTTTAAGTTGGGTTTTTCGGACTTTCTTGTTGATGCTGTAATGCAAACAAGATACCGTCAACCTGACTGCCATATATTTTACAGTAACTCATATAACTTATTTGCATATTTATTTCTTTTGCAACATGTTGAACATAATTTTCTGAGTGACGAAAATAGTCTCCTTTGTTTACAAAGTCAATACCTTCACCTTCCTTTCTTCTTATTAAACACACAATAACCCCTTTTTTGCTCGTAGATCTTTTTGCTAATTCCAATTCTTCTTGAAAGTCATGTAGATAATGTAGCACTTCAGCAAAGATAATTACATCATACTGCTGGTTTTTCTCTTGTTTAAGAAACTCTTTCATTTCCATATGTATTAATTCATTGTAAACAGGCTTACCTTTTATAAAGCATCCTCTTGCGATATTTAGCATTCTACTTGAAATGTCAATTCCTGTTATGTGGTTTCCAATACTATTTATTTTCAAGAAATGACCACATATTCCAGTTCCACAACCAAGGTCAAGTATATTGAGCTCAGAAGTGGAGTTGTTGAAGATTTTTGTAATTATCATGTGTACAAGTTCATGCCCTCTATATTGTTTGGCAATCAACCAATGCTCAACAAAATATTCACCTGTGTAATCAAAATATTGTCTTATGAGGTTTTTTGGCAATTCTGTAATAGGCGCTGAGTTTGTCATTTTTTTTATATAGTAAGACGCCTCCTCGTGGTCATTATCTAATTTTAGTGTCTTTGTTAAATAATTATAAGCTTTGTTAGTATTCCCTACCGCAAAATGACACCTTCCGATGTTATACCAGACTATAGGTAGATGGGGGTAAAATATGCTAATTAACCAAAATCGTAACTTTGCATCTGATATGCTACCTTTATAAAAGTGATATAAACCGATTTCAATGTTGGTGTTTAACAGGTTCTTAGATTTTTTAAGAAGCACTATCATTTCTTTATGAAGAGTATTATATTTATTCACAATGAAGTGTTTTACTTTCTTAATATTTAATACACCAATGAGCTTAGACATACAATTTAAAGCAATGTTTTTTATAAAAGAGAGATTACTTTTCATACATTAGAAATACTCCGAATGTTCATTATCATTTTTAGGCAATTGATTTTAACACAGTTTATCTTACAAAATATCTTTTTCATTAATTTTTACTGTATATATAAGTTTACCGCATATTTCTCAGATTGTACTGTTTAGAATTGTTAGTATATTGTTGTTGATAATATAAGTAAATGTTTTGTGCAAAAAGGCGTTGACATATTATTTATTAGGTTATAATATATAAAAGATTAATTTAGTTTTTAGATGTTTGACAAGTTTTATGGTAGAGATTAATTTAATCTCAATTCAATTTTAATAATATTTAACTCTGCATATTCTGCATATAGTCGGATAAATAAATTATTAAGAGCACTTGATGGATGCCTTGGCGTTAAGAGGCGATGAAGGACGTGGCAGGCTGCGATAAGCTGTGGGGAATTGTCAACAAATTTTGATCCGCAGATTTCCGAATGGGGAAACCCAACTAGTTTAGCTAGTTATTACATACTAAGTATGTAAAGCAAACTTGGTGAACTGAAATATCTAAGTAGCCAAAGGAAAAGAAATCAACCGAGATTCTGTTAGTAGTGACGAGCGAAAGCGGAAAAGGCTAGTGATTTAAGAATAAGAATTAGAATACTCTGGAAATAGTAACCATAGAAGGTGATAGTCCTGTATAAGTAGAAAGTTTTTAAATCCTTGAGTACAGCGGGGCACGTGAAATCCTGTTTGAATATGGGGGGACCATCCTCCAAGCCTAAATACTCCTTAACGACCGATAGTGAACAAGTACCGTGAGGGAAAGGTGAAAAGAACCCCGGGAGGGGAGTGAAATAGAATCTGAAATCAAGTGCTTACAAACAGTTGGAGCTCTATATCAATTTATTGATATTTAGAGTGACAGCGTACCTTTTGCATAATGGGTCAGCGAGTTAATCTATGAAGCAAGCTTAAGCCGTTAGGTGTAGGCGTAGCGAAAGCAAGTCTGAATAGGGCGTTTTAGTTTTATGGATTAGACCCGAAACCAAGTGATCTAGTCATGACCAGATTGAAGGTGTGGTAAAACACACTGGAGGATCGAACCAGTTAATGTTGCAACATTATTGGATGAGTTGTGATTAGGGGTGAAAGGCCAATCAAACTTGGAAATAGCTGGTTCTCCGCGAAATCTATTTAGGTAGAGCGTTGTATGTATGTTGTTGGGGGTAGAGCACTGGATAGACTAGGGGGATTCACCGTCTTACCAAATCTAACTAAACTCCGAATACCAACAATTAATTATACAGCAGGCACACTACGGGTGCTAAGTCCGTGGTGGAAAGGGAAACAACCCAGATCACTATCTAAGGTCCCAAAATTACAGCTAAGTGGGGAAGGAAGTAGAAAAACCATTACAGCTAGGAGGTTGGCTTGGAAGCAGCCATCCTTTAAAGAAAGCGTAACAGCTCACTTGTCTAAATAAGTTTTTCTGCGCCGAAAATGTACCGGGGCTAAAGCTGTATACCGAAGATGTGAGTGCTTATTGATTTCGATCAATAGGCGCAGTAGCGGAGCGTTCCGTAAGTCTGTGAAGGTGGTTTGTGAAAACTGCTGGAGATATCGGAAGTGAGAATGCTGACATAAGTAGCGTAAAAGAGTGTGAAAAACACTCTCACCAAAAATCTAAGGGTTCCTACGTTAAGTTAATCTGCGTAGGGTTAGTCGGTTCCTAAGGCGAGTCCGTAAAGGAGTAGTTGATGGCAATTAGGTTAATATTCCTAAACCTCTTAAGTGTGACGGGTTTCGTATTTGTATAGATCTTATTGGATTGATCTATGCTTAAAAGAAGCTCCAGGAAATAGCACTTATATTTATGAGGCCGTACCGCAAACCGACACTGGTGGATGAGTAGAGTATACTAAGGTGTTGAAAGAATGATGTTGAAGGAACTCGGCAAATTATACCTGTAACTTCGGAAGAAGGGTAACCTGCTTTTAGGCAACTATGAGTAGGTGGCACAAAATAGGGAGTAGCGACTGTTTACTAAAAACACAGGACTCTGCAAACACGTAAGTGGAAGTATAGGGTCTGACGCCTGCCCGGTGCTGGAAGGTTAATAGGAAGGGTGCAAGCTCCGAATTGAAGCCCCAGTAAACGGCGGCCGTAACACTGACGGTCCTAAGGTAGCGAAATTCCTTGTCGGGTAAGTTCCGACCCGCACGAATGGCGTAACGATTTCTCCACTGTCTCCAACATCACTTCAGCGAAATTGAATTCCCCGTGTAGATGCGGGGTACCCGCGGTTAGACGAAGAGACCCCGTGCACCTTTACTATAGCTTTACATTGCTATTAAAAGTGTGATGTGCAGGATAGGTGGGAGACTTTGAAGTTATGGCGCTAGCTATAATGGAGTCAACCTTGAGATACCACCCTTTACACTTTTGATATCTAACTATGTTTCATTATCTGGAACTAGGACATTGTATGGTGGGTAGTTTGACTGGGGCGGTCGCCTCCTAAAAAGTAACGGAGGCGTGCGAAGGTAAGCTAGAGCTGGTCGGAAATCAGCTTGATAGTATAATGGCATAAGCTTGCCTGACTGCGAGGCTGACAAGCCAAGCAGAGACGAAAGTCGGTCATAGTGATCCGGTGATTCTGTATGGAAGGGTCATCGCTCAACGGATAAAAGGTACGCCGGGGATAACAGGCTGATGGTGTTCGAGCGTTCATAGCGACGACACCGTTTGGCACCTCGATGTCGACTCATCACATCCTGGGGCTGAAGAAGGTCCCAAGGGTTCGGCTGTTCGCCGATTAAAGTGATACGTGAGTTGGGTTTAGAACGTCGTGAGACAGTTCGGTTTCTATCTGCCGTGGGTGAAGGAAATTTGAGAAGGTCTGACTCTAGTACGAGAGGACCGAGATGGATATACCTCTGGTGTACCAGCTGTTATGCCAATAGCATCGCTGGGTGGCTATGTATAGATGGGATAATTGCTGAAAGCATATAAGCAAGAAACCCTCTTCAAAAAGATTTCCCAATTAAGGCCGTGGGAGACTACCACGTTGATAGGCTAGGTGTGGAAGCATGGTAACATGTGAAGCTAACTAGTACTAATAGCCTGATTGATTTATTTGCTTTCTGTATGTGTGTATGCAGTGTTAAATATTAAGTTAAAATTGTTAAGTTAGAAATTTTTATTGACTTGGTGGCTATAGCAAAAATGAACCACCCGATCTCATCTCGAACTCGGAAGTGAAACTTTTTAGCGCTGATGGTACTTGAAAAGGGAGAGTAGGTCGCCGCCAAGTTTATAAAAATTTCTTTTTACCGCCTTTTAATAATTCTTTTATTACGAGAAGTCGCTTCTATGTTCAAATCTAATAATCGCGGTCTAGGCTTAGGATTATTCTTATTCTGCTCTAAGTATTGACTTTGCTCAAATGCTAATTCCCATTGTGTACGATAACTAGATTCTTTATATTTATAAAAACCTTCATTTGTATCTTCATTTGTATTGAGATTTTTATCTTGTTCTTTTCTACTTTCTACCATTAAACACCCACACCCATTAATTTATTTTAAAAATTTTACTTATGTTATCATAAAAAATATAGTTGTAAATACCTTAATTTAATTTTTTTTTATTTTATCTTTTTTAAGCAAATAGTTAGATCTTTTTGTAAGTTTTTATAACTTGCTTGCATAATGTTTCTATGAGTTAGTATTATGTAGTAGTGCCCTATATTGCTTATATTTAAAATGCTAATTTTAGCAAGTATTCGTAGTTGCCTTTTTATTTTATTTCTTTTTGTTGCTTTTCCGGCTTTTTTACTGACAGCCAGACCTACTCTAATAGTATGAGTGTACTTTTCAGGTTCTCTTTCTTTTATAGCGTACAGTGATATATAAAACCCACGATAAAAAAGACTGCTGAGTACTAACTTATTTTTGAAAGCAAAGGAAAAATCTTTTTTTTTATACTTACTATGCGCATAATTTGTTACACCCTAATGAACGGCGCCTATTAAGGATTTTTCTTCCAGCTCTTGTTGCCATACGTGAACGAAATCCATGTCTGCGCTTTCTTATCAAATTTTTTGGTTGAAATGTTCTCTTCATTGTTTTTATATTAATATAATTATTTATTTTAAATTATTTTACTTTATTGTCAAATGATGGTGAACTTGTATGACATTTTCGTAGAATAAAATTTGATGCATGGAAAAATGAATTCGGTGATAGTCATACCTATCTTACTAATCCTTTTATTTTGTTTTAGTAGGTTTCAAGAAGTAAATAAGGTTAAATCTTATCTATATCTTAGTTGTGTATGGATGCTAACTTGGTTGTTAGTATTCTATAATAATTGTTTTGTAACTTTTATTTCTATAGCGTTACTTTTTTTCATGCTTGCTTTTATCTTTAAAAATAAAAGAAATAAGATAATAAAACTTTCGTTATTTGTGGCTTTGGCCATATCATTTTTTATCACTTTATTTATAATGCTATCTATTTTTATTCAATCTATTAGTTTTTTTAATAAAGTAGCTATTTCAGAATTCTTGTTTTGCTTGAAATGGGGCCACAATGTAGTCACTATCAATGAAGAGAAGATAGGATGTTTTGGTATAGCGCCGCTTTTAGTTGGTACATTACTTATAACTATTATAGCAATGTTAGTTGTCGTTCCGCTTGGTTTATTTTCTGCAATATATATTAGTGAATATGCGAGTGAGAAAGTGCGTTATATTGTTAATACAACTTTGCAAGTTTTGTCTGCTATTCCTACAGTTGTATATGGATATTTCGCGGTTGTGTTTTTGTCTTTCTTTATAAAGCAGGTAGCAAATTTTTTTGGTTTAAGTATACACTCAGAAAGTGCCTTAGTTGCCGGTTTATCGATTGGGATAATGATTCTTCCTTTTATTATTTCTTTACTTGAAGATGCCATAAGATCTGTTCCAAAAAGCTTGCGTTATGGCTTCATGGCACTTGGCGCAACTCCAGCGGAAACTATATGGCATATAACAATACCTTATGCAATGCCTACAATTTTAAGTGCAATTTTATTGTCAATTTCAAGAGTGATAGGTGAAACAATGATTGTGCTAATGGCTGTGGGAATCAACGCAAATTTGACTTTTAACCCTCTTAATTCAGTTACTACCATTACCGTGCAGATCGCTACATTACTTACCGGAGATCAGGATTTCAATAGTGTACAAACTCTTGCTGCTTATGCGCTTAGCTTAGTATTGTTTATTATTACTTGGCTATTAAATGCATTTGCATTGTTTGTAATGAAGCGTAACTAGTAAGCGTTTTAATGTTGCAAAATTTCTATTAATAATATAAAATTTATTTTCTTTAGAAGTTCTTTTATGGAATTATAGTGTTAGATGATAAAAATAAAGAGATGAATATAGGTAGAGCGATTAAGGTAACTCAAGCAGTTGTTGATATAAAATTTGAAGGTGAATTGCCTAAAATATTTAATGCTTTAAAAAGCAAACTAAAATATAAGGATAAGGAGCTGGTTTTAGAAGTTTCGCAGCATATAGGTGACAATATAGTTCGTTGTATTGCTATGGATAGCACAAATGGCATGTCAAGGGGGGATGAATTTGTTGATACAGGTGCACCAATATCGGTGCCAATTGGGCGTTCAACTTTAGGAAGGATTTTTAATGTTGTTGGAGAGCTTATAGATGAGTGTGGTCCACTGAAGGGAAAATATAACTTAGAGCCTATACACAGAGCACCTCCAAGTTTTACTGAACAGAGAATACAGGAAGAAGTTTTAGTTACGGGAATAAAAGTTATAGATCTTCTTGCACCTTATCTTAAAGGAGGAAAAATTGGCTTATTTGGTGGAGCCGGTGTTGGTAAAACAGTCCTGATAATGGAATTAATTAATAATATAGCAAAAGCTCATAAAGGATTTTCTGTGTTTGCCGGGGTAGGGGAGAGAACGCGTGAAGGTAACGATCTTTATCACGAGATGATCACTTCAAATGTAATAAATATAAATGAGCATGAAAAATCTCAAGCTGTTTTGGTTTATGGTCAGATGAATGAGCCTCCTGGAGCAAGGGCTAGAGTTGCTTTAACGGCGCTTACTATGGCGGAGTATTTTCGTGACCGTGAAAACCAAGATGTTCTATTTTTTGTGGATAATATCTTTAGATTTACACAAGCTGGTTCTGAAATTTCTGCTTTACTTGGAAGAATACCGTCAGCTGTTGGTTATCAGCCAACCCTTGCAACTGATATGGGTGCAATGCAAGAAAGAATAGCTTCAACAACTTCTGGCTCTATTACTTCTGTGCAAGCTATATATGTTCCTGCGGACGATTTAACTGATCCAGCCCCAGCAACTACATTCTCTCACCTTGATGCCACCACAGTGTTGTCAAGGCAAATAGCTGAAATGGGAATATACCCTGCTGTTGATCCACTTGATTCAACTTCTCAGTCTTTATCTGCTGAAATCATTGGTGAAGAGCATTATAAGGTAGCTTCTGAGGTGAAACGTATATTGCAAACTTATAAATCACTGCAAGATATTATCGCAATACTTGGTATGGATGAGCTATCTGATGAAGATAAAATTATTGTTGATAGGGCTCGTAAGATTCAGAAATTTCTTTCTCAACCTTTTCACGTTGCAGAAATATTTACTGGCATGCCTGGTAAATTTGTTTCACTTTCTGATACTGTTTCCAGTTTTAAAGGGATTGTTGAAGGCAAATATGATCACTTACCAGAGGCTGCTTTTTATATGGTGGGAAATATAGATGAAGCAATAAAAAAGGCTGAATTAATACAAGCTGAAGCTAAATAAAAGTTGAAGATTATGAATACTTTTAAAGTGCAATTTTTCTCTCCTGATGATCAAATTTCATTCAGTGGAGTGGTTTCTCTTTCAGTAACTGGGCTCGAAGGGGAGCTTATGATTTTAGCTCACCATGCTCCTTACTTAATTTATTTATTGCCTGGTATGATTACTATTAAAATGAGTAACCAAACAGAAAAGAAGGTTGTAATTGATAGTGGCGTATTAGAAGTTGCAAATAATAATTGTAGTATTATAACCAATCATGTTCATGTTTTTGATAATTTGACTCATGATGAGAAGTCATTAAAAGATAAAAGGGATAATATATATTTGAGTTATCTTGATGGCAAATCTCTCTAGGTGCTCTTTTTTTGTTACCTCAGTGTTCGTCTTTGTCATCCCAGTGCGTGACACTGGGATCTATCTTATTTTCATCATGGACATTATTTTAACATACGCTCCTACAATCTGTTGTCCATTGTATAATTTTCAAATATTTTTATATCTAGATCCCAGTGTCACGCACTGGGATGACAGGAAAGAAAGCACTGGGATGACAAGAGGAGGGTTACTGAAATGACACCAATGGTTGATGCCTTGCATCTACTTTTCCACTTAACTAGATGTTCGTGTGTCAAGCCATAGGATGACAAGATTTTACAAAGATAGTTTTTTAATAGGAGATTAATATGGAAATTTTTCTTGATAGCGTTGATTTAAATGAAATTAAAGAACTAAAGGAGTTCATTGATGGAATAACAACTAATCCTTCTTTAATAGCAAAGTCCGGGCGTAAAGATAAATACGAGGATTTAGTGCGTGAAATATGCTCTATTATAAAAGGGCCTGTTAGTGTTGAAGTTGTTGCAGATAGCCATGAAGAGATGATCACAGAAGGTCTGAATTTAGCAAAAATTGCTGATAATGTTGTGATCAAATTACCTCTTACACATGAAGGATTAATTTCTTGTAAAAAGTTGTGGACAGAGCATAAAATACATGTTAACATCACATTATGTTTTTCTCCTGGACAAGCACTGCTTGCTGCTAAGGCCTGTGCTTGTTTTATTTCTCCCTTTGTTGGTCGCCTTGATGATATAAGCTATGATGGCTTATCGCTAATAGAAGATATATGTACTATATATTCTAATTACGGTTTTGATACTAAAGTTCTTGTTGCATCAGTGAGAAGCCCAACGCATGTAATAGAAGCTGCAAGGCTTGGTGCTGATTCAATTACTGTGCCAGCAAAAGTACTTAGACAATTAATTAATCACCCACTTACTGACCAAGGGCTAGCAATATTTGAAAAAGACTGGGGTGCAAAATAATAAACGGTCACTACTCTGAATCGGTTGACAAATTGGACGTTTGATAAGCATAATTTGGAGCTTCTTGTGTAATGACTATATCATGAGCATGACTCTCTCTTAATCCTGATGCAGTAATAGTAACAAATTTACAATTTTTTTTCATCTCTTCTATATTCCTATTACCAGTATACCCCATTGCAGCTTGCAATCCGCCAATCAACTGATGGATTACTCCTGAAGCTGGACCTTTGAATGGAACTCTTCCTTCCACTCCTTGTGGAACTAATTTGAGTTTTGAATCTTTATCTTGAAAATAACGGCTAGCTGAACCTCGTTTCATTGCGCTAATAGATCCCATTCCTCGATAGCCTTTATATGCTCTGCCCTTATACATAATAATCTCACCTGGGCTTTCGTCAGTGCCAGCAAAAATCGAACCAATCATCACAGAGTCAGCACCAGCTGCAATAGCTTTTGCAACATCTCCTGAGTATTTTACCCCACCATCAGCAATTAGTCTGACGTTTCTTGCTCTACACGCCTCTGCAACATTCTTGATTGCAGAGAATTGTGGCACACCAACACCTGTAACTATTCTGGTTGTACAGATTGATCCTGGTCCTATTCCAACCTTCACTGCATCAACACCCGCATCAATCAACGCTTCAGCAGCCTCCTTTGTTGCAATGTTTCCGCCAATTAATTGCGTATTAGGATACATCTTTTTTATTTCCCTGATGGTATTGATAACGTTTTCGGAATGACCGTGAGCAGTATCCACAACAACTACATCAACTTCTTCTCCGATCAGAGCTTCACATCTTTCTATACCATCTTTTTTACCAGTGCCAATTGCAGCGGCAACTCTGAGCCGTCCTTTACTGTCTTTACATGAATTTGGGTATCTATTGTATTTTTCAATGTCTTTAACCGTAATTAAACCTATACAACAAGAATTTTCATCTACGACCAAAAGCTTTTCTATTCTATTTTCATGCAACAATTTCATTGCTGAGGCACTATCCACTCCCTGCTCCCGCACTGTCACTAACTTATCTTTTGTCATCACTTCGGAAACTTTTACATTTATGTTCTGGTCTTCAATAAACCTCACATCTCGGTTAGTTAAAATTCCAACTAACTTGCGTTGATCGACTACAGGAATGCCAGAATAATTGTGCTCTCTCATTAATGAAATTGCTTCTGCAACTGTTTTATCCGGTGAAATCGTAATTGGGTTATACACGATCCAACTTTCATATTTTTTCACCCTTCTCACTTCTAAAACTTGTTCATCTATTGACAAATTCTTATGTATGCAACCTATTCCTCCATGTTGGGCAATAGCTATTGCAAAGCCCGATTCAGTAACAGTATCCATTGCAGAGGATATGAGAGGGATATTTAGTTCTATACTATTTGTTAAATAAGTTTTTGTATCTGCATCGCAAGGTAATATATCAGAATAGGCTGGCAAAAGAAGTATATCGTCAAACGAATAACAAGCTTCCATTTTTTTCATAGGCTTTATTTAAAGCTTATACGCCAATTAATTAAATTGCAATAGGGCTTTTGCAAAATTAGCTATAGCTAAAGCAATTTAGGTTTACCGAAATATATTTATAGTTAGACTAGTAACTATAGGTGATGCCTTAAGTTGTCATTCCAGCACGTGACGCTGGAATCCAGCTTTTATAAGCTGGATTCTATGGTCAAGCCCACAACTGTACGAATATTGTCTAGCAGGAGGGTGTCATCCCAGTGCCCAGACACTGGGATCCAGGAATTTTATTAAGTTGGTAAACATAAAAGTAGCCGTTTTATGTTAAAATACAACGTTTTGATGATTATGAAAAAGCTGGATTCCAGTGTCAAGCACAGGAATGACATCGTTTACTATGTGCCATATTGCAATGTTCGTACAGTAAGCCATAGGATGAGAGAAGCGGAGCTATAGAAGACGGTGTGGCTCTGTCGTATAGCTCTAACTGTTTTTAGGGGATAGAAAGGCTATATGGTTGCTAATATATTTTATTGCAAAATAAGCATTCTACATTATTTGCCAGCAAACAAAACTGCTCAATGGTTAAGTCTTCTGGACGCTGGTTTCCACTCAATTTAGCGTTTTCGAGGACAGTTTCAGCATGGTTCGTTATATTTTGCAAGCTATTCCTCAGCATCTTTCTTCTTTGAGAAAAAACAGCACGTGTTAATCTTGTTAAGGTTTCCAAATTTACTGCAAACTTTGGGGTAGGTAAAGGATTTACTGTAATTACTGAAGAATGTATTTTTGGTCTTGGAAAAAACTCTTTAGGTTCAATATCAAATTCCTTTTTTATATCACATAGTAACTGGCTTAGCACTGATAAGGAACCATAATCTTTAGAATTGGGTCTTGCCGTAATGCGATCTGCTACCTCTTTTTGAAACATTAATATCAAGTTCGTAAAAAATTTTATATTATTTAACCACTTTAAAAATAACACTACTGAGATATTGTAAGGCAAGTTAGCAATAACTTTAACTGGGCGCTCTATCAGCTCTTCTTCTATAACATGCAGTGCATCCGCTTCTATAATTCTATACTTTCCTTGATGCTCATTTAGCAGTTGGTCATGGTGTTTTACTAAATCTCTATCTTTTTCTATAGAAAGTAGAGACTTTGGATTATGCACCAATATTTCTCTTGTTAATGCACCATATCCAGGACCGATTTCAATGACATTAAAATTTTCCAGACTACCAGCTAAAGCGACGATTTTTTTTGTTATCTCACTCGATAAAATAAAATTTTGCCCTAGACTCTTTTTTGGCTTCAGTAAAAATTTTTTCATATTATTTTCATTATACAGTATTTTAAAAATTAGTTGACTAAAATCCATTGATAATTGTATATTATTAATGTATTTAACGCCGGCTTAGCTCAATTGGTAGAGCAACTGACTTGTAATCAGTAGGTTGTCAGTTCAAGTCCGACAGCCGGCACTCTCACTCATATAAGTAAAGTTGATGTCCTTTTTAATAGTAGCAAATTGGAAAATGAATGGAATGCGTTCTTCATTTGTTGACTTTATAGGCAAGCTTAACAACAAGAGCAACGAAATTACCTCTAAATTAGTAATTTGCCCTCCTTTTACGTCATTTCCAAGCAGTATAGAGTTGAACAATAATATTAATATAGGAGCACAGAATTGCCATCATAAAAAGTTCGGTTCTTACACAGGTGAAATTAGCGCAGAAATGTTAAAAGAACTAGGGTGTACTTACGTAATACTTGGGCATTCTGAAAGGGCCAATGAAAAAGATAGTGAAATAAAACTTAAGTCGGAAATAGCAATAGAATCAGGCTTACACCCAATTATCTGTGTAGGTGAAAATTCAGAAGATTATAAGAATGAAAAAACAAAAGAAGTAATAGAATATCAATGCAAAAACCGTTTGCCAACACACGGTGAATATACCGTAGCATATGAGCCAATATGGGCAATAGGTACAGGATGTGTACCAAGCAATGATGCAATTGCTGAGGTGATAGAGGTAATAAAATTGTGTACTGGTAAAAAACACATTATATATGGTGGTTCAGTCAGTTCAGAAAATATAGAAAATTTGTTAAATATTTCAAATTTATCAGGAGTTTTAATTGGCAGTGCAAGCTTAGATTTCGATCACTTTTATAAAATTATACAACAAGTTGAAAAAAAGTTTTCTCTTATTAATTCTAAAAGGAGATAAGAGGGAATTATTCACTATAGGAATAGGGCTATCACGAGCGTCTCAGCAGATTCTGCTAACGTGTACTCCCTCGTCATACCGTCACGGTATCCGCTAACACGTAGCGAGATGACGGTTGTCAAGGTGACACTGGTTTCCATACAAAAGTGGTGTCATCTAAGTAGCTGATACTGATTTCTATCCAAGACGCCAGTGCCCAGACTACTTGGATCCAGAAGACTTAATTTTAACCAAGTGGCTGCATAATAAAGGCTGGATTCCAGCGTCACGCGCTGGAATGACATCTTTCTTGGTGGACTCAAATCACAATGTTCGTACGGTTGTGGGCTTATAGCTTAGAAAATTAACGATATTTTATTCCCCGGTGAACGCTCTATTTTGTTTTCCAACTCTAGTTCTAAAAGAGCCATTAGAGCTATGTTGGTAGAAAGTCCGATTGCTAATATAAGTTCATCTATATCAACAGGTACAGAGTTAATATGATCAACTATAACAGATTTTGCCTGTTGTAATTTTTCTTGTTTTTGGTTAACAAAATGGTGCTCAACATCAAATAGTTTTTTTTGCTGCGAAGGTAAACTAAACCTAATACTCTCTATTATGTCATCAGCGGATTCGATAAGCTTAGCACCGTTTTTAATTAAATAATTACTACCACTACAGCGTGAATCTAAAGGGAAACCAGAAACTGCAAACACCTCTCTCCCTTGATTTAAAGCAAAATCTGCTGTTATTAGAGAGCCAGAACGTTTCGATGCTTCAATCACTGCAACACCCAGCGATAGACCAGATATAATTCGATTCCTCTGAGGAAAATATTGAGGCTTTGGTTTAGTAGCAAATGGAAGCTCAGTAATTACCAACCCACCGTTCCCAGTGATTTTTTTGTATAGATCAAAATTCTCTTTTGGATACACCACATCAATTCCGCTTGCTGTAACAGCAATAGTGGGATGATTTTTGTATATTACACTGTTTGCTGCAGTATCGATTCCTTTTGTAAGTCCAGAAACAATAACAAAACCAGCTTCGCTTAAATCAAGTCCCAACTTATTGGCAAAATTTCTTCCATTCATTGAAGAGTTACGCCCACCGATTATTGCAATTATCTCACGGCTTAATAATGATATATCACCAAGTGCAGTTATTACAGGAGGACAATTAGAGATATTTCTTAAAAGATCAGGGTAATCTGGGTCACATGCGGGTATAATTTTAGCTCCAATTCTTTCTGCATTATTGATTTCTTCTCGTGCATCTTGAATGCCATACACCTTATTATTAGCCACCCTATTGAGATATTTCAACACCTCATCTAGCGATCCATGTGTTCTTAGTATACTAAAAACTTTATTGGTCCTATAGTTCTAGCCAAGCTTAACCATACTTCTAATTCTTTGTTGTTCAATTTATTTATCTTCATAAAAGGCTTGAATTTCTTATCAATTTAGTGTACCCAAGATAATGCAAATATACAGTGTTTTATGACGCATTTTGTTACAGATAAATGCATAAAATGTAAATATACGGATTGTGTGGAAGTATGTCCCGTTGACTGCTTCTATGAAGGTAAAAACATGCTCGTGATTAACCCAGATGAATGTATTGATTGCGGAGTGTGTATACCTGAGTGTCCAGTGGATGCAATTGTAACTGATGATTCCATAAAAGATATTTTAGAACTAGATGAAGAGTTGCTGAGCAGCGAACAAAAAACTTTCAAGTTATTTTACGATATAAATGTAGAATACTCACAAAAGTGGCCAAATATCACAGCTAAAAAACAACCTCTCTATACTGCAGAAGAGTATAAGGAAAAAAAGGATAAAACAGCTTATTTTGATGAAAATTTAGAATAATATTAACAAAGAAAAAGATCAGACTCCTTGCATAACCATATGAAAAACTAGCAACTCACTCTTCTTTGTCATTCCAGCGCGTGACGTACAATCATACGAACATTGCAATTTGCAGGTGGCAGATGGTGTCATGCAAGTAGCTGACACTGGTTTCCATCCAAAAGGGCAGTGCCTCTATGATGTCATCCCAGTGCTTGACACTGGGATCCAGAAAAAAGAATGGTGTCATTCCAGTGTCCCTATGATGTCATCCCAGTGGCCTTTATGATGTCATCCGAGTAGCCCTCTATGATGTCATCCCAGTGCTTGACACTGGGATCCAGAAAAAAGAATAGTGTCATTCCAGTGCCCCTATGATGTCATCCAAGTAGCTGACACTGGGATCTAGCAAGCTTTGCTTGCAAATAAGTCTAATACGCGTCGCGTTTTATGCCAAAACACAATTGGAGTTACATGCAAAATAGATCCCAGTGTCAAGCACTGGGATGACACCATTTGTTGTACCTTAACAAACGTTCGTACAGTTGTGCATAGGATAGAGCTATAGAATTTTTCAAAGCGTTTTTTCTATTGAAGATAAGAGCATCTTTTATATATGCTATGTAGTAAAACATAGAATGCCCATGATTCCAACTATAGCAATTTTAAGTGGTGGATTTTCTTGTGAGAGAGAAATATCACTTATGAGCGGAAAAGCAGTAAAGAAGGCACTTGATAGCCTTTCATATAATGCAATAGAAATAGATGTTGACAGCAATATTGCTGAAAAGCTTAAAAAAATTAATCCGGGCCTTGCTTTTATCGCTCTGCATGGACCTTATGGTGAAGATGGCTGCATTCAAGGTTTATTGGAAATCTTAGGTATAAAATATACACACTCAGGAGTTATGGCTTCGGCTGTTGCTATGAATAAAGTGATGTCAAAGCATATATTTCGATCCCTTAGTATTGATACTCCAAAAGGTTATGTAATTAGCCGAGAAGATCTACTAAAAAATAATATTAAAATTGATTATCCGTACGTCTTAAAACCAATTAATGAAGGTTCAAGTATTGGAGTGTACATAATTTTCTCGCATGAGGATTACTTAGAACTGAAAGATAATAGTTCTACTATAATGGAAAAGATGATCGTAGAAGAATACATACCGGGCATAGAGTTACATACTGCTGTATTGCTAGATGAAGCAATTGGCACTATGGAAATACGACCAAAAAATAAATTCTATGATTATGAAGCAAAGTATACAGATGGATTTGCAGAACATATATTTCCTGCTGAAATTTCTGACAATATATATAAAATGACCTTGGAACACGCACTGAAAGTTCATCAATTTTTAGGATGCAAAACTATTTCCCGCTCAGATTTCCGTTATAATCCCAAAAATAACACTTTAAAAATGCTTGAGATTAATACACATCCTGGCTTTACTGAGCTATCGTTAGTGCCAGAAATTGCAAAATTGGCAAAAGGAATCAATTTTAATGGATTAGTTAAAATTATTATTGAAGATAGTTTGCAGCACAAAAATATTAGGGATTTAAGTCATGTTGAGCAGTATTACTAGAAGCCAAAGGAGTTTTTTGCGTAAGTGTGCCTTGGTTATTATCACAGCACTTTTTCTTACGCTAATACTCTACAGCTCACTTGATAAAATAATAAATCGATTTAATTACTACTTTACTTGGTATAATGACTGCCTATCCAGTTTATTACTCAGTAGTGGATTTTCAATCGACGAAGTAGTCGTGAGCGGCAATAAATTTACAAACAAAAAGGATATTCTAAGTTTGACAAATAGAACGCAACCTATCCTGTATATATCACTTTCAAAACTTGCCGGTAACATACAATCCGTAAGCAGATGGATAAAACACGTAAGAGTTCACAGAATTTTGCCCAATACTCTACACATTAATATAGATGAGCATAAACCATTTGCTCTCTGGAAAGATAATAACAAAACCTCGATAATTGATTTCGAAGGCAAAGTGATCGTAGATGACTATCTAGTAGATGATCTTGTTGTAATTACAGGACAAAACTCGTTATCAAACCTAGAATTTGTTAGAGATGTGTTAGAGAGTAAAACTCAATTAAGAGACCACATTTCTTCTTTTGCTTATATAGGAAATAGAAGATGGAATATCATACTTGATAACGATTCCACAGTGAAACTGCCTGAAGATAACCCTTATAGTGCATGGGACTATTTAAACCACTTACACAATACAACTGATTTTACTTTCAGCAATTGGAGTATTATTGATATGCGTATTACTGATAAAATTTTTGTAAAGAGGTGATCTGCTGTCATCCCAGTAGCGGGATACTTAACCGTCATACCGCGATTCATTCGCGGTATCTCTAGATCCCGCTAACAAGCAGCGGGATGACGGTTGTCAGGCTAGTACCTTCTCTTGTCATCCCAGTAGCCTCCTTCTCCTGTCATCCCAGTAGCCTTTTCTTCCTGTCATCCCAGTGCTTGACACTGGGATCCAGAAGACTTAATTCTAACCAAGTGGTTGCATAATAAAGACTGGATGCCAGTGTCAAGCACTGGCATGACACCTCTCTTGGGCTCTTTTAGTATAAATATTTAAGAAATTTATCAAATGAAAAAAAGGCAAAAGAAGCCCTAGTCACTGTCTATTTTCAGTATTGGCGTTTTTTAAGCCTTAAACGCTGCAATTTAGCTGCTTTTAAGTGCAACTAACCTTAGCTTTAATATTTAAGAAATTTACCAGGCAGAAAAAAAAGGCATAGAAAACCCGCAGTAGCTAGTTATTCACTCTCTATTTTAAAATTTGACGTTGGGTGATGTCTTGAACGCTTTATAAGCGCGTTTCAGCTTATATAGGTAAAAACCTAGAAATTTGATAAAGACATAAGGTACACATAGTGCAAAAAATTAAGCATAGTACGCCAAATACAAGTTTTCTTGTCGTTTTAATCTGCACAGATTGGGAAGTTAAATAATATAGCTTCAGTTTCATGATAAGGGGGCTGGCGAAGGGTGTCAAGGAATTTTTATGGCCTAGCGTCACGCGCTGGAATGACATCATTTACGATGTAACATTTATTACTTTTGCAGATACAATTTACATGCTATAATTAAGTCTTCATAGATGGTAAATTGGAGTGCAAAGAAGTAAAATTAAAGTAGAAATAAAAAGATTATCACACGGAGAAGACTTATCTCTTCCATGTTATGCAACTACGCAGAGTGCTGGCATGGATCTTTATGCTGCATTGAATGATTCTGCTGTTTTAAATCCACTTGAAAGATTACTTGTTCCAACTGGAATTGTGATTGCAATACCAAACGGTTTTGAGGGGCAAATTCGCCCACGTTCTGGTCTTGCTGCAAAACATGGAATCACTGTCTTAAATTCTCCGGGCACTATAGACTCTGATTATCGAGGTGAGGTTAAAATTTGTCTAATTAATCTAAGTAATCAGCCATACGAAATAAAAAGAGGAGATAGAATCGCACAAATCCTTATTTCTCCTGTATCTCAGGTAATTTGGGATGACAGAGAAGAATTCTGTGCAGAAGAAACCGGTCGCAATGCAGGGGGCTTTGGCTCAAGCGGCAGGTAACTTACGAAAAAGCTTGACTATGAGAGTTTTTTTATTTAAGCATATTAATATTTGAGGTCGTTTATGCTAACTTCCAAACATTTTAAGAATCATCGTGGTCAGTCCCACAAAACAAACATTGCATTTGTAGCACTTGCTGCTCTGTGTGCCGTAGGTACAATAGTAGCACTTTCAGCACCGCTTTGGAGGCCTTCAACTGCAGCTTTTGCAACTACACCTGAAGCATTTATATTAGCAGGTGTTAATATTGCACTGGTTGGTTTAGCAGTATATGCCATCAGCAAAAATAACGAAATATCTGAGTTGAAAGCTCCGAAGATTGTTGTTGATGGTGAAGCAAAATTGCTAGTAACAAAAGAGGTGTATGAGGAAATGAAAAAGGATAACCAAGTTAAAGATAATGCGGAAGAGGATAAATGGTATATAGACTTCAGCTTAAAAGGCGAGAACTACCGTATTACTGTTGATGGTCAGTTTGATAATGACGAGACGATAGGCAATACTTTATTATTAAGCATAAATTCACTGGAAGTGAAAAACAAAGAAGGTAAGTTCGAGGCAATTGAAGAAGAGTGGGATAAAACATTAGGTTTAGACAAAGATGGTGCTAAAGAGGTTAACACTTATTTAGGCCAACTTATTTCTGTTGAACAAGTTGCTTCTCAACAACAAGGAAAATAGACAGTATAGCCAAGTGAAATAAAAGAGGCAGGCTAAGTCTGCCTCTTTATTTTTTTTGACTTTTAGTGTTACGCGCATAACTGCATGGATGTTGCGATTCTCAAGGCAACATATCTGTTTAGATGCATGGCTAATGTACAGTATCCGTTCAGCAGAGTGGCAAAGTAGGTAGACAAGATAAACCAAAAAATCAAGAAAAAGTGAGTGTACAACAAATGGTGTCATCCCAGTGCTCCCTTTCTTGTCATCCCAGTGCTTGACACTGGGATCCAGAAAAATTGATTGTGCACTATACAACATTTTCGATGAAATTATCAAAAGCTGGATCCCAGTGTCAAGCACTGGGATGACACCCTCCTGGTAGACCATACGCGTCAAGTTAAGGAAAAGTGTAAGTAAAATTGATAGAGTGAAGGAAAAGAATAAGGTATAAGTTCTCTTGGATATGTGAATGAGAGAACTTACAATGGACAGAATAGCTTGCTTATCAAAAGACCTCAATGAATTCTTTAATGAAAAAGCAGACGAAATATCAATTGCAGTAGGTTTTATAAAAAGAAAGAGAAAACTTAATGGCTCATCATTCATAAAAGCTATGGTTTTTGGTAACATAGGAGTTGGTGATTGCAGCATAGAAACAATGTGCCAATTGCTAAATGAAGACTCGATAGAAATTACAAAACAGGGTTTGGATTTTAGATTTACTGAAGAAGCAGTGGAATTTATGAAAAGAATGTATAATGAATCTTTAGTTTTATTTAAAAACAGCTTACAGGTTGATTGCAGAATTTTGAAGCAATTTAGAAGCATTAAGCTATTGGATAGTAGCTATATTAGCCTGCCCAGTAGCATGGAAGATATGTACAAAGGATATGGGAGTAGCTATAGAGATTGTGAGAGTAATACCAAATCAGGAATAAAGCTGCAGTTAGTCTTTGATTACCTGAACCAAGCGCTAGATAAGTTAAATTTAATAGAAGGAATAAGGTCGGATCAAGGTTATAGGGATTATCTGAACGGTTTATCAGCCAATGATTTGCTAATATTTGATTTGGGCTACTTTGTGCCTAGTTCTTTTAAACAGATTGATGAAGCAGGTGCATATTTTGTTAGTCGTTATAAGTCTGATACCAATATATATGATATAGAAACAAATCAAAAAATAGAGTTGTTGGAATGTTTAGAAGGTCAATCCCTTCTAGAGATGGAAGTGCTATTAGGAAAAGAAGTAAAAATTAAAGTGAGAATTATATGTCAAAAATTAACTGAAGAACAGTCTATAATTAGAAGAAGAAGGGCTAATAAGTTAGCAAAATCACATGGATATACATCTTCTCAAAAGAATCAAAAATTGCTGGATTGGTCGATATTCATAACTAACGTTCCAGAGAGTAAAATCAGCGCTGAACAAGTATTAACAGTTTACAGGGTAAGATGGCAGATTGAATTATTATTTAAATTGTATAAGAGTCACATCAGGCTTGACGAACTTAAAGGAAAACCATACAGAGTATTATGTGAACTATACGCTAAATTGTGCGCAATTCTTATATTTCATGGAATAGTTGGTTGTATAAAACTGAAAGAGAATACAGAGCTGAGTTTAACAAAGGCATTCATTGAATTAAAAAGAAGGATTAGGGAGTTGTTTTTAGCGTTAAGCAGTAAAATTAATAATTTGAGAATTTTCCTGAAAAAACTTACCACAGACTGGTCACAATTTTCTGTGAAAGATAGATATAGAAAAACTAGAGTATCCACCTTAAGTTCATTGAATTTTCTTACCCTTGCTTCTTAACTTGACGCGTATGGTAAAATGGAGACTCAAGCACGATATGTAATTCATTCATCTTTTCACGCATTAAATCCCTCTGGTGCGTGATATACATAAACTTTGCCCTTGGATTATTGCCAAGAGCAAACGCTACATGGAATATAAAACCGAGTGTTGTCTTAGCGCAGCGTGGTGGTATGTTCCACCATTGGCTGTGTGCTTTTTCAAACACCAATCGATTAATGCTGCTAAAGAGCACCCACAAATAGTTTTTGCTGCAATCTTCTCTTTTTAAATTTAATCTGATATTAAACACTCGCAGCATGCCTTGAAATGCAAAAAAACCAAAGTCTTTGCGGCATAGATCGATGTCTTCTTGAGTTAACATTCTTTACTCTTTAAACTAATTATAGTATACACTAAGTCGACGCAGGTGCACAAAATTCTTTTATCAACTTTCTTTATTGAAAAATTCAGAAAAATGTTGTATAATTGTTACAGTAGTAGACTTTGGTAAAACTTATGGCACATTCAAGAGTTAATATAGCCTTCAATCACGAAATTTCAGAATACCTTATTGAGTTAGCTAGAATAAAAAACCAATCCATTCAAGATCTAGCACAAGAGCTAATGCAAGAAGCGATTGAAATTGAAAAGGAGGATATGGCACTAGCTGAGCTTGCTGCTAAGCGTTCAGGTGAAGAAAGGGTTAAATTCGAAGATGTTAAGTGGGAGTGAAGCCTTACAAAATCGTACTTTTTAAGAGTGTTACTGAAAGGGATCTACCATCTCTTCCAAAAACAATAAGATCGAGAGTTGAAAAAGCTATAGAAGAGCGCCTCACAGTTAATCCTGATAAAATAGGAAAATCTTTGTCATACAAACTGAAAGGATCTCGTAGAATGCGAGTAGGTGATTATCGTGTGATTTATGAAATAGATAATCTAAAACATGAGGTAGTAGTTAGTGCAATAAGACATAGGAAAAATTGCTACTAGTATTACTAAACATTAAATATATTTTTATACACCACTCCTTCCTGATCAATTTTCCTTATTGAAAAATTCAGAAAAATGTTGTAAAATTGTTATAGTAGTAGACTTTGGTAAAACATATGGCTGATTCAAAAGTTGTTATAACTCTTAACTCAAAAGCTCTTCACAATCTCACCCAGTTAGCTGTATTCAATAAAGAGTCCGTTGAAAAACTAGCAAAAAGGTTAGTCATAGATGGAATCGAGTGTGAAATTGAAAATATCGCACTTTCCAAAATCATTAAGGAAACTGATTCTCCTGATGCAAAGATGGTTAAAAGCGGGGATGTAGACTGGGATACACTATTATCTGCATAAATAAATTGTGAAATATGAGGTTGACTACCCAGAAAAAATTTTTAAGAGAGATTTTCGTCCCTTATCGCCAGAAATAAGAAAAAAAATAAAAAAACTCATAGAAAATGAAATTGCAGCTAATCCATTCAAGGTTGGTAAACCGCTAAGTGGTAATTTGAAAGGATATAGAAGCTTCAGAACTAAAGATTATCGTGTTGTGTACCGTATAAACATTGCAGAACATAAAATAATTCCTGCTTCGGTAGGATATAGAAAAGATGTTTATGATAAGATACCATTGGATTTACTGTAGTAAACATTAAATATATTTTTATACACCACTCCTTCCTGATCCATTCTCTACCTTAGGTGGCTTCGCTCAGCTCAAAAAAAGCTCATTTTTTTGGACGAAAACAAGATTTAGAGTTCTCCGGTTCAAGGTAGAGAATGGATCAGGAAGGAGTGGTCAAGGTTGACCAAGCGCCACATGTTGATGAAGACATCAAACCAAATACTTGCTTCCTTGCAATTCTTCCTTCATTTTCTCATATTCAGATGCACACTTCTTCGATACCCTGCGTTCAGTATTTGAGACTAAACCAAGTTAGATTAAATATACTGCTTAAAATTCTCTCTTTTTGAGTTAATAAAAAAGCCGCTAAGGCTGCTTATGATTGCTTTGGCATTTGCTCCCAATAGATCTCTTGTAACACCTTCAGGTAAATTTGCTGTAATTCTTTTTTTACATACTCTACACGTCCCCTTTGCAATCTGTACTCAGTTACAATTGGCTTGATTTCTGGCAACTCTGCTTTTTGATGAATAATTTCATCTTCTAAAACAACCTTACCTCCACACATACAAATCGTATCAATTGTGCAGCTCACTACCTCGTCTGCAGCCATTAATTCACGCTTATGCGCCTTATGTCCTGGCTGACCTCCTGGGTTTTTATCACTCTTCTTTTTTGCTTTCTTACGATATATATCTTGTGATGGTGTAGCGATGAATTTTATGAATTTAAGCCCAATTTGTCTTCTAATTCAACTATTTTTGCTTTCAGGCTATCATTTTCTGTAATCAGCGCTTTTATTTCTTCCCTGAGATTAGCGTTTTCTGCTACAATCTTTTTTTGCAGCACTGTTGTCATTTACCCATTCCATATTTAGCTTCTTACGTCTTTACACTTTTGTACTTACTTTGTAAACCACCTTATCTCCGTGAATGGTTACAATGGCTTTTTACTTATCAGAATCCTTTGCCTTCTTCTCAATATACCTACATATCAGAATGGACAATTCATATAAAATCAGCATAGGTATTGCAAGCCCTACTTGGCTTAATACATCAGGTGGAGTTAAGATTGCAGCAATAATAAAAATTACCACTATTGCGATTCTACGTTTATTTGACAAACTTTGTGTAGTGAGTAACCCTACTCTCACCATCAATGTGAGTATTACTGGAATTTGAAATGCAGTGCCAAATGCAAACATAAATTGGAGAACAAGGTCTAAATATTCGCTAACTGATGGCATAAACTCTATCGGTATATCGAAGGATTTACCACTGTGTTCGAAGTTGATAAAAAACTTCCAGGCTAAAGGAAATATATAGTAATAGACTACAGTAGCTCCCGTTACAAATAAAACCGGTGTTGCAATTAAGTATGGCAACAACACTGCCCTTTCACTTTTATATAACCCAGGTGCTAAGAACATATAGAATTGCCATGCAAACACAGGAAAAGAGAGCAAAAGTGCACTCATTACAGCAACCCTAAGATATACAAAAAATGCCTCTGTTAAGTCTGTGTAAATTAAAGAAAAACCTTCGCTACCTTTTGTTGCTTCTATTAAAGGTGCGAGTAAAAAACGATATATATTTTCCTTAAAGTAGTAACAAAAACCAAAAGCAACGCAAAAAAATAGAAAGCAAAAGATAACTCTTGTTCTGAGTTCCGCAAAGTGCTCACAAAATGAAGCATACTTGTTTGGGTTTCCATTCATACTTTACTATGGCTCAATAATGCTATGTCTAACATTCTCAGTGAAAAAGCCCACTCATTGTCATACCACGCTGCAACCCTGCATATATCACCTGTAATATATGTACCAGTTAAATCCACAATTGCACTATAAGGGTTATGCACAAAATCTATTGAGACTAAAGGTTCCACGCATATAGAAAGTACATTTGACATTGGAGAACCCTCTGTCATCCTAGTACCCTCTGATGTCATCCGAGTAGCTGACACTGGGATCCAGAAATTAGATTCCAGCGTCACGCGCTGGAATGACGTAGAGGAGAGAGCTGCATCCTTAAATATTTCATTGATTTCTTCAACGGTCGCTTTCTTATCAGTCGTAAATTTAAAATCAACCATAGAAACATTGCTAACTGGAACTCTGACGGCAGTGCCATCTAGCTTTCCTTTTAATTCAGGGATGACAGAACCAATTGTTTTTGCTGCCCCGGTTGTAGTTGGCACCATAGATAGTCCGCAAGCCCTTGCTCTACGCAAATCTTTATGATTACCATCAAGAACATTTTGATCATTCGTGTAGGCATGTATAGTAGTCATAAAACCGCTTTTTATACCTAAACTGGAGTGTAGGACTTTCACAATCGGAGCAAGGCAATTTGTAGTGCAAGAACCTGCTGATATCACTTTATGCTCTTTTTCGAGCATATCGTTATTCACACCATAAACTATAGTGACATCAGCATCCGGAACTGGAGCAGAGACAATTACTTTCTCTGCATTGTGCCTTATTGCTTCTTCACGTTTGTTGAATGCACCAGTACATTCAAGTATTACATCAACATTCCAAGGAATATTTTCAGGATTCCGTTCTCTATATAAAGAAAACTTTTTGCCATTTATAGAAATCCAATTTTGAGACTCATTAAAATCAATATCACCACTGAATTTGCCATGAACAGAATCATATTTAATCAAATGTGCATGCTGCTTTGCACTGAGCGATCCATTCACAGCTACAACTTCTATTTGTTTGCTATATTCTTCTATTTCGAAAATAGCACGCAATACGCCTCTGCCTATTCTACCCAGACCATTAATTCCTACACGAATCGTCATCTCTTCATTCAAAAAATTTAATTATAGAGGATATCACTTGATATTCCATTCTATTCTTTTGCTTTTCTATTGATATGAACATTATAGCAAGGAGACAGGACTAAAAACTTGCTTGACAAACTCCGCCAGCCCCCTTATCATAAAATTGAAGCTATTTATTTATCTTCGCAATCTGCAGATTAAAACGACAAAGGGAACTTTGTATTTGGCGTAAATCATGCTTAATTTTTTGCACTATGTGCACCTCATGTCTTTATAAAACTTCTGGGTTTCTACCTATACAAGACGAAACGCGCTTATAAAGCGTTTAAGACATCAAAAGACGTCAAATAGAACAAGGGAGAATTTGAATACTAGCTACCCTAGGTTTTCTTTGCCTTTTTTTCTGCTTAGTAAATTTTTTAATCTTTATAGCTAAAAGTTAGTTGCAGTTTAAATGCAGCTGAGTCGCGGTTACTAAGTGTAAAAAACATAAAAAAACGCCAATACTGAAAATAGACAATGACTAGGGTTTCTTTTGCCTGTTTTTCGTTTGGTAAGTTTCTTAATATTCATGGCTAAAGATTGCACGAATGTTGCAATTACAAAAGCGTTTCTACTAGGAGGGTGTCATCCCAGTGCTCCTTTTTTGTCATCCCAGTGTCAAGCACTGGGATGACAAAAAAGAGGCTACTCGGATGACAAGAAAGGAGCACTGCTATTATAGAGTGAAATGAGATCCCAGTGTCAAGCACTGAAATGACATCATAGGGGCTTGCATGACATCATTCTTTTTCTTGGATCCAAGTAGTCAGGGCACTGGGATGACATCATAGAGGCACTAGGATGACACCTTGACAATCGTCATTCCGCTACTTGTTAGCGCCGCGGTGGTATGACGTAGAATTTTATAACCCAGTGTCCAATCTGGATTCCAGTTAGCATTTTTAGTAACTAAGAAAAGTGCTTCCCCCTTTTAGAGCACTGCATATAATAGATTTAACATTGCAGTGCATTGTGCAAACAAAATTCCCAACACTACAGGAGGCCTTATGAATAAGAAATTTCTCTATTCACCATTGTCAATAAAAAGCATAGGAGAAAACGGTGTATTTTCTGGTTATGCTAGCGTTTTTAATATAATTGATAAACAAAATGATCTGATATTGCCTGGATCATTTAAGAAAAATTTAAACAGAAATAAAATAAAACTCCTTTGGCAGCATAATCCTGACGAACCTATAGGTAGTATCATAGATATTTATGAAAACGATGTTGGCCTGTATATAACCGCACATTTACTTTTGGGTATTCAGAAAGCAGAAGAAGTGTATTTGATGCTCAAAACTGGAGCAATTAACGGACTTTCCATCGGCTATATACCTATAGAGTATGATGTTGATCATAAAAGCGGAGCTAGAGTGTTAAAACAAGTGGAATTATGGGAAGTCAGTTTGGTCACTTTTCCTGCAAACTTAGCTGCTCAGGTAATCAATGTGAAAAATCAGAACAATGAACAGGAAGTGTTAGCAAGAGCGATAGGAAAAGCAAATGCTGTACTTACAGACATGTGTATTTCTGCTTAAAGTGTATTAGGCGAGCAAAGACTTTACCATAATTTGACACCTGCATTAGTATTTGTTTAACATTTATACTGATATATATAACTTTACTACTATTAAAATTTTCTGTAAATTAAAGTTAAAAAACAAGGTAATTTTATGCCAAATATTAATAATACGGTTAATTATGAAATTAATGTTAAACAAAAATACAGTTGGTCTACTGTATTTGCTTGGTTGTACCTAAAAACGATTGGACGAATACTACCAAGGAAATGGAACAAATGGACGGAAAATATTCTATATTGCGATAAAGCTACTGAAAGTAATGAAATTCGGACTGATAAAACAACAGATGAAAGTGCTCAAATTGATTTAAAACCTGAAGTTGCAGAAAAAGGGAGTCAAAGTGAAGTAATAAGTAAGGATGGAGAGGTTCAAACTGAAGAAAATAGTGAGTTCACTGATGAGAGTTGTTTTGATACTATAGTAAATGATGAATTCATTGATGAAGACTACGATAGTATGGAAGAAGTAAGCATAGAGGAGGATGAAGAATTGAATAAACAACTGGAAGATTAAGTCAGGAACTAGAACTTGAACGTTCACAAAATGTCCTTTTAGAAGAGGAAAATAGAGAGTTAAGGTCTAAACTTGTAGAACTTGAAAAGAATTATAGAGAATTGGCAGAAGATGCAGGTAAACGGGAAGAAGAGTTGGTAGGGGTGGAGGAAAAAGACCCAAAAATAAATAGTTTAATGCGGTTAAATGAAGGATTAGATGAAGATAAAAAGAAAATGGAAGCTGAAGTGGAGAATCTGAAAAAACAACTACAAAGTGCTCAGGAATCCAAACAACAACTGGAGGAAGGAAAAATTGATTTAGAAGGTAAATTGAAAGATTTAAGCAGTCAATTAAGCACTGTAGTAAGCGAGAAAAAGGACTTAGAAAATAAGGTTGCTAGGTTACAAGAACAAGTTGAACATCTGAATGCAGAACTAGAAAGAGTAAGAAGTATTGGAATATCGTCTATTGGAGAGTGTACAAAAACACTTGATGAAAATTTGAAATTAAAAAATCAACAGATTGAAAGTTCAACAACTGAACATGGACAACAAAATGCGAAAGAAAAGTCAAGAAATGGGAATGTTCAAAAAGGACAAACAAAGGTTCAAAAGCCAGATGCAGAGAGTTGTATGGGCACAGTTTCAAAAACCACTAACAGAATAAAAGGCATACCTAATTCCTTGATAAATTCCTCCGTATCTGTTCAGCAGAGTGGCAAAATAAGGTAGACGAGAAAAGACAACTATAGGAATAAATGGGTGTCATTTCAGTGCGTGACACTGGTTTCCATCCAAAAGGGTGTCATCCCAGTGCCCAGACACTGGGATCCAGAAAATTTGATTGTGTACTATACAACATTTTCGATCAAAAGCTGGATTCCAGTGTCAAGCACTGGAATGACATCACAGGGGCACTGGAATTTTTGTTTCAATATTTGTACATTAGCCATGCATCTGAACAGATACATTCCTCCTATATTGCACAAGCATACATCAAACCGCCAAAAATAGTTAAAGTAGGCTCTTAGCATAAAGCACCAGCTCCTCTTTTGTTAAAGTGTAGGAGCTGTCTTCCCAATGTTGCCTGAGCAACTCTAAGTTTTTACCTAAACTTTTTCCTGGCTGGTGACCTATACTTATTAAATCATCGCCAGATAAAGGAAATTTTGGAATATTGAATGTATTAGCAAATGAAATGTATTTATCAACATTTTCTCCAGACTCAACACCACAAATTTTTACTAAATCACAATATAATTCTCTACCAAATAAAGATATGTATTTTTTTTGCTCTTTTTCTGAAAGTTCTGTTTTGATATCGTTGGATAGTAAAAATAGCAGCTTTTTCTTTTGCTTGTTCGAAAGACGTAAAAACTTACTTATGTATTCTCCAAGACTTAGCCTGTCATTTTTTTTAGTAGTCCTAAGGAGTAACGCTAATTTTACTAGCGTATCGGTGCCTAAAAGAAGTGACGAAGACAGAATTTCGCATTTTACTTCTTTTGGGATAATCTTTTGCAAAACATCAGATTCTTGCATGCTCTTAAGTGTTGGAAAAGGATCATTGCACTCCAGCAATTTAAGTATTTCATCTCTTATTCTCTCTCCAGAGAGGTTTTGGATCATATGCGAATGCTTTTTGCATACGCTTAGTATTTCATCACTCAAATCTCCGACACATATTTTTGCATGAAAACGAAATGCTCTTAAAATACGTAGATAGTCTTCTTTAATTCTATCTTCAGCGTTGCCTATAAAGTTTAATCTTTGCGCCTTTAAGTCCTCTATACCACCAAAGTAGTCATATATATGGCCATGCTTATCTGCATATAGAGCATTAAATGTAAAGTCGCGCCTTGAAGCATCCGCTTGCCAATTATTGGTAAATTCTACTTTTGCATGCCTACCATCACATTTCACATCATGCCTTAGTGTTGTGATCTCAAAAGATCTTTGATTTAGAACCGCAGTGATAGTTCCATGTTTTAAGCCAGTTGGAATAGTTTTTATATTACGGAGTTTTAGCGCTTTAATCGTTTGATTGGGAAGCAAATTAGTAGCTAAATCGATGTCGTGGACATCACGCTGCAAAATTGAGTCTCTCACACATCCGCCGACAAGCCTAGCCTCACCACCAAATTCCTCTATGGCATCAATAATTAAACTAGTCTCATGGTCAACTTGCATTTAGGTTAGTACGTACTGCAAGTTCATATTATATGAAATGCTTGCAAAAGCCCTATATAAAAATATACAGGGCTATGAAAATTTATTTTACAAGTATTTGTTGTGGATGAAATGGTTGTTCTACCATCGTTTCCTGCGTACCACATCTTAGTAAACTTGAAGGGTTTTGCTCTTCAGAGCGCTCTATGCGCTGCTTTATATCACTAACGCACTGGTCTACAACATCACGAATTTTTCCATCAGCATTTTCTGCCAATAACTTATCAAATCCCTTTTCAACCTCTGCTCTCTCAGAGATATCCTTTGAAAGGTTACAATATTCCAAGATCTCATCTAACTGAAGCTTTTTTGCTAATAGGAAATCTTCTTGCTCTTGAATTTCCTTAGTTACAATTTTAGCTCTAGAGTAATGGTTCCCTCCAAGATGTATTGTTTCTCGCTCTTTACTACCCCATAACTCGTCGTTTAATTTATAACTTTCACGATTAAATACCTGATTTAACTGATCATCATTATTTATCATTTGTGGATCTGGCTCAAACCTTTTTTGCTCCTCGCTATTATTATCTTTGTAGTAGACATTAATTTCAATGTTAGCTAAAGAAGCTAACATACTAATTTCTTCAATGAAAACAAAATAACTTTGACTTTTTATTGCTTCAAGATAAGCTTGGTAGAGTTCAGAGTTATTAAGAAATGAGTGTGTAATAAATTCACTATTATATTGAGCATTGTACTCATTTTTACCAAGGCCATGAAGAGCCTCTGCATATTCTCCTAAATCACGCATAGCTTGATCACGTGATATATTAAATTTGCTAACAGCTTTACTTACTAACCTCTTCACATTATCTTCAGCATTTTCAATTTTCCTATTTGTTTGCTCAACCAACTCTTTTATTTTATCAGACTTACCAGTTAAATCCCCTGGCTTGTTTAAAAACATATTAAAAACCTTTTCTAGCTGAGCTCTTAAAGGAGCTGGCATACTTACATCATCTAAAGATGTAAATTGACTTAAAAATTTGTGCCATTCCATTCTCATATCTTGCGCTCTTTCAGCTTTATATGGACCAGAGCTATTATCACCAAACACAGCATGAAAAAAACAATTGCCATCGCCCGCAGTATTATACTTAACTACTTGGCTATTAGTTGGTAATTTCCGTTCCCTAGATTGAAGCATAATTTTTACCTTAATTTAAGCTATATGTTACTATACTAACAAATTGTAACTAATTAAGTATAGCAGAAATTTTTAAATTATGCAATAGTTATAATTTTACATAGCAAATATGAGTTTTAACTGTGGTATAGTTGGGTTACCAAACATAGGAAAATCAACCTTATTTAATGCGCTTACAGAGTCAAGTGCAGCCGAAGCTGCAAATTACCCTTTTTGCACAATCGAGCCAAATATAGGCAAGATTTCGATAAAAGACCAACGTTTGAAACAAATCGCAGCAATTGCAGGCTCAGAGAAGGTAATCTACAACCAATTAGAAGTTGTAGATATTGCAGGCCTGGTAAAGGGTGCGAGCAAAGGCGAAGGGCTCGGCAATAAATTTTTAAGCCACATCAGAGAAGTTGATGCCATCGTTCATCTGCTCAGGTGCTTTACGGATGACGATATCAGTCATGTACACAGTAAAATAGATCCAATATCAGATGCTGAAGTGGTAGAAATGGAATTAATCCTAGCTGATATTGATAGCATAGAAAAAAGGCTTCCTCAATTGGAAAAGAAAGCAAAGCAAGGTGATAAAGAGCTAAAGAGACAACTTGAATTAATGCAAGAGGTATTAGCTACTTTAAAATTAGGTAAACCTGCAAGAAGTTTGGAGAATATCGATGGAGATGAGATGAAGTTGCTTCAATTGCTGACAACAAAGCCCGTTATGTACGTTTGCAATGTTGAAGATACAAATGTTATAACTGGCAATGAATTATCTAAAAAGGTAGAGAGAATGGCGGAGGAAAATAAAAGCAAATTTTATTGTATTTCAGCAAAACTTGAAGCAGATATTGTAAATCTTGATAGTGAAGAGGAAAAACAGAGTTTTTTATCAGAATTTGGCTTACAAGAATCAGGCCTTGATGGAGTAGCGCGTATTATGTATGAAGTGCTGAGTATGATAACTTTCTTTACTGTGGGCCCCAAAGAAGCACGGGCATGGCCAGTAAAAATAGGATCAACAGCTGATAAGGCAGCAGGTGTAATCCACACTGATTTTGAGAAAGGCTTTATAAAAGCAGAGACGATAAGCTTTGCAGACTACATAAAGTATGGAAGTGAACCGGCTTGTAAAGACGCAGGAAAAATTCGCTTCGAAGGCAGAGATTATATCGTACAAGATGGCGATATAATGCACTTTAGGTTTAATGTGTAGTTTATTATGCAGCCACTTATTTAAAGTTAAGTTTTCTGGATCCAAGTAGTCAGGGCACTGGGATGACAAGAAAGGGAGCACTGGAATTTTTGTTTCAATATTTGTACATTAGCCATGCATCTGAACAGATACCTCCCCTAAACGGATATACTGTAGAAGGAGAGTTTCTTCTCCTATGATTATTGTCCAGTAGAAATTTCAAATTTTGTGAAATCTTTAAAAACCCAGTCATTTTTAAGAGTATAGAAAATAGTTATAAGAAATTTCCTAGCAGTAGCAGTTATAGCTTTAGCAGAACCACGCTTCTTTTTTATATGTTCATAAAAACTTTTCAAGTAAGGACTGTAACGTACAGCAATCCAAGTACATTGAACTAAAGAAGTACGCGCTATTTTTGACCCTCGTTTGGTAATTCTTCCAATTGTACATTGCTGATTAGATTGAGAAACTCTTGGTACAACTCCAAAATATGCAGTAAGTTTCTCAGGTCTACGGAAATCATTAATGTCTCCAATTGTTGCAATAAAGACAGCTGCAGAAATTGGACCAATTCCCTTTATGCTGATAAGATTGCTGAACCCAGGAAGTTGTTTAGCAAAAGCTATAATTTCCTTTTCAAGTTTTTTAAGGCTTTCTCGGATAGCTTCTAAATGATAGCTAATCACTTCAATTTCAACTTTTTCTAAAGGCTCCCAATTATGCTTTTGAGTAGCACGTTCAAATCCTACTTTAGTTGTAAGTACTTCTTTTTTAATTTTTATTCCATGATAATTAAAAAGACCATGAACTTTATTGATTAAAGATACCCGTGACTTTACTAACTGATCTCTCGTTTGAAGAAGAGAAGCTAACTGCTGGCATTGTTTGTTTTTGCACCTTGCCTCAGGCAACATATCTTTGCTTAGAAAGAAAGCAATAGCTCGCGCATCATGCTTATCTGTTTTGTTCACAGAGCGACGAACAACTTCAAACTGTCCAGGAGCAATTATTACTATGCGTTTAACGTAAGGTGAAACTGCATCATAAAAGAAACAGCTGTTACCTGTTGCTTCTATGGCTACTTCATATGTTTCTTGAAGATCTTTGGTGAAATTATCCAAGTCTTTTAAGCGAAACGTTTGAATATGCTCAGGTTTCCCTTCTTGTAAGTAACAAGCAGTAAAACTATTGGTATGTAAATCAACTCCAATGTGACGCATATTTTTTCCTCCAATTGCATATTTCAATATATCAGAGTAGAATATTGCCGGTTGTTCCAAACTCCTATACGAGGTCATCACATTTTGTGAGCCTCACGATGATTTTCGGTGGCAGGGGCAGTTAATCTCCCCCACGAAGTCTTCTTTCTACTCCCTGGGCAGAAAGTGCTTCAGAAAAACATCCAACCTGCCACCTATCCACTCTGAGAAGTTATTATCTTCTCTTGCTTCCAACCAAGCAATACTTATTCATACCATCTCCCCAGTAAAGACTAGATTCCAGACTGGAATGACAGCAGTCCTACGTCATACCGCGATTCATTCCATAGCTGTACGAACATTCATTTTTGAAGGTAAATTGCACAGCAAATGGTCAGTGCTTGGCACTGGAATAACGTCCTCCTTTGTCATCCCAGTGCCCAGACACTGGGATCCAGTTTTCCATATAATCTCATCGAAAATGTTGTAACCACTTTCTATGCTAGTTTGCTTGCTTACAAGCAAACTTTTCTGGATCCAAGTAGTCTGGGCACTGGGATGACAGGAGAAGGAGGCTACTTGCATGACACCATTCTTTTTTCTGGATCCCAGTGTCTGAGAACTGGGATGACGAGAAAGGAGCACTGGGATGACATCCTCCCTAGCGGAGATTGCTCTCAAATCACAATGTTCGTACAGTAAGCACTGACCACTTTGCTTCAATATTTGCGATGCCCCTGAACAGATACAAAAAATCTATTGTTTTTTTATAAATTAAATCCTAAGGCATTTTTTACTGTAGATTAATCATTTGATTATAGTATCATTTTAATTAAGCTTATGTTTTGAACATTTATGAAAAATATTGTATATTTCATACTATTAGCTGTTGTATTCGGATCACTGAGCCTATTTGCTGTAGAGCAATTTGAAGAAAAGAAAATCGAATCAGTTCATAAAAACGAAAATGTAGGTGTAAGGAAGCAAGATAGCACAAATCAAAAAGATGAGTTAAAAAGCAACGTCGATGCTAAACAAACACAAGAGGCTGAGAGCAAAAGATTAGACGGCACTACCGATAAAGAGAAACTGCAACACAACGAGGACAAAGCTTCCGTGGTTGAAAAAACTATAAGTAAAGGTGAAAGGATTGATAAAGATTTGCCAAATGACCAGCTAGAAGGAAGCACAGACAAATTTGCTCAAAATTTACCAAATGTGGCCAATAAAGAAGTGAATAAAGATTTGAAACCAGAGCCTTTGCCTTTAAGTGCTGATTTAAATGAGAATACAGCTAACCCGCAAAAAAATCTACAAGCTGATCAGAAGATTGATATAAAAGATAATGAACTTTCAAAAAGTGATGTGAGTCAATTATTAGAAGAAAAAAAAGAAGAAGTAGGAAGTCAGTCTGAAGAAAAAAAAGTGAAAGAAACAAACAATAATTCCAAGGACCGCAATAGGAAGAGTCGAGTAAAACCTATAACTAAAGAAGAAGAGCAAAGTGAAAAGAAAAATTTACAAAAATGGACAAAGCTAAACAGAGAACCAATAAAAGAATGGAGTCATAAAGATATACAAAGCAAGTCAATATATAAACGACAATATGATAGCCTTAATGAGCATCTTCCTACAACTGTATTTATTGATGATTACAGTAAGCAATTTTTTTACTGTATTAAGAAAAATAACTTACCTTGCTTAAGAGGAATAATAAGTAAGCTAGAAAAAATTGGATTAACAACTCAAGAGATACTAAGGTTTAGAAATAAATTGGGTGATACTCCTCTCATTTATTCAGTTAAACAAGGTGAGGTAGACATAGTGCGCTTTCTCTTATTACAAGGTGCTGATCTTAGAGTAGTTAATAATAATTTTCAATCCCCAATTGATATAGCAATCGAAAAAAAGCAGGTCAATATAATAAATGCGATTGCCGAAATGATGCCACATCTTTTGGAGGATAGAAAAATAGACAATAAAGAAAGCTCAGCAATGTACGATTGGGCTGTGAAAACGAAAGAAATACAGTGCGATAAGCAAGATGATTAGATTTTTGATATTAATTTTAGTTGGTCATTTATGTTATGGAAATGAAATAAATGATGAAAAAAATCAGATTAGTGATTTTTTAAATGCTCTGCGTGATGCAAAATACGTATCTTACAGTAAAAAAGACTTTGCTGAATTTTTGGTACAGTGCCACAAAGAGGGCGTGCCAGAAGATTTTAAGAAAGGTTTTGGTTCTAACTTAAATGGAGCTAATTTTAACCAACTGTACCTAAGTAAATCTGTTTTTGATGGAGTAAGTCTGATTGGTGCCGATTTTTCTAACACCGATTTATCCGACGTGTCTTTTATTAATGTTGATTTACGTGGTGCTAATTTCTCCAATGCTAATTTACATGGCATTAAAATAAAAGGTACAAATTTGAGTTTTACAAAATTTGTTTCTGCAAACTTAACAGATATCGTATTTGATCAGTCTAATGTTAGTTATGCTGATTTTATCAGTTCCGATCTCAAAAAAGTAAGTATGCACAACGTAATTGGTTTGCATACTAATTTCTCGAATGTGAAAATGAATCTTTCCAACTTATCAAACTCGAATGTTGGCCACGTAAATTTTAGTGATAGTGAAATAAACGATACCATTATGCAGAAAAACAACCTTGATAATGCAAGTTTCTTTGGAGTGGATGCATATAAATTAAAGATACAATTTTCTTCATTAAAAAATGCTAACATATATGGTGCAGAGTTAAAAGAATCATACTTTACAGGTAGCAATCTTTCCGATGCCTACCTTAATTCTTCTATCATAATTAACAGTAACTTCGACGAAACTAATTTAAGCAACACACAAATTTCCTATGTGAATGACGATCATTCAAGTTTTGTTCAATCTATACTAAATGGTTCCAAGATAAAGCATGCATATGTTTCTGAAACAAATCTTCAGGATGCTGATTTATCCAATATTGATTTTAGTTTTAGTGAACTGCATCAAGTTAATGTCTCTAATGCTGACATTCGTCACGGAAAGTTTCATAATACTAAAGTTGCGAATTCTAATATGAATGGCTCATTTTTTGACCATTCACTATTCACCTCTGCGAAGATAGAAGACTCAGACCTTTCTACAACTTCAATGTATAAGATAAAAATCCAAGACTCTCAAGTTTATAACAGTACGCTTTCTCGCCATAATATTGATTCCAGTGAAATAGAAAATTCAACATTCTTTAATTTATTAGCTGATAATTCGAGTTGGTCCAATTTAAAAGTAACTAATTCAAATTTTGTTGAAAGCGATTTCAGATCTTCTTTGCTTCACGCTAATGCCTTTAGGAAAACTAGCTTTTTTCTTAGCAATTTGAGCAATTCAACAATTAGTGATATGTCTTTTCACTCTTCAAGCATATATAAAAGTTCAATTGCTGATGTTCACTTAACAGGTTGCAAATTTGATAATTCAATTTTGATTGACAATCAAGGGCAGGAGAAACTCACAGGTTCAGGAAATGCTATAACTTCAATTGGAGATTTGCAAGAGAAAATATCACAGGGTGAAAAATTTAATGCAAATTATTCTTACTTTGAATTTAAGGATATGAATTTAGAAAATGCCGATTTTTCTAATTCAACATTGAGTAGAGCAAAGTTTGTAAACGTTAATTTGAATAAGGCAAATCTTGAAAAGACCGATTTGCGCTATGCCGTCTTTGATAACTCTTCTCTTATTGGCACCAACTTATCAAATTCTAATTTAGAAGGTTCTAGCTTTTTAAACTCTGATCCAAAAAGCGTCATGTTAAAAAATGCAAAGAAAAATGACCGTAAAAAGTGAGGGCGTATTATTGGTTCTATCCTCCCCTTCTGGAGCTGGAAAAACTACTATATCAGCAAAATTACTTGAGCAATCAACTAATTTAGTTAGGTCTGTTTCTATGACTACACGCAAGCCTCGCCCCGGCGAAATAAATGGAAAAGACTATTTTTTCGTTACCGAAGAAAAATTTCACGAGTTATGCGAAGCTGGTCAGATGCTTGAATACGCCAAAGTTTTTGAGAATTTTTATGGTATACCAAGAGATTTTATAGAGCAAAACTTAAGCAGTGGAATAAGCGTTTTACTAAGCATAGACTGGCAAGGAGCATTTCACTTATTCAAGCTCATGAGAAAAAAAGTTGTGAGTGTTTTTATACTTCCCCCTTCAATGGAAGAGCTTAGGTTGCGTTTGCAAAAGCGTAATAGTGATGATGCAAGCGAAATAGAGCGCAGATTAGCTGAAGCTCAAAAAGAGATAAGCAAACGTGATAAATATGATTATGTAATAATCAATGATGATATTGATAAAAGTGTAGAAGAGATAAGCTCCATACTAAATAAAGAAAGACTTAAAAAATCAGAAGAAAAACCAAGCCTGGAAGACTGATAAAAACATCAATTTGCAGCTATAGTTTCTTATCCTATAGCTATACCGCTTCGGCATAGATTCCGCTAACTATAGTATTTTCTAAAATGAATGATAAAGGTATAATATGGAATTGATGAAATATAAGATAAGTAATGGCATACAGTGTGGATTTAAGGGAGAAAGCTATCTCTGACTTTACCCAGATGACACCGTCATTCTTTCAAAAAAATGATAACTAAGATTAAAGCAACAACATGAGGTTTCTCAGCTCTGGAAATTTCACGTTTAACTGCAAAAATAGATACTTATTTAAAAAATATCCTGTGACTTTCAGTCCTAACTGAAATTCTTGGAATGAGTAGCTGTTTTGTAAGTTATTATTGTATACATCATGCAACATTTGTGGAAAAGGTAGGAGTTTATCTGCATAATAATCTCCTACTTTTTTTGACACTGCTCTGCCAGTTTTTGGAGAAATAAATTGTAAATTTTCCTTAACACCTGTTACAGCGCATTTGGATAAGTCTAACTTGAATCCCAATTGCGTAAGAAGCAGAAGCTCTAAGTTAAGATAATGGCTTTGCCAAGACTGATTGTTGTGTTTAATTACATCGATGAAATATCGAAAATTGTCATACAGCATGGCACAGGGTTCACTTTCTGGAAGCACTTTTTCTAAAATAGAGGAGAAAGAAACAATAGTAATGCTTTTTAACCTATCTTGAAAGAAATGATGGAATGGAGATTCGATTAATTCGCACTTAAAAAAACCTAGATTTTCAGGTAACTTAGCACTCCATTCTGCATGTAATAGATTACTTATTTGAAACTTATAATTGCTATTGTTTGTTAGCTTAGTTAATCCCCTGCGCTTTCCATGATTTTTTGTAAATAGAGAGAGAATTAAGTTTTTATCACCGTATTTTTTAGCAGCTATAATGATGCCTTCATCTTTCCATCTCATTTAGAGTGTATTGACCGTATGATATTATAGGATAGTACACCTAGAGCTTGTAATCCATAAAAATCACTTACTCTGTTACTGTTTGCTTCCAAAGTTTCAAGGCTATGAGAGAGTAAGTTATTGGCTGCCACTCTTCTTCCTGAGCCTCCATGCTGAGTTTTTGGTTTGCTAAATAATTGTTTGAATGATTTTAGTAACCATTACTTTTCCTTATCTGAAATTTTGGATAATTCAGCTTCTAATTCTTCTATCGTCGGTAAAGCTGTTTTTATGTTCTCTGGTAGATTTTCAGTTATTCGATATTCCGCTAATTCTATTGGTTTATTTATGTCTTTGAGTGTATATTTAGCAAGTACATCGTCTTTAGATTTACATAAGATTAACCCTATAGAAGGTTGATCTGTCGAGTGCTTCAGTAAATCATCAACTGCAGAAAGATAAAAATTCATTTTACCAGCATATTCCGGCTTAAAATCCTTATCTTTTAGTTCAATCACTACGAAGCAACGTAACTTTAAATGATAGAATAATAAATCAATATAAAAGTCTTTATTACCAACATCTAAATGAAATTGTCTACCAACAAATGCAAATCCTTCACCGAGTTCTAACAGAAATTTTTCCATATGCCCTACGAGTCCTTTTTCTACTTCTCTTTCATGAGCATCCTTACCTATACTTAAAAAATCAAAAATATATGGATCTTTTAATGTGTAATGTGCTAGATCGGATTGTGGAGATGGTAATTTTTCTTTAAAATTAGTTATTGCTTTTCCTTGACGTTTATGTAGTCCAAGTTCTATCTGCATCACCATAATGTTACGTGACCAGCCATGTTCAATAGCTTTTTTTACATAAAATAATCTTATTTCATGACTTTCTATTTTTTCCAAAAGAGTGATATTGTGATACCAAGTTAATTGTGCAAGAGGCTCCTGCACAAATTCAACATCAGGATATTCTTAGGCAAACTTACGCATATACTTCAGATTTCTCGTGCTAAAGCCTTTCATTTCTGGAAATGTACTTCTCAAATCCTTACTTAATTGATCAATTACCTTAGCTCCCCAGGTATGTTCTTTTTGGCGTTTTAGGATCTCTGTACCAATATGGTGGTAAAGCAAAATAAGCTTACTATTTACTGCAAGTGCTGCTTTATAACGGTTTGTTGCAATATGATCCTTCAACTGCTCTAAAAATTCTGTATATTCTTTTGCTATAATTTTTGTCATACGGTTCCTTTTAATCCATTATACAATTCCTTTGTCTGTCGAGAAGACAATCTTTCGCTTGCCTTCAGCTTTGAAAGGATTCCTTATTTACTTCAAACTCGTCCATCAACTAAAATATATTGACTTTACGTGCAATATTAGCTTTAAACCAGTAAAACAAGCTGCTTAACATATGCGTTTTTTCTATTCTAATTATATTCTTTTTTTGTCTTTATGTTGTTTTTTGCTTTTTTCGTTATCTTCAACAAAAGCCCAAACGAATGATACGTTAGCTGTTCCTATACCACAAAGGAAAAAAGAAATAGTTGAGCACACTGTTATAGCACAACCGAGGCAAATTATTGAAGTGCAAGAAGAAGTCATTATTAACGAGGGTAAAGAATTCATTCCAATTCCAAAAAGAAAGAAAAGTGTAGAGAAAAAACTAAGAAGGGATGTTAGAGAGGCAAAGAATGAAATAGGAAACGAAAAAAGCGTTGAGAGTAAAAAGGATGAATTAGTTGTAACAGAAATTATTAACTCTATAAGAGACAAGCTCACAAAATGCTGGAGCATTCCTGAAAGCATAGCTTACAAAGAAAATTTTAATATAAAAATTAACTTATTATTGTCCAGTCAAGGCGAGATAATTATGGCCGATGTAGCAGACAGTGATTCCTATCGAAATAATCCACTTTTTAGGTCGATAGCAGATAACGCAATGCGTGCAGTATATAAATGTAGCCCATTGACCGGCTTGCCTACTCAGCACCACCACATTTGGCGTGAAGTAACACTAGACTTTATTCTATAGCTAAAGTAATTCTATAATTTAATAAGCCCACTGTATCCGTTCAGGATAGCAGCAAGTTAGTATAACCATAGAGTAAAAGTGAGTTTACAACAAATGGTGTCATCCCAGTGCTTGACACTGGGATCCAGTTTTTTTTACAAATTCACCAAAAGTGCTTCATTCTATAACGCAAAACCCATACTCACCAAACCCAATGCATTACTTGCAATTAAGTTTCCTGGATTCCAGTGTCAAGCACTGGAATGACACCATAGGGGGAGCTACTTGGATGACGGGAGAAGGAGGTTGCTTGGATGACACCCTACTTAGCCGTCATACCGCGAATGAATCGCGGTATGACGGCTAAGTAGGGTGTCATCCCAGTGCTTGACACTGGGATCCAGTTTTCTTTACAAATTCACCAAAAGTGCTTCATTCTATAACGCAAAACCCATACTCACCAAACCCAATGCATTACTTGCAATTAAGTTTCCTGGATCCCAGTGTCTGGGCACTGGGATGACACCGTCATAAAGGAACCAGTGTCAGCTACTTTCATGACACCCTTCTGGTAGGCCCAAATCGCAATGTTCGTACAGTTATGGAATGAACCGCGGTATGACGTAGGAAGATCTGAGCAGATTTTCAATCAGAAACAGCCAAAGATCTCTCTAAGATGTCAGTTTCTTTTGTATCTGCAACTTTACCGTTCTGATCGAATGAAATTTGCAGAGACTTACTGCTATACTTCCTTTTTCCTAAGAAGTTGGCTTGTTTAATTTTATATGAGACATAGTACCAAACATTGTCATCGAACTTTGATACTAATGTTGGTGATCCTAAAGTGTGAACCACTTTTTCTTTATCGTCACCTACTTTTATCTTGCTCCACAATTCAACACTAATGCCAGGAGCTCCGTGATTGTGAATAGTGTGAGTGCAGCTCACTGTAAATAATAAAATAAAAGATATTAATACTCGCATTTCTGTTGATAAATTACTTGAAGCTATAATACACTAATAGATTACCTGACGTCAAATTTCAAAAAGTTAAATTGACTAGTTCTCAATATCACTTAATATAATATTTACTTTAGAAAATAATAGGTATCTTATGTCATTGTTAGAAGCAGATCCAATATACAAACCTTTTAATTACCCTTGGGCATATGATGCGTGGCTGCAGCAACAAAGAATTCATTGGATACCTGAGGAAGTTCCGCTTGCTGATGACGTAAAGGATTGGAAAACTAAACTTTCAAACGTAGAGAAAAATCTACTAACCCAGATCTTTAGATTCTTTACTCAAGCGGACATTGAAGTAAATAACTGCTACATGAGGCATTATTCAAATATATTTAAGCCAACAGAAATATGCATGATGCTTGCAAGCTTTTCCAATATGGAAACTATACACATTGCAGCTTATTCTTATCTTTTAGACACAATTGGCATGCCAGAAAGCGAATATCAAGCATTCTTAAAGTATGATGCTATGAGAAAGAAGTATGAGTACATGCTAGAATTTGAGGAAAGCAAAAAACATGATAAAAAACATGTAGCTAAAACCCTAGCAGTGTTTGGTGCATTTACCGAGGGGTTGCAGTTATTCGCATCGTTTGCAATTTTGCTCAATTTCCAACGCTTTGGAAAAATGAAAGGAATGGGGCAGATAATCGCCTGGTCAGCCCGTGATGAAACTTTGCACACCAATTCAATTATTATGTTATTTAATACATTTATTAAAGAGAATAATGAAATTTGGAACGATGAGTTTAAAGAGGAATTATATTCTGCATGCCGCACTATTGTTGAGCTTGAGGATGAGTTTATAAAGCTTGCTTTTGATTTCGGAGACGTTGAAGGACTATCTGCAGAAGCAGTGCGCAATTACATACGCTACGTAGCAAACAGACGGTTAATGCAATTAGGTCTTGAGTCCATATATGATGTTAATGATAATCCTATTCCGTGGCTTGATGAAATACTAAATGGCGTGGAACATACGAATTTCTTTGAAAATAGAGTAACAGAGTATAGCCGTGCAGCAACTCAAGGCACATGGGAGGAGGCTTTTACTGAAAACGACACGAATAATAAGTGAGTGCTAATTTCACTCTTCTTTGTCATTCCAGTGTCAGCTACTTTCATTACACCATCTGCTGTGCAGTTTACAGCAGTTTAAACAATTTTGCTTTACTTAACAACTAACTTGCCATATATATGTCCATAGGACATTGGTATATAAGAACGTGCTACAACTACTAATCTTACTCACGGTCATCACTTCAGTTGCATTCTTTGGTCATTTAGTTCCAATGGAAGCAAAAACCTTCTTGTACTCAACGAGCCTGAGTATAAAAGAGGTTTTGCTATTTATAATGCCTTTTATTATTTTTGCGTTAATCTTTAGCAGTGTTAACAATCTTAAGCAGTCAGCTATAAAGTTTATATTGTTACTTATTATAATGATCTTCTTGTCAAATCTGGCTTCAAGTGTAATAGCTTATTCTGTTGGGCATTTTATCATACAAAACACTTATTCAATACAAGATATAACGTATGAAGAAACAATTGTTCCCTTATGGTCGTTTAGGCTGCCTGCATTGCTTTCTAATTTTTATGCCCTTGCTTGTGGATTTGTGTCCAGCATAGTAGTGTCTATACTGCTACCCAAGAAAGGCAAAGAGCTTTCGAACAAAATGTTAGATTTAACTCTCTTTATTTTGAAGACGTTTTTGACACCGATTATTCCAATATTTGTACTTGGGCTTGCTTTAAAAATGCAGCATGATCAAGTTTTATCTATAATATTTAAGGATTACTCAATAATTTTCATTATTATAGCATCTGCAACCTACCTTTATGTTTTCCTCTTATATGGAGCAGCAAATTCATTCAAGATCACAAGCTGGATAGCTAGTATAAGCAATATGATACCGGCATTTATTACTGCGATGAGCACAATGTCTAGTAATGCAACTATGCCTCTTAGTCTTGAAGGAAGCAAAAAAAATGTAAAGCAACCTGACATAGCATCATCTGTTGTACCAATAACTGCTAGCTTTCATTTAGTAGGTGATTGCTTTTTTATTATAATATTATCAATGATAATTGCCTCCGGTTATTCATTGTGCACAACAGACTATGTAACTTTCCTTCTCTATTTTTTGTTATTTAAGTTTGCTATCGTTGCAGTGCCGGCAGGAGGAATTATGGTAATGCTACCTATTCTTGAGAAACACCTCAAATTTTCTCCAGAAATGCTTTCGTTAATCACAGCATTGTATATAGTGTTTGATCCAATAATCACTTCAGCAAATGTTATGGGTAATGGTGCCTTTACTATGATATTTTCAAAACTATATGATAAGCTTAAGTAATGTCTATTTTAGCGATTGATACTGTAGGTATTGGTAGTTCAATAGCAATAGTTGATTATGATGGTAACTGTTTTGTAGAGCGCAATTCCACCAGCAATAGTCATGCAGAATCATTTTTTCAAATACTGAATACTTTGTTTGATAAGCACAACTATAATTATGATAAAATAGATCATTTGGCGGTAGTAGTTGGACCAGGAAGTTTCACTGGAATTAGAGTTGGTATATCAGCTGCACAAGGTATAAATCTTGCTACAAATAAGCCGTTATACGGAGTTAGTGCGCTGGAAGTTCAAGCCTACGCAATATCTTTGCTTTGTGCAAATAGCAAAAAAAATATCAGAGCTATAATCAAAAATGCTCAAGGGTTTTATACGCAGTCATTTGATTTCAATTTATTGCCGCTATCTGGTCCAACTGCAGCGCGTGACCCTGGTCACGCTACAAGCAGTACATATATGGATTGCAATTTAAATGCTAGCCATGCAGGACTATTAGTTCATTATAGACTGAAGAACAAGCAAAAATTAAATGAAGTTGAGGCTCTATATTTAAATGAGCCTCAGTATATGAAATCATTATAAACTATTCTTTCGCGTACATGCTAATTTGGCTAAGCTTGTGCATCTGGTTTACTATCTCTTGAGCTACTTCTTTTATACTCATATCTGAATTTTCTATCTCTATGGCACTCGGTGGTATAAATAAATTGTTAATCCTACATTGCTCTATCATGCTACTTACATTAATCACCTTCATATTTTTTCTTTGCCTTTTTAATGCAATACGCTTTTGTAATGTCGGTAGATCACACTTAAGTACCACAGGAAGGATTTCTGTGTTCATTTTTTTACTAAGCCTTACTATTGAATCATACATCCTCATGTTCTGGTCATTATTTTCCATCCACTCATCAATAAATATGTAATTTTTTGAGTGAATCGGATAATTTTCTATTACCTGAAGCATAATTTGCATAATGCCATATATTCTATCTTGAACTTCTTTAGGTATTTGATCACGTTCAAAGACACCGTCGTATATAGAGCAAGCTTGAACATTGTTATAGAACTTACTATTTGCAATTAATGCGTCTATCACATTAGATAATTCTATTGCTGTGGAAAGTTTACCACTTCCTGAAAGACCAGAGAGATATATGAAAAATCCTGCTGGCTGTTTTTTTGTGTTAATATTTACCATATTATTTTCAATCTTGAAACTTACATTTATAATAACATAAAAATGAAGCTTTAAAACATATGAAATATTATATAGAAAATTATTTTTATAGTTAAGATATTATGTCATTTAAAAACATAAATTCTGTATATAAACTCTATAATAACGATAACTATTTTTAAGCAAGCTACAACACAAAAGTGTTTGGTATTCAAGACAGAGTGACATAGACTTATTAGTTTACTACAAGTCTCTTTTCGCGTATAAACCTTCAGAAGATTCTAACAGAGGATTGTGTTGTTAACAAAGAGCAGAGTAAAAAGGGATCTAGTCTATGCCTATCAGATTTTGTCCTACCTTAAGTTCGATGATCATACATATACTCACCTTTCAGTGCGTTCTGAAGATCAAAAGTCGTTTTATATTTATCCGTTTGGTATGCGTTTTGATGAAGTAGATGAACGTTCGTTAATGAAAGTATCATTTGATGGGAATGTGATTGAAGGCAAAGAATATCAATATAATAGAACTGGCTATATAATTCATGGTTTTGTTTATCAAGCAAGGAAAGATATTCAAGCAATTTTTCACTTGCATACACCCTCTATTGTAGCGGTTTCTTCTCTCAAAGATGGGCTGCTTCCTATAAGTCAATGGGCACTGCACTTTTACAATAAAATCTCTTACCATAACTATAATTCTCTAGCACTTAGCGATACAGAAGGAAAGAGGTTAATAGCTGATCTGAAAGAAAATTTTGTCATGTTAATGCGTAATCATGGATCTATAACGTGTGGTCGGACTATACAAGAAGCAATGTTTTACACGTATCATTTAGAACGAGCGTGCAAAACTCAATGTTTAACGTTAGCAATGAATAAGGAGTTATCAATTCCAAGTGAAGAAATTTGCTCAAAAGCTGTAAAGGATCTCCTATCTTTTGAAAGCAATCTTGGTGAGAGGGATTGGCACGCATGGGTTAGACTAATTAAAAGTAAGTTGTAAGAGACTTTCGCACTACTATCTGTCATCCAAGTAGATACCGCCGCGCCGCTAACAAGCAGCGGGATGACGAATTTGTTGTTTTTCAAATTGTAGGTAAACCTAAAGCTATAGAAAAAAAGAAGAACCAGTTTCTTAGGTTTTCATTGACATAATCCACTTCATATGCCATAATAAAGTTTTATAGCTTGGTAGGAAATGGTAGAATCAAAATTTGAAGAAATGCTAAAGGAAATATTACAAGAGATCAATAATAATCAAGATATAAATAAAGAAAATGTAATTGATGAAATAAGAGACAAATTGGAAAAAAGATTTCTTCCAAAAACTAATCAAAAAGAAAATGTAATTGATGAAGTAAGAGACAAACTGGAAAAAAGATTTCCTTTCAAAATTAATCAAGACGATTGTAAGTTGGAAATGTGATATAAAAAGAAGCAAGAAGGAAGATAACTCTATAAAAATGTGGTTATCGCCAGGCTTGAGCGACCGTAAGACGGTAGTATTATAACATACGTAGATATCAAGGTACTCAAGCCTATCCTTCGAGACGTTTGAATAGTTGTTTGGGACATATATATGCACCCGTTTACAATCTTAAATTTTAACTTAAACTCTCGAGGTTCTTTATGGTTACATCTTATCAAAATTTTATTGGCATTGATATCGGAAAACTTGAATTTGTTACTGCAGTTAATGAACAAAAAGGTGTCATCAAATTTGACAATAGTTGTGTTGGTTGGAAACAATTCTACCAAAAATTTTCAAATATCTTGCCCAACTCCATGGTAATTTTAGAAGCTACAGGAGGTTATGAGCTTGGCTTATTGTATTTTCTTATTGATAGAAACATTGCTGTGCATCGTGCTAATACTCGTCAAGTTAAAAACTTCATTCTATCTCATGGAACTTTGGCAAAGACCGACAGTCTTGATGCAAAAGCGCTTGCCCAATATGGTTCTGAGCGTTGTGGACATCTGCAGCTATTTACACCTATCTCAAAAGAACAAACCACCTTGTTTGCACTTTGTCAGCGTCGTGACGATATTACGAAAATGCTTGTTCAAGAGAAGAATAGGCTAAAAACTCCTGGAAATGATTACATTAAGGAAAGTTGTCAACAAGCTATTGAATTCCTCAACAACCAGGTAGAAAAGCTTGATCAAGCTATACAAAAAATAGTCAATGAAAATCCTGAATTGCAACGATGCCAAAAAATTCTTGAAACAGTCCCTGGAATAGGTAGAAAAACCTCTCAATGTTTATTGTGTCTCATACCGGAACTTGGTTCTTTAAATAAAAGGCAAATTGCAAGCCTTGCAGGTGTTGCGCCTCATCCTAAGGAAAGTGGTAAAGCTATTGGCTACCGAAGGATTATAGGTGGAAGAAGTAACGTTCGTTCAAAGCTTTTTACAGCTGCCATGGCTGCTGCAAGGTCCAAATCTGCACTTGGTGCCTTTTATTCTAAGCTTATTGAAAGTGGTAAGAAAAAGATGGTGGCTATAACAGCTCTAATGCGTAAAATAATAGTGATTGCTAATGCAAGGCTTAAAGAAGCAGTTAATTTGCATATTTAAAAATTTACATAGCAATAACTGAAATTGGTTAATGAATATGCGCGTCCACACACATTAAAAGCGCATATTCATTAACTTAAGCAGAAATTGCTGTGGTGGCTGTTTGATACAAAATTCTGTTTCTATAACAAATGGGTTTTTATTGCCCATATGAAGTTGCAAAACTACAAATAAAAAATTTTTAAAAAAACATAGTTGATATCTCAGCAGATCCCGCTAACAAGTAGCGGGATGACGATTGTCAGGGTGTCATCCCAGTGCTCAGACACTGGGATCCAGGTTGCTCACAAGCAAACTATCATAGAAAGTGGTTACAACGTTTTCGATGAGATTATATGGAAAACTGGATTCCAGTGTCAAGCACTGGAATGACACCCTACTTAACCATACGCGTCAAGTTAAGAAGCAAGGGTAAGAAAATTCAATGAACTTAAGGTGGATACTCTAGTTTTTCTATATCTATCTTTCACAGAAAATTGTGACCAGTCTGTGGTAAGTTTTTTCAGGAAAATTCTCAAATTATTAATTTTACTGCTTAACGCTAAAAACAACTCCCTAATCCTTCTTTTTAATTCAATGAATGCCTTTGTTAAACTCAGCTCTGTATTCTCTTTCAGTTTTATACAACCAACTATTCCATGAAATATAAGAATTGCGCACAATTTAGCGTATAGTTCACATAATACTCTGTATGGTTTTCCTTTAAGTTCGTCAAGCCTGATGTGACTCTTATACAATTTAAATAATAATTCAATCTGCCATCTTACCCTGTAAACTGTTAATACTTGTTCAGCGCTGATTTTACTCTCTGGAACGTTAGTTATGAATATCGACCAATCCAGCAATTTTTGATTCTTTTGAGAAGATGTATATCCATGTGATTTTGCTAACTTATTAGCCCTTCTTCTTCTAATTATAGACTGTTCTTCAGTTAATTTTTGACATATAATTCTCACTTTAATTTTTACTTCTTTTCCTAATAGCACTTCCATCTCTAGAAGGGATTGACCTTCTAAACATTCCAACAACTCTATTTTTTGATTTGTTTCTATATCATATATATTGGTATCAGACTTATAACGACTAACAAAATATGCACCTGCTTCATCAATCTGTTTAAAAGAACTAGGCACAAAGTAGCCCAAATCAAATATTAGCAAATCATTGGCTGATAAACCGTTCAGATAATCCCTATAACCTTGATCCGACCTTATTCCTTCTATTAAATTTAACTTATCTAGCGCTTGGTTCAGGTAATCAAAGACTAACTGCAGCTTTATTCCTGATTTGGTATTACTCTCACAATCTCTATAGCTACTCCCATATCCTTTGTACATATCTTCCATGCTACTGGGCAGGCTAATATAATCCAAACCCTGTTTTGTAATTTCTATCGAGTCTTCATTTAGCAATTGGCACATTGTTTCTATGCTGCAATCACCAACTCCTATGTTACCAAAAACCATAGCTTTTATGAATGATGAGCCATTAAGTTTTCTCTTTCTTTTTATAAAACCTACTGCAATTGATATTTCGTCTGCTTTTTCATTAAAGAATTCATTGAGGTCTTTTGATAAGCAAGCTATTCTGTCCATTGTAAGTTCTCTCATTCACATATCCAAGAGAACTTATACCTTATTCTTTTCCTTCACTCTATCAATTTTACTTACACTTTTCCTTAACTTGACGCGTATGGTTTACTATACAATGTTTGTACAGTTCTGGATAAAAAAAATTAGCTAACAAATTTATAAACATCAGTATACAGCTCATCAACGCTTGGTTCTTTACTATTTTTGGCAAAATCTTCCGACTTTTTTACTAAATCACGTATTTCCTTATCAATTACTTTGCACTCTTCTTCTGAAGCAATTTTATTATCTGTCATGTATTTCTTTAAAGTGCCTATAGGGTCATGATTTTGCTTCATATCTTCAACTTCTTCTTTTAAGCGATAAGTAGCAGGGTCTGACATTGAGTGACCGCGATATCGATATGTCTTCATTTCAAGCAGGATAGGCCCTTTTCCGCTGCGTGTGTGTTCCGCTGCTTCGCTTGTAGCCTCATAAACAGAGAGAAAATCCATTCCATCAACTTGTTTTCCAGGAATACCAAAACTTTCTCCTCTTTTATATAACTCTGTTACTAAAGTTGATCTTTGCACGGAGGTTCCCATTGCGTATTCATTATTTTCTATGATGTAAACCACAGGCAACTCCCACAAAGATGCCATATTAAATGATTCATATACTTGTCCTTGATTTGCAGCACCGTCGCCAAAATATGTAAATACCACGTTATCTTTTTTCTTATACTTATTAGCAAATGCTATTCCTGTGCCAATTGGAACTTGTGCTCCCACTATTCCATGCCCGCCGAAAAATTTTTTTTCAACGTCAAATACGTGCATCGAACCACCTTTACCTTTCGAGCATCCAGTTTCTTTGCCGGTAAGCTCTGCCATTACAACATTTGGATCAGAATCACATGCGAGCATTAAGCCATGGTCTCTATAACTTGTGATAAAAGCGTCACCTAATTTTGATGCAGCTTGAGTTCCAACTGCGACTGCTTCTTGTCCTATTGATAGGTGACAGAACCCGCCTATTAATCCCATTCCATATAATTGTCCTGCTTTTTCCTCAAATCTGCGTATGAGTAGCATTTTCCTGTAAAATCCAATTATCTGTTCTTTAGTGAAATTTTCTGCTTTCATATCGATTTCTTTTTCATTAAACTAAGATAATATCAAAAATTTTTAACATTTTGTAATAAATCTCAATGGATTATTATCACTGGCTTGAGGCTTTTCACGTTATCTCTGTCATCATGTGGATGGCAGGTATGCTTTATTTGCCCAGGCTTTATGTCTACCACGTAACTGTAAAACCTGGATCGGAAAATGATAGCTTGCTTCAAACAATGGAAAAGAGGCTACTTAGATATATCATAAACCCTGCAATGCTTTTCTCACTTGGTATTGGAATTACACTAATGGTTATTAGGGAAGCATATCGTGAAGGATGGTTTCATGTGAAAGCACTAGCATTATTTTTTATGTTTATCATTCATGGACTACTTGCAATGCATAGGAAAAACTTTGCAATGAGTTCAAATAAGAAGTCACATATTTATTTTCGCGTTTTAAATGAAGCAGTTACAGTATTGATAATAGTTATAGTTATTATGGTTGTTGTAAAACCTTTTTAACTGACCTTACCCCAAAAAAGCAGAAAGCTCGTATCTGTTCAGATGCATGGCTAATGTACAATACTGAAATAAAAATTCCAGTGCTCCCTTTCTTGTCATCCCAGTGCTTGACACTGGGATCCAGCTTTCTTTACAAATTCACCAAAAGTGCTTCATTCTATAACGCAAAACCCATACTCACCAAACTCAATGCATTACTTGCAATTAAGTTTCCTGGATGCCAGTGTCAAGCTACTCGGATGACACCATTCTTTTTCCTGGATCCCAGTGTTAGCTACTTGCATGACACCCTGACAACCGTCATCCCGCTACTTGTTAGCGAGATTTATGCTAAGAAATACCGCGAATGAATCGCGGTATGACGGTTCGCAGTTACATGACGATAAGCTCGTCATCCCGCTACGTGTTAGCGGGATCTATGCTAAGAAATTGTAAGTTGGAAATGTGATATAAAAAGAAGCAAGAAGGAAGATAACTCTATAAAAATGTGGTTATCGCCAGGCTTGAGCGACCGTAAGACGGTAGTATTATAACATACGTAGATATCAAGGTACTCAAGCCTATCCTTCGAGACGTTTGAATAGTTGTTTGGGACATATATATGCACCCGTTTACAATCTTAAATTTTAACTTAAACTCTCGAGGTTCTTTATGGTTACATCTTATCAAAATTTTATTGGCATTGATATCGGAAAACTTGAATTTGTTACTGCAGTTAATGAACAAAAAGGTGTCATCAAATTTGACAATAGTTGTGTTGGTTGGAAACAATTCTACCAAAAATTTTCAAATATCTTGCCCAACTCCATGGTAATTTTAGAAGCTACAGGAGGTTATGAGCTTGGCTTATTGTATTTTCTTATTGATAGAAACATTGCTGTGCATCGTGCTAATACTCGTCAAGTTAAAAACTTCATTCTATCTCATGGAACTTTGGCAAAGACCGACAGTCTTGATGCAAAAGCGCTTGCCCAATATGGTTCTGAGCGTTGTGGACATCTGCAGCTATTTACACCTATCTCAAAAGAACAAACCACCTTGTTTGCACTTTGTCAGCGTCGTGACGATATTACGAAAATGCTTGTTCAAGAGAAGAATAGGCTAAAAACTCCTGGAAATGATTACATTAAGGAAAGTTGTCAACAAGCTATTGAATTCCTCAACAACCAGGTAGAAAAGCTTGATCAAGCTATACAAAAAATAGTCAATGAAAATCCTGAATTGCAACGATGCCAAAAAATTCTTGAAACAGTCCCTGGAATAGGTAGAAAAACCTCTCAATGTTTATTGTGTCTCATACCGGAACTTGGTTCTTTAAATAAAAGGCAAATTGCAAGCCTTGCAGGTGTTGCGCCTCATCCTAAGGAAAGTGGTAAAGCTATTGGCTACCGAAGGATTATAGGTGGAAGAAGTAACGTTCGTTCAAAGCTTTTTACAGCTGCCATGGCTGCTGCAAGGTCCAAATCTGCACTTGGTGCCTTTTATTCTAAGCTTATTGAAAGTGGTAAGAAAAAGATGGTGGCTATAACAGCTCTAATGCGTAAAATAATAGTGATTGCTAATGCAAGGCTTAAAGAAGCAGTTAATTTGCATATTTAAAAATTTACATAGCAATAACTGAAATTGGTTAATGAATATGCGCGTCCACACACATTAAAAGCGCATATTCATTAACTTAAGCAGAAATTGCTGTGGTGGCTGTTTGATACAAAATTCTGTTTCTATAACAAATGGGTTTTTATTGCCCATATGAAGTTGCAAAACTACAAATAAAAAATTTTTAAAAAAACATAGTTGATACCAACAAAGCACCACGTTGGGCAATGGCACATAAACTTCCTGCAGCTCAAGGAAAAACTAAAATAAAAAAAATATCGGTGCAAGTCGGCAGAACGAGCCAATTGACTCCAGTTGCTGAATTAGTTCCGATAAATATAGGAGGGGTTCTGATCAGTAGAGTAACTTTACATAATCAAGATGAAATCAAGCGTAAAGATATACGTGAGGGCGACATCGTGGTAGTAGAGCGGGCAGGAAACGTCATTCCAAAGATTGTAGAAGTTGATAAAAGTTCTCGCCCTGAAAACACACCTAAATTTAAATTTCCTAAGATTTGTCCAGAGTGTGGCAGTTCAATATACAAAGTTCCAGAAGAAGCAGCAATAAGATGTTCAAGGGTTATCTGTAAAGCTCAAATCATAGAAAGGTTAAAATATTTTGTTTCCAATGATGCTTTTGACATTACTGGCTTTGGTGACAAACAACTGGAATCTCTCTATAACCTTGGTTTAGTAAAACAGATCCCTGATATTTTTACTCTGGAAGAAAAACTAAAAAATTTCAACTTAAGTGAACAAGAAGGGTGGGGTGAAAAATTAATATCTAACTTATTGAATTTTATCAATAGTAGAAAAACCATAACCCTTGACAGATTTATATCTTCTCTAGGGATTCGATACGTCGGACCACATGTAGCAAAATTACTAGCAAAGCATTATCAATCTTATGAAAATTGGATGGCTCAATTATCTTATGACAGCGAAGCTCCTGATAAATTAATGAGCATAATAGGCGTAGGCGAAGAGACCATAACTTCCTTGGAGGAATTTTTCTCTGAAGAGGATAATATTGAAATGGTAAATGATCTTGCTTCTCAACTAAAGATTGAGCCTGTTAGTGCTAATGTTAGTAATTCCCCTCTTAGCGGAAAAATAGTGGTTTTTACTGGGACCCTCTTGACAATGGAAAGAAAGGAAGCGCAAGCAAAAGCCGAATCTTTAGGTGTAAAAGTTAGCTCTAGTGTGTCCAAAAATACGGATTTTGTGGTTGTAGGTAAAGATCCAGGGTCAAAGTATCACAAAGCTTTAGAACTAGGTGTTAAAATTTTAACTGAGAAGGAATTTAATAAACTAATCATGAGAGAAAAATAAACGCTATTGAAGGGTGTCTTCGATGGCCATCACAGTTGCTAAATTCATGATATTCATTTGCTAGCCTTTTAAGATACTTTACAGGGGGGTTAATAAAAAGATATACAAAAGGACGTCTAAAGCAGAGAATGCGATTCTAAGTCCACCTCTGAAGGTCGTTTTTTTCTCGAAGCTTAAAAAAACAAGATTTGGTAAACCCAATATAAAAACGTTGAATATTTCTTCAGAATTGTGTATAATTATTAATGCTTTTTAGGTTGATTTCTTATGACTTTTTCTAAGTTTCTTGATCCCAAAAATGATGTATCGTTTAAGCGTATCTTCGGTACTGAAAAAAATAAAGATATCCTTATTCACTTCCTCAATGATATTCTTGGCTTTACTGGTAAAAATGAAATAAAAGATATAGAGTTTTTAAGTACTATTCAAGACCCTGATATTGCTGCTAAAAAGCAAAGTATTGTTGATGTTCTCTGTAGAGATTCTACAGGTGCTCAATACATTTGCGAGATTCAGGTCGCTAAAACTAAAGGCTTTGAAAAACGTGCCCAATACTATGCAGCTAAAGCTTATTCAAGACAAGCTGATCAGGGCGATCAATACCATAACCTTAAGGAAATTATCTTCATTGCTATAGCAGATTGTGTACTGTTTCCTAATAAATCTGAGTACAAATCAAAGCATACTATTCGAGATGAAGACACTAATGAGCATGATCTAAAAGATTTCTATTTTATATTTATTGAGTTGCCAAAATTTCCAAAGAATAAGGAAGATCAGTTGGAAAATATAGTTGAAAAATGGGTTTATTTTTTTCGATATGCAGACGAAACTAGTGAAGAAGAGCTGGAAAAAATAATAGGCAGTGATGTAATAATTAAAAAGGCCTATGAAGAACTAAATAGATTTAACTGGTCAGAAAAAGAATTTATTGCCTATGAACAGGAAATAAAACGTATTCTTGATGAACAGGCTGTACTCGCTCAAAAACTTGATGATGCTACTGAAAAAGGCATCCTAATCGGACATGAAAAAGGCAGAGCTGAAGGCAAGGAGGAAGGTATTCAAATTGGCGTGGAGAAGGGTGAAAAACAAGCTAAGATGACAGCTGCAAAAAATCTACTTAAAGCAGGTGTTTCTATTGATATTATAGCTCAAACTACTGGTCTTACAGCTAATGAAATTAAAGACTTAAGCTGATTCTATCTTTGGATGTTTAGATGAACATCTTTGTACTAGATGAAAACCCAGAGATTGCGGCAAAAATGTTATGTGATAAGCATATAGTAAAAATGCCATTAGAAACTGCTCAGTTATTAAGTAATGTTTTTTCAATAGCATTAAAAGTGCCAAATCCTTTAGTCAGCATCACAGACCAGAATATAGAAGTTCCATATAAACTTACTCACAAAAACCACCCTTGTTCTCTATGGGCTAGACACTCAAAAGGAAACTTTAATTGGTTGATAAAGCATGGAAAAGAATTGTGCATAGAGTATAGCTTGCGATACAAAAGAACGCATAAATCCGAAGAAGTTATAGATTGGTGTGATAATAATAAGGATTTGCTAATTTTTCAATCAGCTGATATACAAATTTTTACACAAGCGTTACCTGATCGATATAAATGTAGTAATCCAATAGAAGCCTATAGAGAATATTACCTAAAAGAAAAGATGAGGTTTGCTAAGTGGGAAAAAGGTAGAGAAGCACCAGATTGGATAATCTGCTACACAATACCACAGCTAATATAGCTCATAAATAAAGAAGCCATCCAAATCGGACATGAAAAAAGCAGGGAAGAGGGCGAAAAACAGGCTAAAATAGCTGTGGCTAAAAATTCACTCAAGGCGGGTGTTTCTATTGATGTTATTGCTGAAATAACAGGGTTTTCTGTTGATTATATTGAGAAAATTCAAGAAAAGAAGTTTTAGCCATAACGTTTTTTTATTAAACCCTCTATTCTAGTAATTTTAATATTGCAATCCATTCTAATGTCTGTACAATGCCTTTTTTATATAAATACTTAATAGGAGGGGTTAATGCCAACACAGAAAGAGCTTCGGGCTGCAATGTCTAAAAAATTACAGGAAGCTGTTAAACATCCAGATCCAACAGTTGCTGCCGGGAGGAAGTCAGCTATCAAGAGATGGGTGGGAGTCCTTCAAGATAACTTTATGGAGCACATAAAATACTTTAAGGGTGATAAGTTGAAGTTTTTGCACAATGTATTCCAAGATGAAGGTTGCTGGTCAGGTGTAAGGTTGGATAATGCTGCTTTAGGTCAAAGATTGACTGAAGAGAAAATAGGAGAAATCGATAATCCACTTCGCAAATATGAGATGGCTTGTAGTTACTGTGTAGTGGATAAAATTCATCCACTCTTTCAAAAAAGATTTGAATTTTGCAAGGACAGTTTTCCTCCTGGTGCATTTGATGGTAAAACTGAAACTGAAATTAACAAATACGTACGAAACTCCCTGCTAGATACTATAAAGAGAAATGGTCCTGTGTTTGATTTCTGGATCGATAGAGAATCTGGGGAATTAAAGAAGTATGATGCAGTAGAAGGTTTTGACAGTGCTGTAAAACTTAAGTGGAGCGAAGGAGTAGAGTATTTTTATAATCATTTAAAAGAAGAAGATAAGGAAAAGAAACTTACAGAAGCTATTATTGCTCTTTCTCGTCCTCAATCTGTTGAGAAAGATGCTCCTATTTTAGATTTTTGTGTAAGGAATATAGGTGATAAAGATACTCTTTTACAGAAATTGCTGCAGAAAGATAAGGGAGTATATCCCCTTCTTGCTAAATTAATAGAGTCATGTTTTTTTGATACGGTTCATGATTTGGTACAGTGCTGGTGTTATAAAGGCGTTTCAGCAGGAGGAGACTGTGCGGACAAAATATTCTCACAGCGAGACTATGAGCTTTTTCTTTCCTCTCTTTCAGATGTGATGTTGGAAAATCTTGAGTCAAGTGTTCAAGCTAGATCTGCAATTATGAAGATTTGGGAGTGTGGTAGCTTGGATGAATATAGAAAGGCTGCTGTTAATACTTCTAACTATACAGTTCCTACAAGTGGTGTATTTGCAGGGTTAATAGTCAATTGGAGACGAGAAGACATTTATAAGACTGATGAAGAAAAAGAAATAGAGAAAAAAGAAATATTAGATATGATCTCATTTGCCAAAGATTGCTTTCCTGAAAAGTTTGAGCTCTTTAAAAAACTAATAATAAGAGATCTTAGATTATGCGGTAGGGAAGGAATGGAAGAAAGTATAAACTACGATGATTTGGCGAAAGAATTATTCTCTGAGTTAGAGAAAACAATTTTACCACCTGGAGGTGATGGCCCTAGGTATAATTTACGGACACGATCTAAAGCTCATGGTAGTAAGAAAACAACTTTGCCAGTTGATGATGGTCCACAGTCTGAGCTTGGAACTCCTAGTGTAAGTGGTGTTTCTTCTTATAAGAAAAAAAGCGTCTTTACGCTTAGTGGTAATAAGTAATCTACTTATGAACTCTTGGTGTTTCTGGTCGTAGTAAATAAGGGGTATTTTGTATGAGTAATGGTGATGGACTTATTAGGAGTTTGGTGAATGGAGATCTTGAAGGATTTAGACAAAGATTTGAATCTTTTTTAGATCAATGTCCATCTTTTTTGTATCATGTAAGTGCAGGTAGTTTCCTTCCTGTATTCTTTTTTAGTATGTTTTCTACTGCACATGATGCTAATATCTTAAATGCAAATGAGAGAGTCTATTTTCGTTTTGATAACCATGGTGTTAATCCACGTAATGGTGAAAATCGAAATACAGGAAACCTAAAAGTCGCTGTTTATCGTGACGGACAGAAAGTTATCAGATGTTACAGTATTTCTGATCGTCCTAATAGTGATGGGTTAAGGTTCAGTACAAGGGAGAGAAATGCTCTAGTGCAAGAGATTAGACGGCAAAATCAAGGTTTAAGGAAAGAAGACCTAAATTTTGAGCAATACAAAGTATGCATGCATGGAAAGGGCAAGAGTCAGGGAGAGGCAATTGCAACAGTATTAGAGGCGATTCGTGAAAAAGATCGTGAAGATAAGGATAAATTTGCCAAGTATTCAGCATCTGAGATCAATTTTCTTAGGCAACTTCTAGGAAATAACATGACAATTAAGCAAATAAATGGAATACAACTCAATCAAAACCAGCGTGCACAACTTGATAATCTTGTCAATTTTGCGCAAGTAGCACAGGGTCAACCAGGAATTTCCAATTTTATGGAAATGCTAGCGAGTGATAGAAGACAAGATGTAAGAGATAGAATACGCAGAGAAATTTTGCCATACATAACTGACATCTATGATAATTACAGACAAGTACTGGAAAATAATATTGAAGATCGCAATCAAAGATTTGAGGGTCACGGGTTTTTATTAGGTTTCTTAGCAAATTTTAGTCATCGCTACACAATAGATATTGACCTTGATTTGTCTCCTGGGAGTTCATATGCTGCTTTTCTTGTACGTCGTCAAGCAGAAAGAGAAAACGTTCCTATTGTCATTAATCTTGCTATATTTGAAACATTATCAGTTACTGCATTAAACCGTGCCATAGGTCACGCTGAAAGGTTACATGTTTCTTCATTTATACCCATCCATACTGAATCAAGACATGCTGTTTGTGTTGGATTAAATTTCAATTTAAATCAAGTTCCTTTTAGTATGGATACAGTAGGGCTTCAACAGGATAGATTCCCTTTAGTGCAAAGATTATTTGAGTGTGTAGAAAATGAAGAAGTTGGGGAAAACATTAGAGATTTCTTACTTCACCATCTTCCTGCTGAAATACCAATGAATGCAGAGAATTATAACAGAATATTTGACTATATAACTGGTTTTGCTTTTGGAAGTAGTGCTTTTGATAGGCACCATTTACAACTTGAAGGGGGAGGAGAAGTACCTGTAACAAAGTATATATTTAGACATGGTGATGAGGGTTTAAGATGTTTAACTATGGTCTTTCATGCTGAAGGTTCTGATATAGTTATACTTCATATTAGAGCTCACGATGCGCAACAGCAAGAAGCTATCGATTTACAAGCTCTTAATGTTAATAGAAATAATGTTCATGCATGGGAAGTTTCATGCACACTTAATGACCAATTTGAGCTAGATATTGATCAACCAAATGACCTTGGTTTATATCACGATTATCAAAATAATAATGCAAATAATTTTCTTGATGGTGATCTTGTACAAGTACCTAATGCTGAAAATGTACATGGTATTTCAGAAAGGGTTATGGATGATGGCTGGAAAAATGTAGGTCAGCATAGAGAACTATTTCAAGAGATCTCTGGAGCATTGATGCCGCTTATGGATGCAATAAATGTTAATAGTGAGGATAAGTTTCGTTCTATACTACATGGTACATTTTATGCTAGTGATAATCCTTATAAAGTGCTTGCTATGTATAAAGTTGGTCAAACATATAGTTTGAAAAGGGGGCAGGAAGAAGAAGGAGAAAGGGTAATACTCACAAGAATTACAGAACAGAGATTAGACCTTTTATTATTAAGACAACCTACAGAAAATGATCCAGATACTCATCCAATTGGATATGTATTAAGATTTGCTGGTAATGCAGAAGAAGTAGCACAAAAGGAGAATAACGCAAAAGATCGAATAAAAGAACTTATGAACAAGCAAAGAGGATATTTGCTTATTACTTCTGGAAATGAGGTGGTTTTATTTCCTCTTATATTTAATGCAGGTGCAGAGAGAGTAGAAGGTCTTATATCTATTCCAGAAGGAATAGGAAGAGAAGAGTATGTACATAGACTTGATTGTGGTGGTCGTGACTCAAGACCAGGAGTATTAGTGGGACCTGAAAGTGTTATTGATGAAAATCCACCAGAGGGTCTATTATCAGATCAGACTCGTGAAAATTTAATAAATTATATTCGAGAAAATCCCGAACGGAACCGGATTTTACCGTTTGATCTAGGTGATAATCGATGTGTTAGTATTATTACCTTCGAAGGTAGTATACAACAACTCCTAGAAATACTAAGGTCAAGAATAAGGAGAGGTGATAATTCCATTCCTACAGCACAAGAGATAAGAAGACAAATAAGAGATATTCTTGGAAATCAAGGGATAGAAGTAAATGATCTACTTACACTAGAATTTGCGACGAGAAATGGACATTATGATTACTGGCTTCAACAAATTGATATAGCTCACGCTGGAAGATTGCGATATCAGCTTCGTACTGAAGGTAATCGCACTTTTGAAGTAGCTAATTTGGCAAGGAATGACGGTAACGAGCACATTGTTAGAGTATTAAATCAATTTAGGGAAAATGAAGAACAACAGCGTTTAACTTTAATCATTACTTTAAATAATACTCATTGGGTTACACTAGTGATTGAACGTCAAAATGGGAACTATGTTGGGTACTATGCTGATTCAACTGCTACTGCTGTTCCAGGTGGTATTACCGATATCATTCAAAATAACTTAGGAAATAATATCAGGATTAATAATGTTTCTGTTCGTCAGCAAACAGATGGTTGGAATTGTGGTTTATGGGCATTAGAAAATGCTACAGATATTAATAGAGTCCTAAATGAAAATCCTGGAGAACAAGTTCAGAATGTTGTAAATATTATGCGTGATTTTCTTGGAAGAGGCCACCCAAACAGAGATAGAAATTACTTTCAGAACATAAGAGTGAGCATTTCACAATTATTCAGGAATGATCCGGGATTTCAAGATGTGCAATTGCAAGCATACATTCAAAATAGAGAACAAATTGATCCATTACTACGTACTTATCTAGAATTAGGATATCACAGAGTGGGAGGAGGGTGTGGACCAGTAGAAGCACCTATATCGCTTAGTGTTAGTGATTCCAGTAATTTTGGTGGCCTGCCACAGTCGAGTTTAGAAGGTCCTGAAGCTAGTCGTGTTTCTGACCTTAGCAAAGGTAAAGGCGGTAGGTAGAGGTAATCGGTAGATGAAAGGAGTGTAACAAAAACCTTATGCATCAAGTAAAGATTGTGAGCAAATTTAAAGAAGTTAAGGTGGGTAACCTGTTTTTTCTACTTGCAGCAATGTTTCAAAAAGTATAGGTGTAGAGTTGGGTAAAGTTGAATGAGGTTCTTAAATGAGCAGCTATTAATTTGGTAGTATATAACATTAATAAATTTAAACTATGCAACCATTTCCAGCAACCAAAACCAGCTAGCGTGAGAAGATTTTTTCTTGGAATCGCGTGGTCTACCAAATGATCTGTGCGAACTTTTTTATATTATAATTTTATTATATGCCAAAACCAGCTACATTGGCTCACTTTCGCTAAATCCACATACGAACTAATTTCCCTGACTGTGTTGCAAAGATTGCAAGTTCCTATTTTCATAACCCTACTTTTACGTAGCTTGTTCTTACAAAGATACGATCTTTTTGGGATCTTTGAAGAAGTAAATAATTGAAATCTTTGTAATACTTGGTTGCAATGTTTTTTAGAGACAAAAGGTATTTTCCTATATCTGAATACAATAAATTTGTAATTCTGAAAAAAATATAAAACTATTGCTAATTATAATAATTGTGTAATAATTAAAACATAAGTTTTTAAGTTAAGGTAGTGTCGTGGGTAATCAATTGGAAGAAGTATCTAGTCCAATAAATATTCAAGCAGATTTAGAAGAGAACAGTATGGTTGATGGAATAGAAAAGCGGTCAAAAGAACAAGGTTTTTATGCAACACAGACCATACCAATTTATCAAGTTAATCAAAATATTACGTATTCATATTTAGCTACGCTCGATAGTCACTTAAAAACAGATGAGCATTGTGTACACGAAAGTAATATACATACTGACTTACTTAATTTTGCTTTTCATGGTTCCTTAGAGAAAGTTCAAGATCTATTAAACAAAGGAGCTAGTGTTGAGATAAAAGACAACAATGGTAACACGCCTTTGCATCTTGCTGCTGGCAGGGGCCGCTTCGTAATCGTTGGAACCCTGTTAAAAAAAGGAGCTACTGTTGAGGTAATAAACAATGAAGGAGCTACTCCGCTGCATATCGCTGTTCAGATGGGTCACTTAAACGTAATTCAAGTTCTACTAGATAATGGTGCTGATGTTGATGCGCAAAAAGATAATGGTGACACTGCCTTACATATTGCTGCTAAAGCAGGCCACTTAGAAGTAGTTCAAGTTCTATTAGGAAAAGGAGCTAGTGTTGAGGCACGAAACGAAGAAGGATGCACTGCTCTTCATTCTGCTACTGAAATGGGTAAATTAAAAGTGGTTGAGTACTTTATAAGTGAAGAAAAAATCAATATTAACCAAGCAACCGATGATAATGACACTCCTTTGCATATTGCCGCTGAAATGTGTCACTTAGACGTAGTTCAATTTCTGTTAGAAAAAGGAGCCAGTGTTGAGGTAATAAACAATGAAGGAGCTACTCCGCTGCATATCGCTATTCAGATGGGTCACTTAAACGTAATTCAAATTCTACTAGATAATGGTGCTGATGTTGATGCGCAAAAAGATAATGGTGACACTGCCTTACATATTGCTGCTAAAGCAGGCCACTTAGAAGTAGTTCAAGTTCTATTAGGAAAAGGAGCCAGTGTTGAGGCACGAAACAACGAAGACTGTACTGCTTTGCATATTGCTGCTAGCGAGGACCACTTAGAAATAGTTAAAGCTCTATTGGGCCAAATGAATAATGCTGACATACGAAAGAATAGTTTCAAATGTGTATTGCATATTGCTGCTCGAGAGGGTTACTTAGAAATCGTTAAAGCTCTATTAGGCAAAGGTACTGATATTAATGCAACAAACTATGAAGGCGATACTGCTTTAAATGAAGCTGCTGGATGTGGTCATTTGGAAGTAGTTCAATTTCTGTTAGACAAAGGAGCTAGTTTTGAAGCACGAAACGAAGAAGGATGCACTGCTTTGCATATTGCTTGTGAGGTGGGCTGTTTAGGCATAGTTAAAGCTCTGTTAGAAAAGGAATCTGATGTTAATGTAGTAAGCGAAAAAAATGGCGATACTCCATTACATGAATCTGCTAGAATGAATCGCTACGATATAGTTGAATATCTTGTAGAGGAAGAAAAGGCTACTATTGATGTAAAAAACTTTAGAGGTGAGACTCCTTCCGATTTGGCAGATTCTAATGGTTACAAAGATATAGTTAAGTATCTTAGTCTTCGAGTAAGGGAGTGTCCCAAAACCTCGGGAAGTCTGGCTGATGGTAAAAATGTGATACAGTATCAAAAAGTGACAGAAAATAAACACCTAACTATAACTAATAGAGCAATAAAGACCAGTTTCTGTGTAGGAATAATGACCATGTTGACAAGTGTGGCTATTGGATGTACTGCTATTCATCTTAGTTTATCAATATCAGCTACTGCTGCATTGATTGTTGGGGCCATTGCTGGTGGCATTACATATGCAGTATTAAAGCCTAATAGTAGGCTAAATGAATGTGAAGTGAATAGGCAAAGCTTACCTCAAATGCCTAAGGACGAATGTTGCATGTCATATTAGTTCTTGCATTTTATGTCATGCGTGTGAAAATGGTGCGTAGTATTTTTAACCGAGGTGGAGTTATGGAATTGAATAAATTGTAGGAAGTATTAAATTCTGCTAACGCTGATGTTGGTTTAAGTAAGAGTAATGTAGTTAGTAAAATAGAAGAGAGATTAAAGCAAGTAGATCCAGGTACATTGTGCCAATTAAGTTTTGCTGTTTTAAAAAACAACAAACAAATGGTAGAAACCCTTATAAAAGGAGGAGCTGATGTTAACACAATTGATGCGTACAATCGTGATCCATTATATTATGCTATCTCACAAGGGAACACAAGAATGGTAGAGATCCTAATAAAAAATGGAGCAAGTGTTAATAAGAAGTATAATGACGGAAGCACTCCTCTACATCATGCTGTCTTGAGCCAAAAAATAAAAATAGTAGAGTATCTTATAAACAATGGAGCTGATGTTAATGCGTTAGATGAAAAACGGCGCACTCCATTATACTTAGCTGGACGAAGTACAAAAATGGTCTCGATTCTCATGAAGAAGGGGGCATTACCTTTACTGGAAAACAGAGATATTGAATTTTTAAAGGATCTAGCTAAACGCATTAAAGATGATGATACAGAGTATTTAAAGGAGGTAAAGGTAGAACAGAAGGAGGGGCGGGTAGATGATAAGTATGAGTCAATTAAATACTCGTTGCTGCTTAGTGATAACAGCTCTTTGACCTCTATTATTAAAAGGGAAAAATTCAAAAATTTAATATCTGATTGGTCTTTCAACGTACCTGATTTAAAAGATAACCAAAAAAATTTGAATAAGGCACTGTTAAATCTTCTTACAGACTTTCCATTTTGTGACATTACAAGGTTTGAGGACTTTTTACACGATAACAAAGGTGATGATCTAAAAGCTGTTCTCAATCTTCAAAGGGGAGAATCCAAATTGACAATACTACATGTAATACAAGGTATGGAGTATTTAGCAGTGGAAAAAGACATAGGTTGTGCAGTTAGTGCATTTATGACTTTACTTTTAAAATCTGGTGCTGATCCTAACATAGTTAACAGTGAAGGGCAAACACCTTTGCACTATGCTGCTTATTATAATACTTTAAATATACCTTTGCTTCTGAAAAAAGGAGCACGTGGTCAAACTGACAGACAAGGAAAAACTCCTCTAGACATTGTAATTATTAACAAAAAACCTTTTGAAGTGAATCTTTTAGAACAGATCTTTTTAACTCAGGAGCAATTGGAAGCAAAAAATGATTTAGAAGGTATTTGCGGTCATAGCTTTAACACTAATCGACTAAGAAAGTTTTTCAATCAGCACAAAGGAAATGAAGGTCTTAAAGAGATTCTCAATCTTCCTGATTGCGAAGGAAAGTCTCGAGTTTTTCAAAAGATTAGGGAGGCTTGTTATGGTAATGAAACTCATTTCAAAGAAGCAAAAAAGTTGCTGCTAGAAGCAGGAGCGATTGATTACGAAGAGTGGAAGGACAAAAAACGTTTGCCTAAGCTTAGAACTCTATGGGATGATTTAATATTAGATCAGTCGGAAAAGTTGAAAATATTTTTGGGTAGGGTAAATAAATCCAAAGATATAGATGAGTTAAAACGCGTTGTAAACGAAGCTATAGAACTTGGGGTAAGGCTGAACTTTCCTAACCAGGGTAGTATATACGGAAAGGTATATGAAAAGGAATATAGTTTTACAGATTTTGTGATAAGAAAGATTAGTGAATTAAGAAAGAGTTCCGAAGGTTCAAGGAATATAGAAGTTGCTAGTGGTATAGTATGTCAATTGATATCAAAAGGGGCAATTTTGTACAACATAAGCAGTATATATGTAATTGACGAACTGGAAGAGTTTGAAAGCCACAAAGCTAATATGAAAAACGCTTATGCAGATTATGAGAATCGTGCTTTAGATTTCATAACAATCGTTCAAAGCGCAACAAGTGGTAAGGTAAGAGACGTAAAAATCGACAACTCTACTCTCTATCTTGAATATTCACAGGATAGTAAAGTAGATGTTGCAAATATTACAAATGGAGCAAGGGGTTTAGGTATCACTCAGGAAGGTGTACAATACGGAAGAAATATAATAAAGATAGGTAAGAGTGAGGTAGAAATTATAACGGAAAACGCTATAAGGAATTATGTAGGCCTAGCAGATGGTAGTAATATAGTATTGACTTTCGATACTGGCTTGGGAGAGTTGGAAGTGAGATTATACCCTGATAAGCAAAATCTAATAAAGGTAGAAGTAGAAGATCAAGAAAAGTGGAAAAAATTACAGAATTGTGAGGAACGAATAGGGGAACAATGTTTGCTTGGTGGGTGTTCAGTACGTGATGCTATTGAACGAGGTTTTTTTACTAGATCTGGAGAGTTGATTCGTTCTGAAACAATTAATCAATCTGATGCAACAAAAGTGGACTCTTGGACAAAGCGCGAAAAAATGAGAAAAGCTTCAAGTCTTGAAGAAACAGTAGGCCGTTTTCTATAATGAAGTGATGGTGATGTTAAGTTAACATTTTAAAAGATTTTTTGAGAAATTTGTCTTATTTGTATCTGTTCAACCAGTGGTATCGACTTAAGAGCTTCAATTGACGTCCAAAAGAATGTGATTTTTAACCATACGCGTCAAGTTAAGAAGCAAGGGTAAGAAAATTCAATGAACTTAAGGTGGATACTCTAGTTTTTCTATATCTATCTTTCACAGAAAATTGTGACCAGTCTGTGGTAAGTTTTTTCAGGAAAATTCTCAAATTATTAATTTTACTGCTTAACGCTAAAAACAACTCCCTAATCCTTCTTTTTAATTCAATGAATGCCTTTGTTAAACTCAGCTCTGTATTCTCTTTCAGTTTTATACAACCAACTATTCCATGAAATATAAGAATTGCGCACAATTTAGCGTATAGTTCACATAATACTCTGTATGGTTTTCCTTTAAGTTCGTCAAGCCTGATGTGACTCTTATACAATTTAAATAATAATTCAATCTGCCATCTTACCCTGTAAACTGTTAATACTTGTTCAGCGCTGATTTTACTCTCTGGAACGTTAGTTATGAATATCGACCAATCCAGCAATTTTTGATTCTTTTGAGAAGATGTATATCCATGTGATTTTGCTAACTTATTAGCCCTTCTTCTTCTAATTATAGACTGTTCTTCAGTTAATTTTTGACATATAATTCTCACTTTAATTTTTACTTCTTTTCCTAATAGCACTTCCATCTCTAGAAGGGATTGACCTTCTAAACATTCCAACAACTCTATTTTTTGATTTGTTTCTATATCATATATATTGGTATCAGACTTATAACGACTAACAAAATATGCACCTGCTTCATCAATCTGTTTAAAAGAACTAGGCACAAAGTAGCACAAATCAAATATTAGCAAATCATTGGCTGATAAACCGTTCAGATAATCCCTATAACCTTGATCCGACCTTATTCCTTCTATTAAATTTAACTTATCTAGCGCTTGGTTCAGGTAATCAAAGACTAACTGCAGCTTTATTCCTGATTTGGTATTACTCTCACAATCTCTATAGCTACTCCCATATCCTTTGTACATATCTTCCATGCTACTGGGCAGGCTAATATAGCTACTATCCAATAGCTTAATGCTTCTAAATTGCTTCAAAATTCTGCAATCAACCTGTAAGCTGTTTTTAAATAAAACTAAAGATTCATTATACATTCTTTTCATAAATTCCACTGCTTCTTCAGTAAATCTAAAATCCAAACCCTGTTTTGTAATTTCTATCGAGTCTCCATTTAGCAATTGGCACATTGTTTCTATGCTACAATCACCAACTCCTATGTTACCAAAAACCATAGCTTTTATGAATGATGAGCCATTAAGTTTTCTCTTTCTTTTTATAAAACCTACTGCAATTGATATTTCGTCTGCTTTTTCATTAAAGAATTCATTGAGGTCTTTTGATAAGCAAGCTATTCTGTCCATTGTAAGTTCTCTCATTCACATATCCAAGAGAACTTATACCTTATTCTTTTCCTTCACTCTATCAATTTTACTTACACTTTTCCTTAACTTGACGCGTATGGGCAGTTAATCTCCCCCACGAAGTCTTCTTTCTACTCCCTGGGCAGAAAGTGCTTCAGAAAAACATCCAACCTGCCACCTATCCACTCTGAGAAGTTATTATCTTCTCTTGCTTCCAACCAAGCAATACTTATTCATACCATCTCCTCCTGTTTCATATAGTTCTTTGAAACGATAAAACGTATCCCTTGAATATCCCATCACTTTACATGCCTGTCCTAATTGTTTTGCAAGTTCTAGCAATCCTAACTTTGGTTTTAGTATTTTTTCTTGTGTTGTACCCATATCTGACACTCCTTTAAAATTTGTTTATATTTTTATCTTACTTTATCAGCCTGTCAGATCAAGTCTAAACTATTACAAGAAGTTTAATTTTTAGTAAATATGTCATTATTTAAAAATATGCAAGAAGCTTTACAGAAACTTAACATAATTTTATCATAAAAATATCATTCTTAAGTCCTATGTAAAAACAAATTTTGGCACTAATTTAATTAACTATGAGCTGGATAAATTGGAAAATAAATTTTGTTTACTTTTACAACACCTTAAGATCTAATGTCACTTTATCAATCAAAAATATTACAATAGGCTAGTATGTTCCTTACTCTTTTTCTCAAAATATTACCTATTTATATTACAATATTTATTGGTTACTTAGCAGGAAAATATCTTAAAATTGATAGAAATACTATATCTCAAATACTCTTTTATATAGCTAATCCAATAGTGATTTTATATGGAGTCTCTCATACAGAAGTTAATTTAAAAGTAATTTCTCTGCCGATTTTGATATGGTTTATAGGTAGCACTATGTCCTTATCAGTGTATTATCTTTCTTCTTTTTTATTTAAGGATAACACAAGAAACATATTAGCATTTAGCTCGGGCAGCACAAGTATGGGTTATTTTGGCCTGCCGATTGCCATGGCTTTATTTGATGAAGATTCAGTATCTGTATATGTTGTTTGTTATATAGGAATGGCGTTGTTTGAAAATAGCTTAGGATTTTACATAGCCGCAAATGGTATTTATACCGCAAAAGAATGCATATTAAAGTTGTTCAAACTTCCTTCGCTTTATGCGATGGTTCTGGGCTTCTTTTTAAGTATATACGATATACAAATACCTACTTTTTTAACAGATGTTATGATGAATATTAGAAGTACATTTGTTACACTAGGAATGGTGCTACTTGGAGTGAGCATTGCGAATATTACAAGCTTTAAAGTAGATTGGAAGCTTGCTTTGATCACTATTACAGCAAAGTACGTATTCTGGCCACTGTTTGTTTTAGGAATTGTCCTTTTAGACAAGCATGTTATAGGTATATACGATGAGAGCATATATAAAGCACTGATGTTGCTAGCTATTATTCCAGTTTCTGGGTCCAGTATAATACTTGCTAATATTTTGAATTATCAACCAGATAAAGCTACTCTGTTGCTTCTAATCAGTACTGCAGTGGGACTATTTTATGTTCCACTAATAATATCATTATTTTTTACTAAACTTGTTCCTTTTTGATCAAAAAATTGAGCGCTTCCACAACCATTATTTTGGTAAAGTCAATCTCTAGCTATACACTGCTATTCCACGTCAAGAACAACCATAAGTTCATTAGGGTTCACATAACCTAAAGCATTTTTTGCTTGCTCATCAAGCAGATCTAAATCTAAGCTTTTTTCATATAAGCTAAATACTTTGTTGTCCAACTTTTCCTTTTCAGAAGAGACATCTTTTAGCAAAAGTTTATTGTACTCGATTTCTTTTTTTAAGTCTATTAGCGTCAATAAGCCACGTTTACCTGTAATTGTGCTAATGCTGAAATATAATGTAAGAGAAGAAATGAGTAAGGCTGCGCTTAAACACAGTAACTTTTGCTTCTTTTTAGATATAAGCACCGTACTTTCACATATAAAAAATATATAACATGAAAAGGTGAACAAAAAGCTAAGAACCTTGACGCGCTTTACACCTTGGCTTTACCTTATTTATAATGTAAATCTTACCACCCCTTTTCACAACTTTACAATTTTTATCTCTGTTACGATGAGACTTTAGCGACCCTTTGACTTTCATATCTATAGTAAGAATTAAATTACTTTACATTATAATCACTTATCAAGAGTTAGTCAATTGATAACATTTTATTAAAATATTGTATAATTGTTGCTGATACTTCTTCGATTGACTTTTGCGTGACATCAATAATTGGCCAGTTATTCTGCTTAAATAGTTCCTCTGCTTCTTTAATTTCCTTTTCTACTTTTTCAGGGTTAGCATATATATTATTATCTTCGTTGTTAATTGAAGTAAGTCTATTTTTGCGTATTTCTATTAGCCTACTTACGTCTATTGTTACCCCTATCGTTAGTTTATTTTTTAATTTTGCCAAGTCGACATAAAAGGGTACTCCACTAACAAAAGGAATATTTGCAACCTTATAGCCTCGGTAAGCTAAATACGTACTGGTGGGAGATTTTGATGTACGTGAAACTCCAACCAAAATTATATCTGCTTTATCAATATCTTGAATATTTTGTCCATCATCATGATTAATAGTGTAGTTTATTGCCTCAATGCGCTGAAAATATTCGTTATTTATCTCAGTATGCAAGTCAAGCTTTTCGTCTTTTTCAATTTCAAGATAGGACGAAATTTCTCTAATAATATGTGATAATATTGCTCTATAGGGAATTTTCAACTTTATACAGTTATCTTTTAGATATTTTCTTAGCTCATCATCAGTAATAGTGCATATAACAAAATTGTGCTCATCACTTTTCCTATTAATTTCCTCCAGAATTTTGTCAATCTGCTCTTCTCCTTTTACAAAAGACCAAACATATTCGATCGTTTCTATAGAACGAAAGTGTTTCAGGGCTGATTTTGCAACTGATATAACAGTTTCACCACTTGAATCTGATACTAAGTGTAGATTAAGCTTTTTAAGGGTCATGTTTTATATAGTGTTATACTAAAAATAATGGCTAGCAATCTGCTACTGAAATTATGCTAATTTGTTGACCTACGTAAATATAGAAAAACTATCCTGTTGATAAAACTCAAACTAATTGGTAAATTCTTAACACAATTATTCTCAAAACGAATGTTTTTATTAAAGCCCACAAATTTCTCTTATTTTTCCAAGAAAGCTCTACCTTGGCTTGGGGTTATTTGTTTCGTATGTTTTTTAATTGGAATGTCTTTGGCGTTATTCTTCTCTCCAGAAGATTATAAACAAGGAGAAATTGTACGAATCATGTACATTCATGTGCCTTCTGCATGGCTTGCTCTTGGAATATATGGATTAATTGCATCACTTAGTTTCATTTCATTGGTGTGGAACAATAGCATTGCTAGTGTCTTGGCACATGCTGCTGCTCCTGCAGGGACAGTCTTTTCGGCAATATGTTTAATCACAGGCAGCATCTGGGGAAAAGGAACCTGGGGCACTTGGTGGGTATGGGATGCAAGGCTTACTTCGATGCTGATTTTATTTTTCCTATATGTTGGCTACCTTTCATTGTGGAGCGCTTTTGATAATGAAGCGAGGGCAGAAAAATCAGCAGCAGTATTTGCCATCTTTAGTGCTATAAATATTCCTATAGTAAAATTTTCCGTGAATTTATGGTCTACTCTCCATCAGCCAGCAAGTATTCTAAGAAGAGGTGGAATAGCAATAGAAAGTTCTTTACTGTTGCCACTCATTGTAATGTTTATGTTTTGTGCCACATTTTTTTTAGTAGTGTGGATACTCTATTCACTTTACTTAATTAATTTATATAAGATAAAGAGGGAAATCAGTATGCGGTATTAGACGGTTTTGCAATTTTATAGGAAAAATGTTTAATCTGATTTAAAAACTCTTTATTTAAGAGGTGTAGAAGAGGCATAGATTTCTCTTTCTATTTGTAGCGTACTGCATTAATATTTATGTATTAATCTAGAAAATAATGATGAATAACATTGTAATTGTTGGTCTGCAATGGGGTGACGAAGGCAAGGGTAAAATAGCAGATTATCTTTCTGAGAATGCAGATGTAGTTGTGAGATTTCAGGGAGGAAATAATGCAGGGCACACTATAGTCACAGATGATGAGGTTTATAAATTAAATTTACTGCCCTCTGCTGTTTTGAGGCCAGGCAAAATATCTATCATAGGAAATGGCGTTGCTCTTGATTCACACGCTCTAATCTCAGAAATAGAGTCATTGAAAGTTAAAGGAGTAGACGTAAACCATAACAATTTGATGGTATCTGAAAGCTGTCCATTAATACTTAGCGTACATAAGGACAAGGAAAAGCTATTTGAAGATTTAAATGGAAATCACAAAATTGGTACAACAAACAAAGGGATAGGACCATGTTATGAAGATAAAGTTGGGAGGAGAGCTATACGCCTTTGTGACTTAGAAAACGCAGATGAGCTCAATAGAAGGGTAGATACTCTTTTGAATTACCATAATGCTATCAGAAAAGGCCTTAACTACCAGGTGGTTAAAAAAGAAGAAATATTAAAGGAAATTCAAGAGATTTCAGAAAAAATTCTTTCATATAAAAAACCTGTGTGGAAGATATTAAATGACTTTATGAAAGAAGGTAAGAAAATAATATTTGAAGGCGCCCAAGGCACATTTTTAGATATTGACCACGGAACTTACCCTTTTGTTACTTCAAGTAATACTGTAGCGTCGCAAGCAATAACAGGCTCAGGATTAGCCTCCAATGCTTACATTATTGGTGTGGCAAAAGCTTATACAACAAGAGTAGGCAATGGTCCATTCCCTACTGAGCAAAAGAACGAAGTGGGGGATAGCTTATTTACTATAGGCAAGGAACTTGGAACAGTGAGCAATAGAAGAAGGCGCTGCGGATGGTTTGACGCAGTTTTAGTGCGCCAGGCTGTGCAACTCTCTGGAATTTCAAGCATTGTATTAACCAAATTAGATGTGCTTGATTCTTTTGATACAATTAAAATATGCAGTGGTTACAAGTATAGCGGAAAAATGTATGATTATTTACCCGCATCGCATTCAATACAAGAGGAATTAGAGCCAATATATGAAGAATTTCCTGGCTGGAAAGAAAACACTCAAGGTAAAAGGTCGATTGAAGCATTGCCTATCAATTTAATAAAATATATAGAAGGGTTAGAAAAATTAATAGGTGTACCAATTCATCTAATCTCAACTAGTCCAAAGAGAGAGGATGTTATTAAGCTTAAAGATTTCTGAAAACGTCTTTGTATCTTAGAGCCTGTACGTAATCTCAAAAAAGAGATAAAGTGAGAGGATAAAGTATATAAAGCAGGATATGTGAAGTTTATACCCAAGTGACATAAGTCGAGAAAAGTTTGAGATTATTGTAGCAGATCTGGAATCTTGCAGAAAGAAGATAAAACCAAGAACACTTGATTTACATGATATATTTTGTGGAGTGTTATACGTGTTAAAAAGTGGTTGCCAGTGGAGAATGGTACCAAAAGAGTTCCAAAAATGGCGCAATTGTTACGACTATTTTAAGAAGTGGAATGAAAAACCAGATGCAAATAAAGAAAGTGTTCTGGAGCTGGTATTAAAAAAAAATAATTGCGACAAAACAATGGTCGGAAAAGCTTCTGCATAATTGATGCATAGAGTATAAAAAATGCAGATACTGCTGAAGCTATGATGCAGGCAAGAAGATTTCAGGGCCGTATTGCAGTAGATACGCAAGCATGCAATTTATATAACAACAGCAAAGATCACTGACCGTAGCAGTGCTGTGAGAATGGTCGAAAATGCAAAAGAAAACCTCTCGGGAGTTAAAAATGTACTGGTTGATGCAGGCTATACTGGAGAGAATTTTGCAACTCAAATAAAAACGATTATTGGTGCAACCGTTGAAGTGATCAAAAGAAATGAATTACGTTCCTTTGTTGTATTGCCCAAAAGATGGGTTGTGGAGCGATCTTTTGCTTGGTTAGAAAAATGTAGAAGATTGTGGAAAAATTGTGAGCGAAAACTCAATACTAGCCTACAAATGGTCGTTCTGGCTTTCACTGCCTTTCTAATAAAAAAAATACTTGTGTAACTTCGAATAGTCTATTATGCAAGACAGCAGTATAAACATGTAGTAAGAAATGTATAATGAAAAATAGAAGCTCAAGTTTAACACTTGCAGTTATTTTTACACAATCAAGTAATCATAAAAGTTAGTGTAGAACGAGGTTATACAGTTTGATTTTTTTAATATATGTTAATTAGTATAATATAAATATAGTTAAAGGAGGTGTGTTATGATTGGAAGTTTGGCTAAGGAAGACAAAACAGCAGAAGCAGGAAAAACAAGTAATCAGTCAGAGAATTATGATATTGAATCAGTTATAAGGGTAGCATCATGTGCTTGGAATGCAATACATTGCTTGTTGGCATCTTATGAATACGATCTATATTCGTCATGGCTTGAATCGCATTTTACATCCCTCAAGGACCGTATCAATAAAATGGAAAAAGACAATTCTTTCACTAAGGACTCTGCTATAATAAAGTTCTGCCGCTCAATTGCAGAAAATAATAAATTATACAAAGAGTTAAAAAATTTAAATAATCCTGCTGAAAATTTTGCCAATAAAGAATTTGATTCTCAATTAGAGAAGATAATAACAGGCTTTAAACTAAAAGACCTAGAAGACAAGGTAGGCTTCTTAATGCTTTTGAAAGAAGAAAGTGACTTCACTGCTATACAGAAGGCTTATAGAGATGAGTGGAGTTTTTATGACCTAATAAACGATAGAGATTTTAAACAAACGTACATAGATAAAGCAGTAACATAGTCTGCTAATAAGAGCTTTAAGAAAGATATAGATAAATGCATAAAGTTGGCAGAGCAGGGAAAAAAAGCTGCAAGTAAATATCTTGGAAGGAAAGGCGTAGAGCTTCGAGCTTATTACACAGAAACTGATAACGCTCATAGAGTTTTGAATATTAATCTTATTAATTACAATAGAAGTGAGCCAACCAGGATTAGTGACATTTTACAGCAAGAGAAAGATATTAAAGAGCTGAATATCTATTGCAATAAAAAACATGAAATACACGCTCATCAAAAAGATAAGAAAAGATATTATGAATTTAAAGAGGCGCATATTATGAAATGAAAAGCACTTGGCCTGTAAAGGATGGATCCGAAATGTGTACCATGATTATGAATGTGAGTAGCGATGGCATAACTGAAGTACTAAAATTTAATGATGAAGATTTTGTGCTATCGGAGGAGATCCTAGAATTGATAAAGCAAAATGATGAATTATATATTCAAGGTCTCTCCTTATATGATGCTGTACTAGAAAAGGGTAAGGCTGCTGATGTTGTGCCTACTGCTAATAACAATTTTCAAAATGAATCTATAGTGGCCTATCGCAAGGAACCAGAGGAGGAATTAGACCCTAAAGTTGATGCTGACAATAGCCTTCCTCCTTCTATTAATAGCAATGCATCAACTCAAACAAAAGTTGCTTCACAACAAATCGAAACTCAAACGGAAGTCAATTTACAGCACACTGGAACTCAGACAGAAGTTGCTTCACAACAAATGGATGAATTGATTTTAAATAATCAGATGCTGTCCGAAGAAAACGTTGAGTTGAACCAAGAAATGTCAAATTTGAAAAAAGAAGCTGTTGAATTGAAGCAAGAAATAGAAGCAGGGTTGCAAGTGATAAATAAAAAGCACCATGAATTAATACAAGAAAATCAGCGACTACAGGAGAAACTAGAAACAACCCAAGCAGAAGCTAATCAAACAATTGTAAAGTTAGAGAAGCAGAATAGCGATTTACAAGACAGGTTTGAAAAAGAGGAGCAAAAAAACACGGAATTGCAAACTGAACTGGCACAAAAAAATGAAGAATTAGCAGGTGTGTTAAAAGAGCTACAAGGGAAAGTACAAGAACTTAAAAGTGTATATGAAGAAAAAAGAAAGCTAAAGGAAGAGCTGAAAATTGTTAATGCAGGAAAGAAGAATTTGGAAAAAGAGCTAAATCAAGCACGAGAAGATGCGGAACAGATAATGGTTGAACGACGCCAGCAGAAAGAGCGCTTGAAAGATCAGCTAAGAGAATTAGATCAGGAATATAAGGTACAAGTAGAAATTGAGCAAAAGATTAAAGAATCAGATAGGCAGGATAGCGATTTACAAGATACACTTGGAGAAGAGAGACTAAAACTCAACATTGAAGAGCTAGAAAACGAGTACGAGGAATTTCCAGGAGATAAGGTGCTTACACTTGAACTCACTAAAGATGAAGATAAAGTCGAAGAGTTAAGAAACGAGCTAGAGCGTGAGAAAGAAAAGTGTAAACAATTATTAGAAAAAGAAAATGAATTGTGTGATGAATTTGTAGGAATGCTTGATGGACTGAAAGAAAAAATTCGTGCTGATGAACAAAGGAGCTTCAACCGTCAATTAACGAATGCTCCAAGGTTATCCAAATCTTCAAGCGTTGGTAATGAGTCTTATGTTCCACCAAGAGAGAAGACAACATTACTCAGATCTTTAAGCGTTGATAGTGGACTTGATAGCGATGAGGAAAATTGTGATAATGATTTATCTTTCAACATAAGTCCTATAAGTTCTATTGAGAAGGTGGCAGAAAGTAAAAACAAGGTAGCTCGCCTTTCTCTCGTTGGGTTGCTTACTTAGAAAAAACCCGATTAGGTTGGAGAAAGTGAAAAATACAAGGCTGCACTTCGAAAGCATTATTGTGAAGATGGTTGGGATTAAGTTGCAAGAGAAATACTTAAGTGGGGCGCAAAAGGGTATCCGTTCAGCCAATGGCGTCAACTTAAGGAAAAATATCAGCGATAGTGTAAAAATTTCTCTCTAAATTTTTTATCATTAAACTATCCAAAGAGTGCAAGAAACAGCACTTTTGTTTCTATTTTATTGCAACAAAGAAGTCTAAAATGTGTCCTTTTTAGGTGAAACATGCAAAAAGGAAAAAATCTTATTCCACAAATTAAAAATACAATATACTCAAAAACTTTTCAGAAAATCCATAGGAGGGTTTGCTAATGAAGGCTCTTAAGTTGACGCCATTGGCTGAACGGATACCAAATTGGAATAGTAAGGTATGATAACTAACTCTTCTGTGAGTATATAGTTTTGCCGGACACAACAGTACGTACTACATGTCCTTTTACTTTGCGCCCATCGAAAGGGGAATTCTTTGATTTACTAGCAAAGTTGTCAGTTTTAATTTCCCACTCATGATTGAGGTCAACTAAAATTAAGTCTGCAGCAAGGTTTTTTTGTATACGACCACGTGGTACGTGTATTATATCTGCAGGCTTATATGTCAATTTTGCGAGCACATCAAGTAGACCCATTTGCCCACTGTGATAGAGTTCAAGTGAAAGGGGCAGCATTGTTTCAAGACCAACAATACCAAATGCAGCATTTTCAAGTGGCAGATCTTTAGAACTACGATCATGCGGAGCGTGATCAGTTGCAATGCAATCAATCACACCTATCTTTAAACCTTCAACCATAGCTAAACGATCTTCTTCAGTGCGAAGCGGCGGATTCATTTTTGCAATTGCTCCATGTTGTTTTACTATATCTTCAGTTAAAGTGAAGTGATGAGGGGTTACTTCGCACGTAACATTTAATCCCAAATCTTTTGCACGTTTAATAGCGTCAAGTGAATCTTTTGAAGAGACATGTAGAATATGGTAGTGTACATTTTCCATATCCTTCATTAGCAGTATATCACGATTTACCATAACTGATTCTGACGCACTCAAGATCCCCTTTACTCCCAATTCTTCAGAAATTTTACCTTCGTTGATTGCGCCACCAGCAGATAAATTTAAATCTTCTGCATGTTGCGCAATAGGGACATTCAACATACTTGAATAAAGCAGTGCCTGTCTCATAATCATTGGGTTCATAACTGGCATGCCATCATCGGTGAACCCAACCGCACCTGCTTCCTTTAAAAGTGCCATTTCAGTCAACTTTTCTTCCGAAGTGGTGATTTTAGCGTAAAATTCAACGTTTACATGTGAAGTTTCAAGTGCTCTATATTTCAAATATTTAGCCAAAACAACGCTATCAATTGCTGGAACAGTGTTTGGCTGACAAACTACAGTTGTAACTCCCCCCGCAGCTGCAGATTTGCTGCCTGTATATATAGTTTCTTTATGCTCCTGGCCTGGTTCACGAAAATGTACGTGAATGTCAATAAGGCCTGGCATTAGAACAAGCCCTTCACAGTCTATTGTTTCATCGACCCCACTTGTTGAAAATAATGATTCACCAAAGTCGACAATTTTATCCCCTTCAGTCAATAATGAACCTTTTATATCAAGTTTAGTTTCCGGGTCGATAATACGAGCATTAGTATACGCAATTTTATAGCCTTCCTTTTGCCCTGTTTGCAACAAATTCCAAGTTTGAGTCATTATATCTGAGTATCGATTATAAAATAAATCTAAAGTTTTTTTAATAAAACACAACCAAATTAAAACACAGACTAAGAGCTGTCTTGAATTAAAGTGCTTTCATTACCCTAAAAATTTGGTTCTTATAACCTAGTTAGCTCAGTTTTAACGTTAATGTGTGAAGCTCTGAGTTCTGTTGAAGGATTTTCCAGTTGAATATCTAGCTCATTCTGTATGTTCGATACACAAATTAAAGCTGAATCAAAAATTTCATCACACTGCTTTGCTTCATGTATATCATCAATTATTTCCTCGAATTCTTCCATATCATCCATTTCTTGCGGCGCACTTTTTAATATCGCTTTTATTTGGTTTAAGTTTTGACGAATTTTCTCCTGATATCCAACAATTCTCTCTTGATATATATCAATCATTTTTTGACATGCGTTGCCTCTAAATGGATGTTCTTTTTTCTCTTTTATGTAAGAACTTTGAAAGTCTTTACAGTTAAGGATTGCTTCTCTATGTTTTTTTATGTCATTAATTGCGCTGATTATCGACTTATCTATTTTCTTTAAATTTTCTTCCCGTTCTTCTCTTTTAATTATACTTTTGGATTCATTTTTTATCTGGTTCATTTTGTCATACAGGTTTCTGCATCCTTTGTAAGATGCCATTGGTTGTAATATTCCTTCTTCTACACCTTTATTGTAAAAATTCTTCAACTCATCACTTGATAGTATTGTTATAGCATCTTCCCTTTTACTCTGTGATTTAGGATACTTTTTATTCAATAAACTAACATGATTTAACAAGAAATCTTTAACTAGCGCTTCTTTTTTTACTTCGGATAATTTTTCTAGTGTTTCTATATATTTCAGAGTTTCCGCAAAGAGCTGTCCACCAGAGGGAGCAAATCCTTGAAGTGATTTACTCTGTGCTTTACAAAAATCGGTTTGTAAAAAATCTTCAGCTTGTTTTTTTATTACTGAAAGTTCATTAAAGGCTTTTTCTGGATTGATTTTTCTCAAAATACTAATAGCTTTTCTAATCGCTTTTTCTCTCTTTTTATTATCTTGCTTTTCATTTAATATGAGATGTTCTGTTTTGATAAAAGCATCACCGCGATCACTCTTTGCAATGTTACAAACGATGTTTTTTACAACTTCTTCGGTTGCCGCATAATCTATTTCTTTTGCAAAGCAGTCAACAAATGATTGCCAAACTTTTTTATTAACAAGTTTACTTGTCTTATTTTCAAAATCTTCTATATCTTTGAATCCTAAAATAGTATAGAGATTTTTTTCGATTATTGGTTCGGCATGTTGTTTTGCCACTTTACCTTTTATATTGAATGGAAATTTACTAATCTTAGTTGTACCCACAATGTTACCTCAATATTAACGCTATCTATAAAAGTATAAAGACTTAATATTTAATTTTTAATTAATGCTAGCACAGCTAACTACGGGAGCATTATGCTATAGCTGACCCAAGAAAGATTTCCCTACGTCATACCGCGATTCATTCGCGGTATAGATTCCGCTAACGAGTAGCGGAATGACGAATTTGTTGTTTTTCAAATTGTAGGTAAACCTAAGCCACTTTAGCTATAGCATCAATAGCAAGCGTCAATTAACACTTTAACTTCTTACTTGTCATCAGTAATATTGTTTATATAAAAACTATAATTTTTTATGCCTGAATTTGGGAATATATTGCTATTGGTAGCCTGCTTATTGTCTTTGACATATTTGTTTTTACCGCTTAGTTCTTGTCGGTTTATTACCACTGCCATATTTTTTTGTGTATCAACATCAATGGCTATTTTGATCTACTGCCACATTACAAATGATTTCTCACTCGAAAACGTATATTACCACTCACACACAACAAAACCTTTGATCTATAAGATTTGTGGAGTTTGGGGAAATAAAGAAGGGTCCATGTTGCTTTGGGTTTTAGTGCTTGCCGTGTATTTATTACTAATGGATATTTATATACCTTCTGTCATCCCAGTTTCCCCCTCTGTCATCCTAGTGCCCAGACACTGGGATCCAGACAATTTAATTGCAAATGAGTACATCAAATGGCAGTATAATAAAAACTGGATTCCAGTGTCAAGCACTGGAATGACACCAGAACGAACTAATGGTAGTAAATTAAAAAAAATGTCTCTTATCACCCAAGGCTTGATTTGCTTTTGTTTTTTACTGTTCACTTTACTTGAATCCAGCCCCTTCACTAAAATGCCAGGCATTGAAACAGATGGACTGGGTTTTAATCCGATATTGCAGGATATAGGCCTTGCTATTCATCCACCGATATTATATTTGGGGTACCTTGGGTTTAGCGTTCCTTTTTCGTTCTCTATAGCTGGATTAATTTTAAATACTGAAGGAAATGTTTGGGCTAAAATTGTCAGGCCTTGGGTACTTATTTCTTGGTCGCTGCTCACTTTGGGCATCAGCTTGGGTAGCTGGTGGGCATATCGCGAACTTGGGTGGGGTGGATTTTGGTTTTGGGATCCAGTGGAAAACGTTTCTTTGATGCCGTGGCTAATTGCAGTGGCGCTGACACATTTGTTGCTCGTTGTACGAAATTTCAATACTTTAAGGAATTTTGCTATTTTACTTACGCTCACAACTTTTATATTGAGTGTGACTGGAACATTTCTAGTCCGCTCAGGAATACTTACCTCAGTGCACACGTTTGCAGATGACCCAAGGTATGGACTGTATATATTAGCTCTACTTGGTGTAATTACAGTCAGTAGCTTAGTAATATTTGTAGTATTTACGAGAAAAAATCACACGTCTGCGATGTCATTTCAATGCTTGACACTGGAATCCAGAAAGAAACTTGCTACTCAAGTGACAGAGGGTAGAAGATTCTTTTCACGCCTTACGATGATGCTGATGAACAACTTATTATTCATCACTGCCTTTTTCATTGTGTTAGTTGGCACTTTATACCCTACAGTGCTTGAGTATTTAACCGGTGAATTAATTTCAGTTGGAGCACCATATTACAATTCTTTATTTAACTCTATTGCACTAGCTATTCTAGTGCTCACCATGATAGGGCAATACTGCAGTTGGCAGGGAAATAGTCTATTGCCAATATTCCGTGAATACAGATTCTCATTCTGTAGTGCTGCAGCTATTTTGCCGTTTATCTTTCACATGGAGCTAATGATTGTGCTATCAATTACTATCTCCATAGCATTATTAATCTTTGTTTTAGAAGCATACAGTAAAAGAATTCGTTTATTTAAGGTAGCATTTGGTAAATCAATTTTATTAGCAAGAAAAGTTTCTAAATCCTACTATGCAATGATGGCAGCTCATGCTGGAGTGGCAATTTTAGTGCTTGGTATAGCATATTCGGTTGGTTGGCAGGAGAAAAAAGAAAATCACTTAAAAATAGGGGATAGCATAACAGTCAATAAATTTAAAGTTACTTTACGAAATATTGAGCTAATAAAAGAAAAAAATTTCCATGCAGTGAGGGGTACAATGGATATCAGGAATTTGCTGAATAATAAGATATTAGGTGAAGTAACTCCTGAATATAGATTTTACCTTGCGGAAGGTCAGAAAAATGTTGAAAGCAGTATCTACCACAATTTATTTTCTGATATTTATGTTGTAATTGGAGAGATTGATAAGAGTAAGAGCAAAATCGCAGCTAAAGTGCACTATAAACCTGGAATGTCTATAATCTGGCTTGGATCCTTTCTCATCGCTTTTGGTTCGCTCCTTGCTGCTTTTCCTTTATTGAGAAGATTTTAATAGGACTCCTTTATACTATAACGAAAAAACTTACCTGACACCCTTCGCCAGCCCCCTTATTATAGTATTAAGGGTATTTATGACTCAAAACTTGTTTTTGACCTGCAGGCTCAATGACAAAATTCAGTAAAAACTCAGGGTATTTTTTGGCGGATTACATAAAATTATAGCGGCTACATGTCTTTAAATTTTTTCTACATTCAGCCAAATCGCGCTTAATTTAAGCGTTAGCACATTATTACAGCGCCACTTACAGTAATAGAGAGTCAAAACCAGCATCACGGGGCTTCTTTTGCCTTTTTTTCGTTTGGTAAATTTCTTAATATTTATAGCTAAACGACAACCGTCATCCCTGTAAAGGTCAAGTATCCCGCTAACAAGTAGCGGGATGACGATTGTCAGGCCAGCGCCTCTTTCTCCTGTCATCCCAGTGCCCAGACACTGGGACCTATTTTGCATGTAACTCCAATTGTGTTTTGGCATAAAACGCGACGCGTATTAGACTTATTTGCAAGCAAAGCTTGCTAGATCCCAGTGTCAAGCACTGGGATGACATCATAGGGGCACTGGGATGACAGGAGAAGGAGGCACTGCCGTCATAAAGGAACCAGTGTCAGCTACTCGGATGACAGAGAAGTCCAATCACAAAATAAATTAGTGAATTTTTAAAAAAGTATATAAAATTCAAGTTTAAGTAAATAGCATGGCACTTAGACTCATTCCAGATAACCTCGATATCAAGTTTAGTAAATATAGGGATTTGACTGCATTAATTAGCATTATTCTTATCATCTTTTCAATGTTCACTGTTGTGCTGCGTGGAGTGAACTTAGGCATAGACTTTGCAGGCGGAATTTTGATAGAGATAAAATCTTCAGATGAGAATCACTCTATTCTCGATGCATTAAAAGAAAATGGTTTTACAGCGCAGAGTTCAAAAGCGGGTGATAATTTAGTCATGCGTTTTAAAGATGGGGGAGACGAAAATAAAATCAAAAAGATAAAAAGCATACTAGAAGAAAAGCTGGGGAGCTCAATAAGCTATCGTAAAATAGACTATGTTGGCCCACAAATAAGCTCAACACAAATATTTGAAGGAATGTTATCCATATTGATCGCGATTGTTGGAATATTTTTTTACGTTTGGTTTAGATTTAATTGGCAATGTGGATTCAGTGGAATAACAGCATTGATTCATGACGTGATTTTAACTGTTGGTTTTATTAGCCTAACTGGCATTGAGTTTAATATTTCATCAGTTGCAGCTCTCCTCACTGTCATTGGTTATTCAATCAATAACTCAGTAATTATATACGATCGGATTCGAGAGTATTGCAAGAGTGGTAAAAGTGGGCGGATGAGTGAGATAGTAGATGCAAGTATCAACGCTACATTATTTCGCACTATATTAACCTCGGGTACAACCCTTCTTGCTGCTCTTCCTTTGGCATTAATCTGCACAGATGCAGTGAAAGACTTCAGCTTGATCATTTTTTTTGGTATTTTGATTGGCACTTGTTCTGCAATATTTATTTCTGCTCCTATATTAACCTACAGAGCTTTAGATTGTAGAAGTGTTTAGTCGCTGTATAATATCAACTTATTATCTCTTATAGTGAAATGAAAATACCTTAAAAAGCTCATTCCAAGTAGTGAATGAGACATAGAATGAGTGTTAACGCTTGCCTGTACATCATTAACTAAAAAATTCCCTATTTTAACCTGAGGGATGTGAACAACACCAGCTTTTATTTGACCTTTCGCAGTTTCATATGTTTTAAAATCCTGAACATTTTGTAAATTAATACCAATATGTAATGCGTCTTTTTGTGATAGAACAATATCGGTTGCTCCAGTATCAAGCAAAAACGTTATATTGCGATCATTGACTTGAGCCTGAATATAAAAGTGTCCATCGTATGATTTCGTAAATTCGATACTTCCACTATTCTGACCACTATTTTGAATTCTTCCTTTATATGGTAAAAAAGTACTGAGAAATCTGTCGCTTAGTTTGTCCCTTTGTGAATCAATAAGCATTGCAGTAGTGGCTATTATTAGCAACCAAATAACTAGATTTTTCACCGCGTTCATATCAGACCTCTTGCATAATCATTATTTGAGCAAAAAGTTAACAACGCACTTCCTGATGTCATTCCAGCGCGTGACGCACAACTGTACGAACATTGCAATTTGCAGGTGGCAGGTGGTGTCATTCCAGTGCTTGACACTGGAATCCAGTTTTCTGATAATTTCATCGAAAATGTTGTATAGTGCACAATCAATTTTGCTGGATCCCAGTGTCAAGCACTGGGATGACACCTTTGTACTTGAGGTAAAACCGGCTATAACATTTAACACACTGTCTTCGAAAACAAACGTTTGTACAATTGTGCACGTGACACTGGAATCTAGAAAAAAAGAACCAGTGTCAGCTACTTGGGTTAAAAAGAGCAGTTTATCGTTAAAATTTGAAGCCATTACAATAAATTTTTAAGATTAGCGTTAAAAGTTATTATTAAAAATAAGTAAATTTCATTGTTTTAGTACAATATTTAGTATACACTTTAAGAAGATATGTTTGATTTAATTTCATGTCAGAAGCAAAAAGTTTAATTTTGGCAGCTATCCTTTCCATGTTGATCATGGTGTCTTGGCGTATTATTTATGATAATTTTTTTAGTACAAACCAAAACCAGCCATTGATTGAAAATATTGAACATATCGAATCTTTTAACGACCTTGCTCCTATAATATACCAAAATCGTTCTGAAATTATTAATTCTACTCGAGAACAGAGGGTTAGTTTAACCAATAACATGATTAAAGGATCAATTTCTCTGAAAGGTGCAAGGTTTGATGACTTAATTTTAACTAATTACCACTTAGAACCGAGTTCTTCTTCTCCACAAGTGGTGTTACTGTCACCTGCAGAATCAAAAGATGTATATTTCGCAGAATTTGGGTGGCTCGATCCGAATAAAAAGATTAAAGTTCCAGATTCTAAGACAGTCTGGCAAGCTGATAGGGCTGAACTGACTAATCAAAAAGTAGTTAATTTATTTTGGGACAATGAGAATGGCATTGTGTTTAAAATGAAAATTAGCCTTGACGATAACTACATGTTTAAAGTTGAGCAAATTATTGAAAACAATACAAAAGATAATGTAATTTTGGTTCCTTATGGTAAAATTAACCGTAAACGTGACAATATCAACGAATCTTATTGGATATCCCATGAAGGAGTACTGGGTGCATTTGATAATAAACTAGAGGAGTGGACATATAACGATATTTCCAAAAAACATTTAATAAAAGCAAGCACGAGTGAAAAAAATTGGTTTGGTTTTGCTGATAAATACTGGCTTACAGCCATCATACCTGAGAAATCCGATAAAATAAATGTAAGCATTAAACACACAAACGTTAATAATACTGATAAATTCCAAGTAGATTTTGTCAAACCTTACAAGAGCATACTTCCTGGTGCAAGCGTTTCTAATGTGAATTATTTTTTTGCTGGAGCAAAAAAGTTGAATTTACTGGATTCTTATAAGGATACTCTCAATATACCTTTATTTGATAAAGCTGTAGATTTTGGTGTTCTTTACTTTATAACTAAACCAGTGTTTTTACTGCTTGAATACTTTAACTTCGTTTTAAAGAATTTTGGCTTAGCAATATTATTGCTGACTTTAGTAATCAAACTTTTGATGCTTCCCTTATCTACTAGATCATATATTTCGATGTTTAAGGTAAAAAGCCTGCAGCCTGAAGTAACTCGTATAAAAGAACTATATAAAAATGATAGTTTAAAGCAGCATAAAGAAATCATTGCATTATACAAGAAAAATAATGTAAATCCAATGTCAAGCATTCTTCCTATGCTAATACAAATACCGGTATTTTTTGCTTTATATAAAGTATTATTTGTTACTATAGAGATGAGACACGCTTCTTTTTGTTTATGGATTAAAGATCTTTCAGCTCCTGATCCAACGAACATTTTTACATTATTTGGGTTGTTTAATTACAATTTCCCTATTTCTATAGGCATTTTGCCTATAGTTTTTGGTATTACTATGATAATCCAGCAGAAGCTAAGTGAAACCAGTAAAGATGATATTCAAGTAAATGTTATGAAGTTTTTACCTTACATTTCTGTCTTTATTTTTTCTTCTTTTCCTGCTGGCCTGGTAATATATTGGATATTTAGTAATATTATAACTTTAATTCAACAATCATTAATAAAGTTGTTTTTAACGAAAAAAGTGGTAGTGAATGTCGAAAATACTAATAGTTAATTCAATTTATTATGCTGAAATAGCAAACCTTTTGCTTGAAGGTGCAGTCGATAGATTAAAAGAAAGTTATGCAAGCTATGACATAATTGAAGTTCCTGGTGCATTTGAGATACCAGCTACAATTCTTTTTGCAGTCAAAAGCAAGAATGCTAATTATGACGGTTATTTAGCTCTTGGGTGCGTGATTCGCGGTGAAACTGATCATTATCAATATGTTTGTAAAGGAGTAATTGAAGGCTTAAATGCAGTTGTTATGCATTATGCAATGCCCCTTGGTATGGGCGTAATTACCGCTGACAGCAAAGATAAAGCACTAGTTAGAGCTGACAAAAACAAAAAGAACGTTGGTGGTCATGCAGCCTCAACTGTTTTGCATATGATAGATTTACACAATAAATTAAAATAATGGAGGAAAAACCAGTAGATAAAAAGTGGCGCATAAAAAGAAGCACGGCAAGATTTCTTGCTGTACAAATTGCTTATTCAAATATTTTCGTAGGTTACAACAAAAGCACTTTTAAACTGGAAAATTGTGAGCTTAAGGACTACATAAGTAAGTTGAGAGATATATTTGAATGTGAAGAATTTGAACATCAATTCTTAGAAAACTTGTTATATAAGGTTATAAAAAGCAGTGAAGAATATGATAAAATAATAGAGTCTTACTTACACCCAAGCTGGTCCCTTTCACGGTTAAATCTTATAAGCTTATCTATTTTGCGTGTTGCAATATGTGAGTTGATTAATTGCGATACGCCAGTTCCAGTTGTCATTAATGAATATACTAACATTGCATCTGATTTACTTGATAAACCAAGCGAAATTGGCTTTATTAATGGGTTATTGGATAAGGCAAAAGATGCGGTTAAATTAAATAAAAATCCTTAGCAATTATAGCCAGCAAACACAGGGTGTCATCCGAGTAGCTGACACATAGCTGTATGAACATTGTCTACCAGGAGCATACGCGTCAAGTTAAGAAGCAAGGGTAAGAAAATTCAATGAACTTAAGGTGGATACTCTAGTTTTTCTATATCTATCTTTCACAGAAAATTGTGACCAGTCTGTGGTAAGTTTTTTCAGGAAAATTCTCAAATTATTAATTTTACTGCTTAACGCTAAAAACAACTCCCTAATCCTTCTTTTTAATTCAATGAATGCCTTTGTTAAACTCAGCTCTGTATTCTCTTTCAGTTTTATACAACCAACTATTCCATGAAATATAAGAATTGCGCACAATTTAGCGTATAGTTCACATAATACTCTGTATGGTTTTCCTTTAAGTTCGTCAAGCCTGATGTGACTCTTATACAATTTAAATAATAATTCAATCTGCCATCTTACCCTGTAAACTGTTAATACTTGTTCAGCGCTGATTTTACTCTCTGGAACGTTAGTTATGAATATCGACCAATCCAGCAATTTTTGATTCTTTTGAGAAGATGTATATCCATGTGATTTTGCTAACTTATTAGCCCTTCTTCTTCTAATTATAGACTGTTCTTCAGTTAATTTTTGACATATAATTCTCACTTTAATTTTTACTTCTTTTCCTAATAGCACTTCCATCTCTAGAAGGGATTGACCTTCTAAACATTCCAACAACTCTATTTTTTGATTTGTTTCTATATCATATATATTGGTATCAGACTTATAACGACTAACAAAATATGCACCTGCTTCATCAATCTGTTTAAAAGAACTAGGCACAAAGTAGCACAAATCAAATATTAGCAAATCATTGGCTGATAAACCGTTCAGATAATCCCTATAACCTTGATCCGACCTTATTCCTTCTATTAAATTTAACTTATCTAGCGCTTGGTTCAGGTAATCAAAGACTAACTGCAGCTTTATTCCTGATTTGGTATTACTCTCACAATCTCTATAGCTACTCCCATATCCTTTGTACATATCTTCCATGCTACTGGGCAGGCTAATATAGCTACTATCCAATAGCTTAATGCTTCTAAATTGCTTCAAAATTCTGCAATCAACCTGTAAGCTGTTTTTAAATAAAACTAAAGATTCATTATACATTCTTTTCATAAATTCCACTGCTTCTTCAGTAAATCTAAAATCCAAACCCTGTTTTGTAATTTCTATCGAGTCTCCATTTAGCAATTGGCACATTGTTTCTATGCTACAATCACCAACTCCTATGTTACCAAAAACCATAGCTTTTATGAATGATGAGCCATTAAGTTTTCTCTTTCTTTTTATAAAACCTACTGCAATTGATATTTCGTCTGCTTTTTCATTAAAGAATTCATTGAGGTCTTTTGATAAGCAAGCTATTCTGTCCATTGTAAGTTCTCTCATTCACATATCCAAGAGAACTTATACCTTATTCTTTTCCTTCACTCTATCAATTTTACTTACACTTTTCCTTAACTTGACGCGTATGGTGGATAAACTACTTTAGGATTGGAAACTCAAGTCGAAGCTTCAACTACGTAAAAGACTGGGTAAACAAGAAAATAAGACGCAACTTAATGAGATCTAGAAAAATGCGGAAAGGATTTGGCTGGAAGAGGTGGAGTAAGGAATGGATAGGAAAACTTGGTCTGTATTCAGACTATAGAATACGATACTATGAACCGAAAGCACAACCAGTACAATATGTTATAAACTTTGGTAAGAATCTGCTAGGAAAGCGTAGTGCGGGAAAACTGCATGCTGCGTTTGACGAGGCGGGAGCTGGAAACGTAAATATGGGAATTTTGGATTGAGGTCCACAACGAAAGCGATGGAATAACCACCAAACCCTAAAGGAGGCGCGCCAGTTCTCGACCCTACAGGTATTGAATATATTCTATAAGTCTGCTAAATTTAAGGAAGCAAAAATCTCTAGTTTTCAAATAAAGAAAAGTCTACAATTATACGAAGTTTCAAAAATATAATGTTTAACCTCAAAATATTTTGTAATGTCCATTGCGTTTGAAATTACTATGGCTGCTTGCTATTTGCGAGCGAAAAATGCCAGATTTTGCTCTATAATGACTTTGTTCTCTATTATCGGCATTGCCCTTGGAGTTGCAACACTAATAGTGGTGATGTCTGTGATGAACGGATTCAGAGCAAAGTTGCTTGACTCAATACTTGGCATTGATGGCCATATTAATGTTTATTTTGATAGGAACATAAATTCAGATTACTACGCAGTTTCAAAATCTATTGAGAGAATTCCTGGTATATTAAAAGCTACTCCTATGACCAATGATCAAGTTATTATTGTAGCAAATGGTAAAATTGCAGGTAGCGTAGTGCGAGGTGTGTCAACTAAAGACTTGCTTGATAGTACTGCCGTTACAAATAATGTAATTATAGGTGATGTAAAAAAATTTGATGGAGGGATAATAATAGGAGCACGCTTAGCAGAAGCTTTGAACGTTGACTATGGCGACGAAATTACGTTTATATCATCTGAAGAATTTGATGCATTACTTGGTGAAATGCTGCGAATGAAAAAATATAAAGTTATAGCAATATTTGATATGGGTATGTTTGAGTATGATAATACCTTGATATATATGCCTCTAAAATCAGCACAAGCCTTTTTTAATTATGAAAATAGCATAAAAAATATAGAAGTACTTGTAGACAACGTTACTAAAGCTGATAAGCTGGCAGATGCTATAGAAAAAGAAATAGGAATGGAAGCTGAAAGTTGGCAATCACAGCAAAGCCATTATTTTAGTGCTTTAAAAACTGAAAGAAATGTGATGTTTTTAATTCTTACTTTGATTATAGTTGTAGCAGCGTTTAATATTATCTCAAATTTAATGATGATAGTGCAAGAAAAGAAATCCGCGATTGCAATTATGCGTACATTTGGTGCAACAAGTGGAAGCATTATGCGCATATTTTGTGCTTGTGGTCTATTAATCGGTTTTACAGGAACTTGTCTTGGCTGTATTATAGGTGTCGTCTTTTCTCTCAATATCGAAAATATTAGAGTGTTTTTAGAAAACATTACTAACGTCAAGCTGTTTGATCCTATGATATACTTTTTTTCAAGTTTGCCAATGATATTAGTTCCTCAAGATGTAGTGAACATTTCTGTACTTGCATTATTCTTATCATTTTTAGCGACAATTGCTCCTGCATTGCAGGCAGCTGCACAAGATCCTGCGGAGATACTACGTTATGAATGATACTCAGCAAAAGTACATAGGTTGGTTTTTAATTATATTATTGTTTGCCAGTTATATTACAATAAATAACATAGTATTTTTGAAAATAAATCAGCAGGAAAGCGATGATAATATAAAAGTTTTGACGGAAAACATAGATGAATTGAAAATGTTGCTTGAAGTTAATCAATCCAGGGTAGAAAAAAAGATATTTGACTTAAAGAGAAGTCAGCATACTCAATGTGAGCAAGGTGATAATAACTCAAGATGTAAGAACCTTGCAAAATTGCTATTACTTGTGGTTAAAATGAAGAATTCGTTATTGCGAGAAGCAAAATTTGATAACCATATAAATTCAATAAAGCCTTTGATATCAGAGCTTGACGATCCAAAGATAGAAAATGCAGTAGATGAATTAGAAAATTTGAAAGAGATAAATACCTTACACGAATTGAAGTTATCTTTTGAAAAAACTATTGATATTATCGATTACAACAAAAGTACATTGTATAAAAAAATCATTTCAAACTGGATAAAGGTAGACGACCGGAATGATCCATTAAGAGTAAAGTTTGCAGAAATTGAGGAGTCAATAAACGATAATGATTGGCAAAGTATAGCTACTACAGTAAAAGATTTAACGCATTCAGAGTTCAAACCATGGCTGAATAAATTGAATGATCTTATTGTAGCTTCTAAGAATATTTCAACAATATATCATCACTTATTACAATATATCTCATGATTTATTTTATAATTTTCGCTCTTTCGTTTTTATTTGGCATATGGGTCAAGGTAAGTGGTGAAGTAATAAAATTAGAATTAGGCAATTACATTATAAGTATTGATCTATATTTCATTATTTTTACTTGTGTAGTTTTATTATTTTTGTTAATTGCACTTGCACGCTTTTTTTCTTCCATTTCATCAACATTTGCCAACATAAGAAATAGAAGAAGGGATAGGGAAGAATTGCTTCTCTTTGAAGCTTTCTTTAGCATAGACTTAGACAATATAGAGAACGCCCAAAAGGTAGTTAAAAGTCTAAATGAGAAGAGCGATAGGTTGTCTTTAATAAAGCTCTTTAACTCAGGTAAGACGGGAAATTACAGCTTTTTCAGTAACGGTTTAACAAACGTTGCAAATAAAAATCGTAACTTAGCTCTACTTCTGGCCAATAAGCTGATCGTTCATCTCAAACAAGAAAAAGTAGTCTTTCAAAAATTTATAGAATATTGCTCTAGTTCAATTAACGATAAAATGCTATCTATTCCCTTTCAAATAGAGCATTGCATATTGAAAGAAGATTGGATTAATGCAATTTTGAGGTTGAAGGAAGCAGTTAAGTTCAATATTTTTCTTCCCTTTGATCATAAAGAAATGTTTGCAGTGTTTTATTGCGCTTTAGCAAAGCAATATGAAAGTAAAGGAAATTTTAAGGAGGCTATAAAGTCTTTATTTAGAGCACAACGTTATAGTGCAATTTTTCAGCCCATCAATTATTTAAAGGCAGAATTATATATTAAACTTGGAAAAATCAGAAAAGCTTCTGCAGTGCTAGAGGCAGAGTATACAGTAAATCCTACTCCTCAGTCAGCTAAAATGTACATCAATTTAAATAGTAAAGGTGCTGAAAGACTATACAACTTACGCCCTGATTATTATTTTAGTTACTGTTTACTTGCTTTGTCCTCAATGAGTTCAGGTAAATATGATCTTGCAAGTCAATATTTAGACACTGCTATGAAAAAAGCTAATTACATGTCAATCTACTTTATTGTAATACAACTCAAGGTTACATTGCAAGAACACGACAAGGTAATTTATTGGCTAAACAAGATGGGCTCAGAAGCTTTGCCTGATCCAGGCTGGAAGTGTAAAAATTGTAACAGAGAACTAAAGCAATGGGATCATAAATGTTCAAATTGCAATAGTTTTAATTGTGTTTATTATATATTATAAGGCTCCACAAAGTGTGATGATAATAATATATGGAAAATCACCATCAAAGACCTCTATTGAACAATTTTTGGAGTAGATCTCTTAACATAACCCTTATTTCAAAATAATAAACCTGCAAGTTTTTTAGTTAGACTTGGTTCTAATATCAAAAAAACTTGCTTTTAGACACTAACAATTATATATTTTAATAAATCAGGGTTGTATACAAAATGAAGAGCTTAAAGGAATTATCCTTAAGAATTAAGAATATTAAGTCTGTACAGAAAACCACGAAAATAATGCAAATGGTTTCTGCAGCAAAGTTGTTACAAAGCCAAAAGAAGTTATTAAATTCAAAATTATATGTATCTAAGCTGCATAACATTATTTCTTCATTAATGCTATCAGTTGATCAAGAATTACTGGCAAAAATTCTAAATGTCAGTAACGACGGTTCTTACCTAGTATTCATTGTTGCATCTGATCGTGGCTTGTGCGGCAACTTTAACTCTTCTATTGTCAAATTTAGTCAAGAGCGTGTAAATAAGTCAATCGCAAATGGCAAAAAAGTAGACATTGTATTTCTTGGTAAAAAAGCTTTTGATGTAGGTAAAAATAGATTTGACTCTAAAAGTATCTTAAAAATTGAAAATAGTAAGGGAATCACGTTAAAGCACGTAGAAGCTTTGGTTGATGGTATAGATTTAAGTAAATACGATAAAGTTAAAGTTTTTTATAGTAAATTCTATAATACCTTCACGCAAAAACCAATGTTGGAAACAATAAAACCATGGAGTAAAGACTCATCCTTGATTGATAGCTCTCTGGCTGGTCCAACAACAGATTACGGCTATGAGTATGAACCACAAAATATTGAATTTATTTTAAAATCTTTGGTTCAAGATTACGTTGTAATTGCTCTTTACTCTGCTTTGCTTGAAAGTGCAACAAGTGAGAATAGTGCTAGAATGGTTGCTATGGAATCAGCAAACAGAAACACTAAAGAGATGCTGAACAAACTAGCATTGCTTTATAATCGTTCTCGTCAAGCAGCAATTACAACTGATTTAATTGAAGTTATCAGTGGTGCAGAGTCTTTATAAAAATCTAAGGAATAGAAAATGAATATATTAAATATTGCAGCAGATATCACTAAATTAATAAAAAAGCAGAATCAAGACGCGGAAGTGACAATATATGAAACTAATAAGACTTCAGTTTCTCAGCGTCTATCAAAAATTGAGCAAATATCACAATCTAAAAATTGCACTGTAGGAATCAGAGCTATAGCAGGTAAAAATAAAGCTGCGTATATTTCTACAAACGATTTGAATAATCTTAGTGATACGGTGAGCCAAGTGGTAGAAATGGCAAAGAATGCGCCAGAAGATCCTTGCATTAATTTTGCTGTAAATGGTAGTAATTATATCTCTTCTGCAGATTTAAGTATCTCAGATAATAATGTTGTAACCGTTGATAACCTAAAAGAAATTGCTGAAGCTGCAGAAAATTCAGCCCTTGCACATAAGAGTATCACTAATTCTGAAGGAGCCTCTTCTTCATACGCTTTAGTGAATACAGTATTATCGACTATTTCTGGTTTTATTGGCTCGTTTAGTAAATCAACCTTTGCTAATCAGGTCTCTGTTGTTGCTGGAAGAGAAAGTGAAATGAAGGTTGGTTACGATTATGATATAGCATGTAATTTTAGTGATTTAAAGTTGCCAGAGTTAATAGGAAAAGAAGCAGCAAAAAGAGCAGTTGATCAATTGAATTCACGTACAATTAAAACTGGTAAATTTCCAGTTATTTTTGAAAAAAGAGCAGCAAAAGGGCTAGTAAAAAGCTTTGCTTCTGCTATAAATGGGAGCAGTATTATAAGCAACAGTTCTTTCTTAAGGGGTAGTTTAAACGCTCAGATTTTCAATGATAGAATTAACATTATCGATGATCCATTGTTGCTAAGAGGCATAGCATCAAGACCATTTGATGGAGAGGGGATAACTAGCAAGAAAAATATATTTGTAAAAAACGGAATATTACAAAATTGGATTTTAGACTTATACTCGGCTAGAAAATTAGACTCAGAAACAACCGGAAGTGCAACTCGTGCAAGTAATGCTGCAGTTATTCCTGCAGCTAGTAACCTCTACATTGAGAATGGTAATGTATCGTTTGAAGAATTAATTCAGGAAGTGAAAGAGGGAATATATATAACTGATTTATTTGGTTTTGGTGTTAATTTAATCAATGGCGATTACAGCCAACGCGCTTCCGGATTTTTTATAGAAAATGGAAAAATAATATATCCAATACATAAGATTACCATTGCTAGCAATTTAAAGGATATGTTTAGCAATTTAGTCGTTGCAGATGATCTAACTTTTTGTGGGCAGTTTAATTCATCAACGATTAAAGTTAGCGAAATGACGGTTGCAGGTTCGCTTAACGATTAAAAAATTTATTTGCATTAAGTACAACAATTGCGTATTATTGTCATGTAATGTTAAGAATAGACTATGGAGTATAAAGGTTTAGTTTCAATAGCTAAGCTTAAAGCATTCTCAATCGTAATTTCAAAGTTTTTCATCACATTAGTAATGTTAGTTAATAATTTAGGAGTTGTTTAAATGGAATTTGGTAATGTAAAATGGTTTAATGCCGAAAAAGGCTATGGTTTCATCAAGCCAGAAGGTAAAGGGGGTGACGTTTTTGTACATATTAGCACATTGGAACGTTCGGGAATAAGACCTGAGGCACTTAAAGGAGAGAATAAAGAGAAGGGAATGAAAGGAGAAAGGGTGAGTTATGAGGTTAAAGAGGAGCGCGGTAGAAACGGAGAAGATAAAAAATCTGCAATAAATTTAAGATTGGAAGATTAATCTATTATGAAGTCTTTTAATAGGATTAACGTATTGTGAATAATTTTCATGAGATGGGTCTCCCAGCTTCGCTTACACAAGCTATAGATAAAAATAATCTTTTCGTCCCAACTCCGATTCAAATACAAGCGATTCCCTTAGCGCTACAAGGTAAAGATATTCTCGGATCTGCTCAAACGGGGACTGGAAAAACTTTGGCATTTGCTATTCCGTTGGTTGCTAAGTTGCTGAATGAGCCTAACACTGGTTCAGCTTTAGTCATCGTGCCAACCAGAGAGCTTGCGCATCAGGTAACAAATGAGATAAGAAAACTCTTATCTCAAAATTCTGCACTAAGGGTCGCTTTGTTGATTGGTGGTGAGCCTATTTTTAGGCAGCTAAATCAGCTTCAGAAAAAACCACAAATTGTAATAGGTACTCCTGGTCGTATTATAGACCATATTGAGCGTAAAACTTTGATTACTCGCAATGTTAGCGTTCTTGTGCTTGATGAAACGGATCGTATGTTTGATATGGGCTTTGGAGTTCAGATTGAAGAAATTATGAAGCATTTGCCTAAAATAAGGCAAACTCTTATGTTTTCTGCAACTCTTCCTGGAGATATAGTAAAACTTGCTGAGAAGTATCTTAATCGACCAGAACGTATTTCTGTTGATTGTGAGGCTACAACTTCTGTAAAAATTAAGCAAGAAATTGTTTATGCATCAGAATCAGAAAAATATGAAAAGCTTGTTACACAACTATGTCAGCGCGAAGGATCAATCATTATCTTTGTCAAAACAAAGCGAGGAGCGGATCAGCTAGCTAACAGATTGCACAAAGATGACTATAGCGCTTTAGCAATTCATGGTGATTTAAGGCAGCACAAGCGCGAAAGGGTCATTAATTCTTTTCGTCGTGGCCGTAATCAAATCATGGTTGCAACAGATGTTGCTTCTCGCGGCCTTGATATTCCCCACATTCAACATGTTATCAATTATGATGCACCACAATCGCAAGCTGACTATATTCATCGTATAGGTAGAACTGCACGCGCTGGAGCTGAAGGGTATGCGCTATCTTTTGTTACACCTCAAGATAAGAGAAGACTGCCTGCACTGGCAGACAAAGAAGGAGAGCTAAATTTTGATTGTAGTGCGCAATTTAAAAAACGTAACAGCAAAAAAGTCTTTAAAAGGCCAAGTACGTTAAAGACTAAATACGGTAGAAAAAAGATCAATGCATTTAAGAAGAAAAGCAGAGTACTAGAAAAAGCGTATTAATATACTTAACTATTCTTCTATTCTTTAAAAACTCCAATAGACTTGCTGCAAAGCAAAGTGACTGAAAGATGCCAGAAAGAATATATAGCTACCCAGATGTATCTGTTCAGCAGTTGTGTTAAAAGTCAATAGAAAAATTGATGTAGCTGTGAATAAGTACTTAAAATTTGTGTGGGCGTACTTATTCACAGCTACGCTATTACTATATAGAAGCAGTCTTAGGACTATATTCCTCAGTAAACAGTCACCGTCTCTTACTAAAGAGTTAGCAAGGATAAGTAATTTTCTCATGGCAGCAGTGGAAGCAATTTTATATGGCTTTTTATATTGACTATATAATCTAGTAAAGAAAGGTTTGATATAGGAATTAACTTTTTGTGCACTGAGAATACACATGTGTAAAACCGTCCTAACTGGGAGTGTTAAATAAACCATACGCGTCAAGTTAAGGAAAAGTGTAAGTAAAATTGATAGAGTGAAGGAAAAGAATAAGGTATAAGTTCTCTTGGATATGTGAATGAGAGAACTTACAATGGACAGAATAGCTTGCTTATCAAAAGACCTCAATGAATTCTTTAATGAAAAAGCAGACGAAATATCAATTGCAGTAGGTTTTATAAAAAGAAAGAGAAAACTTAATGGCTCATCATTCATAAAAGCTATGGTTTTTGGTAACATAGGAGTTGGTGATTGTAGCATAGAAACAATGTGCCAATTGCTAAATGGAGACTCGATAGAAATTACAAAACAGGGTTTGGATTTTAGATTTACTGAAGAAGCAGTGGAATTTATGAAAAGAATGTATAATGAATCTTTAGTTTTATTTAAAAACAGCTTACAGGTTGATTGCAGAATTTTGAAGCAATTTAGAAGCATTAAGCTATTGGATAGTAGCTATATTAGCCTGCCCAGTAGCATGGAAGATATGTACAAAGGATATGGGAGTAGCTATAGAGATTGTGAGAGTAATACCAAATCAGGAATAAAGCTGCAGTTAGTCTTTGATTACCTGAACCAAGCGCTAGATAAGTTAAATTTAATAGAAGGAATAAGGTCGGATCAAGGTTATAGGGATTATCTGAACGGTTTATCAGCCAATGATTTGCTAATATTTGATTTGTGCTACTTTGTGCCTAGTTCTTTTAAACAGATTGATGAAGCAGGTGCATATTTTGTTAGTCGTTATAAGTCTGATACCAATATATATGATATAGAAACAAATCAAAAAATAGAGTTGTTGGAATGTTTAGAAGGTCAATCCCTTCTAGAGATGGAAGTGCTATTAGGAAAAGAAGTAAAAATTAAAGTGAGAATTATATGTCAAAAATTAACTGAAGAACAGTCTATAATTAGAAGAAGAAGGGCTAATAAGTTAGCAAAATCACATGGATATACATCTTCTCAAAAGAATCAAAAATTGCTGGATTGGTCGATATTCATAACTAACGTTCCAGAGAGTAAAATCAGCGCTGAACAAGTATTAACAGTTTACAGGGTAAGATGGCAGATTGAATTATTATTTAAATTGTATAAGAGTCACATCAGGCTTGACGAACTTAAAGGAAAACCATACAGAGTATTATGTGAACTATACGCTAAATTGTGCGCAATTCTTATATTTCATGGAATAGTTGGTTGTATAAAACTGAAAGAGAATACAGAGCTGAGTTTAACAAAGGCATTCATTGAATTAAAAAGAAGGATTAGGGAGTTGTTTTTAGCGTTAAGCAGTAAAATTAATAATTTGAGAATTTTCCTGAAAAAACTTACCACAGACTGGTCACAATTTTCTGTGAAAGATAGATATAGAAAAACTAGAGTATCCACCTTAAGTTCATTGAATTTTCTTACCCTTGCTTCTTAACTTGACGCGTATGGTTTATTTAACACTCCCTCCTAACTTGTGATCTACCGCCCTGAATACGTCTCTTTCCTTTACTGAAACCACTGTCTCGATTAAAAGGTGCAAGTCCTGCAAGGCTAGATATTTGCTTTTCTTGAAGGGTTCCAAGTTCGGGCAAATAGCAAATTAAAGTGATGGCCGTAACTTTACTTACACCTGGTATACTAGTTATTGATATATATTTTCTTTTAAGCTCTTGATTTTGATCGATAAATGTAATCATTTCATCTTCTAAAGTTTTAATTTGATTACGTAAAATCGCGAGAAGCTCCTCTATTTGTTTGATTATAGATGTATCAGTTACCTGTTGGATTTGGGTTTTTTGTATTTTTGCTATTTCTACAAGTTGGTTTCTACGAGATAATTTTTGTTTCAAGCAATCAATTTCAAGCAATCAATATTACCATTATCAACTGTTAAAGGAGTAACACGCATATCTGTATTAGTTGATATAACGTGAAATGATACTGCAGTCTATTTTATCAGTTTTTGTAGTAATACCAAGGCTTTTAGCATAGTCTCTAACCCATCTAGGTTGAATGACGTACACCTCAAAACCATTGCTTAGTAAAGTATAGGCACATAATTTTTCGTATCCACCAGTTGCCTCAAGACCAACTTTGGTTACATTATGCAAACGTAAAAAGTCCAGGTTAGGTAAGGAAGTGGTATTACTACTACTCCCTCCCTTAGAAACGCAGCATGCGGGTTTCCCCACACTACGCTTGAGCCCCTTATCTAAGTTCTTCTTTTCTTGAACCGGCTTGTCTTTCATGATTCCTCGGAAAACAACACTTTTAGTGGTGACACCAACAGTAGAGAACCTTCTCTTGAGAAGGAGCTTGTTAACATTTTTGTTTTTGCCACTCTCTCATCAAAATACTTTTTCCATTTTAAGTCAAGTGGATTTGCGTCCGCCATGATTTTAACATGACGTCTAATAGGAATGTCGCTTAGTTTGAGTAAGCTCATAAACCTTATTCCCTTTGGTTTGTTCTTGCATACAGAAGTGGCAAAGACCCATTGACGATGATTCATTACTTTAAAGTAACGATTTTTTATCCAACGTAATCCTTTACGGGGATGTCTTTTCTTTGCCGATTTCCATAAGCTATGCCAAATTTCATTGTCGATCTTGCTGAATGCTTTTTTGGCACACACATGATGGTAATAGTTTCCCCATCCTCTTAATAAAGAATTGATTGATTTAATTACTACAGCTTGTGTACTGCCTATATTTGCTTTTATTAATGCACGCGCTTTTTTAAGAAATCTCTTAATACTTTCCTTCGAAGGTGTAATAAATAATTTCTTACTATATCTACGCACATTACAGCCAAGAAAGTCGAACCCTTTTGTAATAAATGTAATCTTTGTCTTTTCTTCTGACAGAGCTAGACCTCTTTCACGAAGAAAGGATGATACCATAGGCTTAACTTCATTTTCCAGTACTTCATGTGTGAAACCTGAAATAATAAAGTCGTCTGCGTATCTGATTACGTTCACTCCACTTCTGATTTTGTTTCTTCTTCTACTGCCGAGTTTACCAAAGCGACTTTCTAATAACTTTTCAAGACCATCTAAGGTAAAGTTAGCTAGAATTGGAGAAATTACTCCGCCAACAATGTCGCAAATTTTTCTTTTCTTCTCCATTATGTCCAGAAGAGTTTGGTAGCTCTTTTACGCGAAATACCACATTTACATCCTCAAGATTAATTTCAATTCTCTTGACTAACGTTCTGATAGTATCACGTTTGGTTAGCCAGTCTGCGTTATCAAGGTTCAATGCAATATTAGAAGAAAAGTCTTCTAAATTGGTTACAACCAGGGTTAATTCCTGTTTTAATTTCTTTTGATCAAATATCCTTTTTTTCTCCTCTTCAATTGTTTTTAAGTTTTGTTTCATTGCTTTAATTCGTGGTTCAAATTCTTCTTGATTAATATATTCTTGAGCATAACTATCAATAAGTCTAGCAATACCTCGTTTTAATTTACTTTCTTGTTTCTCTAGTAAATCGCTTTTTTGATCCCATGATGATTTTTTAAGCTCTGAAAGTCTACGCTTGTATTCTTCTAAAACCCTATTTGGATTTTTTAATAAATGCTTAACCTCTTCCCACACAGCTATTTCTAATGCATCTGTACGAATGTGTTTATTATCACAAATCTTATTACCACCAAAACGGTAAGAATCTCTACCAATACAACGATAATATGCATAATGATCAACTTTTTTTCCTCGCTTATTTCTTACAGAACTTCCGTAATATGCATAACGACAACACTTACATACGATTAAACCTTGTAGTAAATACTTTGCTCCTCTTTCTCTTGTCCTTGCTATTTTTCTATTCTCAGCTAATTGTTCTTGAACTATATCAAACACATCTTCGTCCACTATATTTGGCACTTCAACATAAATCCAATTTGCTTTTTCAACAGAATAAGTAGAGTAATTATCTTTCGGTTGTTCACAAGAATGTTTTTGTGGTCTTATATGTTGTACCTACTTTTGTTTTACCAAAAGCTGCCTGTCCTTTGTAAGCAGGGTTTTTTAACATACCCCAAATTACACTCCTATCCCAGCACTTTTTTCCTGTTCGTGTTATAATAGACATAGTATTTAGCCGACGGCATACTTCCCCAATACTTGCTCTTTCCCTGCTTACCCACAAAAATACTTTGCGAACAATATCAGCTTCTTCTTCGTTAATCTCAAATAAAGCTTGTCCTCCTCCCATATGTTTATCTATATAACGATAGCCATAAGGAGCTCCTCCCATTACGCTTACACAACCTTTATTAGCTGCATAAATCTTTCCACGACGACTTCGTTCCATAATTTTTGCTCGTTCATATTCTGCTATCATACCTTGCATTTGTAACAGCAATTGAGATTCTGGATTATCGTTAATCTCATAATTTAAAAAAACCGCTTCTGCTCCTGCTTTCTCAAATTCTTCAAGTAATACCATTTGATATGCATATTTTCTAGATAAACGATCAGGAGAGTGAATCTACCAATTTTACCTTCTGTTACTTTATTACGTAATTTTTCTAGATCAGGACGAACCAACACTGTAGCCGTTATCAATAAATTTATACTCACTCAATAATTTGCATACCAATTTGCTTCTCTAAAGCTGCAACTTGACTTGCTATTGTATTTTCTTGTGCTTGTTTTCCTGAAGAAACCCTTGCATATAAACTCACTGTTACCATTTGATCCTCCTTGAATCCCATTTTTATCCTTTAAGTTTTTTTGACTTTCTCCCTTTGATGCTGACTTTTCATAAGCATCTGATAAATACTTTTCTGCCGACCGGTTAGGCTCATAGCTACAACTAATCCGTATAGCTAATCTCTTATTTCCCATTATCTTTCCTTGAAATAATATGTTCATATCATTCATTGAAGCTGATGGTTAATTGATTATTAGCGCTATAAATAAATGGAACTCTTGTTTTTGGACACAGAAGTTTTCGAGAAATAGTTTTCTCTAGTTTTATGTTTTTTGCGACATTGTTGGCGGAGTAATAACTCTTACTTTCTGTCCTTTCATTTTATTTTTTAGCTTTTCATTTTCTAATATAAAATCAAAATCTAATTCGCCAGCGTTCCCATAGCTTGCTATAATTTCTTTTTTGCAAGCGAAAAATAAAATCTACTTCCAAATCATAATGCTGCTGAATGAATTTTACTGAAGACGATCATAGATAAATAATAATTTCCCTTGATTTAATGAACGCATTTGAGTGATAACTTCGGGTAATTGCTCTTCCGCCAACGTTTGTTCCCAAGCTGCAAGACAAGCACTGCAAATCAATGAAGTACACAAATCAATAAACAAATTGCCAATGGTGGCATTTTGCCTGTTGTTCCATTTGGTTTAAAACGGCCAAACTCGGATACAATTTCCTCAGAGCTCGGTAATCGAATACCAGAGCCATCTGCTGCAATAAGTCTATAGCCTCTCCAGCTCAGACTCATCTTGATAGGCCGTTTGGATGCTTAAATTCTTTAAAACCTGTATTTATATCTTGCTTTAGAAAAAGCTTGCTTTGAGAGTGGAACTTAATGAGTTCACATTAGACTTCTTTCAAAATTGTTAGAGGGAGTGTAAGATGAAGTATTTGAAAGCATGAAATATAAGGAAATAGAAAAGTTAGAAGGAGAAAAGTTTCGACGTTTAACAGGGGTAAAAAAAGCAACATTTGAGCGAATGGTAGAAATTCTAGAAGTGGAGGATAAAAGAAAAAAAGCTAGAAGTGGAAGAAAAAGTAAACTTTGCATAGAAGACAGGCTACTTATGGCACTGGAATATATAAGAGAATATCGTACATATTTTCATATTGGGCAAAGCTATGGCATGAGTGAAAGTAACAGTTTTAAAATAATAAGATGGGTAGAAGACATATTAATAAAACATCCAGATTTTGCATTACCAGGAAAAAAAGAGCTATTAAAGAGTGATGTAGAATATGAAGTTTTAGTAATAGACGGAACTGAAACGCCAGTAGAGAGACCAAAAAAAAGCAAAAGCCCTTCTACTCTGGAAAGAAAAAAAGGCATACTATAAAAACACAAATAGTAACAGAGAAGAAGAGTAGAAAAGTCATATGCACATCTTTCTCGAATGGTAGAAAACACGGATGTTTAGAGAATCAAAGGTAGCAGTATTGCCGCAAACTAAAATCTTAGCTGATGCCGGCTACAGGGGAATGCAGAAGATACACAAAAATGTTGTATTACCGCACAGGAAAACGAAAAAGAATCCGTTAAGCAAAGAACAAAAAAAAGAGAACAGGGCACTTATGAGCCAAAGGGCAATTGTTGAAAACGTAATTGAAAAGGTTTAAAATCATCTCGGACAGGTATAGAAACCGACGAAAACGTTTTGGTTTAAGGTTTAATTTGATTGCTGCAATTCACAATTTTGAGCTCCCTACATGAATTTTGAAAGAAGTCTATTATCAAAGTCAAATATTAACAGGGCATTATTTTTTATAACCATACCTTTGCCTCCAAATTTTTACAAATAATGGATAAAGGCTAACATTAGTAGATTAATTATTTACTATAGTACTTCTAAGTTAATAGAAAGATAATAAGAAGAAAAAGCTAACAACGTGGGGAGAAGACTTAAGAAGAGACAAGGTCAAAGTATGATGGTATCTCACTAATCCAATTATTTTTCTCCTGATCTAGCCTATCATCTAATATAGCCTGCCTTATTGATTCCATTAACTTATTCATAAAGAAAATATTATGAATGGTAACGAGCGTGTAAGCCAGGAGCTCTTTAGCTTTCAGTAAATGGTGTATATAAGCTCTTGAATGCTTTCTGCAGGTAAAACATAAACAGTCACTTTCAATTGGGTTATCATCCAACTCAAATTGTTGATTTCGCAAATTGATATGCTCTTTGCACTTTGAAGAAATAGAATCTCTATTTTTTACTTTAATAAGCGCACCACCATGCCTTGCCAAACGAGTTGGATGCACACAATCAAACGTGTCAATTCCAAGACTTACTCCATGAAAGATGTCCACAATCCCACCGATACCAAGCAAATGAGTAGGCCTGTCTTTTTTCAAGTGGTCCATAGTGAAAGAAACTACATCGTACATCTGCTCTTTACTTTGACCAAGTGATCCACCTATTGCTTGACCGAAAAATGGCAAATCGTTGATAAAATCACAACTTTCTCTACGCAGATCGTGATATATTCCGCCTTGACCAATTCCATACAGTGCCTGCTTGCCATTATTGTTTTTTTCAAATTCATTTAAAGAACGTTCAGCCCATCTGTGGATCATGAGCATTGATTTTGCTGTGTATTCTTTGCTTACGTGAAATGGAGTGCATTCATCTAAAACTAGGATTAAATCTGCACCTAATTTCTGTTGAATTTGTACAGATTTTTCAGGAGTTAAGCAATAAATTTTACCATTAATGTAAGAACGGAAAATTGCCCCATCCTCATTAATTTTGATCAAAGTTTTTTGTTTTTTTCTTATTCCTTTTATCTCTTCCGAAACTGATCCGTGGCCTAAGCTAAATATCTGATATCCACCTGAGTCAGTTAGCATTGGCCCATTCCATCCCATCATCTTGTGCAAACCACCAAGTTTTGCAACAGTATTCTCTCCTGGTTGAAGCATTAGGTGATAGGTGTTGGAAAGTATGATTTGGGTACCAGCTTCACTTATTCTTTCAATATCTGCAGCTTTAATTGCAGCTTTTGTTGCGCAGAATATAAAAGCGGGGGTTTCTACGCTTCCATTTGGAGTTTTAATTGTTCCAACTCTTGCAGAACCTGATTGCTTGATTATCTTGAATGAAAATTCTTCTTTCATCTATTTGCCTGAAAGTTCTGTTATGATGTTTTCTACTTTCTCAGGAGTAAGATTTTCATAGAAGTCATTATTGATCTGCACAACGGGAGCATTAACGCATGCACCTAGGCATTCAACTTCTTTTAAAGTGAACAAATTATCTTTAGTAGTCTCACCGATATTGATTCCAAGTTTTTTTTTAAAGGTATTTAAAACTTCTTCACTATTGCACAACCAGCAAGGAGTTGTTCTACAAATTTGTATTAGATATTTGCCTACTGGTTTTAAATTATACATGGTGTAAAAATTTGCCACTTCATATACACGAATATGTGGAATATGCAGCATATCAGCAACATAACGCATAGCAGATTCAGAAACCCATCCGCATTGCTCTTGAACCAGATATAGTAAAGGCATGACAGCGCTTCCTTCTCTGCCTTTAGGATACATCTCTATAAACTTTCCTGCTTTCTTGAGGTTTTCTGATGTAAAACTAAACTGCTCTTCTTTTTCTATCATTCATGAGACTCGTGTAAACTTTAACAGATTATACCTGTAGAACCAATGATTGCAATTGTTGGTTTTTTGAGAAATAGCGTTTTGCAGTATCATGCTACCCATACTGCCCAACTTATAAATTCTTTTGGCTTGGCTATAGGGTCCAGTTAAACAAAATCTGGTCATGCGCTAGCTTCAATTGTTTCATAAGTTTGTTTTAGTAAATCTCAATTATTTTAGCTACAGCTAACTACTTTAAAAAAAATGCTTAAGAAATTATAGTATATTATTTATAAATATACCATTCTTGGCATTTATTATAAATGTTGTGTATAATAAACTATATTTATTAATATAAGGTTAAACTATGAGTAAACAATTAAACTTATGGATACAGGAAACTGGTGAAGAGAAATTTAAAAATTTTCTCACATCACTAGGTAAAGGAGATCTTCAAAAGCATGCCACAACTATTTACAGAAATTACGAACAAAGTTACAATGAAAAATATTTCATGTACAACAAAATTGGTTCTGGTGCAGTAGTAATAGGATCTTGTGCTCTCATTCTGCTATCTCGATATTTCGATCTAAGAGAAAAAGTGCAAAAACCACTTGAATACATGGCACTTGCAGCAATTGTTATCTTTGGAGCTGGATTTCTATACTCACTTTATCAAGAACATGAATATAAAGCCTCCAACAAAAAGGAAGAATATGTATCAAATCATGAAAAACATAAGGAGCTTCCTGAAATTCAAACAATTATGGATGAGCTGAAAGCAGAAGCCTTGTCTAGTGGTAAAGAAAAGTAACCACATTAGCCAAAACTTAAGATTCCGCTACCTGTTAGCGGAATCTGTACAATGCATAGCAAATTTTGCCTTTAGGATAGATTATATAGTTTGAGGTACTTTATTCTCTCCTCATCTACAAAGCTTCTTAGCCCTCTTCAAGCTTATATTTACCTTTTAGTATAAAACATTATATTAATTTTTTAATTTTAGTTAAAATTTTCATTGACATTAACACACAGGAATAATCATAATAGCATTTTATTAATATTTTAAATAAAATTATGTTTATATTAAAAAGATTGCTCGGGATCAACTCAAATACACCGGAAGTTAAAGAAGCGATAGGTTTTAACCCAGCAAATGTAGGGTTGATTGAAGGAGATGGAGTCGCTTATGGACTCAGCTATCAAGATAATGGTAATGGGAGCAGTAAAGTAAAATTACTTATTAGTCCATTATATCAATCAAAAACATACGAATGGGGTACAAATATCAGCGTAGCAAATGAATTCAAAGATCAATTGTCTCTCACATTAATAGAAGATTCAGCTAAAATAGATAAAGTTGGAATTGTCTTTCCTGAAGAGGGAATTGGCAAAGAAGGAGAAAAATACGTTAAAGGCTTATCTTTTCACACTTACGGAATTAAACAATCAGTTAATACTCCTTCAGTTGAACATTTAGATAAAAGAAAATTACAAAAGAATATTAATAATGATAGTCCTGCAAATGAAGGCAATAGTTACTTTCAACCAAAAGCAGTGAAAGTCAATAATGGTGATGTAATTGTAATCGCTCATAATTTAAATGATCAAGCTTTAGTTTCTTGGTATTTAAAGTTAGGCAAAAACGGAAAATTTAAAGCATTGGATGGAAATAAAGGTGCTACAGAAAGAAAGTTGTTCAAATTTGGTAATCCGGGGCAATTGGTATTAAATGGAAACACGATGCTTTATTCGCAAGTGAGCAAAAGGATTACTAAGGAGAATCAAGAGGTAAGAACAAATGTTTTTAAGTTCGATATGGCTAAAGTGATTCAGGGTCTGAGGGATGGAAAGGGAGTTAATGGCTTTTTACTTGGTAATGGAAAAGGTCAAATAGATAATAAAGCACTATCTCTTTCTAGAGAACATGAAATAAGCTTTTTGCAGTATGTTGAAGGTGGTGATCTAGTTGCTTTTCTTGCAGAAGGCCGTTCGCCTAATAAACAAACGTTACATTTAACAAGTCTTGTTAAGAATGGATCAAAATCGGACTTTACTGTTTGCGAATTTGAAGATTCTATAAAGCAATTGTACGTTAAAGACAATGGTCAAGACAGTTTTATTGTAACTGCAATAAGTGAAGGAAACATCACAATTTGCAATCATCAAAGATTTGAAAAACCTTCCAAGGTAACAATAATACCGGCAAATAGCATCAAAACTCTCAGTGATTTTGTTAATATCATTAACGGTCGATTAACGCCAGATATTATTTCTAGTAGTACCGTGGCTCCTGTAACTATTACAGAAACGGTTGTGACTTCTAAGAAAACGCCGACTGCTGCAATTGCTAGTACAGCAGAAACCGACACTGTGAAGACTACCAAATTAACGACAAAAGCATCAACTACCGTTGCACCTACTTCTACAATGAGTAAACCTTCAACGACTCAAACAAGTACAGTAACAGTAAAGCCAACAACAGAAGCCGTTGCACCTACTTCTACAATGAATAAACCTTCAACGGAATCAACGACTCAAACAAGTACAGTAACAGTGAAGCCAACAACAATAGCAAAAACAACTACTACTTCACAAGCGACCACGGTTGCTACAACGTCAACTAGTGTGCCAATAATAAACTCAGAGAAAACTATACAAACAGTATTTAGTATACCAAGTACTAGAACAAAAGAGTCAACAACTCCTATATTTACCACGACTTTACTTCCTCAACCTACTTCTTCACCACAGCCTACTCAACTTGCTATAGGGTCTAATAGGGCAGGAGTGATAGAGGGGTCTTTGGTTGGAGCGATAATAAGTATTGCTGGAATTGTAGGATTCATAGCATACAAATATGTTAAGGGTCGTAATGCTGCTCCTGTGTTGGAACTAACAGATTTCAATGATAGAAGGCGATCATCTTCAAGTGGCGATAGCGATGAAGAAATTTTTATCGCTAGTAACAGAATGAGCAGTAATAGCAGTATATCTATGCAAACTATAGATCAATCTGAAACAGTGCTAGACAGTATATTAATAGAAAGTAGTAGTCGATCAAGAAGTAGCTCATCGTCTTCAAGCGGTGGACCAGGCTCTTGACTAACTGAAGCGGAGTCTAAAAGTGAAAAAAGCTTATCTTGGGATAGTGATGATGTGCCGGAATATCACCTTTAGCTATTTGTCTAAATGTTTTTAATATGTAGACTGTTAGGAAATTGTCTTTTGCTTTTGTGATTTTCATGTTAAAGTATAATTCCTGGGTGAAATAAGTAGCTGCTGTTGTGTGATAAACATAGCAGAGGAAAGTCCGGGCTCCAAGGAAAAATAGTGACGGGTAATGCCCGCCGGAGGTAACTCCAGTTATAGGGCTACAGAAAATTACCGCCTAAAATATTTTTAGGTAAGGGTGAAAAGGTGTGGTAAGAGCACACCATGGCAATGGCAACATTGGTAGTCGAGTAACCAACACTAGGAGCAAGATTAAATAGAAGTAGATTTTATGTTTTCCTCATATCTACTCGGGTAAATCGCATACGGTAAATGGTAACATTTACTCCAGATAAATAGCTACATAAACAGAACTCGGCTTATATTTCACCTAGGCGTTCACATGATACGTGCGATATAAGCCATGCTATATTTAAATGTGTAGGCATTTCATGCGTTGTCCTTCACTTGTTGTGCTTGATAGCCATCACTACTTTCGCCTACATTAACATTAGAATATTCATCATCATCAATATACTCTTTCAGAACATACCCTCTGCCCCAAACGGTTTCTATGTGACTTTTTCCATCATTTGCACTTTCAAGTTTCTTACGTAATTTGCACATAAAAACATCAACTATCTTGTTATCTGAAGGTTCATCCAAGCCATTGTAAAGATGATTTAAGAACATTTCTTTTGTTAGTACTGTTCCTTTACGCAATGCTAACAATTCTATCATAGAATACTCTTTATTAGTAAGGTGAACCGTTTTACCTTTCACTTCAACAATCCTGTGATCAAAATTGATATTTATATTACCAATCTTTATCACCGATTCAGGATGGCCTTTAGTACGACGCACTATGGCCTTAATTCGAGCTAATAACTCACTTTTATGAAATGGTTTGGTTAAGTAATCATCGGCACCATACCCGAGTCCTTTAGCTTTGTGATTAACAGCAGATATACATGAAAGTATTAAGACAGGAACTTTGATTTTTGCACTTCTTAGTCTTAACAATATATCATATCCGTCAATATCACCAGGCAAGTGTATATCTAAAATAACTAGGTCATAGTAATCTCCGTTTGAGGAAACCATATTATTGTTATAATCTTGTGCAGAAGTAACAACGTCACAGAAGTGTCCATCAGAAGTTAAGGCATTAACCACAGTCTTTGCACTTACTTGATCATCTTCAATTAATAATATACGCATATTTTACACCCCATAAATAATTTATAATTTTAGTAATATATATAACTAAGGAAAGTAATAAATCAAATTTTTATTAACAAATGATCAAAATTACACTTATTAATTAATAGTAAATATATTGTTCCAAAGTTATATAAATAGATCTAAAATATAATAGACATACCATGATAGTAATAATATTTTTAGTAAATATTGAATTAAAGTTACTATTATTAAAAGAATACTTCGGTTAATAAATATTTAACTATTCTATATGTCTGTGTTATATTTTTAATTTACTTATCCTACTATTTTAAAGTATAAGTAATATTTTCAGGAATATTGTGTGGCAATATCAATTTTAGGTGCTGGTGCATGGGGTACAGCAATCGCAATTTCATTAGGTAGTAAGAAAGATGTGATTTTGTGGACTCGCAATGAAACTACATTTGAATCAATCAACGGAAAAAGAGAAAGTGACAAGCTACCCGGTTGTCGAATTTCTGATAATGTGTCAGTAAAATTGGCTATTGAAGACACAATTAATGCTTCAGTAACAATCCTCGCTGTTCCCACTCAGTCTCTGAGGGAGGTATGTCAGCAATTGCATAATTGTAATCTGAAAAAAGATGTAGCAATAATTTTAGCTTGTAAGGGAATAGAAAAGTCTACATTAAAATTACCTAGTGAAATAGTAAATGAAGTTTTACCTAACAATCCTATTGCTATTTTTTCAGGTCCTAGCTTTGCTGTAGAAGTTGCAAAAAAATTGCCCTATTCAATGGTTCTTGCATGCCGAAATAACATATTGGGTTCAAAGCTAATATCAGAACTACAGCAAGAAAATGCTAAATTGGAGTTTAGTAACGACATTATAGGAGTACAGATTTGTGCAGCGTTAAAGAACGTTTTTGCTATAGCGTGTGGGATTGTTCTAGGTAGTAAACTTGGGTTTAATGCTCATGCAGCATTGATTACGAAAAGTATGAGCGAAATTAAGGCTTTATACTCAGCAAAAGTTGGTGACGGTAGTGTGGATATAAATACACTACTTGGGCCAGCATGTCTGGGTGACCTAATTATGACATGCACATCCTTGAATTCAAGAAACCTATCTTTTGGGTTTAAAATAGGTAATAGTGACAATGGCTTTAATGTTCAGCAGATTTTGTCAGAAGGCAAGTCAGTGATTGAAGGTTTTAACACTGCTGAGTCCATATTTAATTTAGCAAGAAAGCTAAAGATAAAAATGCCTATATGTGAAGCGGTCTATAGATTATTGTATGAAAGCGCCTCTATAGAGGATACTATTTCTGTTCTTATAAGTTAATTTTGTATTTGGATATATTGTGAAATTTTTATATAAATTAATATCAACGTGGTGGCTGTCTGGAACAGTAAAAAAAATGCCAGGTACTGTGGGTAGTTTGGCTTCTTTTCTGCTTGTTCCTGTAATCCTGAGCAACAAAATTTTAGGTGCAGCAATTATTTCTTTTTTATTCTTAATTGGATTATGGTCTACAGGTAATTATATAAAACATTACAAGACTTCATGTGATCCAAAAGAGGTAGTAATTGACGAAGTGGTCGGTCAATTGCTGACGATACTTTTAGTTTCGATATTGTTAAGCCAAGAGATGAATTGCTCTTCATTGTTGTTGTGCTTTTTTTCTTTTAGGTTTTTTGATATAATAAAAACGTGGCCTATAAATTTGATCGATAAAAATACCAAAGGTCCTTTAGGTATTATGCTAGATGACGTTATAGCTGCAATTTTAGCCTGTGTTCTTATAGGAGCCTTTTATTGTTTATTGTTGGTGTATGCAGGATAAAAAAATTTATTATTCAAGCTTAGTTGTTCAAAATCTAAAGGATTATATACTGTACACAGCAAATTTATCTGAGTGGGAAGTACACGATGAATTTGATAACATCATATTTACAATAAATGGTACCAGGGAGTCATTATTTAATTTTGTGTTCTGTGGAGATCAATGTACCGAGCTTTCTATACAAAAAACTCTAGATTATCTCAGAACAAGAGATATAGAAGCAACATGGGTAATAAATTCACATATAAAAATAAGAGATATTTTAGAAAAGTGTGAAATAAAACACGTTAGCACACCAAAAAAAGCTTTACTTAATATGAAAAATTACTTTTTACCTGCTGATGTTATTCCAAACTTGAGGTTAAATGCTGTAAATGGTAGCGACCTCTTAGAACAGTTAGATTTACACACTTCTAAAATTTTTTATCATGGCGTTGGAATTGTCAGCACATTTTTTCGTGGATTATCAAATTATGATGATAAGAACTCAAGATTAAGATTTTTTCTTGTAACACTAAATAATGAAATTATTGGGACATGCGGTCTTTATGTTCAAGACAGCGTAGCTGGTTTTTATAGTGATGGAGTTTTACCAATTTACAGGAATCGTGGAATAGGTACTCAAATGGTTTTAGAAAGAATAAAGATAGCTAAACAGCTTGAATGCAAATATATAGTAGCACATTGTATGAAATCTTCTGTGAACCTTTATAAGAGATTGGGCTTTCGAATGTTAGGCAATCTTTACTTATATACCTCTTCAGCATAATTCTGAGCGGTTACAAATTTTTACATTTGTTTTAAAAGTACTATGTTTTTTTTGTATGAAGTGGTTTTAATATTGATTCTAATATTATTCTTTCTCTCTTATTCTAAATTAAAAATTAGTAATAAGATTAAGAACTTACAGCATCAAAATGTTATCATAAATAATTTAATTGATACTGTGAATGATGGGTTTTATATTTGGGATGCAAAAAAACGTATAGAAAAGTTCTCTCCCAATTTACTAATTTTGCTTAATACTGTTTTTTACTCATTTAATGAGTTTGTGAATTTTTTTGAGCAATCAGAAAGCTTAATTAAAAATTTTGTTGAGGCAAAGGAAATAAATAAATCTTTTACTCTAGATTTAAAGTCAAAAGACGGTGAGGTTTATTGCATATGTTACGGTAGAAGCATAATAGATGATTCTAACAATGTAATAGGTGTGCTGTTATGGATAAGGAATGTCTCAGACTGTAAGATAAAGGCTAACGGACTTGAGTTAGAAAATAGTAAGCTTACACAGGAAGTGGAGAGCTATAAAAACGTTTTCAACTCTTTACCATTTCCAATACTAAGATATAACAAGAGTAGAAAGGTGGAATTTTATAACTTGTTTTATGATAAATATGTAGATGGTTCTAAGAAATTTGCTATTACCGGTAGCGCTCATAGCACAAAACCAGGAAGACATGTCATAACTTATAAGAACGAACCTAAGGTTTTCGATTTTGTTAAAATTCCAATACAAGGTTCTGGTAGCATAGTAATGTATGGGAAAGATGTTAGTGATGCAGAGAAATTATATACTGAATTAAACAGTTATTTAGCTACACAGAAAAATTTGCTTGAGAGGTTACCGGTTGCTATAGTAATATATAGTAAGAATCAAAAGCTAAAATTTTATAATAATGCTTTTATAAAAACCTTTCAATTTGACCCAAAATTTTTGGCATCTTACCCAACTTATCACGAAGTTATGCTTTACCTCTTCGAATCTAAAAAGCTTTTAGAAAAAGAGGATTTTCAAACTATTAGTAACCAAAGACATGAGTTGTTCAAAAAATTATTTGAATCGTACGATGATACGATGCATTTCACAAACGGAAAAGCGTTCAGGGTATTAACAATACCCTACGCTTCGGAAGGTTTGCTGTTCTCTTACGAAGAATGCAAAAGATGATACTTAAACTCCTTCTCTCTCTACCATGAGCTGTTTTACTTTCGCTATTGCTCTTGCTGGATTAAGTCCTTTAGGACAAGTTTTTGTGCAATTCATTATTGTATGACAACGATACAACTTGAATGGGTCGTTTAAAACATCAAGTCTTTCACCTGTCTTATTATCACGGCTGTCAGCAATCCATCTGTAGGCTTGTAATAGTATTGCTGGTCCTAAAAATTTATCACTATTCCACCAGTAGCTTGGACAACCAGTTGAACAGCAAGCACATAATATACAGTCGGACAAGCCATCTAATTTTTTTCTATCTTTAGGAGATTGAGAGTATTCTTTATTTGGTAGGGCAGGCTTATCTGCTTGTAACCAAGGTTTAATTGATTTGTATTGCTCATAAAATTGGCTCAAGTCCGAGACTAGGTCCTTTATCACATACATGTGAGGTAATGGATATATTTTTACGTCACCTTTTATATCGTGTATAGATCTAGTACATGCAAGAGTATTGGTTCCGTCAATATTCATGGCACAAGATCCACATATGCCTTCTCTACAAGAACGTCTGAAAGTTAAAGTCGAATCTATTTCATCCTTTATTTTTATTAATGCATCAAGTACCATAGGGCCACAACTATCTATATCAATAAAAAATGTGTCTATTCTAGGGTTTTTCTCGTTATCAGCAGACCAACGGTAAATTTGAAATCTTCTGATGTTTTTTGCTCTAGCAGGAATAGGATAAATTTTGCCCTTTTGATTAATTTTAGAATTCTTTGGCAAAGAAAACTGAACCATATCACTTACCTTTTATTGTTTATAGCTAAAACCCTTTGTAGATAACATATTTTATTATCATCTACTATATTTTTATTAAATTCCTTTTAAATCGCACACATATTGTAGCCAAGCGAAGCTAAAATCTCTCTTTCTAGATTTTTCATTATAATTTCTTCATCTTTTTTTTGGTGATCATAACCAAGTAAATGCAGTAATCCATGCACTAACATGCGTGCAATGTGAGCAAGAATGGGTATACAATACTCATGCGATTCTCTTTTTATTGTGTCTATTGAAATTGCTATGTCTCCTAAATCGCACTCATTAGACAATTGTTCATACGGAAATGATAGTATGTTAGTTGGCTTATCCATTTCTCTAAATTTTAAATTAAGTTGATGTAGCAAGTCATCATCAGCCAGAGCTATTGATATATTTGGTTTATAGTGGTCTATTTTTAATTCTTTTAGAGAAGCATTGATGACACCTAATACAAAATTTTTAGGATTTTCTATAATGCTGCACCATTTCTTGTCAAGAATATTTACTTCTAACATGAGTGACACATCAGTAAGGGTGTCATGCAAATAGCTGACACTGGAATCCAAAAAAGAAGAGTTATAGACCCTTGTGTCATGTACACAACTGTACGAATATTGTACACTAGAAGGATGTCATCCCAGTGCCTAGACACTGGGATCCAGGAATTTTGATTAGACATCAAGTTAGTGAATATAAAAGTAGCTAATCCTATATTAAAACACAACAGTTTTAATGTGGTTGCATTAAGGCTGGATTCCAGTGTCAAGCACTGGAATGACACCTTTGTGTTTGATGTAAAACCGGCTATAATGTTTAATGCACTGCCTTCGAGACAAATATTCATACAGCTGTGCGTTGCGTGCTGAGATGACAAGGTATTACACATCACTCATCCTTATTATTTCATTCCATTCAATTTCCGAAACTGGGGCAATTGATAAACGTGGTTGTTTTAATATAGTCATATTTTTCAAAAGTGGGTTTTGTTTTATATTATTTAACGTTACTTGGTTATTTAAAGGTTTCAAAAACTTTACATTCACTAATCCGAACTTGGGATCATTAACATGATAATACTCTTTAAATACTTCAACGATTCCAAGTATTGCTTTCTCTTTACCTGTATGATAAAAAAACGCAAGATCGCTTGCTTTCATAATTTTCATGTAATTTTGAGCTTGATAATTGCGCACACCATCCCACTCAACTACCTGCTCCTTTTCCATTTTTTGCCATGAGTATTTACTTGGTTCTGACTTGAGTAGCCAAAGTTGCATTATTTTTTTCTTCTTAAGTAAGCTGGTATATCATAGATATTGCTGCCCCACTTAGCTCCTTCACTTACCTGTTCAGCTGGTTTTGTTTCCAGTGTTTTGTCTTGCGTACTTTCACTTTGACTATAGGGCCACTTAAATTTCTCTTTCTCTGAGTCTTCGCTTTGACTTATAGGTGAAGTTTCTGATTTATTATTGCGACCATCAATGCCAGTTGCAAGAACAGAAACTCTAACTCTTGCCTCCATCGCTTGATCAAAAGTAGCACCAAATATTATATTTGCATTTTCATCTACTTCTTCACGCACTCTATTGGCTGCAGCATCAACTTCAAACAGAGTCATATCTCCGCCACCAGTAATGTTAATTAATATTCCTTGCGCACCTTTCATTGATACATTATCAAGCAATGGATTGGATATTGCAGCTTCCGCAGCACTAATTGCTCTATCTTCTCCTTCTGCCTCTCCGGTGCCGATCATCGCTTTGCCCATCTCGCTCATTACTGTTTCTATATCAGCGAAGTCAAGATTAATAAGCCCTGGCATGACCATCAAGTCAGTTACTCCTCTGATGCCAATGTGCAGAACATTATCAGCAAGTTTAAATGCATCAGAAAATGTAGTTTTTTCATTTGCAATTCTAAATAAATTCTGATTTGGAATGACAATAAGTGTATCCACGTATTTTTGCAATTCTTCAAGTCCAAGTTCTGCAATGCGCATACGGCGCACACCTTCAAAACCGAACGGTTTAGTTACAACTCCAACAGTCAATATCTTTTTTTCTTTTGGCGCTCTATCCTTAACTGCAGCTCTTGCTTCTCTGGCTGCTTTTGCAATTACCGGTGCTGCACCGGTTCCAGTACCACCGCCCATTCCTGCTGTGATGAAAAGCATATGACTATCTTTTATATGCTCCATAATTTCATCGATTGATTCTTCTGCTGCACCTTTGCCAACATCAGGCAAAGCACCAGCACCAAGCCCCTTAGTTAAATTAATACCCAGTTGAATTTTTTTATCACATAACGACTTTTCTAGTGCTTGAGCATCGGTATTTGCGACAACAAAATTCACTCCTTGCAAATTAGATTGGATCATGTTATTCACAGCATTTCCACCAGCACCACCCACTCCCACAACGGTAATCCTTGGGTGCAATATAGGTAACTCCGGCAGACTAAGATTAATGGACATTTAAATTACTCAAATTTAGCGAATTCACTTGATAATAAGTTACCGCTTTTTTAATAATATGCAAATACTTTTCACTTCTATAGGCGTAAACAGTAAACGGGATTTACTTATTCTTAACATTTATACTAATAAGTGCCGTTAATTAATGGTAATTAGGTTTTTAGGTGACATAATTTACCGATACAAAAAAATAGAAAATGTTATAAAAAGGGATAGAATCCTACCCCTTTTTGTTTTGTTGAAGTTATGGTGCAGTTTGTGTTTTTCCTGTACATGCTTCAACTATAGCATCTTTTAATTTTGAGGCAATTTGATATGTTCCATAAAGAACAGCAGCTGCAGCAATTGTCATTATGATACCTGCAACTATCTGACCAGCAACACCTGTTCCGATAAATCCAGGTAATGAAGCAGCTATTGCTTGATTTGTTCCAACAAAGTAGCTGGCAGTCTTAGCAAGAAACCCAGAAGCTTCTGCTGCACTCACAAAGCCTGCTTTCATATGCATTGCTGTAAAGACAATACTTGGAACTGCAACCAGAAATGATGCTGTTCTCCCTTTATTATGCATAGCGTACTGACCAGCTCCACTAGCAGCACCTGGAATTCCCCAATAATCATCAGCTCTTTTATATCCCTCTGAAATAGCGTGAAAAACACCATGTTCTTGTTCGTAATTATATTTTGTTAATGCCATAACTCTACTCCTTAAATAGAATGTTAAAATTTCATTAAGGACAGTATATAATGAAAAAAATTATCTGTCAAGTAAACTAATTTTTTAATATACCCTTATTCTGTAATTCAGCGCTTCAGCAATGTGTGCTCTTTTTACTTCTTCACTTTTTGCAAGATCTGCAATAGTTCTTGCAACTTTTAATACGCGTGTGTAGCCTCGATTGGAAATATAATTTTCTTTCAGTACGTATTTTAGCAATTCTAACCCTGCCTGATCTGGTTCAGTAAATTTATTAAATGATTCACCGCTTACTTCTGAATTGCAACGAATATTTAATTCACTATAACGCTCAGTTTGAATTTTTCTCGCTGCTATTACTCTTTCTCTTATGATCTTAGTACTTTCTCCCTCCACAGAGATTTCAGGAGAGAGTATGCTAACGTTTGGCATTTCAATGCATATGTCTATTCTATCAAGCAATGGTCCTGATATTTTGTTTTTGTAATCTGTGCCACACTTTGGAGCTTTGTTGCACGATCTGCTTGCATCACCTAAATAACCGCACCTGCAAGGGTTCATTGCAGCTATAAGTTGAAAATTGGCTGGATAAGTAATGTGAGCGTTTGCCCTTGCAACGGTAACTTTTCTATCTTCAAGTGGTTGGCGCAGAGAATCAAGCACGAGTCTTGGAAATTCAGGTAGCTCATCAAGAAATAACACGCCATTGTGAGCCATGGTAATTTCTCCAGGTTTTGCATTCTTTCCTCCTCCTATCATTGCTGGCATAGAGCATGAATAGACTTCTTTCAAAATTCATGTAGGGAGCTCAAAATTGTGAATTGCAGCAATCAAATTAAACCTTAAACCAAAACGTTTTCGTCGGTTTCTATACCTGTCCGAGATGATTTTAAACCTTTTCAATTACGTTTTCAACAATTGCCCTTTGGCTCATAAGTGCCCTGTTCTCTTTTTTTTGTTCTTTGCTTAACGGATTCTTTTTCGTTTTCCTGTGCGGTAATACAACATTTTTGTGTATCTTCTGCATTCCCCTGTAGCCGGCATCAGCTAAGATTTTAGTTTGCGGCAATACTGCTACCTTTGATTCTCTAAACATCCGTGTTTTCTACCATTCGAGAAAGATGTGCATATGACTTTTCTACTCTTCTTCTCTGTTACTATTTGTGTTTTTATAGTATGCCTTTTTTTCTTTCCAGAGTAGAAGGGCTTTTGCTTTTTTTTGGTCTCTCTACTGGCGTTTCAGTTCCGTCTATTACTAAAACTTCATATTCTACATCACTCTTTAATAGCTCTTTTTTTCCTGGTAATGCAAAATCTGGATGTTTTATTAATATGTCTTCTACCCATCTTATTATTTTAAAACTGTTACTTTCACTCATGCCATAGCTTTGCCCAATATGAAAATATGTACGATATTCTCTTATATATTCCAGTGCCATAAGTAGCCTGTCTTCTATGCAAAGTTTACTTTTTCTTCCACTTCTAGCTTTTTTTCTTTTATCCTCCACTTCTAGAATTTCTACCATTCGCTCAAATGTTGCTTTTTTTACCCCTGTTAAACGTCGAAACTTTTCTCCTTCTAACTTTTCTATTTCCTTATATTTCATGCTTTCAAATACTTCATCTTACACTCCCTCTAACAATTTTGAAAGAAGTCTAATGTTTTTGCAAAGGGGCGAAAAAGGGGGAGATGGTATGAATAAGTATTGCTTGGTTGGAAGCAAGAGAAGATAATAACTTCTCAGAGTGGATAGGTGGCAGGTTGGATGTTTTTCTGAAGCACTTTCTGCCCAGGGAGTAGAAAAAAGACTTCGTGGGGGAGATTAACTGCTCCTGCCACCGAAAATCATCGTGAGGCTCACAAAATGTGATGACCTCGTATAGGAGTTTGGAACAACCGGCAATATTCTACTCTGATATATTGAAATATGCAATTGGAGGAAAAAATATGCGTCACATTGGAGTTGATTTACATACCAATAGTTTTACTGCTTGTTACTTACAAGAAGGGAAACCTGAGCATATTCAAACGTTTCGCTTAAAAGACTTGGATAATTTCACCAAAGATCTTCAAGAAACATATGAAGTAGCCATAGAAGCAACAGGTAACAGCTGTTTCTTTTATGATGCAGTTTCACCTTACGTTAAACGCATAGTAATAATTGCTCCTGGACAGTTTGAAGTTGTTCGTCGCTCTGTGAACAAAACAGATAAGCATGATGCGCGAGCTATTGCTTTCTTTCTAAGCAAAGATATGTTGCCTGAGGCAAGGTGCAAAAACAAACAATGCCAGCAGTTAGCTTCTCTTCTTCAAACGAGAGATCAGTTAGTAAAGTCACGGGTATCTTTAATCAATAAAGTTCATGGTCTTTTTAATTATCATGGAATAAAAATTAAAAAAGAAGTACTTACAACTAAAGTAGGATTTGAGCGTGCTACTCAAAAGCATAATTGGGAGCCTTTAGAAAAAGTTGAAATTGAAGTGATTAGCTATCATTTAGAAGCTATCCGAGAAAGCCTTAAAAAACTTGAAAAGGAAATTATAGCTTTTGCTAAACAACTTCCTGGGTTCAGCAATCTTATCAGCATAAAGGGAATTGGTCCAATTTCTGCAGCTGTCTTTATTGCAACAATTGGAGACATTAATGATTTCCGTAGACCTGAGAAACTTACTGCATATTTTGGAGTTGTACCAAGAGTTTCTCAATCTAATCAGCAATGTACAATTGGAAGAATTACCAAACGAGGGTCAAAAATAGCGCGTACTTCTTTAGTTCAATGTACTTGGATTGCTGTACGTTACAGTCCTTACTTGAAAAGTTTTTATGAACATATAAAAAAGAAGCGTGGTTCTGCTAAAGCTATAACTGCTACTGCTAGGAAATTTCTTATAACTATTTTCTATACTCTTAAAAATGACTGGGTTTTTAAAGATTTCACAAAATTTGAAATTTCTACTGGACAATAATCATAGGAGAAAAGCGTACTTTAGATCACAAATGTTGGAGACGGCTGGACTTGCATTAACGCTTGCAGCTCCAATTAAAGTTGCAATTGACTTTGAAAGTGCTATGGCTGATGTTAAGAAGGTAGTAGATTTTGACGAGAAAACAAATGAAGCTAATGAGTTTGCTGAGAAGTTAAAGAAATTATCCCGTGAAATTGTAAGTTGGAAATGTGATATAAAAAGAAGCAAGAAGGAAGATAACTCTATAAAAATGTGGTTATCGCCAGGCTTGAGCGACCGTAAGACGGTAGTATTATAACATACGTAGATATCAAGGTACTCAAGCCTATCCTTCGAGACGTTTGAATAGTTGTTTGGGACATATATATGCACCCGTTTACAATCTTAAATTTTAACTTAAACTCTCGAGGTTCTTTATGGTTACATCTTATCAAAATTTTATTGGCATTGATATCGGAAAACTTGAATTTGTTACTGCAGTTAATGAACAAAAAGGTGTCATCAAATTTGACAATAGTTGTGTTGGTTGGAAACAATTCTACCAAAAATTTTCAAATATCTTGCCCAACTCCATGGTAATTTTAGAAGCTACAGGAGGTTATGAGCTTGGCTTATTGTATTTTCTTATTGATAGAAACATTGCTGTGCATCGTGCTAATACTCGTCAAGTTAAAAACTTCATTCTATCTCATGGAACTTTGGCAAAGACCGACAGTCTTGATGCAAAAGCGCTTGCCCAATATGGTTCTGAGCGTTGTGGACATCTGCAGCTATTTACACCTATCTCAAAAGAACAAACCACCTTGTTTGCACTTTGTCAGCGTCGTGACGATATTACGAAAATGCTTGTTCAAGAGAAGAATAGGCTAAAAACTCCTGGAAATGATTACATTAAGGAAAGTTGTCAACAAGCTATTGAATTCCTCAACAACCAGGTAGAAAAGCTTGATCAAGCTATACAAAAAATAGTCAATGAAAATCCTGAATTGCAACGATGCCAAAAAATTCTTGAAACAGTCCCTGGAATAGGTAGAAAAACCTCTCAATGTTTATTGTGTCTCATACCGGAACTTGGTTCTTTAAATAAAAGGCAAATTGCAAGCCTTGCAGGTGTTGCGCCTCATCCTAAGGAAAGTGGTAAAGCTATTGGCTACCGAAGGATTATAGGTGGAAGAAGTAACGTTCGTTCAAAGCTTTTTACAGCTGCCATGGCTGCTGCAAGGTCCAAATCTGCACTTGGTGCCTTTTATTCTAAGCTTATTGAAAGTGGTAAGAAAAAGATGGTGGCTATAACAGCTCTAATGCGTAAAATAATAGTGATTGCTAATGCAAGGCTTAAAGAAGCAGTTAATTTGCATATTTAAAAATTTACATAGCAATAACTGAAATTGGTTAATGAATATGCGCGTCCACACACATTAAAAGCGCATATTCATTAACTTAAGCAGAAATTGCTGTGGTGGCTGTTTGATACAAAATTCTGTTTCTATAACAAATGGGTTTTTATTGCCCATATGAAGTTGCAAAACTACAAATAAAAAATTTTTAAAAAAACATAGTTGATATAAATTTAACAGAGGAGCAAGTTACTGCTTTAGAAAAAGCTAAGGAACAAAAAGAGGCGCATGGTGAAATTGAGACCCAACACCCTGGATACTTAGGTAGTCAAGATACCTACTATGTAGGTAATATCAAAGGTATTGGACCAACAAACTTTTATCGACACCTACTCTAGAGTGGCTTTTGCTAAGCTTTATACGGAGAAAACTGCCATCACAGCTGCAGATCTTCTCAATGATAGAGTTATACCATTTTTTGATGAACAGAAAGTTCCTTTGCTGCGCATTTTGAGGTACAGAGTATTGTGGCAAACCGGGGAATCATGCATACCAGCTATATCTGGGAGTAGAAAATATTGATCATTCTAGAACCAAAGCTTATTCTCCACAGACTAATGGTATATGTGAAAGGCTTCATAGAACTATGCAAGATAAATGTTACAATATTATCTTTAGAAAAAAGATTTATAGTACTTTGGAAGAGCTTCAGTTAGATGTAGATCATTGGTTGTATTCTTACAATAGAGCTAGACCTCATTCGGGTAAGTATTGCTACGGCTATGCAGACCTTTTTTGATAGTATGCATATTGCTTACCAAAAAAATATTGATAACATTAAAATAGATTCTGATATCGGTTTTGACTTCGTCGATTCTTCTGTCAGATAATTCACGCCTGTCAGATCAAGTCTAAACTATTACACGCCGTGGCGGCATGACGTCTTAGCTATAGAAAACTTGTATAGATTTTTTCTACTTCTGTGATATCATAAGCCTGTAATGATAAAATAAGTAAATATGGATAAGTCAGCGTATGAGATCATAGAACATGAGTATGATGTGGTAGTAGTAGGTGCAGGTGGAGCAGGGCTCAGAGCAACGCTTGGGATGGCTGCAACTAATTTTTCAGTTGCCTGCATTTCTAAAATTTTCCCTACACGAAGTCATACAGTTGCAGCACAAGGCGGAATTAGTGCAGCTTTAGGTAATATCGGTGAAGACGATTGGCGCTGGCATGCATATGACACAATAAAAGGTTCAGACTGGCTTGGTGATCAAGATGCAATAGAATATATGTGTAAAAACGCTGCTAAAGCTGTTATTGAACTTGAAAATTTTGGCGTACCTTTTTCTCGTACAGAAGATGGCAAAATATACCAGCGTTCCTTTGGTGGAATGACAACTCACTTTGGTAAAGGAAAATCAGCTCAACGCACTTGTGCGGCAGCAGACAAGACTGGGCACGCAATCCTCCACACTCTATATCAGCAGTGTCTTAAATTCAACGCTGAATTTTTTGTTGAATACTTTGTGATTGATTTAATTATGGATAGCGAAACATGCTGCGGAGTTCTTGCTTGGTCGCTATGTGACGGTACATTACATAAATTTCGCGCGCATAGGGTGGTGCTAGCAACAGGTGGATATGGACGTGTTTATTTCTCTGCAACAAGTGCGCATATCTGCACAGGTGATGGTAACGGCATGGTAGTAAGGGCTGGATTACCACTTGAAGATATGGAATTTGTACAATTTCATCCAACAGGAATATATGGCTCAGGGTGCTTGATGACAGAAGGATGCCGTGGCGAAGGGGGATATCTCGTTAATTCTCAGGGCGAAAAGTTTATGGAACGTTACGCACCAAAAGCAAAAGATTTAGCTTCCCGTGATGTGGTAAGTCGTGCAATAACAATTGAAATTAGAGAGGGAAGGGGAGTTGGACCGAAAAAAGATCACATGTATTTAACTATAGCACATCTTGATCCGGAAGTAATAAAACTCAGATTGCCGGGCATTAGCGAAACCGCAAGAACTTTTGCTGGAGTTGATGTCACTAAAGATCCAATACCGGTCATTCCGACTGTTCACTATAACATGGGTGGCATTCCAACCAATTATTATGGAGAAGTGATCACGCTGAAGCAAGGTAAGGAAGAAGTGGTAGATGGACTATTTGCAATTGGAGAAGCTGCGTGTGTCTCTGTGCACGGTGCAAATCGACTTGGCTCTAACTCGCTTCTTGATCTTGTGGTTTTTGGTAGAGCTGCAGCGCTCAGAGCAAAAGAGAAGCTAAAATCCTGTACACCACATAAAAAATTGAGCTCAGATTGCACAGACTGGATAGTAGATAGATTCAATAAAATGCGATTTGCTTCCGGGAAGCTCAAAGTAGCAAAAATACGCAGCGAAATGCAGAACACTATGCAAAAGTACGCATCAGTGTTCCGTGTTGCTGAAGTTTTAGAAGAAGGTAAAAAAGCTATAAAAAAGGTAGCAAAAATGATGCCTGATATTTCACTTGAGGATCGCAGTATGATGTGGAATAGTGATTTAGTTGAAGCACTAGAGCTTGCTAACATGATCCCACAAGCGGTTATTACCATGGAATGCGCAGCTAATCGAAAGGAGAGCAGAGGTGCCCATGCTCGTGAAGACTTTCCTGAACGTGATGACAAAAACTGGATGAAGCACACTATAGCGTGGCTTGAAGAAAAGAAAGGGCAAATTAACGTAAAAATTGACTACAAAAAAGTGGCTGAAAAAACTCTGAGCGGTGAGATTGATTTCATAGCCCCGGAAAAGAGGGTTTACTAGTTACACTATCCCTACACAATTTTTCAACGAGTTCATTATTGATATGGCACTCATTTTAGTGCATGGAGGACTTTCAGTATGCTCTGATTGATTTGGTGACTCTTGTACTGCTTGATTTTTAGTCTCATTCCTTAAATTCTGTTGATCATTATTAACAAGGTTCTTCGAAGCTTGATTCTGCTCTGTTGTTGAATTAGAGCGGTTTTTGTCGTTAAATGTGTCCTGTACTTTGTTGGTTGATTTTTCAAAAAGTTTCTTAATACCACTAAATCCTAAAGTTAAAGTAAGGCATATAACTCCAGCAACAGCTATGATAGGAATGGCTGCTCCAATTGCCATTTGACCCTGAAAGAAAGCAAATGTTACCATTGCAATAACAGTAATCGTTATCGTGATTGCTAACAGTTCGCGGGTCCTTTTTGCTGGATCTATGAATACTGCTACAGCAGATACTCCTTTTTTTATACCAGAACCTGCTTCTTTAATGCCAGACTTGCATTTTTTTGAAGCAGTTTTACAGTGGTATTTTTCCTCAAGCTTCTTTTTTAGTTCTTTAGCTTTCTCCTGTGCTTTCTGTGGAGTCCCTGAATAATCTTTTAGATCTCGTAAAGTTAAATAGTACTTTTTAGTATGGAATTTTGGATCTTTCAGCTCCAGAGAACAGGGATCAGCGCCTATTTCTAGCAGCATTGTACAAAATTTTGTTGTATTGTCATAAGCAGTTGCTGTATCAAAAATTGTTCCTTGCGGTAGGTATTCGATACTTCTTTTTTCTGCTTTTTTCTTTAATGCCAATTCTAGGGGTGTGTTCCCTTCTCCATTCTTAGCATTTATAGCTTTACCTAATTTATCTTTAGATATTGTTCCATTTTTTACTAAACCTAAAATCAATTCCAAACATGTAACTTTTTGTTCTCCTTTGAATGAAGCAATATAGTGCAGAGCATTTTTTTCATCTTTATCTTGCACAGTAATATCTGCACCATTTTGTAGAAATAACTCTAAGGCTTTATACCTGCCAGTATCCTTAAATTCTTTTTTTACTACATTTTTTATTTTATTTTTCAATGAAGGTTCTTTATTCTTTTCTTGTATGCGCTGGAGTACCTGATGGAGCGGTGTTTGTTCTTCCTTGTTAGTAGTATTTACAGCATTACTAAATCCATCTTTATCTGAAATCAACTCTAAACATGTAACTTTTTGTTCTCCTTTTAGTAAAGCAATATAGTGCAGAGCATTTTTTCCATTTTTATCTTGCACAGTAATATCTGCACCATTTTGTAGAAATAACTCTAAGGCTTTATACCTATTTGTTTTTTCAAATTTTCTATCTGTACATGATCGATCCTCATTCTTTTCTTTTATATGCTGAAGCAACTGATGAAGAGGTGTTTGTTCTTCCTGATTTTCACTATTAATGAGTTGTGCTAAATCTTCCTCGGTGACCGTTTTTATTAGGGTACCTAGAAACTTGCATTTCTGTTTCTTTTCCAACGACACGATAAGGTGTAAAATATTGTTGTCTTTTTCACCTTTCACACTATTAATATCCGTACAATCTTTTAGATATTTTTTAAATTTCCTGTTATTTCCATTTTTGATCGCTTTTAGTAATAGAGCATTGCTATTTGTTATTTCGTTGCTTATTTCTACTTTATGATCATCTTCAACATCGCTACCGTAGCCACTTTCTGCTTCACTATCTTCTCTATTCCTACGATCATTTTGGTTGTGGGTAATACTATTAGAACAATATTTGCTATTATCAGTAATTTCTGAAATTACTTGCTTTTTTGTTTCATTTGATATTTTTTTCGATCGTTCTATTGCTTTACCTAGCACTGGAAGGAAGCATTGGACATAATACCTATAATATTTTTCTTGTTCTCTAAGTGATTCTTCTAATTTAGTTAATACTTCAGGGCTAGCACCTTCCTTGAATAACCTTTTACACTTCTTGATGGTTCCATCTTGACCTCTTGGTTTTTCACGCTTGTGTTCTTCTTTTCTTACCTTTTTCTCTATAGTGTAGTGCAGTTGCTCGTCTTTTCTATCCCGCTCTTGCTTTTTATTTAGACCTATACTCATACTAAAACCTCAATATTAAAAGCTATTTAAGTTGTCAGCTAAGATTCAATTTTTTTAATTAAGTCAAACGTTGTATATAGCTAACAAAGCCCGCTTCTGTCATCCTATGGCTTGACCATAGGATCCAGTCTAAAAAGATCTGGATTCCAGCGTCACGCGCTGGAATGACACCTTAAGATATCACCTATAATTAACCATAAACATATTTCGGTAAACCTAAGTTACTTTTAGCTATATGTAGTTGAAATACAGATAGAAAGGCAGGTAAGAAGGCAGAAAATTAATTTCTGTAAGAAAGTTTGCCGTCATAGTTAAACCTCACTTGAACAGTTGTCTACTATTTTAACCATTTTGTCTTAAAAAATAATAAATATAGCTAAACTGCAAAACGTGCTACTGGCTAAAATATAGCTAAACTGACTTAGATTTACCGACAATTTGAAAAACCGTCATTCCGCTAACTATAGTAGTTTCTAAAATGAATGATAAATTTCCATTATGGTATTACCAACTAAAAGCTGCAAGTCTGTATAGTGGTGCATTAGAGGTCTGAGGCGACTTTTGATGGTGTGCCAACAATGCTCTATCGGATTTAGATCAGGTGAATATGTTGGAAGATGAAGCAAATGACAGCCAAAAGACTCTATTAATGACTTTGTTTTGGGAGTTTTATGGAATGTAACATTATCCATAACTATGGTTGTATCACGCTGTAATTGTGGTTCGCTCTAACCATACATTAAATATATCTTTATTACACCCTCCTGTGAAGGTCATTGGTGCAATAAACTTCTTTTCAATCCATCCACCTATTATACTCACTCTTTCCCGCTTTTTTCCTGGAACATCAGCATATATTTTTTCTCCTCTTGGAGCTCGTGCATATTCTCGGTATAGTCTATTGTCAACTCCTGCTTCATCTATATATAAAATGCTACAGTGGTCTATTTTTGAGACTTTATCGATAAATTGCTGCCTATCTTCTTGATTGCGCTCTTGATACAGTGTGACTTTTTTTTAAGGTTATTTTTAGCTGTTTTAACCTATACCAAATTAAGTTTATTCCAAATCCTAGATTTTGTTTCATTTCTGCTAGTGTGTGATCTGGATGTTTTTTGACATATTCTTTGAGTATTTCTGGATCTATTTTTCGAATAAAACTGCCATTCTTTCTTGCCTCTAAGCTTTCACCGCTTCCTTTCTTTTCAGCCATTTGTACAAGATTGCAATTCCTATTTCTAGAAGATCTGCTACTTCAGATTTTGACTTCCCTCTTTCTACCAAAGAGATAGCTTTCTCCTTAAGTCTACACTGTATGCCATTACTTACTTCATATTTCATTAATTCCATATTATACCTTTATTATTTGTTTTAGGAAATTGTAAGTTGGAAATGTGATATAAAAAGAAGCAAGAAGGAAGATAACTCTATAAAAATGTGGTTATCGCCAGGCTTGAGCGACCGTAAGACGGTAGTATTATAACATACGTAGATATCAAGGTACTCAAGCCTATCCTTCGAGACGTTTGAATAGTTGTTTGGGACATATATATGCACCCGTTTACAATCTTAAATTTTAACTTAAACTCTCGAGGTTCTTTATGGTTACATCTTATCAAAATTTTATTGGCATTGATATCGGAAAACTTGAATTTGTTACTGCAGTTAATGAACAAAAAGGTGTCATCAAATTTGACAATAGTTGTGTTGGTTGGAAACAATTCTACCAAAAATTTTCAAATATCTTGCCCAACTCCATGGTAATTTTAGAAGCTACAGGAGGTTATGAGCTTGGCTTATTGTATTTTCTTATTGATAGAAACATTGCTGTGCATCGTGCTAATACTCGTCAAGTTAAAAACTTCATTCTATCTCATGGAACTTTGGCAAAGACCGACAGTCTTGATGCAAAAGCGCTTGCCCAATATGGTTCTGAGCGTTGTGGACATCTGCAGCTATTTACACCTATCTCAAAAGAACAAACCACCTTGTTTGCACTTTGTCAGCGTCGTGACGATATTACGAAAATGCTTGTTCAAGAGAAGAATAGGCTAAAAACTCCTGGAAATGATTACATTAAGGAAAGTTGTCAACAAGCTATTGAATTCCTCAACAACCAGGTAGAAAAGCTTGATCAAGCTATACAAAAAATAGTCAATGAAAATCCTGAATTGCAACGATGCCAAAAAATTCTTGAAACAGTCCCTGGAATAGGTAGAAAAACCTCTCAATGTTTATTGTGTCTCATACCGGAACTTGGTTCTTTAAATAAAAGGCAAATTGCAAGCCTTGCAGGTGTTGCGCCTCATCCTAAGGAAAGTGGTAAAGCTATTGGCTACCGAAGGATTATAGGTGGAAGAAGTAACGTTCGTTCAAAGCTTTTTACAGCTGCCATGGCTGCTGCAAGGTCCAAATCTGCACTTGGTGCCTTTTATTCTAAGCTTATTGAAAGTGGTAAGAAAAAGATGGTGGCTATAACAGCTCTAATGCGTAAAATAATAGTGATTGCTAATGCAAGGCTTAAAGAAGCAGTTAATTTGCATATTTAAAAATTTACATAGCAATAACTGAAATTGGTTAATGAATATGCGCGTCCACACACATTAAAAGCGCATATTCATTAACTTAAGCAGAAATTGCTGTGGTGGCTGTTTGATACAAAATTCTGTTTCTATAACAAATGGGTTTTTATTGCCCATATGAAGTTGCAAAACTACAAATAAAAAATTTTTAAAAAAACATAGTTGATACCACAGCGGTATGATGTAGGACTGCTGTCATTCCAGTGCTTGACAATGGGGTCCAGTTTTTCGTATAATTTTGTCAAAATCTATTGTGCTAGCAAGTTCACTAGCGTCACGCGCTGGTCTGTTAGACATTTACGTGTAGGGTGAAGAAATTTTGAAAAAGACATACCAAATATGAAAGGCCTATACATTAAAACTTACGGCTGTCAGATGAACGTTTATGACTCCGTTTTAATGGAAAATATAATTAAACCTTTGGGGTTCAACGTTGTTAGTGATGCAGGAAAAGCTGATTTGGTGATACTGAACACTTGCCATATTAGAGAGAAGGCAGCAGAAAAACTTTACTCAGAGCTTGGGAAGATTCATTCGTTACGAAAAGAAATGACTATAGTGGTGGCTGGGTGTGTAGCGCAAGCAGAGGGAGAAGAAGTATTCAGAAGGGCTCCATTTGTGGATATTGTTGTTGGTCCGCAGAGTATCGCTACTTTACCGGAGCTGATAGTCAAAGCAAGCAGAAGTAAAGGTCACATAATAAACACTGATTTTCCTGAAGTTGCAAAGTTTGATAAATTGCCAGATGAATGCTATGGCAATAGCCAGGGGTCCTCCGCGTTTCTTGCCATACAAGAAGGTTGTGATAAATTTTGTACGTTTTGTGTAGTGCCCTATACTCGTGGAGCTGAGTATTCACGGCCAGTAAATGAAATATTTCGTGAAGCATTGAAATTAGTTGCAAATGGGGCAAATGAGATCAATTTGCTTGGTCAGAACGTCAATGCTTACCATGGGGAATGCGAAGGGAAAGTGTGGGATTTAGGTAAATTAATTAGTCATATTGCTAAAATTGAAAAGCTAGAGAGGATTCGTTATACAACTTCTCATCCAAGAGATATGCATGAATCTCTCTACTTGGCACATGCGGAAGAGCCAAAACTCATGCCGTTTGTTCACCTGCCTGTGCAGTCTGGTTCGAATAAAATATTGCGCGTGATGAACAGGAAACACACTGCAGAGGAGTATTTGGAAATAATAGACAGATTTCGCAAATTGAAACCTGAAATCGAATTTTCTTCTGATTTTATCGTTGGTTTTCCTGGAGAAAACGAAAAAGATTTTGAAGAAACTATGAAATTAGTAGAAAAAGTTAGATATGCTCAGGCTTATAGTTTTAAATACAGCCCAAGACCAGGCACACCGGGAGCGGAAAGAAAAGATCAAGTACCAGAAGAGGTTAAAACAGAGCGCCTTCTTCGTTTACAGAAATTAATTAGTAAGCAACAACTTGAGTTTAACCAGAGTATGGTAGGCAAAACTATACCTGTTCTATTTAGCGATAAAAAAGGTAAACACCAAAACCAAATTATTGGTAAAAGCCCATATATGCAATCAGTATGCATTGATGATCCTGAAGATAAATACAGGGACAAAATAGTAAATGTGAAAGTGTTGGAAGCTCCGCAGAATAGTTTATTAGGATGTGGGCTTTAAAAATAGACTTGTTGGGCATCTATCACAACTGTACGAACATTGTAATATGGTACAATGTTACAACGATGTCATTCCAGTGCTTGACACTGGAATCCAGAAAAGTTTGCTTGTGAGCAAGCAAACCAGCATGGAAAGTAGCTGATCTTATACTAAATGAATGTTTTTGATGAGGTTGCATAGAAGCTGGATCCCAGTGTCTGAGCACTGGAATGACACCGTCATAAGGGAACCCATACGCGTCAAGTTAAGGAAAAGTGTAAGTAAAATTGATAGAGTGAAGGAAAAGAATAAGGTATAAGTTCTCTTGGATATGTGAATGAGAGAACTTACAATGGACAGAATAGCTTGCTTATCAAAAGACCTCAATGAATTCTTTAATGAAAAAGCAGACGAAATATCAATTGCAGTAGGTTTTATAAAAAGAAAGAGAAAACTTAATGGCTCATCATTCATAAAAGCTATGGTTTTTGGTAACATAGGAGTTGGTGATTGCAGCATAGAAACAATGTGCCAATTGCTAAATGAAGACTCGATAGAAATTACAAAACAGGGTTTGGATTTTAGATTTACTGAAGAAGCAGTGGAATTTATGAAAAGAATGTATAATGAATCTTTAGTTTTATTTAAAAACAGCTTACAGGTTGATTGCAGAATTTTGAAGCAATTTAGAAGCATTAAGCTATTGGATAGTAGCTATATTAGCCTGCCTAGTAGCATGGAAGATATGTACAAAGGATATGGGAGTAGCTATAGAGATTGTGAGAGTAATACCAAATCAGGAATAAAGCTGCAGTTAGTCTTTGATTACCTGAACCAAGCGCTAGATAAGTTAAATTTAATAGAAGGAATAAGGTCGGATCAAGGTTATAGGGATTATCTGAACGGTTTATCAGCCAATGATTTGCTAATATTTGATTTGTGCTACTTTGTGCCTAGTTCTTTTAAACAGATTGATGAAGCAGGTGCATATTTTGTTAGTCGTTATAAGTCTGATACCAATATATATGATATAGAAACAAATCAAAAAATAGAGTTGTTGGAATGTTTAGAAGGTCAATCCCTTCTAGAGATGGAAGTGCTATTAGGAAAAGAAGTAAAAATTAAAGTGAGAATTATATGTCAAAAATTAACTGAAGAACAGTCTATAATTAGAAGAAGAAGGGCTAATAAGTTAGCAAAATCACATGGATATACATCTTCTCAAAAGAATCAAAAATTGCTGGATTGGTCGATATTCATAACTAACGTTCCAGAGAGTAAAATCAGCGCTGAACAAGTATTAACAGTTTACAGGGTAAGATGGCAGATTGAATTATTATTTAAATTGTATAAGAGTCACATCAGGCTTGACGAACTTAAAGGAAAACCATACAGAGTATTATGTGAACTATACGCTAAATTGTGCGCAATTCTTATATTTCATGGAATAGTTGGTTGTATAAAACTGAAAGAGAATACAGAGCTGAGTTTAACAAAGGCATTCATTGAATTAAAAAGAAGGATTAGGGAGTTGTTTTTAGCGTTAAGCAGTAAAATTAATAATTTGAGAATTTTCCTGAAAAAACTTACCACAGACTGGTCACAATTTTCTGTGAAAGATAGATATAGAAAAACTAGAGTATCCACCTTAAGTTCATTGAATTTTCTTACCCTTGCTTCTTAACTTGACGCGTATGGTTCAAGAAGCACGGAACTATCATCGGCAAAAGAAAGGTATAGACTCAAACCATGTAAGCAAAAAACCACTTGCACCACCAGTACCTCCTAAAAATTATACGGAAAAAGTTATGCAAAATAGAAATAATAATATTATTGAAAGAGGAGGTTGAAGATTCGTATAATTTCTTGCATATCCGGTTCATGGCACATTGTTTCAACTTTACGCTTCTTTAATCACTATGCTAAATTATATTGTAAAGCAGCCAAATCAATATAACAGAATGCACTAAGCTTTAAGCATAGAAACCACTTTATTGTAACTTGGCAATGATTTAATTTCTCCAATTGCAGCTAGAGTGGTTTTTTCATGCTGAGATAACAATTCTTCTGCTGCTTTTTTTACGTTAGCAGTGGTAACTGCACTAATTTTTTCTATTAATTCATTTTTACTGATGTACCTATTATAGTTACCGTAGTAGTGTCCCAATGTTTCAGCACGTGAGCTAACACTTTCGCGTGACATTAAAATTTGGGATTTTACTCGCTCTTTCACTCTATTTACTTCTTCTTCCTTCAGATCATCTGTAGACAACTTCTTCAACTCTGTCGTTATAGATTTTAAAAGCTTATCTAAGTTACTACTGTCTGTACCAGCAAAAATGGAAAACATTCCTGTATTAGTATAGCTGGAATTAAATGAATAAACAGAGTAAGCTAATCCCTGCTTTTCCCTTACTTCCTGGAATAAACGTGATGACATTCCGCTCCCTAATATAGAATCAAGCACTTGAAACGTGTGATATTTATCGTCATGGCGAGAAACACTAGGTAGACCAATTAGCAAGTGTACCTGATCTAATTTACGATGTTCTAAATACTCACCACCAGTACAGCTCGCATTTTGGCTTTTTTTCAGCTTTTTAGAATGAATCTTTGAGAGAAAATCTTTGGTTAATGCAACAACTTCTTCATGTTCAACATTTCCTGCAACGGCAAATAGCATATTCTCACCAAAGTAATGCTCATTTATGTAATTATCTAGATCTCCTCGAGTAAAAGATTTTACAGTATCTTGCGTGCCTAAGATTGACCTGCCGAAAGGTTGGTCTTTATAAGCTGCCTCAAAATATTTGTCGAAAATAATGTCACTTGGTGAATCATTAGTTTGAAAAATCTCTTGTATTACAACACCCTTCTCACGTTCCAATTCATCTTCTGGAAACGTAGAATTCATCAATATATCTATTAGTATATCAATACCAGTTTTTATGTCTTTTTTGAGGACTTTTGCATAATAGGTGGTGCTTTCTCTGCCGGTGCTAGCGTTGAAAACTCCACCTATGTCATCAAAAGCTTTTGCAATTTCAAAGGCAGTTCTTGTCTTCGTCCCTTTGAAAGCCATGTGTTCTAAAAAATGGGATATTCCATTTTGCTTTGCACTTTCTGCTCTGCTGCCAACACCAACTCGTATGCTTAAAGCTACGGAATCAATATCACGCACTTGCTCGGTTATTATGTGCAGACCATTATCTAATTTTGTTACCTGGGGTGTATTCATCTCATATATTCTTCTAAGTTCTCTTCTGCAAAATCCCAATTAATCAAATGATCAAGGAAAACTTTTATGTAGTCAATTCTACGGTTTTGACAATCTAAATAATAGGCGTGCTCCCATACATCCATAGTGAGTAGTGGCACTTGGCCATAAATTATTGGCAAATCTGCATTTGGAGTTTTGATGATTTTGAGCCTCCCTAACCTACCTTTTTCGAACACTAACCATACCCATCCACTGCCAAACTGGCTTACTCCATGACTCGAAAATTCTTCATAAAATTTATCAAAGCCACCGATATCGTCTTGAATTTTTTTTGCTAGAAGACTACCATCTTTAGGCTTAACACCACCATTTTTTTTCATTGAATTCCAATAAAAAGTGTGATTCCAAACTTGTGCTGCGTTATTAAATATAGGCAAGTTGCCGCTATTATCATAAACTCTTGTTATTATTTCCTCAATTTCCATATGTTGATAATGTGTGTTTTTAACTAGCTCGTTGAGTTTATTTAAATATCCTTTATGGTGCTTATCATAATGAAAATCTAAGGTTTTTGCAGATATATAAGGCTCCAAAGCTTTTTTATCATATGGTAATTCAGGTAAAGTAAAACTCATAAAAACCTCTTTATTTCTAACCTACTTGGATGGTAGGGCAATATATGCTTTTGTGCAACATATAATTAATAGCTAAAACACTTAGATATCTATTGCATTATTCTAAGTTTTATATTACAATAATGATTATTATATAATTTTCGAGAGGTAAAAATGTCAGGTGTATATAAAAATTTTAAAAAATATGCTCAATATCGAGCTGTAAGTGATGACAGTCAAGTTCTACAAAACTGTTTCTATAAATCTGTATACTATATTGATAGTGTTGTGGGACCAGTGAAGGATGCGCTTTTTGGCGTGGAGGAATCTTTTTCTTCTCATATTAGCTTAGGTGGTAGAGGACACAGAGATTCTGGCATGACAAGTGATGCTGTTTCTGGACTAACTAATATAGTTCTACAATCTTTGTATCTAGCATTTGCGTATTTGTCATACTGGCCGGCAAAAGGGCTAGCAAAAGTAACAGATAAGTTTGATCTTAAAGACAATACAGGATCGTTGATAGATTATTCAAAGACGTTCTCAGATAAGGCACGGGAACATAGTTGGAAAGTAGGTAAATTTGTTAACACAGTTTTGAGTTATGTTTGCACTGCCGTTATCTGGGCTGCAGCACTCGTTATTACACCACTTACTTGGGCTGTTGATAAAGTGTCAAGTAAGTTTAGTGATGCAAAGTCTGAAGCTGTTAATCCTAATGCAATCGATTCTACAAAATAACTAATCTGCACAATATGGCTTTAACATCTAGCCATGGGCATTTTGTATTTGTGAATCTCAGGGGTGCAGGCCAGACGTCATACCACGATTCATTCCATAGCTGTACGAACATTGTGATTTGAGAGCAATTTCCACAAGGGAGGATGTCATTCCAGTGCTTGGCACTGGAATCCAGCCTTTATTATGCAGCCACTTGGTTGAAATTAAGTCTTCTGGATCCCAGTGTCAGCTACTTTCATGACATCATCATAAAGTAAAATGAGATTCCAGTGTCACGCACTGGGATGACAGGAGAAGGAGGCTACTGGGATGACACCCTCTTGGATGGAAACCAGTGTCAGCTATTTTCATGACACCCTGACAATCGTCATCCCGCTACTAGTTAGCGGCTAAGAGATACCGCGGCGGTATGACGGTTACCAGTAAACCTGAATTACTTTAGCTATGCAATCAGGCTTCCTAAAAACACTTTGTAGCCAATCAATTCTTGAGTATAAAAAAAATTCCTTTAATAATAAGGTATGCTAATCAGAAATTTAATAAAACAAGCAACTCAAGTAGGAAGCAGTGAAAATGCAATACAGTATGTCGAATATCTCTATCAATTTGAGAAGTTTAGAAACACATTAAACCTCACTTTATCACTAATAAAGCAAAATAGGCTCTCATTTGAAATATACCAAGAGGGATTAGTGGATATAGAAGAGGGAGTGTGTAAGACAATCAGGTCTTCCGGTGTAAATAGATATGTTATTGTACTGAGGAAGTCAAACCCATACATTATAGTGCATGAACTTTCACACATGGTTGAAAATGAACTGAACTTAAGTTTGGAACAGGAATTCCTCCATAAAGTTTACCAGGATATTGAGCAGAACCTAAAGCAAGCAAATATTCTTGTGCAGAAAATTATCGGCCAAGTTATATTTAAGGAGATACAAGCTTATCAAACTGCAAAGTCACGCGCATCTGAATTGTTTGCACGCTATTTTGAGCTATTTGCTTGGGCGCAGGAGGTTTACCCTAAAGACAAAGAATACTTAATCCGCACTCAAGACTTAAACAAAGTGTTCCTTGCTACTGACCAATGGAAAAAGAGCTACCTTGATCCACAAATGATGGAGAGAATAGATAAGGAAATCAAGGAATACAGCAATAAAACTGCCACTAAAGACGTAACCAAAGTGCAAAGCAGTTGGACTAATAAATTTTCTCCTGGGGGCAAAAAAATTAGCTCCATATTTGAAGATGATGATTAGCTTATAGTGCAGGTTTTCCTACGTCATACCGCTGCGAAGCGTCATACCGCGATTCATTCTTTTGGTGTACGAACGTTGTAGTTTGGGAGCAATTCCCACCAGTGGGGTGTCATCCCAGTGCCCAGACACTGGGATCCAGGAATTTTATTAAGTTGGTAAGCATAAAAGTAGCCATTTTATGTAAAAATACAACATTTTGATGATTATGAAAAAGCTGGATCCCAGTGTCACGCACTCGGATGACGAGAGAGGAGACCTGGAATAACAAGAAAGTGCTCCATCTCAATAGCGCAATGTTCATACGATTGTAGATTCATTCGCGGTATAGATCCCGCTAACACGTAGCGGAATGACGATTGTCGGTAAATCTTTTAGCTATAGAAGTTAACTTTGCAGTTAACTTCTACAGCGTTTCAAGGTATAGTTTTGATAATAAAGTGCTCAAATATACATGAAAACCATTTTAGCTGTTGAAACAAGCTGCGACGAAACTGCAGTAGCGATTGTAAATAGTGACAAGCAAGTCCTTGCTCACGAAATTCTCTCCCAAGCAGAACACAAAAAACGTGGTGGGGTGATCCCTGAAATAGCTTCACGTGCTCATATGGAGCATTTAAGTGGTCTAACAAAAAGCGCCGTGGAAAAATCTAACCTTAACTTTTGCGATCTGGATGCAATTGCAGCAACATCAGGACCAGGACTCATAGGTGGATTAATAGTTGGTACAATGATGGCTAAAGCAATTGCGCATGTAGCACAAAAACCATTCATTGCAGTGAATCACTTAGAAGCGCATGCATTGGTTATTAGGTTACTGCATGAGGTAAAATTTCCATTTTTAGTCCTACTGATATCAGGTGGTCACTGTCAATTTTTAATTGCACAGGATGTAGGTAAATACATAAAACTTGGAGAAACGCTCGATGATTCACTAGGAGAAGCATTTGATAAAGTTGCTAAGATGCTGGGTTTAAGCTATCCCGGAGGGCCATTAATTGAAAAGTTAGCTAAAAAAGGCAATGGTGCAAGATTTAAATTGCCAAGGGCAATGATAAAACGTTCTGAATGTAACTTTTCGTTTTCTGGAATTAAAACAGCAGTAAAAAACTTAGTGCAAGAACTTAAAATGAGCGAGCAAGATGTGTGTGATGTGTGTGCTTCGTTTCAAGAGTGCATTAGTGACATACTGCTGGACAGGGTTAGTAATGCGATTATTATGGCCGAATCTTTAAATATCAAAATCAATGACTTTGTGATTAACGGCGGAGTTGCAGCAAATAATTTCTTGAGAGAAAAATTAAAACAACACATAAACTTAAACATATTTTTTCCTCCCAACAACCTATGTACAGATAATGCAATAATGGTTGGATGGGCAGGAATTGAAATATTACAGAAAAGCTATATAGATTCTCTCAATTTTGCACCAAGGCCAAAGTGGGAGTTGGAGAGTTATTAAAAACTCTCAATTCTGAATTATAGCTAAAGTGAATTAGGTTGACCGACAACCGTCATTCCGCTACTCGTTAGCGGAATCTATACCGCGAATGAATCGCGGTATGACGTAGGATTGCTGTCATTCCAGTGCTCCTTTTTTTGTCATCCCAGTGCCCAGACACTGGGATCCAGGAATTTTATTAAGTTGGTAAGCATAAAAGTAGCCGTTTTATGTTAAAATACAACATTTTGATGATTATGAAAAGGCTGGATTCCAGTGTCTGGGCACTGGAATGACACCATCATAAGGTGAATCTGGATCCAAGTAGTCAGCCACTTTCATTACACCATTTGCTATGCAATTTACCTTCAAAAATGAATGTTCGTACAGCTATGGAATGAATCGCGGTATGACGTAGCTTCGCTATAGGTAATGAAGGAAATATTAACTATACTTCTTTTTACCATTATTTATATTTCCTATTCACATATATTAATATTTTACTCACTTAAAGTAAGCTAACTACCGTTATTAATATTTTTGTAATAAAAATTGTATATGGTGCATGTAATCAAATTAAGAGGAAGATTGTGGAAATTACGCCATCAATAAAAAAAGAATTGAAGCAAAGTACTCTATATATTTGCCTAGAAAAATGCAAAAGTGCATTTTGGTTTATCTTTTGCTTTAGTGCGGGAATCAATTTATTAATGTTATTCCTACCACTTTATACCTCTCAAGTGCTTGATCGGGTGATATCGAGCGAAAGTGTGTCAACACTAACTATGCTGACAATTATCACTTTATCTGCATTTGCATGTTCTGCAATGCTTGAAACTTGTCGATATTTAGCCATGGCGAAAATAGGTGATTGGATTGATAAAACTGCAACACCAGATCTGATAGTAAGGTCAATTAGATTAACATCAGTGCAGAGCTCAACTTCAAGTGGTGAAGCAATACGAGATCTCGGAGTAATAAAAAATTTCATTACAGGAAATGGCATATTCTCACTGTTTGATACTCCATGGTCGTTAATTTACCTTGTTGTGATTTTCATGATACATACCTCCACGGGGTTTATAGCTATTACTGGAATCATTATATTAGTCTCTATGGCAATATGGAATGAACTTGCCACTAAACGAATATTACAAGAAACCAACGAAGAAACTATACGGAATATCAATGCTATAGATGTTGCAACAAGAAATGCAGAAGTGGTTGAAGCTATGGGCATGTCAGAATTCATAGTCTCTGATTGGTGTAAACGAAATGATCAGAATCGAGCAATGCAAATTAAAGCACAAAATCGCTCTAATGTAATTACTGGAATCACTAAATTTTTGCGCTCAACTCTGCAAATATCAGTAATTGGAACAGGTGCATTACTTGCAATCACAGCTCATAAGACTGCCGGTAGCATCATCGCTGCTTCAATTTTAATGGGTAGAGTATTAGCACCATTTGATGCTGCGGTTCATACTTGGAAGTTTTTAAATCAGGCTAGAATGTCATATGGAAGGCTACAAAGACTTATATTAACATCGCCAAAAAGAGAGCAAACGATGGCTCTACCAGAACCTGAAGGAAAATTGGAATTTGATAGAGTATTTTTTACTCCTTATGGAAGCAATAAGCCGACAGTAAAAGGAATATCATTTGTAATAGAACCAGGGGACGTAGTTGGTGTGATTGGTGCAAGTGCTTCTGGTAAATCCACTATCGCAAAATTAACTGTTGGTGTATGGAAGCCAATATCTGGTGTAGTCAGACTAGATGGCGCTGATGTATATACTTGGAATCGAGAAAATTTTGGTAATTATGTTGGCTACTTACCTCAGGATATTGAGTTATTTAACACTAGTGTCAAAGCTAATATTGCTCGCATGAGGCCAGATCCAAATCCTGAAGAAATAATCAAAGCAGCAAAAATTGCAGGGATACATGAACTAATACTAAGCTTACCAAATGGATATGATACAACAATAGGAGGTCCTGGAGGAGTAACGCTCTCTGGCGGCCAAAAACAGCTTCTTGGACTTGCCAGAGCTTTTTACGGTCACACAAAACTTTTAGTACTTGATGAACCAAACGCTAACTTAGATAGCAATGGAGAGGCATGCTTAATTAATGCAATTGGCATTGCAAGAAAACAAAATACTACTACTGTTATCATCACTCACAAGCTACCGTTATTGTCCGTAGTTGATAAGGTGATCCTCATGTCAGATGGTGTCATTTACGCTATGGGACCAAAAGATGAGATTTTGAGCAAATTAGTTGCTCCATCATCAAGTACCACAGAAGATGAGCGCTCTTCAGCAAATGGTTAGTTTACTTACAATAAATTCTGTATCTGAAATAACAACTGTTCCAGAAAATATATATTTCTTTACCATTAGAAATAATATTACAAGAATAGTAAATAGATTAATAACTCCTATGTATCCGTTCAGGCAATGGCGTCAACTTAAGGGAAAATATCAGTGATAGTGTATAAAATTTCTCTCTAAATTTTTTATCATTAAATTATCCAAAGAGTGCAATAAACAGCACTTTTGTTTCTGTTTTATTTCAACAAAGAAGTCTAAAATGTGTCCTTAAGTTGACGCCATTGTCTGTTCAGGATAGCGGCAAGACCATAGAGTAAAAGTGAGTTTACAACAAATAGGTGTCATCCCAGCGCCCCTATGATGTCATCCCAGTGCTTGACACTGGAATCCAGCTTTTGATCGAAAATGTTGTATAGTGCGTTTGTTTACAATCAATTTTTCTGGATCCCAGTGTCTGGGCACTGGGATGACACCTTTGTGTTTGAGGCAAAATCGGCTATAACACTTAACATACTGCCTTTGCAAACAAATGTTCGTACAGCTGTGTGTCACGCACTTTGCTTCAATATTTGCACATTAGCCACTCCCCTGAACAGATACACTCCTATTAATTAAAGTTAATCGGCAGATAGTGTATATTTCTAATTAATGAATTTCCTAATTTATTGTTTAAATAACTTAATATTAGTAGTAATTTTATAAAAAAATTATAGTATAAATAATGTTGCTGCGAAAATTTATAACAATATTTCCCTCTAACGTTTAATGAATTTCAATAAATTGCCTTTTTAATTCTAGATAAGTATATGCTTTATTAATATGTTTAGTTCAAAATCCAAAAGTAAGTTTATGCTTTCTATTGGAGAAGAAGGCATAATGTTACTATATTTTAAAAATAATACTTTAAACAAAAGGTATTTTGTTAAGGGCAAAAACGATAAAGCAGTTTCCGATTTAATTTCATGTCTTTCGTCAGATAAAAAAGCACCTTTATACCTGGTGCTTAATCATGCAGATCAAAATTACTCGCTACAGTTTATTACAAGGGCAAACAAGATTAGTGCCTATCTATCAGCAAAAACAAAGATGGAGCATTTTTCTCGTAATAATGACATAAGTTCAGTTTTTTTGGTTGAGAAGCCAAACAAATTCAATCAAAACTGGTGCTATCTTCTTGTTTCATCAAAAGCAAAGCATTTAGTAGAATATTGGTTGAATGTGTTTATTGAAATAGGCTCCAACTTTAAGGGAATATTCATGTTTCCTATAGAAATAAGTAATATAACAAAAAAGATTTTACATAAAGATCCTAATAATTGGAAAATTATAGTTGCTGCAACTAAAACGGGAGGCTATAGACAAGTGGTTCTTAAAGAGAATAAAATGGTATTTACGCGTTTAACATCATTTACTAATGATAATTTACCAGGAATTATCGCTGGTGGAATATATCAGGAAGTGCAAGATACTATTCGATCCTTAACTAAGTTTGGGTTTGAAAAAAATAACCCTATCGACCTTTGTATCATAGTGTCAGAAGATATTAAAGCTAGTTTATCAGTCATAAATTTTTCAGAGAACAGTGTGAACATATTAACTCCATATGAGTTAGGCAAACTATTAGGAGCGGAACTAGCTATAAGTGAAAAAGATAACTTTTGCGATACCATAATTTTGTTTCATAGCTTTAAGAATAAATTAGCAGCTATTTTTAATACAAAGGAAACTAAAGAATTTTATCTATTCAATTACCTTTATTTAAACTCTCCTCGAATTTTTCTATACTTCGCCCTGGTTTTAGTTGTAATTAACGCCTTCAGTTTGCTAAATTTGTATTCAAATTTCAATGTCGCTGATAATTTATCAGCAAAGCAGAGCACCTTAAATAACCAATTAACAAAACTTAGCCAAAGCTATAATGTAAAAAAAATAGATGAAATTTATGATTTTATTAATATCAATAATATTTTATCAAAAATAGAATACTCTCCTCTTACACAAGTTAAGTATGTAGAAAAGTTAAAAGTACCAGGTATAGAGCTTCGATCATTTGAATGGAATTATAATGAGGCAAAAAGTTATATTACCACAACTTTAAGGTTTAATTTTCAATCCGGTAAAAATAGTTCCTATCAATACGAGAAACTACGAAAAAATTTAAACGATAATTTTCGTACCTATGACATTAATATTTCTGCTGCTAAAGGGCAAAATCCATCTATTGATGTTGAAATAGGAGAGGCAATGTAGATTAATGACTATCTCTCAATTAAAAAGAAAAGCTACAATTCAGTTCATATCGTATTTGTTATTATCTGTTGGATTAATAGGGTTATTAACATATGTTGTTATCTATAGCGAAAAGATTTATAATAAAAACCAAATTGCGATTGATAAAATACGTTCTATTAATTTACAGATTACTGGAATTCAAAAAAAAGAAGTTGTTCTAAATAAAAACCTAGATTTATGGAAAAAAATTTCTTCTTCAAATTTACACAGTAGCAGATACATCGCAAATTTAAATTTCGAGCTTAGCAAGTTATATAAAAAGTACTATATATTAGAACCTGAAATATCAATTTCTATACCCGAAGAAGTTGAGCTCTACAACAAAAGTGAACGCACAAAAGTAATAAAAAGTGAAGTGACCCTAAATTTAAGCTCAATCAGCGATAAGCATATTTTTTTATTTCTACAGTCTATTCCAAATCTGCCCGGTTATGTTATGATCAAATCTCTTATTTTAAATAAGCAGAGAAATATTGATGCTGCAACTATGAATCAAATTTTGAATGGTAATATGATAGAGATAGTGAGAGCTAATATAGTCTTTGATTGGTATACTATATTAAGTAGATAAGGTGATGAACATAAAGCTGTTTTTTATTTTTACGCTACTCATTTCCAATGTTAATGCATATTGCAGTTGTGAAGATATCATAGAAAGCATAGAAATTTGTAAGGAGTATTCTTGCCGACAATATATTGGCAATGAAGATTTTATTGAGCATAAAATATTAGGATTAAATAGTGGAAATTTATGCGTATATATAGAAAAACAAGTTAATGATGAAATGGTTTGTCATCATTCTCAGTATGGAATGATGATAGAAAAAAGATATTTTGAAAGTATTCTTAAAGTTGGCAATCAAGAAATCGATGATTTTATTGATATAGCAAATGTGCGTGCAAAAGAGTGTTTCTTTATCAACAATCAAAAACTAAGCTATACAGATCGGGACGATATAATAAGAGAAGCAGTGGAAAGTGACTTTGACGTTTTGTCACAATATAGTAACGTAAAAAGCATTTTTTTTGATGAAGAGCCAGTTAATAGAATGGTCAATGAAATGGAAAAGTTCAATTTACGATCTTCAAGAGCTGCAAAAGAGGAGGTATCAGATAATTTCAACGGTAAGGTAGTGAGTTTAGACTCAATTTTATATCTTTCTCCCGATACATGGAAAATATGGGTAAATGGAAAGCTGTTTATAAATACTAAAGATTTAAAAGTGCACTCAGTCACTGAAAATTATGTAACTTTTGTATGGACCATAGATCAAAAAGCAATAAAAAAGCATGCGAATGATTCTCAAAATGTATATTTTGGATATGGGAGTATTATTTTTACGCTTTATCCAAAACAAAAATTTGACTTGGATAGCTTATCTATTAAATAATTTAGTATATAGCCAAAGTGACTTACGACAATTTGAAAAACCGTCATCCCGCTACGTGTTAGCGGAATCTACACCGCGAATGAATCCATAGCTATACGAACATTGTGATTTGAGAACAATCTCCGCCAGGAAGGGTGTCATTCCAGTGCTTGGCACTGGAATCCAGCCTTTATTATGCAGCCACTGGGTTGAAATTAAGTCTTCTGGATCCAAGTAGTCTGGGCACTGCCTTTGTGTTTGAGGCAAAACCTGCTATAACATTTAACACACTGCTTTCACAAACGAATATTCGTACAGTTGTGGAATGAATCGTGGTATGACGGTCCGCTACGTGTTAGCGGGATCTAGAGATACCGCGGGTCTATACATGCGCTTGTAGCTCAGTTGGATAGAGCGTTGCCCTCCGGAGGCAAAGGCCGTGGGTTCGAATCCCTCCAAGCGCACTTTTAATAAAATTTGACAATAGTACTTTCATATAAGATAATAAAGGGATTTATTTAGAACATAATTATGTCTGGTGGTACCATAAACAAAGTCATACTAGTTGGTAATTTAGGAAAAGATCCTGAAATTAGGACTACACAAAATGGAAAAGAAATGGCAAGTTTTTCAATAGCCACATCTGAAAGTTGGGCTGACAAACTTTCCGGTATGCGCTCTGAAAAGACAGAGTGGCATAATATCGTAATTTTTAGTGAAGGATTAGTAAAAATCGTCAAAGATTTTGCACGTAAAGGCAGTAAAGTTTATGTTGAAGGTTCTTTGAAAACTAGAAAATGGACTGACCAAAACGGTGGTGAAAGATACACAACAGAGGTGGTTCTATATAATTTTAATAGCGCTCTTACTCTCTTGGATTCACGAAATAGTGCACCAAATCCTGATTACAAGCCAAGTGAATACAAACAAGGTGAAACAGGACAAAAAGATAAATACGAAAGTTTTGACAACGATATAAAAGATGAACTACTCGACGATGAAATACCATTTTAACAATTTAAATTGAAATCTACATTTTTATGGACTGCTTGTGTTACTCCTTTTAATTGCAATGGGGATAGCATAGATTATAGCAGTTTGCAGCGTTTACTGACAATGCAAGTTAAAGCTGAAAATGGTGTAGTGTTGCTGGGTAGCACAGGTGAAAGCCTATCGCTTACTGATTCTGAAAAGCGTACATTAGTTGAATTCGTATGTAAGCTAAAATTAAATACGAAAATTATAATTGGCGTACCAGGAGTGAATCTATATCAGACTCTTGAATGGCTTGATTTTTGCAAGGGTATGCCTATTCACGGCTATCTAATGACAACTCCCATTTATGCAAAGCCCGGAATTATGGGGCAGACTTTATGGTTTGAAAAGCTGCTTGAGAAAGCACATGTGCCGGTTATGTTTTACAATATTCCATCGAGAGCAGGAGTGAGCCTCCATGCTGAAACTGTACGCAACTTATCCAGCCACGAAAAATTTTGGGCTATCAAAGATTCAAGTGGCACCGTTGATACTTTAGCTCAGTATAAGAAAGTTGCACCAAATATTGAGGTCTTTTGTGGAGATGATAATATGATATCTGATATGGCAGCTTATGGTGCGGCTGGCCTGGTTTCCGTTGCTTCCAATGTTTGGCCACGCATAGCGCATGAATATGTTAAGAAATGTCTGAACGACGAACTGTCTTCACTGTCATTCCAGCGCGTGACGCTGGAATCCAGAAGGAAACCTGTTCAAATGACAGGAAATGACATGAAAAGTTCAACAGATATCTGGCAACAAGCTTGCAAAGCCCTATTTATTGCCAGCAACCCAATACCCACTAAAGCACTTTTGCATGATATTGGTCTTATAGAACATCAAACTGTCCGCCTACCACTCAGCACAGAAGACTTACCGTCTATTGAGAAATTGAGGCAAGCTAATGAAATTATCTTCGGGGGAGAGGATTGCCAAACACTTCAGGATACCAGTACCCTGCATCAATACCGTCAATTTCCATAGAGGTATCAGGCATTGCTTTATCGATTAACAATTTAAAAGGAATATAAGCAATAGAACCTGCCAAAGCAGCTAAAGCTCCTATAGCTGCTGGTGATGTAAAGCCAAGAGCAACAAATCCTGCTCCTATCCCGAATCTAATACCAGTATATGCAATTGCTTGTGCTATTTCTTTTGAAGAATCCTTAAAGCCCGAAGTTAAGAGTGTTGCTATTAAAGATATTGCAAGTAACGATGATAATAGCAACCCAGCACCAACCATTCCACCTGCAACAAGAGGTGACAAACCAGAAATAGAGCTTATAGCATAATTTGTAACAATTCCATCAATAGCTCCTAAGCCTGCTATTACCCCCCCCCGCTATTCCACAGATTATTCCCGCTATTGCTATCGTTCCTATTGGATCTGATTTAAATAATCGCTTAAGTTCTTCTATATCTTGAGATCCACTCATAATTTCTACCTCTTTATTAACATTTAATTAAGGCTAACATACTAACACATTATAGTCAATATATTCTATACCATTCTTTCAGGGCTTTTTAATTGACTTTCAACGCACTTTAGTCTATACAATTTTAATATCTTAAGCTATAAGGCACACCAGATCTATAGCTAAAGTGACCTTACCCAGAAAAAATGGAGAGAAAGAAAGGAGTTTTTTTGTGGTAATCCAATCAATCTAATTAACAGCTTGCTCATTATAGTCTTGCAACTCTGATTTAATATACAATCCAAGTGTCATTTGAACCATACGCGTCAAGTTAAGGAAAAGTGTAAGTAAAATTGATAGAGTGAAGGAAAAGAATAAGGTATAAGTTCTTCTTGGATATGTGAATGAGAGAACTTACAATGGACAGAATAGCTTGCTTATCAAAAGACCTCAATGAATTCTTTAATGAAAAAGCAGACGAAATATCAATTGCAGTAGGTTTTATAAAAAGAAAGAGAAAACTTAATGGCTCATCATTCATAAAAGCTATGGTTTTTGGTAACATAGGAGTTGGTGATTGCAGCATAGAAACAATGTGCCAATTGCTAAATGAAGACTCGATAGAAATTACAAAACAGGGTTTGGATTATATTAGCCTGCCCAGTAGCATGGAAGATATGTACAAAGGATATGGGAGTAGCTATAGAGATTGTGAGAGTAATACCAAATCAGGAATAAAGCTGCAGTTAGTCTTTGATTACCTGAACCAAGCGCTAGATAAGTTAAATTTAATAGAAGGAATAAGGTCGGATCAAGGTTATAGGGATTATCTGAACGGTTTATCAGCCAATGATTTGCTAATATTTGATTTGTGCTACTTTGTGCCTAGTTCTTTTAAACAGATTGATGAAGCAGGTGCATATTTTGTTAGTCGTTATAAGTCTGATACCAATATATATGATATAGAAACAAATCAAAAAATAGAGTTGTTGGAATGTTTAGAAGGTCAATCCCTTCTAGAGATGGAAGTGCTATTAGGAAAAGAAGTAAAAATTAAAGTGAGAATTATATGTCAAAAATTAACTGAAGAACAGTCTATAATTAGAAGAAGAAGGGCTAATAAGTTAGCAAAATCACATGGATATACATCTTCTCAAAAGAATCAAAAATTGCTGGATTGGTCGATATTCATAACTAACGTTCCAGAGAGTAAAATCAGCGCTGAACAAGTATTAACAGTTTACAGGGTAAGATGGCAGATTGAATTATTATTTAAATTGTATAAGAGTCACATCAGGCTTGACGAACTTAAAGGAAAACCATACAGAGTATTATGTGAACTATACGCTAAATTGTGCGCAATTCTTATATTTCATGGAATAGTTGGTTGTATAAAACTGAAAGAGAATACAGAGCTGAGTTTAACAAAGGCATTCATTGAATTAAAAAGAAGGATTAGGGAGTTGTTTTTAGCGTTAAGCAGTAAAATTAATAATTTGAGAATTTTCCTGAAAAAACTTACCACAGACTGGTCACAATTTTCTGTGAAAGACAGATATAGAAAAACTAGAGTATCCACCTTAAGTTCATTGAATTTTCTTACCCTTGCTTCTTAACTTGACGCGTATGGTAGCGGCGATATGGTGGCTTGCCAAGCTAGATTTACGGGTACACATGCATGATAAATTTATAGAGCAGAACAACGGATTGACTGTTACGGTATATCGCCTGGAAGAACGGGTAAAAAATCTTTCTGAGGAATTGGATGAATTCAAAGCTAACTCGAAGTACAAGTAATTATTTTTCTGCTAATGGTATATAAACCTCAGATTGAGATTGACGATCTTTCCAATTTTCAACGTATTGTTCAACTAATGAAGGGCTTCCTGTTATAACCAGTAGATTCTCAGCATTCTTTTTCTGGGCAGCGTCAGAGAAATTGAACGAACCCGTGATGATTTTTTGATTATCAATGATCATAATTTTGCTATGTGAAATTGCAGGTTTATAGTCTATGTATACCGGTATCTTTTGATAAAACAATTCATTGATAACACTATACTTTGAGCTAATTTGCGATTCATCAAGAATTACCTTAACATCAACACCTCGTTTTTTTGCCCTGATCAAAGATTGTGCAATAGGTTTAGAAGTAAAAGAATATGCCTGAACTAACACAGATTTTTTGGAGCTATCTATAGCATTAATTATTTGATTAGTACAATTTTCTCTAGGTGTAAAACAGACTGTAGTTTTTGGACAGCCCTGATAAAAGTGAGCAAGTTAATAGAACTAATAAATATGACAAAATATATACTTTCAGTAGATGGCGGAGGCATAAGGGGCATTATACCAGCTATAATACTAGCAGAAATAGAAAAGAGAGCAAGAAAACCGATCGCTGAAATCTTTGATCTGATGGCAGGTACTTCAACCGGTGGGATTGTTGTAGCTGGATTGTGTAAGAAAGATGAACGGCGAAATCCTCAATATTCAGCTAATGATTTAGTTGAGCTTTACCAGGAGTATGGAGCATATATTTTCAAGTCTTCGTTTTTTAGGCAATCAATACTATCGTGGTTTAACTGTGCACAATACCCATATGAAAACATTGAATCAGTACTGGAGAAGTATTTTGGTGACGATATTCTAAAAAACACTTTAAGTAAGGTACTAATTACAAGTTATGATATTCACAATAACTGCCCATTTTTCTTTAAGAGCTGGAAGAAAGATAAAAATTTTATCAAATTGAAAGATGCACTCAGAGCCACAACAGCAGCCCCAACATACTTTGCACCTAAGTACTTAGAAGTTAGCCAAGAAAAAAGAGTATTAGTCGATGGAGGGGTATTTGCCAATAACCCAGCGGCTTGTGCATATGCAAATAGTAAAAAACTTTTCCCTAATGAAGAAATAGTGTTGGTATCAATTGGCACAGGTCGGCTATCTAATCGAATCAAGTACAGGAAATTAGGAAAAATAGCCTGGATAAAGCCTCTGTTAAATGTGATGTTTGCATCGAGCCTTGATGTAGTGAATTATCAACTAGGTAATGTAATGGACGACATATACATCAGGATACAATCACAACTGACAATAGCGTCGGCTGAGATGGATAATATTACATCAAAAAATATTAAATGTCTACAGCAAGAGGCAAATGCAATGATAGAGGACAACCAGGAAGCAATAGATAGATTCTGCAATATTGAACTATAAACGATGCCAAGCAAACTAAAGAAATTATACCACAAAGCAAAGAAAGGTTTAAAAAACATAGTTTCGCCCAAAAAGCATAAAACTGTGACTAAGGGGCAAGAAGCTAAAATTTCAAACGATAAGCCAAAACCGCCACATGAGCAACCTCTGAAGTTGATGGAGAAGACCTCTAAAGTAGAAAATGTCAAAAAAGGAATAAAAGAAAAAATAAAAAGCTTCAAAACGAAACCCGTAGAGAAAGAGCTGAAAAGAGGCAACGTGTTCAAAAAAGGCCTCAAAAAGCTAAAAGGGAAAATAAAAAAATTAAACCCAATAAAGGTTAAGAAAAATAAGATAATCGGGAGCAAGAGACTAGCATTTTTACTAACATCTGCTACAATTGTGGCAATTTTACCAACATTCAGTTTAGCTCCTCTTCCAGCATTAGCCATAACTTCGGCATGTGTTTTCAGTATTAATTTTATAGCTGTGAAGACGTTAAAGAAATTTATCAAACAACGCAAATTAGCGGCAGAATCTAAAGAAGTAGCTGAACCGGAAAAGCCACAAGAAGAAATTCAAGATGTATCGGTCGAATCAATAAAAGAAGAATCTAAGCAAGTTTCCAGAGAATAGATTTCTATATTAATAGATATACCTAAATACTTTTATATTTTTGCTTAAATATTATATATTTAATAAAAAACACTAGCAAAGCGGGAATTTTGTTCGTAAAATAACCCAAAAGTGAGTGCAAGAGTTAATAATTTAAAAACATTTATCGCTGCATACTCTAATACAAACACATTTTTTGTGGAGTTGTTATGACAATCGAAAAAATTTTACAAAAGGCTGCAAAGGAAATTTATCACCTCAGACATCCTAGTATTCTTTCTTTATTAGTTCGTGCAGCCTTCAAAGAGATTATCAATAGTAGATTTGGTACTAAAATTTTACATTTCTCTGCAAAACGCGATCTTTACAACTTATTTCTATTCCTTGTGGAATATGATGCTAACGTTGATGCCGTAAATAAAAAGGGCAATACAGTATTACACGTTGCCTCTCAATATGAATCCACAGCAATAGCAGAGGTTGCTGTAGTTATGAGCAAAAATGTTAATGCTCAGAATATCGATGGCGACACTCCTTTGCATTATTCAATAAAGTATAAGCACCTTGATGTTATGCAAAAGTTGTTACAATGCGGTGCAGATATCAATTGCCAGAATCGTCTCGGTGAATCTCCTCTTCACATGGCTGTAAAATATGCTGACACAGTAACGTTGGGATTGCTGATCAAAGGGGACGCTTTTCTTGAAATTAAAAATATAGAAGGAAGTACCCCTCTTCACCTTGCAGTTTCATTAGACTTCTTTCAAAATTCATGTAGGGAGCTCAAAATTGTGAATTGCAGCAATCAAATTAAACCTTAAACCAAAACGTTTTCGTCGGTTTCTATACCTGTCCGAGATGATTTTAAACCTTTTCAATTACGTTTTCAACAATTGCCCTTTGGCTCATAAGTGCCCTGTTCTCTTTTTTTTGTTCTTTGCTTAACGGATTCTTTTTCGTTTTCCTGTGCGGTAATACAACATTTTTGTGTATCTTCTGCATTCCCCTGTAGCCGGCATCAGCTAAGATTTTAGTTTGCGGCAATACTGCTACCTTTGATTCTCTAAACATCCGTGTTTTCTACCATTCGAGAAAGATGTGCATATGACTTTTCTACTCTTCTTCTCTGTTACTATTTGTGTTTTTATAGTATGCCTTTTTTTCTTTCCAGAGTAGAAGGGCTTTTGCTTTTTTTTGGTCTCTCTACTGGCGTTTCAGTTCCGTCTATTACTAAAACTTCATATTCTACATCACTCTTTAATAGCTCTTTTTTTCCTGGTAATGCAAAATCTGGATGTTTTATTAATATGTCTTCTACCCATCTTATTATTTTAAAACTGTTACTTTCACTCATGCCATAGCTTTGCCCAATATGAAAATATGTACGATATTCTCTTATATATTCCAGTGCCATAAGTAGCCTGTCTTCTATGCAAAGTTTACTTTTTCTTCCACTTCTAGCTTTTTTTCTTTTATCCTCCACTTCTAGAATTTCTACCATTCGCTCAAATGTTGCTTTTTTTACCCCTGTTAAACGTCGAAACTTTTCTCCTTCTAACTTTTCTATTTCCTTATATTTCATGCTTTCAAATACTTCATCTTACACTCCCTCTAACAATTTTGAAAGGAGTCTAGTGTCAGCTACTTGAATGACATCATAGGAGCGCTGGCCTGACAACCGTCATCCCGCTGCTTGTTAGCGGGATCTAGAGATACCGTAACGGTATGACAAGGGAGAACAGTCAATGGCGTCAACTTAAGAGCCTTCATTAGCAAACCCTCTTATGGATTTTCTGAAAAGTTTTTGAGTGTATTGTATTTTTAATTTGTAAGATGACGCACCATCTCGCAAATAAATTGAACACCTGTAGAATCTCTACAGAGTACATCGACAATACTCTCCTTTTTAGCAGCAATTTCAGGGTTTTGAATGGGACTTAGAAATTTTACATCTTTTATTTCAGCCTCACCAGTGAGACCTAGAATATCATTGAGAAAATGAACAAGAATATCTTTATTTTTCTCAGTGCTACAGATACGCCGGAACGCGAAGTCATTTTTTGGATCGAGAAATTTAGAAAAAGCCATAACAAAAATGCCTGAAAAACGTTAATAATTATACACTATTATTAATAATTATTCAATCATATTTTTAAGTATTACAATTTTTGAAGCTAATGGATTTAATCGCAAAGCCATAGGATGACAGAAATTTAATGATCCAGGATATACTCCTTTGTTAAGGGAGATTGAGCATTTTCAAATATTTCTTGAGTGCTTCCAGACTCAACAATTCTGCCATTATGAAAGAAAATTACACTATCAGATAACTTTTTAGCTTGCTTCATTGAATGAGTTACCATAATTATAGTAAATCTTAATTTCAGCTCTTGTATAAGATTTTCGATTGCATTGGTTGCCATTGGATCAAGAGCAGAGCACGGTTCATCCATTAATAAAATAGTTGGCTTCACTGCAATTGCGCGAGCGATGCATAGCCTCTGTTGTTGGCCACCGGATAAATTAAGTGCGCTATCTTGCAATCTGTCTTTTAATTCTTCCCATAAGCCAACTTTGGTTAAACTACTTTCTACCACTTCATTCAATTTTTGCTTATTCTTTACCATACCATGCAATTTTGGCCCAGAAGCAACATTATCATATATTGATTTTGGAAAAGGATTTGGCTTTTGAAATACCATACCAACTTTTGCTCTAAGTAGTACAACATCCATATCGCGTGAATATATATCACCCAGCCCATCGATATCTAATTCACCAACAGTTTTGCAACCTGGTACATAGTCATTCATACGATTAAAACAACGCAAAAATGTCGATTTACCGCACCCGGATGGTCCGATAAAAGTAGTAACTTTTTTCTTATAAATATCCAAATTTATATCGAATAAAACTTGTTTAGAGCCATACCAAAGATTTAGATTTTTAACGGAAGCATATATACCGCTCATATCACATCCTGCATTGAATAGAGCCCCGGAATTTCTCTTTTATTTTCGTATAGCCATACTGCTGCTTGAACAGCTCCTCTAGCCAATGTTGTGCGATCAATTGCTTTGTGGTTTAGTTCTATCCGTTCATCAGAATTAACAAACATCACGCTGTGATCTCCTATTACTCCACCTCCACGAGATACCGCAAAACCTATTTCCCCCTTTTTCCTTATGTTTGAACCACTATGTAAATATTGATTGGACTGAAAATCCACTTTTGAAGCGTTAGCAATTGTTTTGCCAAGTTCTATAGCTGTTCCAGATGGTGAATCCTTTTTTAAGTTATGATGCATTTCCCAAATCTCAACGTCATATTCATTACCTAAAAGCTCAGCAGCTTTTTTTACCAATTTCAGCAACACATTAACCCCAACACTCATATTTGCTGACCATAATATTGGAACTTCAGCAGCATACTCTTTTAAATCGACACCTTCTATTCCAGTTGTGCCACTAACCAGCGGTGTTTTAAATTTTACAGCTGCTTTAAGGCAGTCTAACATACATTCTTTAGTTGTAAAATCTATTACAACGTCGGATAACTCAAATATGCCACTAATAGAACTTGTAACTTTAATTCCTAGATTGGCTATAATTGGTCCAATATCTGAATCTATGTACTTACTGCCTGAACGGGCAACAGCACCTGCTATTTCCACTTTGGTATTTGTAATTAATTCATTGAGTATTTTCTTGCCCATTCTGCCTAAGCAGCCTATTACTCCAACTCTGATTTTCATAAAGCTTTCTAGCGTTTATTAAGAATATTAGGCCTTTTTTTAAGCTCTGTCACTTCTGATCTATATTCTATAGCTGTACGAACACTGCAATTTGGGTCTACCAGATCCCAGTGCCTTGACCACAACTATTGCAATATGGTACATAGTGAACGATGTCATTCCAGTCTGGAATCTAGCCTTTCTGCAATCTCATCGAAAACGTTGTAACCACTTTCTATGCTAGTTTGCTTGCTTACAAGCAAACTTTTCTGGATCCCAGTGTCTGGGCACTGGGATGACACCCTGACAACCGTCATCCCGCTACTTGTTAGCGGGATCTATGCTAAGAGATACCGCGAATGAATCGCGGTATGACGTAGGACTGCTGTCATTCCAGTACCTTTTTTTGTCATCCAAGTAGCGTGACACTGAAATCTAGCCTTTATTATTTGGTTGAAATTAAGTCTTCTGGATCCCAGTGTCAGCTACTTTCATGACATCATTATAAAGTAAAATGAGATCCCAGTGCCCAGACACTGGGATCCAGGAATTTTATTAAGTTGGTGAGCATAAAAATAGCTGTTTTACGTTAAAATACAACGTTTTGATGATTATGGAAAGGCTGAATTCCAGTGTCAAGCACTGGAATGACACCATAGGGGCACTGCCGTCATAAAGGAACCAGTGTCAGCTACTTGAATGACATCACAGGGACGCTTGGATGACACCAGTAGTTAATCTCATGTTGAAAAATCATTTTATGATCTAAATCAGTTTTTTTACAGGTAACTTCTAAGCTTATCAATTTTTCCAAGATCTTCTTAAGTTCTGAAAGTTGCAAACTTTTCAAATGAGATTTAAAACTCTGCAATTGTTTAAAAAACAATGGAGGGCTTAGCTGATCAATCGCAGCCTGCTCACTCATTCCACCTTGCACTGACAGCAAAACGGTTTCAAGGCGTAGGAAATAATTTGATATAATGCGAATTAGCGCTATCGGTGAAAAATTTTCTTGCGATATCAATGCATCAGAAATTCTAATGAAACGCGACATATCTTTACTTGCTATGGCAGAGCATAGATCATCAAGTGTAGCATAGTCGTTGCCGGAAGTTGAAAAGCATAATTCTATATCAGTAAGTTTTAGGTCTTTTCTCTCCCCTAAGTACAAAACTAACTTCTCAAGTTCTGAACATATAGGCCGCTTGCTATGATTAAAGTAAGATTGCAAATGGTAGATTATCTCATTTGTGCATTTTATATCATTTTGTTTTAAGTAACTTGATATAATGTCATAAAGATTGCTGTTGCTGTCCTTATAGGAAGCAATCACACCAAAAATTTTTGAACTCTCCATATAACTTTTAGTCGCAGAATTATATGGAAGATCACTTGCTACCATTATTACATAGTGACCACTTGCGTTATAATCCAACACGTTTTTTAACTCTTTGGATATACCTCCACTCACATTTATCAGCTTAATTAATTTTTTGCTGGTAAACATCGAAATGTTTGCCAATTCAGAAAACAGTAAACCGGGTGACTTATTCACTATTGCAAAATCCATCACCTGAACTGAATACTCATCTAAATTAGCAATTATTTCTTGTACATAAAAACCAACCCTACTGTTATCACTTCCATGAATTAACACACCACTTAAAGCATCAGGTTTCTCTAGGAATTTTTTAACTTTGGATGGTGTGACCCTCATGCTATCTATATGATATCATTCTCATTTCACTGTACATGAGTATCCAAAGACTCCGAGCTTTCTTGTACAATATTATGCGCATCATCTGCCACATCATCTGACGCATCCTTCCTCCAAAAAGAAGCACACTTATTGTAAAAATTTTTCATAGGTTGTACTATATATTTAGAAAAAAATCCTTCTTCGCTCATATTGCTTACTCCATAAAACTAACATCTTATCATTAGCACATAAACAATAATATAGCAAATTGTGCTAAGATAGTGATGTTTTATAATGAGTATATTACAAAATTATTAACATTCGAGACTAAAATTAAGCCAACCTGCTTAATATTAGCCTTATAAAATAAGCAATAATTAAATATACGGCTGCAACAAGTATAATTGCAGGTCCAGTTAACAAATCAAAACTTGCAGATAACATGAGACCTGATATCCCAGAGATCACAGAAAAAACTGTTGCAACAATAATCATCTGCATTGGAGTTTTCGAAATGAGCCTTGCAGATGCTGCTGGTATTAGCAAAAATGCAGCAATGAGTAATATTCCTATTAGTTGGGCAGCAATTGCTATAAATATGGCAAGAGTGATTAAAAATTCTAGTCTAACAAAATTAACATTAATCTTCTCAACTACTCCTAAATCTTGATTAATTGAAATCATTAACCAATAACGCCATCTAAATATTAATATCAAAGTAACTATTACAGAGGTTAAAAAAATCGATATTATATCACTTTGATCGAGCGTTAATATATCACCAAACAGTGAGCTAATAATACTATTATTGCCAGATGGAAGAAAAGACATAAGTATTAAACTCGATGATAAAACTACATTGGTAACAATGTTCAATATCGTATCAGCAGAATATAATCTGTTAAAATTAAGAGAAAGTAGTATAGCAAATGTAATTGCAATGAGCATTATGCTAAGCGATGGGCTAATCTTAAAGATTAAAGCAAGTGCAATACCGAGCAATGAAGAATGGGACAAACTATCACCAAGATAAGATAACCTTTGCCATATCATAAACGATCCTAAAGCGCCTGTTACTAGGCTAATTACGACTACTGCAACTAGACTGTTGATGAAAAAATCCTGGGTAAACATTTCAAACATGCTATATGGCTATTAGATAACTGACAACAAATCTATCTTCGGATATTAAAACGTTATGGGTTCTGCATGCTGCACCGGTTGTCATAAATTCAAAATTTAAACCTTTTTGTTCCATAAGATAGGACTTCACTGAAGAACTTGGTATATTGCGTGTTTTACCAGTACCTATTATCAAAATTTCTATTTCCTCTGTTAAAAAAGATTTAAAATGTTCCTTGCTATTTATATCACTTTCTTTCAATTTAATCACCTTTTCAGGAAAAATTATAATTGAGCCATAATATTCTTGATTGTTTACCAAAAATTTTCCTTCCCTATAACCATTTATAAGATTTTTATTCTCGGAAATTAAGGGCATAAAGTCAAACTATTAATTGAGTGTCACATACCCACCATTCTGGTTGCTTTTCTCTGATATTAACTGCAGCAGCTTTTGCATTTTCCTCACTATCGAATATTCCAAAGCATGATACACCACTGCCTGACATGCGAGAAAGTATAGAGCCTTCTTGTGACTCAAGTGTTGATATCACATCCTTAATTTCAGGTACAAAGCTTATTGCTATTTCTTGAAGATCGTTTCTCGTCTCTTTAAGAAGCTTCAACAAATCCTTTTCAGCGTCATCGCTCCATTTAATTGGCTCAGAAAATTTTCCTTCATGTTTGGAAAATACCTCTGGTGTACTCAAAAACCTTTTTTTCGGTTTCACAAGCACCACATTTGTGGGTAAAGAGAATTTTTTAATGTGGCATAATTCTTCGCCAATACCTCTAACAAAAACTGGCTTGCTATCTACGCTTGCTGGAACATCAGCACCAACGTTTAAGGCTATTTCATTTAAAATCGTCCTATCAATCTCCCACAGCTTCCCTAGCGTACGTACCACAGCTCCAGCATCTGAGGATCCGCTACCAAGTCCTGCAGCAATTGGTATATTTTTTACAACCTTTACAATGACTTTAGTGCGTACAGGAGCATGTCTAAGCAGCAGATTAACCGCTTTCGTTACAGTGTTATACTGGTTATTTATTCTAGACTCGGAGTTTATAAATTCAACTGTAGAGTTATCGTATCTAGAATCCTTCTCACCTACTTTTATTTCCAAAAAATTAGAAAGATTAGCAAAGACAAATAAACCTTCAATCAAGTGATATCCTGTTTCCTTCTTATTTACAACATGCAAAAAAAGATTGATTTTTGCAGGCGCCTTTACACAAAAACTTTTCATTATATATCTTCACTAACACTATTTTTACATTATATGTATAATGCTATTTTAGTCAACTGTATATAAGGTTCTCGCACTTCTGATGAGATCAAATGCCATAAATCCTAATTTCTCTGTGTGGGTAAATGCATCTGCTGGTACAGGCAAAACAAAAATCTTAATAGACAGAGTATTGAGACTTTTATTAGAAAACAAAAGAAATATTCTTTGCTTGACATTTACCAATGCTGCAGCAAACGAGATGGAGAATCGCATTCACAGCATACTCAGTAAGTGGGCAATATGCTCAGAGAGTGAATTAATAATGGATCTGGAACAACTAGATTTCTTTCCAATGTCATTCCAGCGCGTGACACTGGAATCCAGTAAAAAAAAAGAATGGATCCCAGTGTCACGCGCTGGGATGACAGGGGGTGGTGCATCGCATAACCATGATTTAAGCAAAAAACCAGCGGTAAACCCTTCGGTGTCATCCCAGTGCGTGACACTGGGATCCAGAAAAAATAAAGATTATTTAACAAGAGCAAGAAGGCTTTTCTCTGAACTGGAAAATCTTGGTCTAACTATACAAACCATACACGCTTTCTGTTACAAATTAATTTCCAACTTTCCTATAGAAGCTGGTATCGCTCCAAATTGTACACTGAGTGAATGTAAAGAATTACATTCCATCATATTCAATAAAGTGCTTCATAACGAAACTGTGCAGGATGATATCAACCTTATTGCAACTGAAATTGATGAAAATAAACTACGCGATTTGCTTTATACTTTATGTATAAAAAGATCGATATTAGCAAATGATTCGAAATATATCAAAGATAAATTGAGCGCCCCAGATGAAATTCATGACTTACAGAGTGAAACAATTGAGCACGTGGAAAGACTAGCCGAGATATTAAGTGAAGGCAGTAAAAGAGATCAGAGTTATAGTGCAATGCTCTCTGATTGGTTTAATAGCACAAAACCGTCCGTACCAAATGGTGTCATTCCAGTGCTTGACACTGGAATCCAGAAAAAAAGAACCAGTGTCAGCTACTCGGATGACACCGGAATAAAGTGGAATGACACCAAAATAGAAAACCTAGCCAAGGTATTTCTCAAATCAGAATCGCACGAAAAAAAGAGCATATCATCCATTGCAACAAAAAGTATTTTGGAGAAATTTAGAGATGCAGAGCAAATAATAGAGAGCGTTCAGAATGTAGTATTTACCCATATAAGAGACATGAACTCTTATCAAATATTCAAGAGAACCAGTAGCTTACTTGGTGTATTTAAAGTATATGTTGATTTATATAATAGTGAAAAATCAAAAAATGCACTGCTTGACTACAATGATATAATCAACTTAGCAACAAATCTTCTCAGCAATCCAAACTATAAAGATTGGATATTGTTTAACTTGGATCAAAAAATAGATCACATCCTTGTTGACGAGGCACAAGACAATAGCATCAGCCAGTGGAAAATTATAACAAATCTCTGCGATGAATTTTTTGCCGGTAATGATGAAAAGCGAACCTTATTTGTAGTTGGTGACGTAAAACAATCCATATACAGATTTCAAGGAGCAAATCCCCATCTATTCAACTATATGCAACAATACTTTCATACGAAAACTGGTGGTAGAGATTGGATATCATGCCAACTTGAAAAGTCATTTCGCTCAACTCCAGAAGTTTTGATGCTTGTAGATAGAATATTTAATAACTTCCGCACAGAAATATCTTTTAATGATAATGAAATAAAACATGTTCCACATAGAGAAAATGACCAAGGATATATTGAAATTTGGCCAGCGTTACCAATGCGCAAAGAGAAAGAACAGCAAGCTTTACAAATTCCTCTGACATGTAAGGAAGGTTATACAATAGCAGATCGATTACTTGCTCAAACAATAGCCAACAGAATTCACAATTGGTTAAACGAAGGGCGGATTTTAGTCGCTAAAGATCGCCATATAGAACCAAGAGACATTATGGTTCTGGTACGACAACGAAACGTGTTAGTTGATTACATAATAAGCGAACTTAAAAAAGCAAACGTGCCAGTTGTAGGCCGAGATTATTTTAGAATTATGGACTATATAGCCGTGCAGGACTTAATAGCTTTGGCCGAATTTTTACTCCTCCAGGCAAATGATTTAGCTCTTGCAAATGCTTTAAAATCACCACTATTTAATTTTACCGAGGATGATTTATTTAATATTGCATATGATCGTAAAGAGCATTCACTATGGGAAAGAATTCAGGATTATTCTGTGGTTATCTATAGTGAATTAAACTATCTCATTAACTTATCTCGCACAGAATCCCCTCTTACATTATTCACGCATGTACTGCGTACAGGTAAGAAAAAATTTGCTGCAAGGCTAGGTCTTGAGTGCTTTGAGGTCCTAGACGAATTTATGAACCTTGTGTTGCAATTTGAAAACCCATCTCTTCAAGCGTTTGTTCAGTGGATCAAGGAGAATAACCCGGAGATTAAGAATGATATGCAATCAGAACGCAATGCTGTGCGAATAATGACAATTCATAAATCAAAAGGTCTGCAAGCTCCCATAGTATTTTTGGTTGATACAAACACAGTGCCAAGAAACAGTGAAAGCATTATCTTTGATGGAACGGAAGTGCCATTTTGGTGTGGAAAAAACAACAACGCTTATTGCGATCAAGTAAAAAGAGAGAAAAAACTAGAGGATTATAATGAATATTTGCGTTTATTATACGTAGCACTCACACGTGCTGAAGATGAGTTATACATCTTAAGTAAAGAGCCAGTGCAAAAGGGCTCTTGGTATGATCTAATCACTCAGTATGGAGAACCATATGAAAAGAAACACTCATACTTACAGCTAATATTTAAAGAAAAAGTTGAAGTGCTATGTGTGAACGCAAACTACCCTTACATTTATAAAAAACGTGATTATTTTGACGTTCCGGTCATTTCCCTTCCGCCAAACCTATCAATGTCATTCCAGCGTCCTCCCCTGTCATCCCAGCGTCCTCCTCTGTCATCCCAGTGCTTGACACTGGGATCCAGTAAAAAAGAAGAAAAGCCAGCATCAGCTACTCACTCTTCGATGTCATTTCAGCACGTAACGCTGGAACCTGGAGAAAAAAAGCCAGTGTCAAGCACTGGGATGACAAATAGGGGTATTGGAATGACAGATGAGAGTGCTGGAATGACAACAAGGAGCATTGGGATGACAGATGGTTATGCAAGAGGCCTGATTATTCACAGCATATTGCAGTATATGCCCAAGATAGAAAAAGAAAGGAGAAAAAATTGGGTCAGAAAACACCTTGATAACATCAACATCAGTGAAGATAAGGATGAAATTTACAGTAGAATATTAGCCTTTAATGAAAAATATGGCTATTTGTTTGACTTGGAAGGCAAATCAGAGATTACACTGAGTGGAACAATTGATGGCAAGTCAGTATTAGTACGACTAGATAGGCTATGCATAACGCAAGATAAAGCAATCATAATTGACTACAAATCGCACCGTAACGTTTCTGTTTCCTCATTAAATGAAATAAAAAAACAGATGTTGATCTATAAAACCTTAGTACAAGAAATATATCCAAACAAGCAATTAGAGTGTGTGGTTATTTGGGTAGAAGATTTAACTCTGCAATCTGACTTTTGATAAAATTTGATTACAAGAGATAACTACTACGTCATCCCGCCGCGAACCGTCATACCGTCACGGTATCTCTAGATCCCGCTAACAAGCAGCGGGATGACGGTTTTTCAAATTGTCGGTAAATCTAAGTCAGTTTAGCTATAGAAGGGTAGGGGATAAAAGTTCGTTATTTTACTATATTAGGTCATCATGTTGGTGATAATCATGATTACATAGTGAGTAATTGCCTACGTAATTTTCGTCAGCATCGTGATTAACATCAGGTTTAAGCAAAGAAAGATTGTCATCGGATTGTTCTTCTGATAAGTTAAGCAAAGAAAGGTTGTCGTCAGATTGTTCTTTCTCTTTAGACTCAAATAACCATGAAAAGAGTGATGAGATAGAATCAATGATGGATTTAATTGCTGAAAAATATTGGATAAGAAATTACTGGGTTGCTCTATTTCATCCACATCTTGTTCAGGGTTACTTCTGCTTATAAATGTCTTATCTAGCTGTTTGAATATATTTTTGTCGGAGTTTTGAAAATATATTCGACTTATCTCCTTATTTTCATCAACGTAAATCAATAAAGTTGTATTCTCATTCCCCAATCCATCACATTCACTAACGAGCGATTCATGAGAGTTCTTAATGTCTTTGATAAGTTGAAGTTTTTCTTCTTCTGCTGAAAGATAATCTCTGTGTTCTGCTCTATAAGTGGTGCCTTTGTATTTAAAACTAAACATTGATCCATGGTCTTCATATTCATCTACTAGTTCATGAATACTCTTGACATTTTGTATAGCTTTAAATTTTTCTTCTTCTGAAAGGTTCTTGTGATATTTATAAAGTGTACCTTTATATTTAAATTGAAACATCGATCCACGGTCTTCATATTCATCTAATCCAGAGTTCTTGATACGTTGTATAATTTGAAATTTTTCTTCTTCTGAAAGATCTTTGCGGTATATACTACCAGTTGTATCCTTATATTTAAATTGAAACATCCATCCACGGTCTTTATATTCATCTACACCCATCTGCTTGCAAATAGCTTTATAATTTTTTTCTTCTACCTCTCGTCCAACAACATTTGCTATGAGTTCAGTATCCAGAATATTCAAAGTTCGGACTGTTGCCAATGGTGAAAAACGCAATTGAAATATGTGACCTAGCTCATGACCTAGAACAAAATCCATGGCACTTTGCTTATATGTCAGAATATTCTGATAATCTGTTACTCCTCGTGTAATATATCCTGGACCACCATCTTCATCTAAGCCGAGAAGATCATTATACTTTGTATAATCGCTTCTATTATTAAAAATGTGAACCGTTATATTGTAACTTGCATTACTATTTTTCAAGCAAAACTTTTCTTTAAATGCCTCATAGGCAGTTTTAATGTCTGTTTCTATTTGGTTTTGTTCCTGCTCAGATAAGTTGTCGTATTTTATAGTACAATTTATATACCCGTATTTAACGGTAAAGCTGTTAGACAAAACATCATGTATATTTGTGGAAAAATAATTGAACTGCTTTGACTCAGCTTCCTTATACAATTGATGCCCATATTTATCACTAGAATACTTTGGTAGTTTAGGTACTTTGGCAATTAAGTTTTTGTTACTATCAAAAAAAGAAATGTCTATATTACCAATTTCACAATTTTGTATAGATTGCCCGCAAGTGCCATCATTTGCACAATCGTGATGATTTGGGTCAGTCTTCTTATAAAACCATGCGTTAGTGTATTTTCCCATTTTGATACCTCACTACCAAACCTTACTATATTATTATCTTGGTAAAAATCATAATAATTCGTTAACTTGTATTTTAAATCTGTATATCAAGTGTACTTTTCTCATAAAGCGCCAATTGTGAAGCTAATGAACTTTATTTGTTTAAAATTTTGCTGAAATAGCTCTTTTTATACTATGTTTTATATAGCTAAACTGACTTAGATTTACTGACAATTTGAAAAACGACAAACTCGTCATTCCGCTACTTGTTAGCGGAATCTATGCTGAGATACCGCGGCGGTATGACGTAGGAAAACCTTTCTTGGGTTAGCTATAGTTTGCTATATTATGTGATTTTATTTTCCATAATATATGTTATGTAATTTTTAATGTTAATAAAACTACTTCCCAACCTTTTAAACAGCAACTTGTCAAACCTCCAGATTAGCACTTAAGAAGAAGTGTTAAAGTATCTCTTTAAGTATTATATATTAGTATTTAGAGATCATATTTATTATAAATGTCCAAAGTACTCAACGCGTTCTGAGCAACACTCGCTACTTTGTTTGAGTCTAGTTCATCTAGTTTATTACTAGGTTTTAATACTGCACATGTAATGCCACCAGCAACAATCCCGACTGCCAGCACAGCAGCTACAGCTATACCAACTAAAGCCAATATTGGTAATTGAACACCAGCAGCAAAACATCCACCGAAAGCTATTAATCCAGCTATAATACTAGAAGCACCACCAACTTTCATTCCTATATCAATTGCCATACTCTTCTCAATTTTATAAATTTCGTTTAGAGAATCATGATTTCCAGTTACCCATAAAGAACGTTTTAATCTTTCATAATCACTTTCTACCATGCTAGTAAGAACTTCTTTTAATATACCTTCCTCTTTAGCTGCATCTAAAATAGCTTTAGTTCTTTCTCCTATGATTATTGTCCAGTAGAAATTTCAAATTTTGTGAAATCTTTAAAAACCCAGTCATTTTTAAGAGTATAGAAAATAGTTATAAGAAATTTCCTAGCAGTAGCAGTTATAGCTTTAGCAGAACCACGCTTCTTTTTTATATGTTCATAAAAACTTTTCAAGTAAGGACTGTAACGTACAGCAATCCAAGTACATTGAACTAAAGAAGTACGCGCTATTTTTGACCCTCGTTTGGTAATTCTTCCAATTGTACATTGCTGATTAGATTGAGAAACTCTTGGTACAACTCCAAAATATGCAGTAAGTTTCTCAGGTCTACGGAAATCATTAATGTCTCCAATTGTTGCAATAAAGACAGCTGCAGAAATTGGACCAATTCCCTTTATGCTGATAAGATTGCTGAACCCAGGAAGTTGTTTAGCAAAAGCTATAATTTCCTTTTCAAGTTTTTTAAGGCTTTCTCGGATAGCTTCTAAATGATAGCTAATCACTTCAATTTCAACTTTTTCTAAAGGCTCCCAATTATGCTTTTGAGTAGCACGCTCAAATCCTACTTTAGTTGTAAGTACTTCTTTTTTAATTTTTATTCCATGATAATTAAAAAGACCATGAACTTTATTGATTAAAGATACCCGTGACTTTACTAACTGATCTCTCGTTTGAAGAAGAGAAGCTAACTGCTGGCATTGTTTGTTTTTGCACCTTGCCTCAGGCAACATATCTTTGCTTAGAAAGAAAGCAATAGCTCGCGCATCATGCTTATCTGTTTTGTTCACAGAGCGACGAACAACTTCAAACTGTCCAGGAGCAATTATTACTATGCGTTTAACGTAAGGTGAAACTGCATCATAAAAGAAACAGCTGTTACCTGTTGCTTCTATGGCTACTTCATATGTTTCTTGAAGATCTTTGGTGAAATTATCCAAGTCTTTTAAGCGAAACGTTTGAATATGCTCAGGTTTCCCTTCTTGTAAGTAACAAGCAGTAAAACTATTGGTATGTAAATCAACTCCAATGTGACGCATATTTTTTCCTCCAATTGCATATTTCAATATATCAGAGTAGAATATTGCCGGTTGTTCCAAACTCCTATACGAGGTCATCACATTTTGTGAGCCTCACGATGATTTTCGGTGGCAGGGGCAGTTAATCTCCCCCACGAAGTCTTCTTTCTACTCCCTGGGCAGAAAGTGCTTCAGAAAAACATCCAACCTGCCACCTATCCACTCTGAGAAGTTATTATCTTCTCTTGCTTCCAACCAAGCAATACTTATTCATACCATCTCCCCCATCATTAAAACCTAGAGCATAGACAATCGGTGTTGCATACGTATTTGCACAAATAAGAACCTCTTTTAATATACCTTCCTTTTTAGCTGCACCTAAAAGAACTCCAGCTTTTTCTTTCCAATCATTAAAATCTAGAGCATAAGTAAACGGTTGTAAGTTGGAAATGTGATATAAAAAGAAGCAAGAAGGAAGATAACTCTATAAAAATGTGGTTATCGCCAGGCTTGAGCGACCGTAAGACGGTAGTATTATAACATACGTAGATATCAAGGTACTCAAGCCTATCCTTCGAGACGTTTGAATAGTTGTTTGGGACATATATATGCACCCGTTTACAATCTTAAATTTTAACTTAAACTCTCGAGGTTCTTTATGGTTACATCTTATCAAAATTTTATTGGCATTGATATCGGAAAACTTGAATTTGTTACTGCAGTTAATGAACAAAAAGGTGTCATCAAATTTGACAATAGTTGTGTTGGTTGGAAACAATTCTACCAAAAATTTTCAAATATCTTGCCCAACTCCATGGTAATTTTAGAAGCTACAGGAGGTTATGAGCTTGGCTTATTGTATTTTCTTATTGATAGAAACATTGCTGTGCATCGTGCTAATACTCGTCAAGTTAAAAACTTCATTCTATCTCATGGAACTTTGGCAAAGACCGACAGTCTTGATGCAAAAGCGCTTGCCCAATATGGTTCTGAGCGTTGTGGACATCTGCAGCTATTTACACCTATCTCAAAAGAACAAACCACCTTGTTTGCACTTTGTCAGCGTCGTGACGATATTACGAAAATGCTTGTTCAAGAGAAGAATAGGCTAAAAACTCCTGGAAATGATTACATTAAGGAAAGTTGTCAACAAGCTATTGAATTCCTCAACAACCAGGTAGAAAAGCTTGATCAAGCTATACAAAAAATAGTCAATGAAAATCCTGAATTGCAACGATGCCAAAAAATTCTTGAAACAGTCCCTGGAATAGGTAGAAAAACCTCTCAATGTTTATTGTGTCTCATACCGGAACTTGGTTCTTTAAATAAAAGGCAAATTGCAAGCCTTGCAGGTGTTGCGCCTCATCCTAAGGAAAGTGGTAAAGCTATTGGCTACCGAAGGATTATAGGTGGAAGAAGTAACGTTCGTTCAAAGCTTTTTACAGCTGCCATGGCTGCTGCAAGGTCCAAATCTGCACTTGGTGCCTTTTATTCTAAGCTTATTGAAAGTGGTAAGAAAAAGATGGTGGCTATAACAGCTCTAATGCGTAAAATAATAGTGATTGCTAATGCAAGGCTTAAAGAAGCAGTTAATTTGCATATTTAAAAATTTACATAGCAATAACTGAAATTGGTTAATGAATATGCGCGTCCACACACATTAAAAGCGCATATTCATTAACTTAAGCAGAAATTGCTGTGGTGGCTGTTTGATACAAAATTCTGTTTCTATAACAAATGGGTTTTTATTGCCCATATGAAGTTGCAAAACTACAAATAAAAAATTTTTAAAAAAACATAGTTGATACCTAGATTTGCTAGTGTAATAGCAAATTCAAAATGATCAAAGCCATAGTATTTTTCCTGAATTGCTAAGGCGCGTTCAAGCAACTCTCTTGCTCTCTGAGGATCACCTAAAGCACCATAAGCTATACCGAGGTTTGTCAGTAATTTAGCAACTTCAAAATGATCAGAACCATAATGTTTCTTCAAGATAGGTAAAGCCCATTCAAGCAACTCTTTTGCTTTCTGAGGATTACCTAGTGTCCTATAAGCGGTACCTAGGTTTCCTAGTACTGTAGCAATTTCAAAATGATCAGGTCCATAATGTTTCTCTTTAATTGCTAAACCTTGCTCAAACAACTCTTTTGCTTTCTGAGGATCACCTAAAGCGTAATGAGCGGTACCTAGACTTCCTAGTATTATAGCAACTTGAAAATGACCAGAACCGTAATGTTTCTCAAAAATAGGTAAAGCTTGTTCAAGCAACTCCTTTTGTTTTTGAGGATCACCTAAAGCACCATAAGCGGTACCTAGGTTTGCCAGTGTAATAGCAACTTCAAAGTGATCAGGTTCATAATGTTTCTCTTTAATTGCTAAAGCCCGTTCAAGCAACTCTTTTTGTCTTCTAGGGTTACCCAAGTCATAATACCCATTATCCATCCATATTAGCAAATCCATAAGATAATACTTCTCTATTGTTTGTTTTTCTAAAGGATTTTTCTCTAGCCAATCATCAATATGTGATAAAAATGCTTCTAAATGCAGCAATAGTTGTCTTTTCTTAGCATAATCTTCTAATTTATCACTACCATAAGGAAAACTCTCTTGTAATAGTTGAAAAACAGTTTCCATGTCTTCTTTGCTTTTTTCACTTTCTTCTGATTGTAGCCTTGTCACTTCCTGAACCAAGTTGTGCACTAACATACTATGATCTTTTTTGATAGTTAACATAGAATAACTTGTTAATATTCCAAACGCTTCATGGAAAGTTTCTAAGGAAGGATTATTTTCTTGATTATCAGCAAAGATTTCTAGTAAAGATTTAGGGATAGGACTACCATCTAAGTAAGCACAAGCAGTAAGCCAGTTAGCCGCCAAAGAAGATTCTTTTTTTATTGCTTCTACTGTAATGTTCCATGTAACATACACTATTGCTGCAGTCTCTCTATTAGCACCAGGTGGAAATGTTTCGAGCAATGTTTTATCAGATAATAAAGTTCGTTTTCTATCATTATATAATTTCAAATAGTCTGAAATATTTATATATGTTTTCTTTATATAAGCGCTTGCTTGGGCTAAAGCTAAAGGTAAATGACCTAATGTCTTTGCTAATGCATCTACTTGAGTTATGTCTAGTTTTTTTCCTTTTACTTCTAGTATCTTACGGATATAGTCCCTTGATTCTCCAGGTTCAAAAACATCAACAGAAATAGTGTTCTGTGGTTGTGGCCAGCCAAATTTATAACGAGAAGTTAATAATATCTTTCCTCCTTTTATAGGGAGTAAATCTGCTATATCTTTGTAATTAGGAGCATTATCGCATACCAGTAGCCACCCAGCACGTTTAGGGTGTTCTAGCCAATACTTAACATGCTTGGCGTGATCTTCTTCACGAAAGTTTTCTCCGTAACCATGAATAACGTTTAGTCCACGTCCTAACTTGATGTACTCGTTAATTAAAGTATTTCTATCTCGTGTATCAAGCCAAATTATCCATCTATATTTTTGGAGCTTACTCCAAATAAATTCTAATGCTAATTGTGTTTTACCTATTCCACCTAGTCCATGACAAGCAACTAGTGTTGCTGTATCATTAGCTTTCAGGCATTCTTCTATTTTATCTAGCAACGCTTCTCTGCCGACAAAGTTATAATTTCAAAGAGGAACCTGCCAAAATTCATGTAAATTTTCTTTAGGTTTTAGGTTATAAAGATGTTCTATAGCTTTCTTAAAGTAATCATCTTTTCTTGTTAGATAAGAAACTTCGCTACCCTGTTGTACCCACCATTTCTCTACCTTGTCATATACACGGACAAAAACTGTATCAATATCTTCTTCCCCTGATATTTTGTATACATTTCCTATTTTTTTCTTAATAATATCATCTAATTTTGAATGATTAGGTTGATTAACTACAAACCTTAATCTAAGTAAAAAATCTTCTATTTCATCGTCACTACCACAACTGAAGTATTTTTTTAGTTCAAGATGATTTTTTATTTTGTAGCACGTTCCTCTGTGACCTTCATAAATACTTAAAATGTTATCATCTGTTAACTTTGACTTTTCCAGATACTTCTCTAATATTTCTACGCTTCCTTGCTTCTCTGTACCTTTTTTTAGGTTCACATTGACATTAGTATGAATGACAAGCGTAATATCACTGTTCTTACACTCAGGGTTTTGCTTAATCTCAGGATGAGATTCAAAATATTTGTTTAACCCGAAATCCTCTTTCTGTCGCTTTCTATCGTTTCCATCAATAAACAAATCTTCAAAAGTAATATTCTTCGAAGGGCGATGTGTATCGCAGTGCTTAGCTTGAACCAAGATAATTCTCGATTTGTTCTTCTGATCTTTATACTCAAAAAAAATATCATCAAAGGCTCCAAAACCTTCTATGTTTGATGCTAACCAAAAGTCAATTTTACTACTTAACCCATGAAGTAGATACAGCATTAATAATTTTACTTCGTACTTGCGACCATGATCACCTGTTGATGTGCCACCTCTCTTCTTAAATGTACGATTACTAAGTACTTCAGATTGTTTGTTTTCTACATTCACGGCTCACCACCCCACCAAACACCACCAACAACTTCTTTCTATAAAAAATTAAAGTCACCAAGTGCCTAAGATAATGCAACAGATTCTTTAATATTTCAATAACAATGCTGAACAGGGTCGATTTTGTTTGCTGTCTTAAGCATAAAGATTTCCCGAATCTAATATGTAATTGCTGTAGGCTGCATTTAGTAATATAATCTCATATTAAATAAGACTTTACTTAAGTTTATGCTAGATTCTCCGCTAATTTTGACAGCCATTCTTATATTTTTTATTTTTACGTTGTCATTCTTTTTTATAAGAAAGATATTTGGGTCAACAAATAAGAAGATAATAAAATCCTTTAGGAAAATTGTTCAGCAAATAAATGCATTAGAAACAGAAATGCAGAGCTTATCTGATGAGGAGCTTGCTGGTAGAACTGAAGAATTCAAACAAGAATTGAAAAATGGGAAACCGTTAAATGACATTCTTGTACTTGCATTTGCGGTTGTGCGCGAAGCCTCTCGAAGGTTTCTTAACATGAGGCACTTTGATGTTCAACTGATTGGTGGAATGGTGCTCCACAATGGCATGATATCAGAAATGAAAACAGGAGAGGGAAAGACACTCGTTGCAACTTTAGCAGCATATCTAAATTCCTTAGAAGGGAAAGGCGTACACGTTGTAACTGTTAACGACTATCTTGCAAAACGAGACACAGAGTGGATGAGCAAATTATATAATTCTCTTGGGGTTTCTGTTGCGTTTATTACGAATAACTTGACAGACGAAGAGAGGAAAGAGGCTTACAGTGCAGATATCGTGTATTCCACAAATAACGAGCTTGCCTTTGATTACCTGCGAGACAATATGAAATTTTCTCAAGAAGACATGGTTCAGAGAGGCTTTCACTACGGAATAGTTGATGAAGTAGACTCAATACTCATTGATGAAGCTCGCACTCCGCTTATTATTTCTGGCCCGGTTGAGGAAAACAATCAGATATATAAGCATATCAATAAAATAGTAACCAAATTAGTTGACTCTGATTATGAAGTAGATGAAAAAGGTAGAACGGTATTCTTGACTGAAGATGGTATTTCACGAGTGGAGGAACTACTAAGGTCATACAATCTCATTCCTGAAAATTCCTCGCTCTATGATACTGACAGCATGATAATGACTCATTATATAGACCAAGCATTACGTGCACATAAGCTGTTTACTGCTGATAAAGATTATATAGTAAAGGATGGCAAGGTAGTGATTATTGATGAATTTACTGGGCGTATGATGGAGGGCAGGAGATATTCCGATGGTCTTCATCAGGCACTTGAAGCGAAGGAGAATCTTGAAATTCAGCATGAAAACCAAACTTTAGCATCGGTCACATTTCAGAATTACTTTCGTATGTACAATAAACTTTCCGGAATGACGGGAACAGCAGCAACAGAGGCAGAAGAGTTTCGTGATATATACAGATTAAATGTAGTAAAAATTCCAACCAATGTACCTGTAAAAAGAGTTGATATTGATGATGAAATTTACGGTACAGAAAAGGAAAAATTTAATGCTGTGTTGAAGTTTATAGAAGAATGCCACAAGCGCCTTCAACCGGTCCTTGTTGGCACGGTGAGCATCGAAAACTCTGAGAAGCTTTCTGCGCTTTTGCAAAGCCATTCTCTTAAGCATTCAGTATTGAATGCTCGTTATCATGAACAAGAGGCGTACATAATAGCGCAAGCTGGGGTGCCAGGTAGTATCACTATAGCAACTAACATGGCAGGACGTGGAACTGATATTCAGCTTGGTGGAAATGCTGAAATGATCGCAAAGGTAGAGCTCAAGAAAATAAAAAATGCTGATGAAAGAGAAAAAAAATACCAAGAAATAGTTGAAAGAGTAAAAAAAGATAAGGAAATTACTATAAAAGCTGGTGGTTTATGTGTGATTGGAACCGAAAGACATGAAAGCAGGAGAATAGATGATCAATTACGCGGCCGTTCTGGCCGTCAGGGTGATCCTGGGCTTTCTAAGTTCTTTTTATCACTTGAAGATGACCTAATGAGAATATTTGGTTCTGATAGAATGAGAAGCTTTTTACAAAAAGTAGGGTTAAAGAATAACGAAGCTATTCATCATCCATGGATCAATAAGGCACTCGAGAAAGCGCAAAAGAAAGTTGAAGCTAGAAACTATGACGTGCGGAAATCTCTACTTAAGTTTGATGAAGTAATCAACAACCAACGTAAAGTTATTTTTAAGCAGAGAAACAATATCTTAGGCAACGAAATTAATGATGTATTTGAAGTGTATAGCGAAGTAAATGAGAGCGTAGTAGAAGGTATAATCCAAAGTGGCTATTACGAAGATTATGTTGAAGATATAGCCAAAGAATTCCATACAAGGTATGGAATAACGCTTGATAAAGAAGACTTGGCAAAGTTTTTGAATAAACAAGAAGCTTTGAATTATATAAATGATAAGATACAAGAATTTTTTACTGAGAAAGAAAAATATTTCAACAGTCAGCACACTACAGATTTGTGGAATACGATCGTGAAGCAAATGATGATAATGACACTTGATCATTTATGGAGGGAACACCTTTCAGTTCTAGAGAGCCTAAGACAAAGCATAAGCTTACGTGCTATGGGGCAGAAAGATCCATTGAATGAATTTAAACGCGAAGCTTTCTTGATGTTTGAGTCAATGCTTGAAAAGTGGAAAGAGCTTACCATTTACCGCCTAGCGCACTTTAAGTTGGCAGACAACCAAGAGATAGGCAATAGGTTACATTCTGCTAGAAATAGCAGACTTCCCAAAGTCTCAAGAAACGACAAATGTCCTTGCAACTCCGGAAAGAAATACAAACACTGCCATGGTGCGGTTACTGTGGTGAATTAGTAGCTGTAGTCTGCTGCGCATTACTGCAGCTAACCTCACTTAATTTACTGCCAATTGTAACTCCATAGGCAGAGCATATAACTCCATAAACAATACTACCAGCTATTAACACAGATGCTGCAGTAATTCCAACTGTTGCTAGTACAGATAATTCAGTAGCGTATGCAAGCATCAATGGAATTACAACAGTAGTAATAGCACCCACAGCAGCGCTAATTTTTATTGCTTTATGCTTATACATGATGGATCTGCACCATAGTCTAGTAGTAGCTTTATTAGCTTTGGATGTTTATAATTGTAATGAATAGCTTAATCCAAGGGAGTTTTTCCTTCTCTATCTAGCAAATTAACACTTGCTTTTCTTTCGAGTAGAGGTTTCACTATTTCTGTATTTCTTTCCCTCATAACGGCATAATGCAAAGGAGTTCTTCTATAAAATTGATTTTGTACATTAACATTCGCTTCTTTTTTCAGTAGAAGCTCTACTATCTCTACATTGCCGAACCAAGCAGCATAATGCAAAGGTGTCATTTCAAGTTCACTTCGCACATTAACATTTGCATTGCTTGCTAGCAAGAACTTTACCATTTTTAAATTTTGTTCACCGACAGCAAAGTGTAAAGGAGTCATGTTGAGTCTATTTTTTACATCAATATTAGCCCCTATTTCCATTAAGAATCTTGCTAGCGTTTCATAACCATTTTTAACTGCTAGGTGCAATAAACTATAACTATCTTCACACAAAAAACCTGTAGATTGGTATTCTTTGAATATGTGATTTACATTGAAATTATTCTTTTTCCATTGAAAATATTGATCAGAACTATAAATATCAACTATGTTTTTTTAAAAATTTTTTATTTGTAGTTTTGCAACTTCATATGGGCAATAAAAACCCATTTGTTATAGAAACAGAATTTTGTATCAAACAGCCACCACAGCAATTTCTGCTTAAGTTAATGAATATGCGCTTTTAATGTGTGTGGACGCGCATATTCATTAACCAATTTCAGTTATTGCTATGTAAATTTTTAAATATGCAAATTAACTGCTTCTTTAAGCCTTGCATTAGCAATCACTATTATTTTACGCATTAGAGCTGTTATAGCCACCATCTTTTTCTTACCACTTTCAATAAGCTTAGAATAAAAGGCACCAAGTGCAGATTTGGACCTTGCAGCAGCCATGGCAGCTGTAAAAAGCTTTGAACGAACGTTACTTCTTCCACCTATAATCCTTCGGTAGCCAATAGCTTTACCACTTTCCTTAGGATGAGGCGCAACACCTGCAAGGCTTGCAATTTGCCTTTTATTTAAAGAACCAAGTTCCGGTATGAGACACAATAAACATTGAGAGGTTTTTCTACCTATTCCAGGGACTGTTTCAAGAATTTTTTGGCATCGTTGCAATTCAGGATTTTCATTGACTATTTTTTGTATAGCTTGATCAAGCTTTTCTACCTGGTTGTTGAGGAATTCAATAGCTTGTTGACAACTTTCCTTAATGTAATCATTTCCAGGAGTTTTTAGCCTATTCTTCTCTTGAACAAGCATTTTCGTAATATCGTCACGACGCTGACAAAGTGCAAACAAGGTGGTTTGTTCTTTTGAGATAGGTGTAAATAGCTGCAGATGTCCACAACGCTCAGAACCATATTGGGCAAGCGCTTTTGCATCAAGACTGTCGGTCTTTGCCAAAGTTCCATGAGATAGAATGAAGTTTTTAACTTGACGAGTATTAGCACGATGCACAGCAATGTTTCTATCAATAAGAAAATACAATAAGCCAAGCTCATAACCTCCTGTAGCTTCTAAAATTACCATGGAGTTGGGCAAGATATTTGAAAATTTTTGGTAGAATTGTTTCCAACCAACACAACTATTGTCAAATTTGATGACACCTTTTTGTTCATTAACTGCAGTAACAAATTCAAGTTTTCCGATATCAATGCCAATAAAATTTTGATAAGATGTAACCATAAAGAACCTCGAGAGTTTAAGTTAAAATTTAAGATTGTAAACGGGTGCATATATATGTCCCAAACAACTATTCAAACGTCTCGAAGGATAGGCTTGAGTACCTTGATATCTACGTATGTTATAATACTACCGTCTTACGGTCGCTCAAGCCTGGCGATAACCACATTTTTATAGAGTTATCTTCCTTCTTGCTTCTTTTTATATCACATTTCCAACTTACAACCGTTTATGGTGCTTTAGGTGATCCTCAGAAAGCAAAAGAGTTGCTTGAACAGGCTTTAGTAATTGACAAAGAACACTATGGGCCTGATCATTGCAAAGTTGCTGTTACACTAACAAACCTCGGTAACATTTATAGAGCTTTAGGTGACTGTCAGAAAGCAAGAGAGTTGCTTGAACGAGCTTTAGTAATTAAAGAGAAACATTATGAATCTGATCATTGCGAAGTTGCTATTACACTGGTAAACCTCGGTAACGCTTATTATGCCTTAGATTATCCTCAAAAGGCAAAAGAGTTGTTTGAACGAGCTTTAGCAATTAAAGAGAAACATTATGGCTCTGGTCATTTTCAAGTTGCTATAATACTAGGAAGTCTAGGTACCGCTTATTACGCTTTAGGTGATCCTCAGAAAGCAAAAGAGTTGTTTGAACAAGCTTTAGCAATTAAAGAGAAACATTATGAATCTGGTCATTTTCAAGTTGCTAAACTACTAACAAACTTAGGTGCTCCTATAGGGCTTTAGGTAACCTTCAGAAAGCAAAAGAGTTGCTTGAACGGGCTTTAGTAATTGATAAAGAACATTATGGACCTGATCATTGTGAAGTTGCTATTACGCTTACAAACCTAGGTGCCACTTATAGGGCATTAGGTAATTCTCAGAGGGCAAAAGAGTTGCTTGAACAAGCTTTAACGATTCAAGAAAAACATTATGGACCTGATCATTGCGAAGTTGCCAAGATACTGATAAACCTCGGTATTACCTGTTATGCTTTAGGTGACCCTCAAAAAGCACAAGTATCGTTTACACGAGCTTTACCTATCTTTAAGAAACATTATGGCCCTGATCACCCTGAAGTTGCTAAACTACTGGTAAACCTAAGCGACGCCTATGGTGCTCTAGGTAATCACAAGAAACAAAAGGAGTTGTTTGCACGGGCTTCATCTATCTTTACGAAACATTACGGCCCTGATCACCAGGAAGTTGTGAAACTATTGGCAGAATTGGATGACGTTTAGGTTTTTAGCAATGCTAAATTAACAACAACTCATTGAGCTACACTTCCAAAACTAACCTATTTGGATCTTCTATATAATTTTTTATTTTAACGAGGAAAGTTACTGCTCCTTTGCCATCAACTATTCTGTGGTCGTAAGAGAGGGCAATGTACATCATAGGTCTGATTTCTACTGCATTACCAACAGCAACTGGCCTATTTTGTATTGAATGCATTCCAAGTATTCCAGATTGCGGAGGATTTATTATCGGAGTAGAAAGGAGCGAACCGTATACTCCGCCGTTTGAGATAGTGAATGTTGCACCTTCCATTTCTGATACCTGTAACTTGCCTTCGCGAGCTTTTTTGCCAAGAGCAACTAAAGTCAACTCAATTTCTGCAAATGACATCTGATCAGCACTCTGAGTCACAGGTACAACAAGGCCTTTGTCAGTGCCAACAGCAACACCTATGTCATAGTAATGTTTATATATGATTTCATCACCTGAGATTTCAGCATTAATTTCAGGGATCTCTTTCAGTGCTTGCACTGCTGCCTTTATAAAAAACGACATAAAACCAAGTTTTATTCCATATTTTTTTTCAAAGGCGTCCTTATATTTTGTTCTTAGATCCATGACATTTTTCATGTCGATTTCATTGAACGTGGTCAGTATTGCAGCAGTATTTTGCGATGCTTTCAAACGAGTGGCAATTACTTGCCTTATTTTGCTCATTTTTACTCGTTCTTCTCTTCGCTCTCCACTCACTACACTTTTTGGCAATTCATATTGTTTTATTGCAGGCTGTTCAGCTTTGTTTATATGGCCTATTACATCTGCTTTTGTTATCCTATCTCCCATGCCAGTTCCTTTAACACTTTCTGCGCTGATTGCATTTTCCTCCATAATTTTACGAGCTGATGGAGCATCTTTTTTGGCAGAACTTTCGCTTTTATCTTCTTTTTTCACTTCTTCTATCATCTCCCCTACAGAAAGTTTCGCTAACAATTGATCAGGACTTATTACATCATCTTCTTTTATAAGAAATTCAGTTATTTGCCCTGAAGCTTCTGCAGTTAATTCGAGTGCTGTTTTGTCAGTTTCAATTTCAAAGATCAAGTCATCTACTTTTACTGCTTCTCCAATACCCTTCTTTATTTTTACTATACCTTCCGTAACTGACTCACCACCAAGAGTTTTTGGCGCTCTAATTTCTATAATTTTGCTCATAAAACAACTTCCGTATAAAACTTTCTATAGATTTATACATGAAAAGAGACATGTAATAAACTAATAAATTCATTGAGGCTCTTATCATTTAGAAGTGACAAACGGATAACATATTTCCAAATGTCATTCCAGCGCGTGATGCTAGGCCATAAAAATTCCTTGACAAGCTTCGCCAGCCCCCTTATCATGAAAATGAAGCTATTTCATTTAACTTCGCAATCTGTGCAGATTAAAACGACAAGAAAACTTGTATTTGGTGTACTATGCTTAATTTTTTGCACTATGTGCACTCTATGTCTTTATAAAACTTTTAGTAAACTCACTTTTACTCTATGGTTATACTACCTTGCCGCTATCCTGAACGGACAATGGCGTCAACTTAAGGAAAAATATAAGCGATAGTGTGTAAAACTTCTCTCTAAATTTTTTATCATTAAATTATCCAAAAAGTGCAATAAACAGCACTTTTGTTTCTATTTTATTGCAACAAAAAAGTTTAAAATGTGTCCTTTTTAGACGAGACGTGCAGAAAGGAAAAAATCTTATTCTACAAATTAAAAATACAATATACTCAAAAACTTTTCAGAAAATCCATAGGAGAGTTTGCTAATGGAGGCTCTTAAGTTGACGCCATTGCCTGAATGGATACAGATCGTAAGTTGTTTTACAAGGTATAGTAGTTTCTAAAATTTTATAACCCTAATTTGAATTAATAGACAGCAGAATCGAAAGATTATTACAAGGAAAAACCTACACAGATCGACCCTTTTGTGAATCTGCGTTTCTGCTTTCTTCAACTTGTTTTGCAAAAGATGTTTCCTGTTTCTGAAGTGGCTTAGCAATTTCACGCACAACGGCAGTAACTGCTGTTAAAAACGTTTTTAACAATGCACCTAAAGCTCCACCAACTGCTTCCCTGCCATATATATGAGCTTGCTTTTCGTTACCGTCAGCAGTTTCCCCTGCCCTCCTTCTTGGATCCATCCTATGAGCAATCACCGAAAACAACACTCCCCTGATTGAAGACTTCACTTTTTCCTTTGCTTCGTGGACATCCCCATCTTTTGCTGTTTCATGTCCATGACTTAAGTGTTTAGCGTTCATTAGCTCCTTTTGTTGCTGGGCAAACATGCTACTTAACACTTCTTCTATCGCTTGCTTCCTTCTTTTCTCTCTGACTCTTTTCATAGATTCTGATTTATCGCGAGTATGCTTTGTGGTTTCAAATTCTGCATCAATATCTTCAGACGCAGCCTGACTATATAAAGTCTCTATGAGCCTGTCTATGCTTCGCTTTATTTGCATAGTCCTTTCGTAACTATCCGAATTATCAATTCCTTCGTCGATCTGATTTAGAATATCCTCAAAAACTTTCAAATAGTCTTGAATATACTGTATTATGTATTGCTTATCTTCCTCTTTATGTTGTTCTTCTTGATTTTGCTGATTTTCATTTTCTAAACTTTTCTCTCTTTTATCATCGTTATTTTCTTCAATATCATCACCGTCTTCCTCGAAAAGGTCTTTGTCGTTCATGATTTTTTTTAATTTAGTTAAAATTCTCACCAGTTACTATTGTATATGAAAAAATTAAATTAACATTAATGAAAAGCGTTTACAACTTCAGCGCTAGCTAAAACGACAGTAAAGCTGTCAAAAGTAACAGGATCATAATACCTCTCATACAATTCAACTGAACACCTAAGCATTATCTTTTCCTTAGCATTAAAACTAATTTCATAATCATTATTAGAGTTTAGCATAGCAGAATTACGTAATAATTCATCAGCTAATACAGAGTCTAAAATTCCATTAATTTTTATCGTAATGTGTCTGCTTCCAGCAGAGTCCAATACTTTCCTCCAGCCAAAAGAAGAAATATCTTTCACCTCTTCTCTGTTATTACGCAAAGTAAACCTTAGGTTTCGTATATTATTTAACACAATAAAATTATTGTCATGATCTTTAATTTTTAGCTGTAATTTGCTCATTATCACCTCCTTTTATTAAAATATCAAAATTAATTGTTGAATGTAAAATTTCATCGTGCTGATCCATAGCACAATTACTTTCTAAAATGGCCTCATTATTAAAACCTTCAATGCTCTTAAGTATCAAGTTAATATGCCTTATAATGGCAAACATACTGCCTATATGATAGGTATATATGTCGCATGAAAATCTTGCCTTTGTAGCAAAATTGGACAGCATATGCAGGTTATTATAATTCACTACGCGTAATCTTAGGTAAGGAATGGTGACCTGTTTAGGTAAGTAGTCATAAATGTTAGTAACATATTTCCTTAAATCAGAGTTTGCTTTTAGTGCTTCATAAATGCTACTGTACAACTCGTTTATAGCTTGAATTTTTTTCATAATTAATCCTCACAGACACGGCTATTGCAATTTGCAGGCAATTTGCGTGGCAGATCCCAGTGTCTGGGCACTGGGATGACACCCTTCTGGTGGGCCCAAATCGCAATGTTCGTACAGATAAGTTCTTGGATGACAAGAAAGAGCTACAAAACAACTCGCAGTTCGCGAAACGGAGAATACACCTTCTTCACTTCAGACAAATGGCTACTTACCTCCGATTCACGATTTTTGTAAAGAGCAGAAACATGCCGCATAATACCTAGTTTTATCTGCTCAGGAATATTGTCATAGCCAGCCTCGTATACAACATCTGCTCTTATTGCATTCAAATAATTGAAAAACTCAACGTAGCCCCCTACATCACTAAAATAATACTTAAGTGTTCTTTTCTCTTGACCTTTAGATATCATTGCAGTAGCCAATACTATCTTACTCACAGGGCCATAGCTTAAATAGATCCTACGAGGTACATAATCTTCATATGAAACTTGCCATGTTTGCTTTACTAGTGACTTTTCCATATGCCACTCAGCATAATCAGTAGCCATAAAAATTAGATCTGAAATCAACTTATCATCCTGGTCGTTCTCAATACGTAAAAAAGATTTAACCTCTTCTAAAGTAACCGGAAAAGATTTAAGCTTAGATTTACGTTGCACAGATATTCTTGGTGAAGTAGATCTTATTGACATAATAACCCTCCTTTTTGATATAGCTAGAATAAGTAAGGTTTACCTCGTGACAGCGTGGGGCAAATCTTACTTACTTTAGCTATGCAGCTTGCATGCAACATTAAGTTAAATTGGCGCAGCAATAACTCTGAGTGCTTTATCGTATGAATATATTGAAAAGAGAACGTATTAAAGCTGTTTCTCCTTTTTTATTGATAAAATTTGAACTTATAGCATATTCAACTAGGCTAGATTTTAGTAGATTGACATTTTGAGAATGAATATTATTGAAGGTGGAGTTTAACTCTTTAGCAACCAGACTGCGAAATTTTTGCACACTGTAATATGCGATATTTTCAAGTTCATGTGCAAATTTATCTTGAGCTATAGTTGTTATATCTTCAATTTCCTTATTAAACTCCTCCAGCTTTTTTCCATTACTCTTAGAGTTTTTCGTAAAAGTTTTCATATCAATTAAACTCAACTACTATCATAATTATAATGACAATAAAAAACTACCAAAGTAAAAAATTCACACTACTGTGTAACTCATAACTGTACGAACATTGCAATTTGGGCCTACCAGGAGGGCAATGCCTCTTATCCAAGTACCCTCTCTTCTTGTCATCCCAGTGCTTGACACTGGGATGACAAAAAAAGGAGCACTGGGATAACATCATCCTTTTTTGGGGATTTCAGTGCAGCTACTTGCATCTGCCACCTGCAAACTGCAATGTTTGTACAGATGTAGGTGCTAAGTTTTACAAACACCGTTGTGCTGAACCTTGAATATCCACTTCTTTCAATTCAGTGGTAGGTTTTGGTTCAGCGATGGGTTTTGATATTGCGTATGTAACGCTACCAGCTATCAGTGCAGATACCACAGAAGCTGCAACTATTAATAGAGCAGACAATCCGGAAGCAATACTAAGAACACCTACTACTAACATAGCTGCAAGGCTCGCATAGGCAACTCTTGGGGAAAATTGTCTTTTTCCTACTTTTTCTAGTGACACTTCATTTGTTTTAGTTTTTGTTTTGCATAATTCACCCTTAAGTGTTGTGTTTTCACTTTCTAGATCTTGTATTTCTTGTCTTAGTGATTCATTCTCTTTATTGAATTCTTTCAACTTAGTCTCATGTTCAACTATGCAACTTTTTGATTCTGCTAGTTCCTTTTGCGCTTTTTCTAACAACACTTTTGTTTTAGAATGCTTATTTTCGTTTTCTTCTAATTCGCTATTAAGTGTTGTATTTTTACTTTCTAGATCTTGTATTTGTTGTTTTAGTGATTGTTTTTCTTTCTGTTCATTCTTTAGTTGAGCACGTAATTCTTTTAACTTAACTTTACGTTTTTTAACCCTTTCTGCTTCTTCTGGAGTTTCCGTTGCATTGTATGTTTCGGAATGGGAAGAAGTACTAGGTATCAACTATGTTTTTTTAAAAATTTTTTATTTGTAGTTTTGCAACTTCATATGGGCAATAAAAACCCATTTGTTATAGAAACAGAATTTTGTATCAAACAGCCACCACAGCAATTTCTGCTTAAGTTAATGAATATGCGCTTTTAATGTGTGTGGACGCGCATATTCATTAACCAATTTCAGTTATTGCTATGTAAATTTTTAAATATGCAAATTAACTGCTTCTTTAAGCCTTGCATTAGCAATCACTATTATTTTACGCATTAGAGCTGTTATAGCCACCATCTTTTTCTTACCACTTTCAATAAGCTTAGAATAAAAGGCACCAAGTGCAGATTTGGACCTTGCAGCAGCCATGGCAGCTGTAAAAAGCTTTGAACGAACGTTACTTCTTCCACCTATAATCCTTCGGTAGCCAATAGCTTTACCACTTTCCTTAGGATGAGGCGCAACACCTGCAAGGCTTGCAATTTGCCTTTTATTTAAAGAACCAAGTTCCGGTATGAGACACAATAAACATTGAGAGGTTTTTCTACCTATTCCAGGGACTGTTTCAAGAATTTTTTGGCATCGTTGCAATTCAGGATTTTCATTGACTATTTTTTGTATAGCTTGATCAAGCTTTTCTACCTGGTTGTTGAGGAATTCAATAGCTTGTTGACAACTTTCCTTAATGTAATCATTTCCAGGAGTTTTTAGCCTATTCTTCTCTTGAACAAGCATTTTCGTAATATCGTCACGACGCTGACAAAGTGCAAACAAGGTGGTTTGTTCTTTTGAGATAGATGTAAATAGCTGCAGATGTCCACAACGCTCAGAACCATATTGGGCAAGCGCTTTTGCATCAAGACTGTCGGTCTTTGCCAAAGTTCCATGAGATAGAATGAAGTTTTTAACTTGACGAGTATTAGCACGATGCACAGCAATGTTTCTATCAATAAGAAAATACAATAAGCCAAGCTCATAACCTCCTGTAGCTTCTAAAATTACCATGGAGTTGGGCAAGATATTTGAAAATTTTTGGTAGAATTGTTTCCAACCAACACAACTATTGTCAAATTTGATGACACCTTTTTGTTCATTAACTGCAGTAACAAATTCAAGTTTTCCGATATCAATGCCAATAAAATTTTGATAAGATGTAACCATAAAGAACCTCGAGAGTTTAAGTTAAAATTTAAGATTGTAAACGGGTGCATATATATGTCCCAAACAACTATTCAAACGTCTCGAAGGATAGGCTTGAGTACCTTGATATCTACGTATGTTATAATACTACCGTCTTACGGTCGCTCAAGCCTGGCGATAACCACATTTTTATAGAGTTATCTTCCTTCTTGCTTCTTTTTATATCACATTTCCAACTTACAACGGCCTAAGATAGCTGACCATACATACCGTTTAGTCTATCTATTAGGCCTTCATCCTTTATCAATGAGCGATCTGCTCCATATTTCATCAAAAGGTTGGCTGATTCTTTTTTGTCATTTGCAAGAGCGTAACATAATGGAGTATACTCAGCTTTATCTTGTGCATTAACATTTGCTCCACCTTCTACTAGATACTCTGCAATCTCTACACAACCATATGCAGCAGCATAATGTAAAGGGGTCAGTCCATCTTTATCCTGTACATCAATTTTTGCTCCACATTTTACCAAAAGTTCCACTGATTCTTTATTGTTTCTTGCAGCAGCACGATGTAAAAAAGTCAATCCATTTTCATCTTGTGCATCAATGTCTTCTCCATTTTCTAATATAGATTGGCCTAAAGCTTCAGATCCATCTCCATCAAAACATATTCCACTGTCGTCACTACTACTTTTATTTAAAAAGGTCTGTTCACCATTATGTATAGTATACTGCTCTAGATGTTGATCGTGCAAGTAATCTTGTTCTATGCGCTTCTGATTATTGGCAAATCTTTGTTCTGCCTCTTGCAACTTTTGCGCCACAGCATCTCTTTTAGCCAGTTCTCTTTCTAATGTATCATCTACTTTGTTTATATTGTTTTCATTATTGTTCTCTTTCTGACGTCCTTCCAATACTCGCACTCTTTCCACTACTGATGCTTTCGTATTCTCATTATCTCTTGTCAAAGAACTTGCTGCCTCTAACATTTTTATTATAGCCTTTTTATCTTTTACATCGCCGACAATATCCCTTGGAGTTCGGCCTTGACTATCTTTTAGTGAAGGATTTGCGTTATTGTTCAATAAAAGCTGAACTATCTCTTGATGACCATGCGAAGCAGCAATGTGCAAAGCAGTGAATTTAGAATTAACATCACCCGACATTTGTTCATCAACTTTTACTTTCTTTTCTAGTAGGAGTTTTACTATTGGTACACTGTTACATTCCACAGCAAGATGTAACAACATACAATTTACAGTTTTGTCTGAATCTTGTATCATGAATAGCTTATCTATCTTCAAATTGTTATAAGTGCTATATACTCCTGAGTTTACATCTTTTAGCTCACTCCCTATTCTTTCAAGTAAATTATTCTCATTTAAACCTTCATTCTTGCTTACCTCATTTATTATTTCAAAAAATTTTTCCTTTTTTATTGCCATAACCTTTCCTCTCAATTTATTTATTATTGCTGAACAGTCTCACAAAAAAGTTAAGTTTGTCGAAATTCCATGTTTGATCTAAAAATTAGTCATAAACATTAGACTTCTTTCAAAATTGTTAGAGGGAGTGTAAGATGAAGTATTTGAAAGCATGAAATATAAGGAAATAGAAAAGTTAGAAGGAGAAAAGTTTCGACGTTTAACAGGGGTAAAAAAAGCAACATTTGAGCGAATGGTAGAAATTCTAGAAGTGGAGGATAAAAGAAAAAAAGCTAGAAGTGGAAGAAAAAGTAAACTTTGCATAGAAGACAGGCTACTTATGGCACTGGAATATATAAGAGAATATCGTACATATTTTCATATTGGGCAAAGCTATGGCATGAGTGAAAGTAACAGTTTTAAAATAATAAGATGGGTAGAAGACATATTAATAAAACATCCAGATTTTGCATTACCAGGAAAAAAAGAGCTATTAAAGAGTGATGTAGAATATGAAGTTTTAGTAATAGACGGAACTGAAACGCCAGTAGAGAGACCAAAAAAAAGCAAAAGCCCTTCTACTCTGGAAAGAAAAAAAGGCATACTATAAAAACACAAATAGTAACAGAGAAGAAGAGTAGAAAAGTCATATGCACATCTTTCTCGAATGGTAGAAAACACGGATGTTTAGAGAATCAAAGGTAGCAGTATTGCCGCAAACTAAAATCTTAGCTGATGCCGGCTACAGGGGAATGCAGAAGATACACAAAAATGTTGTATTACCGCACAGGAAAACGAAAAAGAATCCGTTAAGCAAAGAACAAAAAAAAGAGAACAGGGCACTTATGAGCCAAAGGGCAATTGTTGAAAACGTAATTGAAAAGGTTTAAAATCATCTCGGACAGGTATAGAAACCGACGAAAACGTTTTGGTTTAAGGTTTAATTTGATTGCTGCAATTCACAATTTTGAGCTCCCTACATGAATTTTGAAAGAAGTCTATTGGCGTTTTTTATTCTAAACGCTGCAATTTAGCTGCTTTTAAATGCAACTAACCTAAATTATAAACGTTAAGAAATTTACTGAGCGGAAAAAAAGGCAAAGAAACCCTAGGGTAGCTAGTATTCAAATTCTCCCTTGTCTATTTGACGTCTTTTACTGTCTTAAACGCTTTATAAGCGCGTTTCGGCTTGTATAGGTAGAAACCTAAAAGTTTTATAAAGACATGAGGTGCACATAGTGCAAAAAATTAAGCATGATTTACGCCAAATACATTAAGTTTTTTTGTCATTAATCCACTGCAGAGATTGCGAAGATAAATAAATAGCTTCAGTTTCATGATAAGGGCGCTGGCGAAGGGTGTCAAGCAAGTTTTTCGTTTCTATATGCGCTACCTTAAGACTTCAACGTCTTAACGCACCTGACCCCATCGACATATAAATTTGCATGACTTTTTTGAGTATTAAGCAATGCAAGTCCAATGTTGTCTACACTAGAGCGCAGTTCCCCTATTTCCTCATTGTTTTCATTTGTAACTTTAGTGCCAATATCTGGAAGTGCGTTATCTCCCTCAACAAGGTAAAGTTTTCTTCTGAATATTTCTTGTCTGCTCATTCGATTTACAACTTCCTGACCTATATAACACCCCTTATTAAAGCTTATACCGTTTACCTTATCGATTAAAAATTGCAGCGGAAACGATGAATTCTGCACCATATCTTTCGCTCCATCTGGAACGAGATTTTGAATTCTAACTTTTTCATACTGAGTAAAATCCCCAACCGGCTCTTTTATTTCATCTTTATGTATGATCCTCATTCCTAGCAGCTTGTGCCTTGGATCTTGAAAAATAACTTGTGACTTACCACTACACTCCGCCAACTTAGTATTAAACAAAACTCCAACCTTATATAGTGCGCTAACGTCTTTAATCTTCACTCTCAAATAAGTTTTAAGCAAATCTAGTTTCTCGATTATTTGCTGCAAATGCATGTTTTCGCACTCCAAGAGGGTGTATTTACCATATTCAATAAGAAAAAAATCATATAGATATTTTCCCTGAGGGCTAAGCAATAAAGAGTAAATGGCTTTTTGGCTATCCAACTTATTAATATCATTGGTTATAATACCCTGCAGAAAATCTCTAGTATCAGGCCCATATAGCACTATCACACCACGACTTAAGAATGGTATATAACTCATGAAATCTCTATAAATAAATCTAAATTCTATTATATAACATTAGGCTCTTTTAGAAACTGCTTTTGGCGTGCATATTTTATATGGTGTGCATATTTTACAAGCTCCAGCCCTTGAAATCTAACTTACGAGTATATATATAAACTTATAAGTTAATTTGTTGATGAGGAAAAACAAATGTCAAGTATAAGTTTAAATGTATTAGATGATAGCGTGCTGATCAAGCCTATTAGCGAAGAAAAGCAAGGTGGAATTGTGCTTCCATCAAGTGCTGAAGAGAAACCTACTAAAGGTGAAGTTATAGCAGTTGGTGAAGGTTCACGCAATTCAAGTGGCGAACGCGTAACTTTAACTGTGAAAGCTGGTGATAAAGTGTTCTATCGTCAATGGGCTGGTACAGAAATAGAACATAATGATGAAAAGCTTATCGTGATGAAAGAGTCCGATATACTTGCTGTCATTAAGTAGCAGTCTTTATTTTTACTAAACTAAAACAAAGCGCAACATAACGCATTGTAAATGGTTTTATTATAGTTTTCTAAATTTTTTATTAACAAGAGGTGATAAAAATGACTAATGTAGTAGTATCAGGTGAGCAGTTGCAAGAAGCCTTTCGTGAAGTCGCAGCAATAGTGGATTCAACGGTAGCAATAACTGCGGGACCTAGAGGAAAAACGGTAGGGATTAATAAGCCCTATGGAGCACCAGAAATTACAAAAGATGGTTATAAGGTGATGAAGGGTATCAAGCCTGAAAAACCATTAAACGCTGCGATAGCAAGCATCTTTGCACAGAGTTGTTCTCAATGTAACGACAAAGTTGGTGATGGTACAACAACGTGCTCAATACTAACTAGCAATATGATAATGGAAGCTTCAAAATCAATTGCTGCTGGAAACGATCGTGTTGGTATTAAAAACGGAATACAGAAGGCAAAAGATGTAATATTAAAGGAAATTGCGTCAATGTCTCGTACAATTTCTCTAGAGAAAATAGACGAAGTGGCACAAGTTGCAATAATCTCTGCAAATGGTGATAAGGATATAGGTAACAGTATCGCTGATTCCGTGAAAAAAGTTGGAAAAGAGGGTGTAATAACTGTTGAAGAGAGTAAAGGTTCAAAAGAGTTAGAAGTTGAGCTGACTACTGGCATGCAATTTGATCGCGGTTATCTCTCTCCGTATTTTATTACAAATAATGAAAAAATGATCGTGGAGCTTGATAATCCTTATCTATTAATTACAGAGAAAAAATTAAATATTATTCAACCTTTACTTCCTATTCTTGAAGCTATTGTTAAATCTGGTAAACCTTTGGTTATTATTGCAGAGGATATCGAAGGTGAAGCATTAAGCACTTTAGTTATCAATAAATTGCGTGGTGGTTTAAAAGTTGCTGCAGTAAAAGCTCCAGGTTTTGGTGACAGAAGAAAGGAGATGCTTGAAGATATAGCAACTTTGACTGGTGCTAAGTATGTCATAAAAGATGAACTTGGAATCAAGATGCAAGATCTCACGCTTGATGATCTTGGTACGGCTAAAAATGTTAAAATTACTAAAGATAATACCACAGTTGTCAGCGAAAATAGCGATTCTGACAGTGTGAAAGCTAGAATCGAGCAGATCAAATCTCAAATTGAAACTTCAACTTCTGATTATGATAAAGAAAAGCTAAGAGAGCGTTTAGCGAAATTATCAGGTGGTGTTGCTGTGCTCAAAGTTGGTGGAGCAACTGAAGTGGAAGTTAAAGAACGTAGAGATAGAGTCGAAGATGCGCTGCATGCAACAAGAGCTGCAATTGAAGAAGGTATAGTTCCAGGTGGTGGAGTTGCGCTTCTTTATGCTTCATCTGCACTTGATAAGTTAAAAGGTGCAAGTGACGAAGAGCAAATAGGCATAAACATTATCAAGAAAGTTCTCAGTGCTCCAATTAGAAGGTTAGTCAAAAATGCTGGTCTTGAATCTGCTGTTATAATTGACTATTTGATTAAGCAGAATGATAAAGAGCTTATATACAACGTTGAGGCTATGAATTATGCTAATGCATTTACAGCTGGTGTGATTGATCCAGCAAAAGTGGTGCGTATTGCTTTTGAAACAGCGGTATCTGTTGCGAGTGTGCTGATAACTACTGAATCTATGATAGTTGATGTACCAAGCAAAGAAAATGCTTCATCTCCTATGGGTGCAGGAGAAATGAGTGGCATGGGTGGATTCTAAGTAGAATGAAACCGTGGAGCAATTGCTCCACGGTAGTTCCAAAAAATCTCACATTTTACTGTTCGTTAGATGATGTCATTCCAGTGCTTGACACTGGAATCCATCCTTTCCATAATCATCAAAACATTGTATTTTAACAAAAAACAGCTATTTTTATGCTTGCCAACTTAATAAAATTCCTGGATCCCAGTGTAAAGCACTGGGATGACACCCTCCTGATGGGCCAAAATCACAATGTTCGTACAGTTGTGGATTCATTCGCGGTATCTCGGCATAGATTCCGCTAACAAGTAGCGGGATGACGAATTTGTCGTTTTTCAGATTGTCGTAAGTCAGTTTAGCTATAGCATAATGCTATATTAATAAATAATCTATATAATGCTATTAAATATAATAATTAAAATCTAAATCACTTTCTCTATAAAAGGAGAAATTTACCTTAATGAAAATACATATATATTTAATATTGTTTTTATTTTTTTCTTGCACTCAACTATATGCTGACGAGGAAATTGCAAAATTTGATTTACTTATTGGCGAGATAAATGAAGCAAGCCTCACTCTTAAAGGTGCAATAAGGGTTACAGTAGAACCAGGCTGGCACATATATTATAAAGATCCTGGAGATTTCGGTTTTCCCACTTCTTTTGATTGCAAGGGTAACACATTAAACATAGATATTTACTGGCCTACTCCAAAAAAACATAGAGATAAAGTAGGAAGAGAGATATTTATCAGTAACGTATATGAGGACATGGTATTATTTCCCTTTAAGATGAATATGTTTTCAAATCAGGGGTATATTGACCTTAACTTCCATATAAATTATGCGATATGTAAAGATAGGTGCATCCCTAAAAATGCTGAGATAAAAATCAAACAGCCACTAAAGGATTTTATAGATTCTGATATCAATAAACTTATAAATGAGTGGTATGAAAAATAGGGTTCTCATGGGGTAGGTGTCATTCCAGTGCGTGACACTGGAATCTCATTTACTTTTTTGTTCACTATGTGAGGAACTTGGGCCTACAAGTATATAAACATAATGATTTCACATAAAAAATTTAGATCCCAGTGTCACGCACTAACTGTACAAACATTGAGATATAAGAGTAATTTGTACCAAGAAAAAAGATGTCATCCCAGTGCCTGGGCACTGGGATCCAGATTGGACACTAAGTTGGTGAGTATAAAAGTAGCTAACCTTATGTTAAAACACAATATTTTTGGTGAGGGGTTGCATTAAAAGATGGATTCCAGTGTCAAGCACTGGAATGACATCGTTTTAACATTGTACCATATTACAATGTTCGTACAGTTATGTGTCACGCACTGGGATGACAAGAAAAGGTTTCTAGAATGACAGGAACGAAGTCATACATAGAAAATAGGTTAGGTATTTTCAACTTTTGTATGTATACTTAGATCAAAACACTCACTTTTAGTATGTAAATGGATATAGTAAAGTTTGTTTTATTACTGCCAACAATATTACTCATGCTAGTTGCTGGTGTTTACCTGTCGGTTAAACTAAAATGGCTACAGATATTTAGATTGCCGTACGCCCTTTCACTCATTGGAGTTAAAAGAGGAGAAAATAAATTTTCTTCTATAGCCGCCCTGTTTACAATCTTAGGGGGAAATTTAGGAGTAGGAAATATTTCAGGAACTGCTGTTGCTCTAAAAACCGGAGGACCGGGCTCTATTTTATGGATGGCAATAATTATTGTTATCACTTCTGTGATAAAATATGTCACTTGTTATCTAAGTATAAAAACCAGAAAGGAAAAGAACGGACGGTTTATAGGTGGCCCTATAGCCTACATGGCTGATGCATTTAACTCTAGAAAAGCTACAATTGTGTTTCTAGTTGTTATGATAATGGTTTCAATAACAGTTGGTAACCTTGTTCAGGTAAATTCTCTATCAATACCACTTAACATGATAGATGTGCCTGTAGTCATTGGTGGCATTGTAATGGCCATAATATTTTTTGTTGTTGCAGTTCTCAGCTTAAAAAAAATTAAAATTTTTATATCGGCTATGATACCGATAATGACGGTAAGTTACCTCATACTTTGCGGTATCATATTATTTAAGTTTAGTGAAAATATCCTTCCTTCTCTAAAACTAATAACAAGCAGTTTTTTTACAACTAGTAGCTTTAACTCTGGTTTATCTCTAGGTTTGATTTTAGAAATGTTGACTATTATTCAAGTTGGAACTTTGCAAGGTATTTTTGCAACAGATATAGGGCTTGGCCTTGAAGGAATCGTGCACTCTTCAATTGTTCCTAAGAAAAATAACAATAAATTTATTATTGAACAGAGTCTAATCACAATAATATCGCCTTTTATAGTTGCATTCATAGTGTTCATTACAACGATGGTACTGCTTGTCACAGATTCTTGGGTCACTGATTTAGAGAGTACTAACATGTGCATATTTGCTTTTAGAAAAGCTATGAATTGGCCCTATATTGACTATTTAATTATGGCCATAATGTTTTGTTTTGCTTTCACTACTATTTTTACTTGGTTTTTTTGCTCAAAACAGACAATACGCTATGTGTCTATGGATAATAAATACACTAAAATCTGGACTGTAGTTTTTACCTTAATCATTCCACTTGGTGCAATAGGTAAAGTCCGGTTACTATGGGATGTTGCTGATATCTCGATTGCTGCTTTGTTGTTTATCAACATACTCGCTATACTCGAGCTAACCTCTCAAGATCCAGAAGTGTTTACTGTGAGTAGCAGATATTTGAAGTTGCAAAAACAGAGCTATAGCTAAAGCAATTTAGGCTATGCAGCTGTTGTGATATAAGAGTGATTTCCGCCAAGAAGGATGTCATCCCAGTGCCCAGACACTGGGATCCAGGAATCTTGATTGGCACTAAGTTAGTGAGTATAAAAGTAGCTAATCTTATGTTAAAACACAACATTTTTGATGGGGTTCGTGAAAGGCTGGATTCCAGACTGGAATGACAACTTAAATCGTTTGATGTTACCATAAAATAGCTTGTGTCATCACATTAGTAACACAACCTTCCTTAATAAAAATTCAACCAATGCCCGTAATAATCATATTAGCTAGTATTAGCTAGCACTAAAGGCAGAGGGTTATTAGTGAGGGATATATGGGCACTAACGATACACAACAAGAACACATTTATAATAAGCGCATTCAAGAAATTTTTTCTTTATTTAATGAAAGAAAAAAGGAAGACGACCCAATTTATAATGCTAGAGTTGATTTTAACACAGTAAAGTTTTTAACAGAACGCACCAATTGGGATTGGAACAAAGACAAAGATGAAGCATGTGGAGTTATTCTTCAGGAATGCGACAAGACAAACAAAGCTAGACAAGAGCTTGAAGATAAAGCTAAAGAAGAGTTGAATAAATATATTACTATTGCTAATAACATTAATGATGATGTTAAAGATAAAAAAGTTTCAATATATGGTAATCATGCAAGTATTACACTGGAGGATAACAAGAAAGAGTTCAAAATCAGCGAATTTTTAAACAGTGATTTTTGTCAGAAGAATGGAATCTCGGGGTTTTCAACGTTGCATAGTGATGGAAAGAGCGGAATGCATGGTTTTGTTGCCGAGGAAGGTGAAGGGAAAGAAAAGAGAAAAGTAAGACATTATGTCGTAACCGATGGTTCATATGAAATGACGCTAAATTGGTATGTGAATGGGGAAAAGTGTACTATCAAAATCAATATTGATAAAGATGGTGTAGAACTTATTGAAGGTAATGGCGTTACTGAAGATCAGCTAAAAGCAAATAAAGACGTAAAAATAGGTGGTTTATTCTTGCATAAAATAGAATTCGGAAAAAAAGGAAAAGCACAAGAGAGTGAAGTGCAACATAACACGTCATCATTTGAAACTACAATAAGAAGAGATGTTAAGAGAGATGTTAAGAGAGATGTTAGCATTCAAGCTACTGATATAACTCGAAAAAAAGAAGATCACCATTCACATTTTGGACCACAATCTAACATCAGAAGGCAGTCTTACGATAGCGGAATTGGAAAAGATTTTGACGATAAAATTAATTCTCAGGAGGCTAAAGAAAAGCGTGAGCTTAGACAAGCAGCACGAAAAGCAAATTCGGGAGGTCAAGTTTATAACCTCCAATCGCTTTTTGAGGAGAATCCTCAGAACAAAAAAACTCCTCCACAAGTACCAACTAGAACTAGTTCACTACCACCTGAAAAAGATGTTTTCAATGAGCAAGGGAGAAGCAAACTTGGAAGCCAAAAACCAGATGACTTGCGCGAAAATGAGCAAACACCTAATAATCAGCAAAAAGGTGAGCATCAGCCAACCACTGTATCAAGTGGAAACAACTACGGATTCCCATCTTCTGATCCTTCGGATTTCACCAAATCCGTAAGCCACAATCAAGATAATAGGCAAAAAGATGAACGGTATTACAATCCTACATTTGCTACATTTGAACATGCTGTACCTGGAAGCCAAAAACCAGATAGAAGTGAGCAAACACCTAATGATCAGCAACAACCTAAAACCCAGCAACAAGAAGGAAATAGCAAAGGCGATCTGTTACAAGACATCAGAAATTTCAAGAAAAACAACTTACGGCACATTGATGTTGATGATAGAGAAGCATCAATTGCAGGAAGTAGAAAAAATAACCTATCACCGTTAGAGACATTAAAGGACAGAATTCCTTATTCACCTTCTCCAGATAACAGTGATAACCAAGATGCTAGTGATGCTAAGTGGAAAGAAAGTGAACAGCCGCTCTCTGCTACAGCACTCAATAATAAAAGTGACTCGGGCTATTCATCTCAAATTCATGCTCAACCTCAAGTAGATCCTGAACAGCCAAAGAGGAGCTTAGAGAACATTGAACAAAGTGATCAAACTCCACCTGAAAATCTTCTTAAGGAAATCAGAGATAGATCACAGCAGGATAATAGAGGATTAAGGCAAGTTGATTCTACTGATAAACTGTCACAAGATAAAGAAGATGAATTGCAAAAAGACGATTTAGCAGATGTAAAAATAGTCGAAGGTCCAACTGTTAGTGTCTCTGCTTCAACACCAAATAGTATAAGTGATTCAGGCTATATATCTCCAACTAATAGTGATAGTAAATCTCAAACAGATTTAAAACAGGTAGGAAGGAAATTAGAAGAATATATTAGACAAAGTAATCTAACTCTATTTGAAGAACTTAAAAATACATTAGGTCAAGAAAATCTCGGGTTAAAACCAGCTGATCAGAGTCAGATTAGCGAAGAAACTAAAAAACGCTTGAGAGAAGTTGGGTTGCTAAAAGACAGCTCAACAGACATAAAAGCAAACGATTCGGGCTATTCATCTCCAACTCATGCCAATCATGAACAATCTCAAGTAAATCCTGGACAGTTAAAAGCGAGCCTCATGAATGTTGAACAAAGAGATGACACTCTACTTACAGAATTTACCAGTAAGTTGGATAAAGAAACTCAGAAGTTCCCACTAAAACCGGTGGATCAGAAAGAAATGAGCGAACAAACCAAAGAACGTTTATCAGAAGCTGGATTGCTAAAGGACGGCTTAGCAGATGTACAAACAGTGGCAGAACAAAAAAATGCTGATACTAATCTGACTATAGATAACAGTAGTAATCTATATAAATTATTAGAGAAAGATGAAGCACAACTGAAAGCTGGAGTAATAGAAGAAGAAAGAGGAGATACTTTAACAGAACACACTGATGGTTATGATCGCAATAGAATTGCATTAGCTAACAGAAATAAAAGACCACTAGATTGGGCTAAACAGGTTGCTGAGTCACAACAAAAAAAAGATACTAATAAAGGTATTTCAATATAAATTGAAGTTAAAATAATTACTTAGCAAACAATAGGTTTCGTGTAACGGCAATCCGATGACGGAAGAATAGGAGCCGCGTAAGAACAATACGAACATTCCAGCTAGGCCTTGTATATTGCATCCCCCTGCCCTATTTTTCCACTCTTCTGATGCTAAATAATACTTAATTTCTTGTTCACTGAGACGTTTAAATTTCACTATTGTAACCACAGTCCTAATATGTTGTTTGGATTGATCGGGAGTTAATAGACATACACTGGTATATACTCTATGCCTTCTTCCTGATAACAAGCGGATACATTTTTCTGCTTGCTCAACGTTTTCAGCTTTGAGCAATATCCTTCTACCACAAGCAACAACTGTATCAATACCAAGCACAAAGTAATTTGGATTTGAGCTTTGTATTTTCTCCGCTTTACTTTTTGCCATACGGATTGAGTAATCCTTCGGAAGTTCCTTTTTTAAAGGGGCTTCATCTATATCTGCTGGCAAAATTAAACCTGGCTCAATGTTTATTTGTTTTAGTAAAGCTATACGCCTTTTCGATGATGAAGCAAGAATAAGATTATTTAGAGATCGTTCTGTCACTTGTACCTTTAAGCCTTCTAATGATCCTACCCTTTCTCGCATTCCTATCGTAAATGCTCATCTCAACTAACACCCTATCCCCTATAATGATGCGTATTTTACTTCTTCTCACTTTCCCTGATACATGACAGATAATTTCATGTTCATTGTCCAGTTTCACTCTAAATTCTGCTGCAGGTAGTAAAGCAGTTATTGCCCCTTCCACTTCAAAAATTGTTTTCGATTTCTCGTCTTTTATCATATGTTATATTATAATTTAATAATCTTTTTTAGTCTACTATAGATTTTAAATTATTATCAACACAAAAGACCTTTTGCGGTATCCGTTCAGCGGAGTGGCAGAATAAAGGTAGACAAGGTGATCTAAAAGATAATCATAGAGTAAAAGTGAGTTTACAACAAATGGTGTCATGCAAGTAGCTGACACTGGTTCTTTTATGACGGCAGTGCCCGGAGGCAGTGCCCAGACTACTTGGATCCAGGAAAAAGAATGGTGTCATCCGAGTAGCCCCTTCGGTGTCATCCCAGTGCTTGACACTGGGATCCAGGAATTTTGATTGGACACTGGGTTGGTAAGCATAAAAGTGTTATGTAAAATACAACGTTCTTGATGGAATTACGGCAAGGCTGGATCCCAGTGTCAAGCACTGGGATGACACCATTTGTTGTGTTTAACAAAGTTCATACTTAGCTTTATGTTAGCTATAAACATTAAGAAATTTACTAAACAGAAAAAAAGGCAAAAGAAAACCTAGGGTAGCTAATTATTCACTATCCATTTTTTAAGTTGGCGTTTTTTAATGTTTTAAATGCTTTATAAGCGTATTTCAGCTTATGTAGATAAAAACCTAGAAATTTGATAAAGACATAGAGTGCACATAGTGCAGAAAATTAAACATGAGACGCCAGATACGTTGAGTTTTTTTGTCATTTAATCTGTACAGAGAAGATAAATAAATAGCTTCAGTTTGATGATAAGGGGGCTGGCGGAGGGTGTCAAGTAGTTTCTATTGAATATATACAGTGGAATGATAAAATTCACACACACATTTTACCACATGATCTGCGCTGATATTAAAATGCTCATAAAGTGTTTTATAAGGTGCTGATTCTCCGAAGCTTTTCATGCCAATAAATATACCGTTTGAACCTATATATTTATGCCAACCCATTTCACTTCCGGATTCAATTGCAACTTTAATGCTGTCATTATTTAATATTGCCGCTTTATATTCATCGCTTTGCTCGTCAAAAAGCCTCCAGCATGGCATAGAAACAATCCTTGTACCTATACCCTTTTCCTGCAATTTCTTCCCTGCTTCAACTGCAATTTCAACCTCGGACCCCGTAGCAAATATCGTCACTTTTAATTCTTTTGAACATTCACACAAAATATATGCACCAAACTTCGATAGATTAGCAGATTGATCGATATCAGAATGCATGTAACTTACGTTTTGCCTTGAAAGCGCAAACAGTGCTGGAGATTCTTTCTTTTCGAGTGCAATACTAACACACTCCAGAGTTTCAACTGCATCGGCTGGCCTAAAAACATATAGATTTGGTATAGCACGCAAAGAAGCTAAATGCTCTATTGGCTGATGAGTTGGGCCATCTTCTCCCACTCCAATTGAGTCGTGAGTCATTACATAGATAACCTGCTTCTTCATCAGAGCTGAAAGACGTATAGCAGGACGACAATAGTCGGAAAATACCAAAAAAGTGCCGCCATAAGGAAGAATCGCGCCGTGAAGTGCCATACCATTCATACATGCTGCCATAGCGTGCTCTCTCACTCCATAGTGGACATAAGAACCACTATAATTATTACTATCTATTACCTGCATGTGCTTATATTTAGTGCAATTTGACCCAGTAAGATCAGCAGAACCGCCGATTAATTCCGGCATAGACTCAGTTAAAAGTTCCATTACTCTGCCAAAAGAAGATCGAGTAGCTTCGTTTGGCATTGTCTCGTGTATTTGTTTCTTCAAGTTAGCCAAAACACTATCGATATTATCTGGTAGGCGTTTATCTAACCGTCTTTGAAGTTCTACATGATACCCTGTCATCCCAGCATTCTCTTCTGTCATCCCAGTGCTTGACACTGGGATCCATTCTTTTTCTTCTTTCCTGGATTCCAGCGTCACGCACTGGAATGACATCGTGTAGTTTTGTTTTGCTCTCTCAACAGTTTTCTTCCAGGCATTTTTCACATCTTCTGGTACATGGAATGGTTCATAACTCCAGTTTAATTTCTCTCTCATCTGTTTGATGTCTTCCTCCGAAAAAGCACCACTGTGAGCAGAGGATGTGCCAGCACGGCTTGAAAACTTTCCGATAATGGTTTTGCAGCAGATCATTGTAGGTTTATCAGACTTTTTTGCTTGCTCTATTGCAAAGGATATGGCATCAAAATCATGGCCATCAATTTTGTCAACATTCCATCCATACGCTAAGAAGCGTTTCTCTACATCATCAGAGCAGGAAAGGCAAGTAGCGCCATCTATAGAGATATCATTATCATCAAAAAGAGCTATGAGCTTATTCAATTTAAGATGCCCAGCAAGTGATGCTACCTCATGGCTTATTCCTTCCATAAGACAGCCATCCCCTAGCATCACGTAAGTGTAGTGATTGATTCTGAATTGCTTTTTAAGGATTGATTCAGCAAGTGCCATGCCAACAGCAGCGGCAAACCCCTGACCGAGAGGGCCTGTTGTTGCCTCTACCCCGGAAGTCAAGCCGAACTCTGGATGACCTGGGGTTTTGGATCCCATTTGCCTGAAATTCTTTAGCTCATCTATGCTAATATAACCTGTCAAATATAATATTGAATATAGTAACATTGACCCATGGCCGTTTGATAAAACAAAGCGATCTCTATTGAACCATTGAGAATTATCAGGATTATGATTCAGATATTTAGCAAACAAAACAGTTGCAACATCTGCCATGCCAAGTGGCATACCTGGGTGTCCAGAGTTTGCTTTTTGTACTGCATCAATTGATAAAAAACGGATGGCGTTTGCCATAGATTCCAAAGGTAGATGATTCATAGAAAAACTTAAAAATAAAGTATAAAAGATTATATCAGCAAAAACAAGTTGACACTGAGTGCTAAAATCCTTAATAATCTAAAGTTAAATCGTGAGAGTTTTTATATGACAACTGTTATCACTAGAAAGTATAGGATTAGCCGTAGACTTGGTGTAAATTTATGGGGTAGAGCTAAAGACCCAGTAAACAAAAGGAAATACCCTCCAGGTCAACATGGTATTCTTGGATTCAAGAAGTTATCCGACTTTGGTAAGCAGTTTGCTGCGCATAAGAAATTTAAGTTTTACTATGCGATTTCAAGTAAGCAGCTCAGACGTACATTTTTAGATGCTTATAACAGAAAGGGTTATACGGCTGATAATTTTATCGGTATCTTAGAATCGAGATTAAGTTCTGTTTTATACCACTCTGGTCTTGTTCCAACAATTTACTCAGCAAAGCAGCTCATATCTCACAAGCACGTTACAGTTAATGATAAGGTGGTTAACATATCGAGTTATCGAGTGAAGCCAGGTGATATAATAAAAATAAGAGAAAGGGCAGGAAAAATTCCTGTAGTAGTAGAGGCTGAACAAAAACAAGAGCGCAAGGCTCCGGATTATTTAGAAGCAGATAGTAAAGAGCATTCAGTGAAGTATTTGAGGTCACCTCAATATTCTGAGGTTCCTTATTCAGCAGACATGGAAGTCAATTTAGTAGTAGAGTTTTACTCTAGATAGATAAAAAAAGCCCGTGTGGCGGAATCGGTAGACGCAGCGGACTTAAAATCCGTGGGTTTTGCGACCTTGGGAGTTCAAGTCTCCCCATGGGCACCAATTTAACTTAGCAGATAAATACAAAAAAGTATGAAATGGCTTGATATAGAAGATATTGTAGAAGCTCTGGAAGAAAAATTTCCAGATGAGAATATAATTAGTATCAGATTCACTGAGCTTAAAAAAAAGGTTTTGAGTTTAGAGGAATTTGATGATGATGAAAAACGCTGTAACGAAAAAATACTCGAAGCTATTCAAGCAGCTTGGATTGAGGAAAGATTAACCGCATAGCAATAAACCATACGCAAACGTGATTTCTATTACAATTTGCATATTGATTATGCTATTTTTTGGATCTAGCCTGGCAAGTTAATAATAATTTAACCAATTAAAATTAAAACAGCTATAAGGTTAATTATGAGGCAAAACAAAAATTTTTGAATGGGACGACTTACTTGACAAGTGCTACGTTGAAATAAGTTTTACATAAAAATACTGCTTTTACGGTGTGAGGCTAGAGGGTAGAGTCTTCGTAAAGCAGTTAGAAGGTTGTCATCCCCATACGCGTCAAGTTAAGGAAAAGTGTAAGTAAAATTGATAGAGTGAAGGAAAAGAATAAGGTATAAGTTCTCTTGGATATGTGAATGAGAGAACTTACAATGGACAGAATAGCTTGCTTATCAAAAGACCTCAATGAATTCTTTAATGAAAAAGCAGACGAAATATCAATTGCAGTAGGTTTTATAAAAAGAAAGAGAAAACTTAATGGCTCATCATTCATAAAAGCTATGGTTTTTGGTAACATAGGAGTTGGTGATTGCAGCATAGAAACAATGTGCCAATTGCTAAATGAAGACTCGATAGAAATTACAAAACAGGGTTTGGATTATATTAGCCTGCCCAGTAGCATGGAAGATATGTACAAAGGATATGGGAGTAGCTATAGAGATTGTGAGAGTAATACCAAATCAGGAATAAAGCTGCAGTTAGTCTTTGATTACCTGAACCAAGCGCTAGATAAGTTAAATTTAATAGAAGGAATAAGGTCGGATCAAGGTTATAGGGATTATCTGAACGGTTTATCAGCCAATGATTTGCTAATATTTGATTTGGGCTACTTTGTGCCTAGTTCTTTTAAACAGATTGATGAAGCAGGTGCATATTTTGTTAGTCGTTATAAGTCTGATACCAATATATATGATATAGAAACAAATCAAAAAATAGAGTTGTTGGAATGTTTAGAAGGTCAATCCCTTCTAGAGATGGAAGTGCTATTAGGAAAAGAAGTAAAAATTAAAGTGAGAATTATATGTCAAAAATTAACTGAAGAACAGTCTATAATTAGAAGAAGAAGGGCTAATAAGTTAGCAAAATCACATGGATATACATCTTCTCAAAAGAATCAAAAATTGCTGGATTGGTCGATATTCATAACTAACGTTCCAGAGAGTAAAATCAGCGCTGAACAAGTATTAACAGTTTACAGGGTAAGATGGCAGATTGAATTATTATTTAAATTGTATAAGAGTCACATCAGGCTTGACGAACTTAAAGGAAAACCATACAGAGTATTATGTGAACTATACGCTAAATTGTGCGCAATTCTTATATTTCATGGAATAGTTGGTTGTATAAAACTGAAAGAGAATACAGAGCTGAGTTTAACAAAGGCATTCATTGAATTAAAAAGAAGGATTAGGGAGTTGTTTTTAGCGTTAAGCAGTAAAATTAATAATTTGAGAATTTTCCTGAAAAAACTTACCACAGACTGGTCACAATTTTCTGTGAAAGATAGATATAGAAAAACTAGAGTATCCACCTTAAGTTCATTGAATTTTCTTACCCTTGCTTCTTAACTTGACGCGTATGTTACAATAAACGGTGTCATCCGAGTAGCTTGACTACTTGGATCCAGAAAAATTGACTGTAAACAGGTACACTATACAACATTTTCGATCAAAAGCTGGATTCCAGACTGGAATGATACCACCTGCAAATTGCAATGTTCGTACAATTGTGTATTAAGAGAGAGCTTATTGTTCAAGAAGTTCTAGATAAGCCTCAAATCTATAAAGTTTATTACGCTTTTTGTTGTTGCTATCTTTCACTAATATTTTGGCTTCAACAAATTGTAGGATTAGATTATTTACTGTATTGTAAGTTTTATTTAATCTTTTGCTTAATTCTTTAATACTTATAACTGGAAGTTGAAAAAGTATATTCAATGTTTGCAATGCTGTATCACGGATCTTGAAGAAGCATTGATTTACTTGAATTATGTTTACTAAGTCCCTTTCCAACCTTTCAATGCTCTTAGCTCTACAATAAGCATCAAAGCTACTATCTTTTATAGCATTTAAGTAATACTCGATCCACCCCTCAAAGTCACCATGAGTTCTTATTCTGTCTAAACATCTATAATAATCAAAGTGGTTCTTTTTAAAATAGTAGGATGGATAAAGTATTGGAGTTGATAATAAGTTGTAATGAATTAGTAGTATTACAATTAAAAGTCTTCCTATTCTTCCATTACCATCTATAAATGGGTGAATAATTTCAAATTGTGCATGCACTAGCCCTACCTTTATAAGTGGAGGCAATTTGTTATCAGTGTTAACATAGTTTTCTAAGTCGTTCATTAGATTGACTACTTCAGGTGCAGGGGCTGCAATGAGATCACCAACACGTACAGAATCTGCACGATATTCACCACCACCTTCATTAGATTGCATTAATTCTTTATGAGCAGTTAAGATGGTTTGTGCTATTGTTGAATGTTTTGCTGTACTGAGCGCCATCTCAAGTGATTTTGTATAATTCATAACTAATTGGGTTTGCTTGTTAGGTTTTGTTGATGATACTCTTTGAGTAAAAACATCAAGTAAAGTTGTGTGTACACCTTCAATTGCGGAAGAAAGTAGTGCTTCTTTTACAATATATGCCTTAATAAACCTTTCTGCATTTGGTAAACACTCAGCCATTTCGTTCAATTGACCAAGCTTTATCATTGTTTCACCGTAAAGAACAGCAATATTTTCACTAAAACTAAAAAGAGGATCTTTCGGTGGTAATGGATAAGGGACAAAGTGTGCTAACTTATCTATATAATGGTAATATCCACTTTCACGCATTGTTTCAATATACAGACCCAAATTGAAACAACTATACAAAATCCTGCTTATGTTTCAAGATAAATGACTTTAATGAAATATAATTTACCTTACCACTTCGTTTTGATTCTCCAGTTCAACATAGGATAAATTACTCATACATTCTCCTAGTATTTCCTCCTTTTTATCATTATCTAGTCCACTGCTAAACCCCTGACACTTTTTCTCAAGAGCTAAGCGTGTAGCTATGATATATCTTACTGTTTCAGGGGATAACTCCGGCAACTCATGACGAATCTTTTCCTGCTCTTCTTCAGAGAAATTGCCAAGGTTTTCCCTGGCCGTTTCAGAAAATTTTTGAGTAATCGTTTCTTTTATCATTCCACCAACTTCCTGTTTATTTAGTGTAATAACTACCGATGGATGCAAGCCAGATAAAGACTCAACCATTTTATTATATGTTCCACCGGCACAACTTTGACCGCGATTACCATAAGTTGTTGCTGCATCTATAAGACCTTTAATAAACATATCCTTTCTGTTTTTTATGTCCTCATCACTTAAAGGAATTTTTGGGTCTATCGTTCCTGTGTTTCTATCGTTGCAAGCTTTCCAACACAAAATAGCTGTTTGTTTTAGTGTTAATTTGCTATAATTATCTTTAAAACTATCTCCTGTTGTTTTATTAATAAACTCCAAGCATTTAAGTGCATGAGATTTTTCATCTTCTGTAAATTCGCTTGACTGCCTAATATACTCTTCAACTTCAGTTGTATTTCCTCTATTTAGTTGTGTATAGAATTCATCCTTACTTAGGTTCTCCTTATATTTTTCTATGAGTCTATCAACACTTAAATTTATACTAGAAACTGCACTTGGATCATGAGTAGTTTGCGCAACAAAAGGAAGAACATTAACTAAATCGTGCATGAGAAACTGCCTTTCTTCTTCTGGAGCTTCTTGTATAAAATTAAAAATCTGCCGTATCTCTTCAATGAGTACTTGGTTTAGCAAACTTAAGAATAATATAGGCAGCACTAAAAGTATACAGGAAATAATAATCCATACGGCTAAAACAGCTTGCAATATTACCCTAATGATATTTTTTGGCCAGGCCGATAATCTTGTTTCATTTTCTTCTGGTTTTAAAAAATAATCTACTAACCAATAATACAAAAAGAACTGTATAAGAAGAAAAAGTGGGGGAATTGTGCTTATCAGTAAAAGTATGTTAATGAATTTTTTGATTCTACCAGTATTGTTATAAGCGTTTCGTACTCTCTCTATTATGGTGTTTGCTCTATTTTGCTGTTGATTATTATCTGCACCTGCTAACATATTATATTTTCTCTAAAGCACCAGATTTAGTATATTAGAATATTAAAATTATATCAATAAAAAATTTGTGAACTACTATAGCTCTCTGTGATTTACTGATCGCTTTATAAAAAGCTTTATACTTTTTGCTTAATTGGAGGTGCTAACTCTGCACTTTCTGCTCTGTCTAGGGTACTACTTGGTTTTTTTGCAGTAATTTTTTGAGTGCTACCATCTACCTTATTCTCGATATCTGCTCCATATGATCTTAATACTTCAATAGCTTTCTCGTTTCCACTATTCAGCGCAATATCCAAAGCATCCATTCCATCATTATTTTTGTGGTTGATAAAATTCTCTAACTCAAAGATTTTTATATATTGCTCAATGATGAATTCTACCACTTTTCCAGGGCAATTATTAGCGGCAGGAAAGAGTACTGTATTGTTATTATTGTCTTTCTTTGTTACATCTACTTTGAGCTTGTCTATCAAATACTTGATAATTTCTATTCTGCTATCATCTTCTGCTTCAGTGCACTGCCTAGCAGCTAAAAACAGAGCTGTTCGCCCATTATTGTCCACATCTTCAATATCTTGTCCCTTATCAATTAAGGCTTGTATTATATTTTTATTCCCATACAAAGCAGCAAAGTGAAGAGGAGTATACCCTTCGGTACTTTCTCTTTCATTAATCAATGCACCATGGCTAGCTAGTAATTCTATAAATTCTGGCGTATTTGGAAAAACTGCAAAGTGCATTGGTGTTAGATCATCTTTACCATGATTTTGAGTTTTTGCATTAACGTTTGCTCCATTTTTTATCAGCAATTTTGCTATTTCTAATTGTTTGCGTCCGATGGCAATATGCAGTGGCGTACGATTGCGTTCATAATGATCATTGACGTTTGTGCCACACTTTATTAGTAGTTCTGCAGCTTCAATATTACCTTCCTGAATTGCAACATATAAGGAAGCATATCCATCTTTTGTTTCCTCTGTCATACGAAATTGCAAACATGTTAGTTCATATATTATTAAGGATTATTATTAAGTTTTTATTAATACAATATTAATAATAATTAAGATTTTAACCGCGATTAGAGAAATTTATGTTTATCGACAATTTTGTAAACAGCAAACCCGTCATTCCGCCACGAACCGTCACGGTATCTCATCAGCTAACAAGCAGCGGGATGACGGTTGTCAGGCTAGCTGTCATCCCAGTGCCTTGACTACTGAAATCTAGATTCACCTTATGATAGTGTCATCCCAGTGCCCAGACACTGGGATCCAGGAAAGTTTGCTTGTAAGCAAGCAAACTAGCACAGAAAGTGGTTACAACATTTTCGATGAGATTATATGGAAAACTGGATCCCAGTGTCAAGCACTGGGATGACAAGGTATAAACCTTATCTTCATGCCGCCACGAACCTTCATACCACGATTCATTCGCGGTATCTCTAGATCCCGCTAACAAGTAGCGGGATGACGGTTGTCGTTTAGCCATAAATATTTAAGAAATTTACCAAATGAAAAAAAAGGCAAAAGAAGCCCCATGGTTAACTAGTTATTTATATGTACTTCAAAATATTGGCGTTTTTTATTCTAAACGCTCCGATTCAGCCGCTTTTAAATGCGACTAACCTAAATTATAAACGTTAAGAAATTTACTAAGTGGAAAAAAAGGCAAAGAAACCCTAGGGTAGCTAGTATTGAAATTCTCCCTTGTCTATTTGACGTCTTTTACTGTCTTAAACGCTTTATAAGCGCGTTTCGGCTTGTATAGGTAGAAACCTAAAAGTTTTATAAAGACATGAGGTGCACATAGTGCAAAAAATTAAGCATGATTTACGCCAAATACATTAAGTTTTTTTGTCATTAATCCACTGCAGAGATTGCGAAGATAAATAAATAGCTTCAGTTTCATGATAAGGGGGCTGGCGAAGGGTGTCAAGTAAGTTTTTCGTTTCTACTGAATGACAATTGTGGCTTGGGAGGTGATGCAAGAAATCTGTTATTTTAATTGTGTGAAATTTAGTTTTGTGTTTCGTAATATTATACAATCAAATTGATAAAAGCTGTATTATCTCCTTGCAGCATTAAGTGTATATTTTTTGCTATTTTTTCCACTAAGGGAGTAACATTATCAAAATTTGAAAATTTTGATAACACATAATCTGCTAAGCTTCTTTGATCTTCAGGTCTACCCACTCCAAATCTCAAGCGCCAATAATCGTTGCCAATAAAACTATCTATGGATTTAAGTCCATTATGTCCAGCAGAGCTACCACCTTTCTTTATTTTTATTTTTTCAAGTTCCAAATCGGCGTCATCGTGTATGACAACGATATTATCTAGCGATAATTTGTAAAAGTTTCGTATTTTTGCAACAGGGATGCCTGAATTATTCATAAATGAATAAGGCTTTATTAACATGATTTTATTATCATTAATTATGCCAGAGGTTATTAGATAATCGGCTTTTTTAGAGAACGACTGGAAATTCCAATATTTGCAAATTGTATCAACTACGATGAAGCCGATATTATGATAAGTTAACTCATATTGACCACCAGGGTTACCAAGCCCAATTATCAGGTGCACTATTCCTCTGTTTCTGCTTGAGGTTCTTCAACCTCACTATCGGCAGCAGAAATTGTAACAATGGTAAAATTTTCTTCTTCATGAGCTACAAACTTAACACCTTCTGGTAATTTTACATCATTAATATGTATAGACTGGCCAATCATTTTACCGGATAAATCAACTTCAATAACCTGAGGTATTTTATCAGGAGAGCATTTAACAGCAATAGAACGACACAAAACATTAAGCACTCCACCTAACTTGATCCCTGGGGCTTTACTTTCATTCACAAATGATAGAGGTATGTCTATTTTAATTTCGCTGCCTTTATCAACAAACTGAAAATCAACATGTTGCACAGTATCCTTTACTACATGCAATTGGATATCACGAACAAGAGCATATTCCTTTTTGCCCGAAATATTCAGCTCTATCAAATGTGCAGAAAGAGAGCCTGATTTATATTGCTTCGTGAATTCCTTTGCAGACAATGTCAAATTTACATTATCATGGCCTTTTCCATATATGATTCCAGGGATGTTTCCTTTCTTCCTTAGAGAATGCATCGCTTTTGTTTTTGTTATATCACGTAACTCTGCATTAATTGTTACTATTTCCTGTTGCGTCATCGGTTACTCCTATTCAGCTAATCTTTTTAATATAATTTAATAATAATATAACATAAAAATATTTATTTCAAACTTCATTCTTTCATATTAATTGTTTGTGAAAGGATTTGTTTAGATATATATTTAAGCTTATTTAACAAGAACTATGGGCATTGACGATAAAGTAGTTTTTAGGATTTATAGACCAACAAGAACTGCAACACAATCTGGTTTAGGTAATACAAATTTCTGGCACCTGAAAATTGAATCTGGCTCTTACTACATTGAACCTTTAATGGGGTGGGTTGGCTCAAAAGATCCAAAAAAACAGATTGTATTAAAGTTTGATTCTCTTGAAAAAGCAGTATTCTACGCAAAAAAACGTAACGTTAAATACATAATTGAAATGCCAAAAAATGTTAAGAGGCTGCCAAAATCTTACGCAAGCAATTTCATACTAGAGTAAGTTGCACAACAAATGGTGTTATGCAAGTAGCTGACACTGCTCTCCTTTGTCATCCCAGTGCCCAGACACTGGGATCCAGGAATTTTATTAAGTTGGTAAGCATAAAAATAGCTGTTTTACGTTAAAATACAATGTTTTTGATGATTATGGAAAGGATGGATCCCAGTGTCAAGCACTGGGATGACACCATTTGTTGTAAACTCACTTTTACTCTATGGTTATACTACCTTGCCGCTATCCTGAACGGATACAAAGTAAGTTTTATTGTGATGTGCTCATCTGTAAAAAATAAGACTTAATCTCACTGTTGATCATGGATTTTAAGTTGTGTTAACACACTGCGGCCATTTAAAGAGTCAAGATTTTTAACCTGACTAGCCAGTATTAATGAGTTATTTTTCAGGTATTTCTTTACAAGGCTTGCAAGTCTTTTTGGATTATTCAAATAGCTCCACTCTGCTTGTAAAACTTTTATATCACTTTGTACTAAATTAATTTCACTTTTTATTTTTATTAGCTCTCTATTTAACGACTGAACATGTAATTTTACCTTAAATAGTCCTACAATGCTAAGAAAAAACATAACTATTGAGATGATGCAGAAAGTTCTCACGACAACCTCTGTATAGCTCTTAGTTTTGCTGAGCGTGAACGCGGATTTGCACTTACTTCTTCTATACTTGCTTCAATCACTTTTTTATTTAGAAGAGAGAATGTCTTGCAATCAGTAGCACATAAATCTTTAAAAAAAGTTTTGACTATACGATCTTCTAAGGAATGAAAGGTGACGACAATTAATTTGCCATTCTCACTTAAAATCTCAGATGCAGCTTTAATGCCCTTTTCAAGTTCTCCCAGCTCATCGTTTACCCATATTCTGATTGCCTGAAATGTTCTGGTTGCAGGATCAATTTTGCTTTTTCCACGAAATACCACGGAACGTACAATATCCGCAAGCTCAAATGTAGTTTTGATAGTTTTTTTCTTCCGTGCACTTACTATTGCTCTTGCGATTTTGCGAGAATGACGTTCTCCTCCGTAGTTATATATAGTATTTGCGATTTCTTCTTCGCGTAAAGCGTTAACAAACGTTGAAGCGTTTATATAAGAAGAGTTATCCATGCTCATATTGAGTGGACCATCATGTAAAAATGAGAACCCTCTATCTCCGTTATCAAGCTGCATAGATGAAACTCCGATGTCAAAAACCACTCCATCCACTCCGTTTGATGTCATTCCAGCACGTGACCAGTTATTTTTTCCAGTATCAAGTACTGGGATGACAGGAGATGGCTCAACGCTGCTTAGTATACTTTTAATATTACTAAACTTCTCAATGAATAGTTTTATTCTATCTGGATATCTAACGCTTAAATCATCATAAAACTTAGTTACCGTTTCATCTCTATCAATTGCATATACTTTGCAATCAGCTGACTCCAATATTGCTTTGCTATACCCTCCAGCTCCAAATGTGGCGTCTACGTATATGCCACCATCCTGCGGTGATAGTAGTGATAGCATCTCTTTTAACAAAACTGGAGTGTGTGTCATAGTGCTCCATCAAGAGACTCTGTGCATACAAATAAAAATAACTTCCCACTAAAACATATGGAAGTATATAGGCAATAATATAAAAACACTTGAATATAGTCAATGATATAAAAATATTAAGATTTAATAAGATGCTATTATTAATATGATGTTCAAATTTTTCTATTATATAAAAAAAAGTAATGTATATTACTAAATACTAAACAGACTATAGAAAATTATGCAGCAAATAACAAAAGTAATATTTTCAAGTTTGATTTGTAACACTTTATTGTGGTATGACCACATGCTTTTTGGCCACTTAATAAACATAATAGGTGGTGTGTTTTTTCCATCGGATGATCAACTAACCAGCGTATTGAAGGCTTTTGGAGTGTTTGCAGTGGGTTTCTTAATGAGACCAATCGGCGCTGCTATATTTGGTCACATTGGTGATAAGCATGGCAGAAGAGTTGCCTTATTGCTCTCGATTATATTAATGACTTTATCAACCGTATTAATTGCTTTTGTTCCAGGTTATCAAAGCATTGGAATACTAGCGTCAATGCTGGTAGTGTGTTTAAGATTATTGCAGGGTATATCCCTTGGGGGAGAAGCAGGAAATGCACCATTTTTAATAGAACACGCTCCTAAAAACAAAAAAGGATTTTTTGGCAGCATTGAAGTATTAAGCGCAATTTTTGGTTCAGTATTAAGCCTGATAGCGTTACTCATATGCAAAAAAGTATCTGATTTTGAATCTTGGGGGTGGAGATTACCTTTCATTTTCAGTTTAGCAATGGGATTAATTAGCATATATATGAGATATATACTTGATGAAAGCCCAGAGTATAAAAGACAGAAAAATCCATCTAAATTGCCATTAAAAGAGTTATTAAACAATTAGAAAAAGCCTGTTCTAATATCAATAGGTATTGACTTGGTTGAAAATGCGTCTCTCTATATATATTTGGTATTTTTCAATGTGCTTACGAATAAAATATTAACAGTAAATACTCATTTTAATCATATAGTGGAAATACTGAATCAAATTGCACTTGGAGGATTGACAATATTGTTTGCAATACTTTCTGATAAGGTAGGAAGAAAAAAAGTTATGAAGTTTGCATTTATAGCTTTTGTAATAGTGAGTTATCCAGTTTTCTCAATGTTATGTAGTGGCAATTACTTGCTGGCACACATTCTTTTTATAATTCCAATAGCTGCATCGCTTGGCCATACGCGTCAAGTTAAGAAGCAAGGGTAAGAAAATTCAATGAACTTAAGGTGGATACTCTAGTTTTTCTATATCTATCTTTCACAGAAAATTGTGACCAGTCTGTGGTAAGTTTTTTCAGGAAAATTCTCAAATTATTAATTTTACTGCTTAACGCTAAAAACAACTCCCTAATCCTTCTTTTTAATTCAATGAATGCCTTTGTTAAACTCAGCTCTGTATTCTCTTTCAGTTTTATACAACCAACTATTCCATGAAATATAAGAATTGCGCACAATTTAGCGTATAGTTCACATAATACTCTGTATGGTTTTCCTTTAAGTTCGTCAAGCCTGATGTGACTCTTATACAATTTAAATAATAATTCAATCTGCCATCTTACCCTGTAAACTGTTAATACTTGTTCAGCGCTGATTTTACTCTCTGGAACGTTAGTTATGAATATCGACCAATCCAGCAATTTTTGATTCTTTTGAGAAGATGTATATCCATGTGATTTTGCTAACTTATTAGCCCTTCTTCTTCTAATTATAGACTGTTCTTCAGTTAATTTTTGACATATAATTCTCACTTTAATTTTTACTTCTTTTCCTAATAGCACTTCCATCTCTAGAAGGGATTGACCTTCTAAACATTCCAACAACTCTATTTTTTGATTTGTTTCTATATCATATATATTGGTATCAGACTTATAACGACTAACAAAATATGCACCTGCTTCATCAATCTGTTTAAAAGAACTAGGCACAAAGTAGCCCAAATCAAATATTAGCAAATCATTGGCTGATAAACCGTTCAGATAATCCCTATAACCTTGATCCGACCTTATTCCTTCTATTAAATTTAACTTATCTAGCGCTTGGTTCAGGTAATCAAAGACTAACTGCAGCTTTATTCCTGATTTGGTATTACTCTCACAATCTCTATAGCTACTCCCATATCCTTTGTACATATCTTCCATGCTACTGGGCAGGCTAATATAATCCAAACCCTGTTTTGTAATTTCTATCGAGTCTTCATTTAGCAATTGGCACATTGTTTCTATGCTGCAATCACCAACTCCTATGTTACCAAAAACCATAGCTTTTATGAATGATGAGCCATTAAGTTTTCTCTTTCTTTTTATAAAACCTACTGCAATTGATATTTCGTCTGCTTTTTCATTAAAGAATTCATTGAGGTCTTTTGATAAGCAAGCTATTCTGTCCATTGTAAGTTCTCTCATTCACATATCCAAGAAGAACTTATACCTTATTCTTTTCCTTCACTCTATCAATTTTACTTACACTTTTCCTTAACTTGACGCGTATGGTTTATTGTAAGGACTTATCTCACATTTACTCTATGATTATCTTTTTAGAGCACTTTGTCTACCTATTTTGCCACTCTGCTGAACGGATATAACCTAAGTTACTTTAGCTATAGATAAAGAAACTTACATTTCAATTATTTCACAATTTCTGTATAATCTTAAAAACTCAATTAGTGCGTTATGAAGATAATAATAGGTAATGCTAGTAAGGAATTAGGGGAATCAGTAGTTAACCGGCTAGATGTTCAACCATCCTCTGCTTGGATATCAAAGTTTACCGATGGTGAGGTAAATGTAGAAGTAGCAAATGATCTATATAATCAAGAAGTATATATAATACAATCTCTTTCTCCCCCTGTGAATGATAATCTTATGGAGCTTCTGCTTATAATTGATGCAGTAAATAGATTAGGAGCCAAAAGGATAGTAGTAATTATTCCTTATTATGGATATAGCAGGCAAGATAGAATTATCAAGAACAATAATATGCAGTCTGCTTTAAGTGCCAAATTAGTTGCAAATCTTATTCAAACTGCAGGTGCAAGTAGTGTTGCAGTTATTGATTTGCACTCAAGTCAAATTGAAGGATTCTTTGATGTACCGATAACTAATTTGAACTGCTTTGAAGCATTTGTTGACTCTATACACACAGAAAATTTGGCAATTGTTGCACCTGATGTTGGAGCAATTGGCAGAGCACGTGCTTTTGCAAAGACTTTAGAGGAAAAGTATAAGATAGGGTTAAGTGATAAGATTATTGTAGTAGATAAATATAGGGAGAAAGCAGGCACATCTCAAGTAATGAACATAATAGGAGAAGTTGCAAATAAAAATTGTGTCATTGTTGATGATATAGTTGACTCTGGTGGAACATTGTGTAATGCAGCTCTTGCTTTAAAAGGCCACGGAGCAAAGTCCGTAATTTCATGCATCACACATGGCGTGCTTTCAGGAAGTGCAGTTGAGAAAATTTCTTCCTCTTCTTTAGATAAATTAGTGATTACGGATACCATACTTCACAAACTTGAAAAAACTGGTAAAATAGAAGTTGTTTCGGTCGCAGATATTTTAACTCACTTTATCCAAGGAGGTAAAGATGCCAGCTAAGTCAACAGAAGACGTTATTACTTCACTAATAGAATTTGCAAATAAGAGAAAAATAACAATTACCAAAGAAGAAATGCTTAAAATTGCACAGCTTGTAAGGATTAAGTTATCAAATGACGAGATTGATCACTACTCCAAAGAACTGACAATGCTGGATTGGATACATGATACTTTATTGCAAGTTAATACTGAAGGTGTTTCTCCTATGCGTTATGGCAGTATAGACAAGGACATTCATGTACGCGATGATGTTATAAATTCTCAAAACATTAAAAAAGAGATATTGTCCAATACAAAACCTGAGCATGGGTATTTCGTAGTGCCAAAGGTTATAAACGATTAAGGTAAAATAAGGCTCATATCAAACCTATAATAGATCGTATCTGTTCAGCAGAGTGGCAAAATAAGGTAACGAGAAAAGACAACTATAGGAACAAATGGGTGTCATTCCAGTGCTTGACACTGGAATCCAGTCCTTTTGCACAGTTCCATCAAAAACGTTGTAGAGGATTAACCGCTTTCGTGTTTACCAACTTAGTGCCCAATCTGGATCCCAGTGTCAAGCACTGGGATGACAAGAAAGGGAGCACTGGAATTTTTGTTTCAGTATTTGTACATTAGCCATGCATCTGAACAGATACAATAAATCTACTTTCAAAAATAAGACCAATCCGGTAAAGAAGCATTTGTGGGAGTGGAAACCATTTTTTGATTTTTCTTTACTAAGTCTACTAAATATAGTTTAGAGTTGCTTGGTGATTCTGTTCTTGTAAAAATGATTTCTCTGCCATTTGGTAGCCATGCCGGGGATTCAATTTTATGCCCCTCTGAAAGCAGACGTTCTTCTTTGCCATCTGGCTTCATAACTCCTATGTAAAATTTTCCTGACTGAATCTTTGTAAAAGCTATCAGATCTCCTTTTGGCGACCAAACAGGCGTAGCATATCTTCCACTTCCAACACTAATTCTTTTAGGTTTTTTACTTTTGTTAGTAAAATCGATAACGTACAGTTGCTGACTCCCACTTATATCAGAACTAAAAGCCATATACTTTTGATCTGGAGAAAAAGAGGGAGAAGTGCTTATAGCTGAACCTTTAGTAATTTTTTTTGTCCGTTTACTACTTAAATCCAAAGATAATATATTCGTTTCACCACCCAATGAGTGGGAAATTAAAAGAGATTTACCATCGGGAGAAAATCTTGGTGCAGAAACAACTCCTTCAAATGCGCTGATTATTGATTCAGTGTTATCTTTTAAATTTTTTAATATTATATAACTTTTACCATTTGCGTACGAGATATAAACAATACCCTTTCCATTTGGTAAGAATCTCGGTGTTGACACAAATCTATCGCCATTTGTTAAGTATTTTATATTACTTCCATCTTGATTCATCACAGCAATTTTACGCACAGATTTGTAGTTGCTATCTTTTTCTTCAGCAATATACGTGATTTTTGTGTTGAAGTGCCCTTTCTCACCAATCAATCTATCATGTATCACATCCGAAACGAGGTGACCAATTTTTCTCCAGTCTTTTGCTGGAAAAACAACTGACTGAGTAAGTAATTCTCTTTTTGTAAAAGTGTCAAATAAACGAAATGATAGCTCTAATGCACTACCAGATATTTCGCTTAAACTTACTGTGACTACAGTATCGCTTTTCCAAGATTTAGATTCAGCTTCCGCGCCACGTTTTACATTAAATAAGCCACAATTAGATAAATTTGTTCCTATTACCTTTGCAATATTTTCACTTAATTCCCTTTCCAACGCTGTTTTACATGTACATTTAGATACAGCAAGACCGATGTTACCAACACTGCTTTTTTTTATATCAACATATAAAGCAGCTTTTGTAAAATAAGGAATAAATAACAAAACAAGCAATATTAGTTGAACGAATAACTTCATTAGACTTCCTGCTTTGCTCTCTATCATCCCAGCAAACGTTTACTTTTGAAGGTAAACTGCACAACAAACGACGTCATGAAAGTAGCTGATACACAACTGTTCAAACTTCTCGTGTTACAGTAGGTGACATTAACCTCTGATGTCATCCCAGTGCTTGACACATAACTATACGAACATTGCAATTTGTAGGTGGCAGGTGGTGTCATTCCAGTGCTTGACACTGGAATCCAGTTTTCTGGCAATTTCATCGATAATGTTGTATAGTGCGCTTGTTTACAATCAATTTTGCTGGATCCCAGTGTCAAGCACTGGGATGACACCCCTACCGGCAGGGATTGCTCTAAAATCACAACGTTCATATAGTTGTGTGCTTGACACTGATTTTTTTTATGGATTCCAGTATTGCATGCTGAAATAACATCAAAGAATACATTGTTAACTTCTTACTCAAATAATGGTTAATAAAAGAGGTATATTTCTATACCTGTTCTATCTGAACCTCAATTATAGGTCTTTTTAGTAAATATTCCTTTAAGATACTCAATATTGAACTTTCAATCTTATTTTTAATTTTTTTTGTTGGTTGCAAACTAAACAACGACTCAACTTTCTTGACAATTTTCTGTATGATAGCTGCATCTTCTAGCACTTCAAAAACACCAGGTACAAATACTTTTGGTTTAGCAAGCAATTTATTTTTCTTGTTTACAACTGCTGTTACCACAATAACTCCAGCATCTCTCATTCTTTTACGCATTTTTATAACACTGCTCTCCGGATGACGTAGCAGCGTACCATCAATACCAAAGTAGTCAACATCAATTGAATCAACTTTTTCTCCGTTCTCCAAATTAACAATATCACCTGGTGCAATCATTATTGCTTTTGCCACACCGCACTCTTTAGCAAATTTTACATGTGCATGCGTGTGAATATATTCGCCGTGAACTGGAATAGACATCTTCGGTTTTATTAAAGAATACATTTCCTTTAGCTCTTCTCTTGTTGGATGCCCAGAAGCATGAACATGCTCTGTTTTTTCAGTAACAACTTCTACCCCCATCTCAATAAAGGCATTGAGCATGTTGTGCGCACGAGTTTCATTTCCAGGAATGATTTTTGACGAAAAGATCATGGTATCACCTTGCTGCATTTTAAATGCTTGATGACTCTTAGCAGCAAGTCTTGCGGTAGCTGCCAGTGGCTCACCTTGACAACCTGTGCAAAGTAGCACCAGTTCTTCCCTTGGAAAATTTACTGCTTCCTTTGCTTCAAGAAACTGAGGAGAATCAGTTAAATAACCACTATCTTGCGCAACTTTCACTATTCTCCATAAAGATCTACCAAGTAAAACTACTTTTCTATTTAGTGCTTTTGCAGCTTGGCTTATCGTTTCAATTCGTGCCACATTTGAAGCAAATAGCGAAACAGCAACTAATTTTTTAGACCGCTTTATTATGTTATAAATATTATTATAAATTTCACCTTCTGACTCAGGGTGATGCTTGCTTAATATATTGGTTGAATCGCAAATTGCTGCAAGCAGGTCACCTTTATCGCCAATTTCTTTTAGGAGCTCCATATTAGAAGTTAATCCAACAACAGGTTTTGGATCAAATTTCCAGTCTCCTGTATGGAGTGCACTACCCATTTCAGTGCTAATTAATATTGAATTTGCCTCAGGAATTGAATGAGTTACATTTATAAACTCGATGGTAAAAGGACCCAAATTTGTGCTGCCATTTATGTCCACCTCTTTCACAGGCACTATACCTTCCAATCGAAATTCTTTTAGTTTCTCTTTAAGAAAATTAACCGTAAATTTTGTTGTATATATGGAGCACTGCAACTCTTCCCACAAGTGGGGCACTGCACCGCAGTGATCCTCATGTGCATGTGTAATTATTATTCCAAGTAAATCTTTTTTTCTTTGAGCAATAAAATCTATATCAGCAATAAGCAGCTCAACACCTGGCATAGTTTCATCTGCAAAACCAACACCAAGGTCGATCATAATCCACTTACCTTGGTAATGATATAGGCTAACATTCATCCCGATTCTTCCTACTCCCCCAAGCGGAAGAAATAAAAACTCATTTTTGTTTATATTCATTAAATTTAAATTATTAAAACTTGAGAATAGCAAAACTTCGACCTTAAATAAAGAAATTTATTGCTTTTACATAGTTTTAAGGAACTAAGAAGTTTCTGTTGGCTAATAATAACACTATTGTTAAGTTTTCCATTAATAAGGTCAAAGAATTGCAGGATTAAATGAAAACCCGTAAACAGTTACCCCTTTATGTCATTTAGCAGATTTCTTATTTTTTTTTTACTTTACTAAAAAACCCTTCAGATTGCTGTTGTACACTTGCATTTTCCTCTTCTTCAAGCGCTTTTAATAGTTCAATTTGCTTTTTAGTTAAATTTTTTGGATTTAAAGTCTCAACTATTACCTGTACATATAAATCACCACGAGCATGTGAGTTCATATATGGCATACCCTTTTCCCTACAACGTAGTTTGGTACCAGTTTGAGTGCCTTCAGGGACCTTTACTTTTATTTTAGCTCCATCAATTGATTGAATATCGATTTCACCACCAAGCACTGCTAGTGTCATTCTTATAGGCACTTTACAGTGTAAATCTGCTTTATTTCTAGCAAAGATTTTATGGGAAATTATTTTCACGTATACGTATAAATCTCCACTTTTTCCACCTTTTGTTCCAGTTTCTCCTTTACCACTTATCCTTACCTTAGCTCCTTCTTCTATGCCTTTTGGAATTGAAACGGATATATTTACTTCATCTCTTCTACGTCCACTTCCACCACATTTCTTACATTTATTTTGTATTATTTCTCCTTCCCCATAGCATGTAGTACATGTTCTTTCGATGGTAAAAAAGCCTTGTTGAGTTCTAATCCTACCGCTTCCCTTGCATGTGTGGCACTGAACTGGTTTAATTGCTCCTTCGCCACCTGTGCCTTGGCATGTATCACATTTTACATTTGTCACATAATGTATAGGCGCTTGTATTCCTTTAAATGCATCTTCTAAGGTAATTTCAAGATCATAACGTAGGTCTGCTCCAGATACTCCTGTTGTACTTCTTTTTGCTCTCGATCTACTTGCACCACCACCGAATCCTCCACCAAAGAAGTCATTGAATATGTCGCTAAAATCTCCTGCAGAACTGAAGCCTTGAAATCCACCAGAAGCACCTTCGTGGCCATAACGATCATAGCCTGCCCTTTTCTCAGAGTCAGACAGAACTTCATATGCAGCTGTTACCTCTTTAAATTTTTCCTCTGCTTCTTGATTGCCAGGATTTCTATCAGGATGATATTTTAACGCTAATTTTTTATACGCTTTTTTTATCTCATCAATACTGGCATTTTTGCCTACTTCCAGCAGATCATAGTAGTCTTTTTTGCTCATATATAATAGTTTAGTGCTTAACCTTTAAAGATAGGTATTACATATATTAATTTCAAGTGTGACTTCTGTTTCCTATAAAATGTGGTGCACCCTGAGCGACTTGAACGCCCGACCTTTTGATCCGTAGTCAAATGCTCTAATCCAACTGAGCTAAGGGTGCTTTCACAAAGTTAACTTTAGCAGGTTTTGTGGCTTGATTCAATTAATTTGGCTAAAAATAAAACTGTTAATTTTATCATACGGTGAGCCCCTAATAATTCCTAAACTGCCGTTCCGCATCATCAGAAGGAGCACTTGGAAAAACACCTTGAAGATTTTGAAAATAGCTATCTACCGCTCCTTTAGCTTTCCCGATATTTTCTGATTCTTCCTCATGCTTCATATGAAAAGCTAAACCACCAGCAAAACATGCGAGAGAATTAATACCAAGAATGACTAAACTCCACGCTGGTAAGACTGGGTAAACAGCACAAGCTATCAAAGCTGCCAAAAAACAGCGCCAACCGCAAATTCTATATTCCTAAGCATCTTAAGTTTATTATCCAGGTAATCTATTTTTTCTTCTTTTCTAGCCGTTTTTCTGCTGCTGTGATACCAAAAACACATACTAGCATGGAAAACAACACACACAACTGCAGCTACTATACCTAAAGCTAATAGTTTTCTACTGTCTTCTGAGTCTTTTTTCTTATCTTTTTCGCTTTGACAAAAGGCATTACTATTACTATTGTTAATATTTGTTATATTATTAACCGTAGTGTGACCACGTCCACCGAATAAAGAATCAATCCAGAATTGTAATAGTAAATAATCCCAAAAACTTAAGCTATCATTTGAGTTTGAGCGTGGAAATTTTTCATACACATTTTTAAAATTCTCCTCACTCCAAGTTAAATTCGGTGTATTATTACAATGCTGTAGAAACCCTTCAATATTATTACCTGATTTCTTTATATAGGCTAACGCATACCTTTTTAAAACACTATCACTTGCTACCATAAATACCCTCTTAAGTTAAGATTAAATTAATAAATACTTACTTACTATAACAAGATAACATCTACTTGTCAACTTGAGCCTGATTCAAGTATCCGTTCAGAGTGTGGCAGAAGAACTTATTCAAATAAAGTAGGTGGTAAAATATAAACATTTTATAAAGTGAAAAATGGACTTTTCAGACCACTGCCGAGCTAAAAAAGCCCTGTATTTCTCAGCTTTACTTCATTGGTTAATCCGCAACTGGGGTCTCTAGATCCCGCTAACACGTAGCGGAATGACGGTTTTTCAAATTGTTGATAAATCTAAGTCAGTTTAGCTATAATTTCCTAAGTTTGCTCACAATCTCTTGACTTGACACATATGTTTTTTTCCCAAATGTTACTATCTTCCTCCTTTTCCTTTCTCAATTTGTGCAACCATTTCCTTTACATTTGCATGCGTGAGAAGGGAATTTTTGCTGACATGAGATTTTGGATCAGATTTTGCTGTTATGTGTTTCGTTGCAGATCTTTTATTCTCTGTTAGAAATGAATGAGATTGTTTTTTCTTCACACCGATATCCGCTTGTGCTGCTGGAGTGGTTTTGCTTTCAGCAAGCCGTACATTATCATTTCCTTTTGCTTGATTTTGCTCAAATTTTTCTTTTAATGCCTTTACTTTACTGCCCATCTCGCGATTAGCTCCTCCTTTCATAGTAGCTGCTGCTACTTTTGGTATCGCCTTACCAGCAGCTTTTTGTGCTGATTTCCTATTGTCTTGATTTTCAGATTTTAGTGGTACTCTTTCAGCTGATTTTTTAAGAATTGCTCCTACTACTTTTGGCTCTGTGCTTACTTTTTGATTAGCACGGCTTAGATTTTTAGGCTTTAGCGGTACTGCAGGTTTATCTTTGATTACCACTTTCGATTCTTGTCTAACTTCTTGACCAGTAGTAAACATTTTTTTTGGCACTTGCGGTGGTTTTTGTGGTACTAGGGATTGAGGTTGTTGTTTCTGCTTACGTTCTCTTTTTGCTTCTATATGTTCTTTAGAAACTGTTGCATAAATTGGCTCTTCTTTGGGCGATTTTGAACTCTGCGAATTTTCCATTAAAATTTTACTCTTCTTCTCTTGATAATTTGATATCTCTTCGTATACAGACTCTTCATTTAATGAACTTCCATAGCCTAAATCTTCTCTCTGCTCATATAAAGGATTTTCCTTTTGCTTTTTCTCTTGATAATTTGATATGTCTTCATATTCAGACCCCTGATCTAATGAACTTTCATAGCCTGAATCCTCAGAAGGATTTTCCTTAGCATCAGGCATACTAAAACTATTAGCTCCTTTTAGTAAAGAAGATGTAGACTTTGCCTTGCTTTCTCCATCTGAGGATATTTCTGATTTAAAGCGTACCTTCCTCGAATCTGGAGCAGCCGGAGGTGCTGTTGTTGGTCGCTTTATTTGCCTCATGCGATTACCACCTAATTTTTCTTTCGGCTGTTCTTCTTTTCGCAGCTCAAAAGTACCTTCCTTTTGCTTTCTACCTTCCAAACTCATTTCGTGTGATCTATCTTTTCCTTGACTCTTTTCACTTTGTTCTAAATTCAAAGAATCTTTTAAAATATTATTTTTTCTTAAATCTTTTTCTAATTGTTCCAAGAGATCAATTTTTTTTAAAATTCTTGTATACTTAGCTGCTGTTTCTAAAGTGAAACTTGACAACTCATCATTTACAAAATTACTTATACTACTGTTCTTGGTTGGAAAATTTTTTCCCAAAATTCTATTCATTAATGTTTTAAAAAGACCTAATGGCTGTTCTACATAATTGTTCAAGTCAGTATATATAACAAACTCAGCTATACCTTTTGCCTCACCTGTAAAACCTTCTAATGCATGAGATAAATCCCTTAACGTTTTGTTATATTGTTTCTCTGCATTTCCTAGCTTTACAGCTTTGATCAGAGAATCGAGATTTTTTTTATAGTTCTCACTTTTAAATGGATTATTCATACTAATTACAGCTCATTATTTATTAAAATATAGATCTAAAATATTAAGATCTAGTAAATATTACTTTTGTAATTCATGTAGAACTATAGCTATAGTAAGTAAGATTTCCCTGCGTCATGCCGCTGCGGTATCTCAGCCGCTAACAAGTAGCTGGATGACGGTTGTCAGGGTGTCATCCCAGCATCTTCTCCTGTCATCCAAGTAGCCGACATTGGGATGGCTTTGTTGCATCGCTACTTATGAAAGGCTAACTATAGTTAGGATTATAAGCAACCTATTAAAAATCTTGTTTTTTTGCAATCAATCTGATCAAATTTAAGAATAGTAATTTGTTATTTATATTAATAAATTTAATTCTATTGAAAATAGCTAAAGCATTGAAATTCTTGAATTTTAGCCGGATTAGTGAGTGGTAGTGAAATTTCTTTTACTCAAATTTAGGTATTCACTGACCGTTCTTGTTATAAATACCAGAATAATAAGCTACTGATATTCTCCATCTTTTTTATCTTTAATCCATCATAGCTAGCGATGCAACAAAGCCAACTGGAATCCAGAAAAGTTTGCTTGTGAGCAAGCAAACTAGCATGGAAAGTAGCTGATCTTATACTAAATGAATGTTTTTGATGAGGTTGCATAGAAGCTGGATTGTATCTTAAAAAGGTCGAAAGACTATTGGGTGGAAAAGAAGGTAAGATGCAACTTAATGCGAGCCAGGAAAGCAAAGGAAAGGTTTGGTTGGAAGAAGTGGAGTAGCGAATGGATATACAAAACGCTGGGTCTATATTCAGACTACAGAATAAGGTATTACAAACCGAAAGCATCACCAGTACAATAGTTATAAACTTTGGCAAAGAATCTACTAGGAAAGCGTAGTGCGGATGCTGCGTTTGACGAGGCGGGAGCTAGAAACGTTAACATGGGAATTTGGATTGAGGCCCACCACGAAAGTGATGACCAAACCCTAAAGTAGGCGCGCCAGTTCTCGACCCTACATATTTTTTTGAAGGTCAAATCCAGTTTAGGGTCGAGAAATTTTGATGGCAAAAATGCCTAAAAAACATTAATAATTATACACACAATTATTCAACCATATTTTTGAAAATAGCTAGTTTCTGTATTTATTTCAGATTGAAGAAAGCTCAAATGAAAGATCGTGTTTTGCTAAAAATCACAGAATGCAGTCTGGTTACTATTTAAAAGGATATGTTCAAAAAAACTGTGTCAAATCAACTCACACACTTCATTACCAACTTCATGATGAAGTTCCGCAGTTGGATGGAAATAATCAAAAAAGAAATAATCCTTTAGTGTTTCTTTGCTACACCCAGGGTTATAGTCAACGTCAAGTTCCCCTTTAAATATCAACTTTAAGAGTATTTTTATATTTTCTTTAAATCTCCCAACTTGGTCTGCAATGTTCGATGTGCATGCATCTTGACAATTTAAACCTTTGCTCTTGTATTCGCTAAGCATACTTCTCATTTTAGAGTTAAGATCAAATGCTTTTATTTCAAGATCTGTACTTTTCTTCATATAATCTAAGCCTTTAGCCAATTTTGCATTGAAACTCTCCGTGAGCTTTGTAGCTAGTTCCCTTGCTTCTTCATCTCTATTAAAAGCTGGTATTAAGCCAACTTCAGGTGCGTTTGCAACAACTACATGCTTAACACCATGTTCATTTAGAACCTTGAGTGCATTACATATTTCACTCACTGCTTGTTCCAACACTTCTTCCGCTTTAGTATCGTCATAAGCAGTGGCAACCATAACATCATTTCCGCCGATTATGATGCAAAATAAATCTTCTTTACCTATATCTGGATGATGTTTAATTACCGCATCTAGCTGGTTAGCTAAACGAAATTTATTGAAGAAATAAGAAAAAATAGGGTCAAAAATTTCAGACGCTGTTGCACATGAAACTGCATAGTTTTGACCTTGCTGTTCGTGGCATCTACCAAAAAATGAATAACTCCACCCAGGTTTAAATTCGTCTAAATCTAAATATTTTGCTACATATTCAACAGCAGTAGGGCCATTGCTAAAAGATCCTCCTTGATAAAAAGGGTCATCAAACTTTACGCTTTTTGCAAAGGATAAGTTATTTAAAATTCCAATGATTGCGCCATTATCGGATAAACTATCACCCAGAACATAAAAATTTCTATACTTAGAATTGTCATTTTTGTTTGTCATAATATTTACCGTAGATTAGCATGTTGTTTCATTAGATTCATAAAAAAAGAAAAATAGCGGTGAAATTATACAACTTTGGCCTAACTTTCTCTCCATTTTTTCCGGGCAAAATCAGCTTCTTCTTAACTTGACACGTATACTTAAAAGAACCCTCTAAGTTTTCTAGCGCGGCTTGGATGTTTCAACTTGCGCAGTGCTTTTGCCTCTATTTGCCTAATTCTCTCACGCGTTACATTAAAAATTTTTCCTACTTCTTCTAAGGTATGTTCCTTCCCATCTTTACCAAGGCCAAAACGCATTCTTAGAATTCTTTCTTCCTTTGGTGTTAAAGTTGCAAGAACATTGGTTGTAATGCCACGCAAGTCAGCAAGTATTGCAGCATCCTCTGGTCTGGAGACCCGCTTATCTTCTATACAATCACCGAAGGTACTACTATCATCTTTTCCTGTTGGAGCTTCAAGACTTACTGGATCCCTTGCTATTTTCATAACTTTGCGTATTCTTTCCAGCGGCATTGTCAGTTCTACACTCAATTCCTCTAACGTCGGCTCTCTCCCCATCTCATGAGTCATCTTTCTTAATGCTCTGTTGATTTTACTGATAATTTCCACCATATGAACTGGTATTCTAACTACTTTAGACTGCTCAGGTATTGCCCTAGTGATTGATTGTCTTACCCACCAAGTGCCATAAGTTGAAAATTTATATCCACGTTTGTAATCAAACTTATCCACGGCCTTCATAAGACCAATATTGCCTTCTTGTATCAAATCAAGCAGATCAAGGCCTCTTTTTGAATACTTCTTAGCAATGGAGACTACTAGCCTTAAGTTAGCCTTAATCATCTCTTGCTTTGCTTCAGAGACTTCTCGTTCGTGTTTTTGTATTCTCCTGATTAGCTCCTTAAATTCTTGTACGTTATCTTCCTGTATATGCTGCTTAATACCGTTCAAGGTACTAGCTATATGTTCAGAGTTATCGTCTATAAACCTTAAAAATTTGTTTTTTAATTCACCTGTAAAAGAGGATTGATTTTCATTGATCTTTAAAAGACTTATCTCTTTCAACTCGTGCTTTAAAAGCACGTCATCATAAACTTTATAGAAACTTTCTCTATCGATATTGTATTTTCTAGCCTCAGCAATAAGATTAGCCTCTTCAAGCGTGACGGATCTATTTATCTTATAAAGTTCTTGTGTAATTCTGGCAACAGCAGCATCACTTAACTTAATTTGTAATGCTATAGACCATATTTGATTATACAAATTTTCTAGCTCATTAGAGAAATTTTTAGAATTTTTTCTTAATATCAACGCTTCATTTGTTAAAGTAATTACCTCATCCAATGCAACTATGACCTTTGGCAATAAGTCACTTTCCATTTCAAAAATAGAAACATTTAAATTGACTGAACTTATATCTTCATTATCACCGTCTTTCTCATCATCACTTTTTTTACTATCTTTCTCATCATCACTACAGTACTCAGCATCTTCAGAAATGTCCTTAGAATCCTCAACATCTTCAGCACTCTCTTCACTTTCTTCTTTGGGTACCACATTAAAATCAGAGTTATAAATTGCATCCAGATCTATAATTTCTCTCAGTAAGAGAGCTCCATTACTTAAATCATCACGCCATACTTTTATCACCTTTAATGTTACTGATGTTTCAATTATCGCACGTAACATGTTATGCTTTTCAGATTCAATTTTTTTTGCTATCTCGATTTCATCTGCCCTTGACAAAAGCTTTACAGAGCTCATGTCTTGTAAATAAATCCTCACTGGATCATCATTTTGTACTAAAGTTGGAGTAATATTTGGCGATGTGTCATCATCATCAAGTTTACTATCATCACTGTTGGAAGGAATATCTTCTTCATCTTCGCTACTTTCAAGCACATTAATTCCGGAATCCTGCAATAAAGATATAGCATCATCTATAAAGTCAGACGAAAAATTTTCATCTGATAATTTATCATTTATATCATCAAAGGTGATAAAACCACCCTTTTTTGTACTCTTAGTTACCAGATCTTTGATAATTTTTTTCTTATCTTCTGCATCATGAATAGTTGACATCATTACCTTTATAGTTTATAATTTTATTTCTTATTAACAAACAAACTTACAACGAGCAAGTCTATAATTTTACTTTTAACTTGTGGCTATTTGTTACTTCATATAGTTTAAGATACTGTTAATTTATGTACACTTGTCTTGATCAATTGTTCCATACTTTTCTTCCATTTTTACTGCTATGGATAATCCAACTGAAAATGTTGCAATTCCAACCACTATAGCAGTAAGCATTAAAACATGGGGTATAGGATTGCTATATGAATAAAAATTTGAAACCAATATAGGAGGCAAGGAACTTTTTATATATCCTAGAGATATGTAAAATAACAAAACAGATGCTTGGAAGACGCTTATCCCTATCATTTTCTTGATTAAATTTTTATCGTTTATAATAATATATAAACCTAGCACCATTAATACAATAATAATCGTATAATTATATAAAGTCATTGTTTTTTCCTACGAGCAAAATTTATATATATAATTAACATAGAGGAGTAGACAGTAAATGCTACACCTAATTCCACCAAAAAAATACCTAATTTTTGACCGGTTCTATTATTGGCTAACAAGATATCATAAGATAAAAAATTTTGGCCAAGTAAAGTTGTTGCAACGCCCGTTCCTCCATAAATTAAAATACCTAACACGTTAGTCAATCTAATCACAGAATAAGGTATTGCTTTTAGAGTTGTAGATACACCAAATAGCATTGAATATAATATTATCCCGGAGGCAATAATTATTCCTGCTTGAAAACCTCCACCTGGAGTGTAATCACCGTGAAATTGTATGTATAAACCAAATAAAATGATAAAAGGTATCATCAAAAATATTACTGCATTTAATATCGGATCTTTAATCATTTTCTTTTTCTTCTTTTAATATCAACGTTATACAAAGCGCAGCAGTAAAAACTACTATAGTTTCTCCAAACGTGTCATAACCACGAAAGCTTGCCAAAACAGCTGTCACTATATTAGGAATACCGGTAGCTTTTTCGGTATTTTCCACATAATAAGGAGCAACATGCAAGTGGATCGGAGCATTGTGGCTGCCAAAATCTGGCAATTGAATCATAAAATATGACAAACATACAGCCAGAAATAACATAAAAAAAAGCGTTATAGGGTTATGAGATAGATTTACTTTATGATTCTTTATCAAGGAGAGTGCTGCAAGCGTAAACACCGTACTGAGTCCCGCACCAACAGAAGCTTCAGTAATTGCAACATCAGGTGCATTCATAATTAAGTATATAAGCGCAATCAGTGAACTAAATACACACATTAGAACAGCACTTACGACTAAATGTCGCGAGAAAACTATAAAAACCTTAACTATTAGTAACAACAAAAGTAATACTACATTTAATATTTCTAACACCTTAGCCTTCTTTAACAGTTTTTTTCTTAACTTTATAATGAGTGCGCGCTAAAATATAGCTATTAGTTGAGTTAGCTACCCATATTATAAAAATTAATAATACTATTTTAACAGTATTGATTGAAAATCTATTCTGCAAAGCAAAACCAATTAACAATAACGTTGCACCGCTAGAATCTGTAATACCTGCTGCATGTAACCTAGTATAGAAATCAGGAAATCTAATTACTCCCACACTTGAAATGATTACTAAACAAATGCCTAAAAATATGAAAATGGATCCTATCATAAATTATTAAAACAACATTAATCTCATTAGTGCTATAGTTGATATAAAGCTAACGCTAGCATACAACAATGCTATATCAATTAAAAAAAAATTATTCAGAATGATTGATATTGCTGTTATGAGTACAACTACTTGCGTTGAGAAATTATTGAACGCTAAAACCTTATTGTACACATCATTTGACTTAGACACTATGCGACACAACATCACACTCATACAAAACAACAGTGCATAGATAGCAATGTGAATCATTTAAAGACTATGTAACTTCAGTAGATTTCTAAACGGATACTTCTTCATCGCCATCTTGATCATTTATTTCATCATCTATTTCACCATCCACTTCATAATCTTTGCTTTCTTGACTTGCATCAAGATCTGTGTTATCAGAAAAATTTAATAAATTCGCTAGCTTACTTGTATTACTGCTGTAAACATTATTCATATTTCCTTTTATGTATTCCTTGCATCTACCTACCAAAAGGCTAAACAGCTCATGAGTATCCACCTGTTTTCCTGCTATTTCATGTAAGGAAACTATGGTATTTTTATGACCTTTAAACTTAGCTGCTTGAATTGGATTACTTGCTCCTGTATTTAAATCATGTGTTCTTTGACTTGCCAACAGAACCAATTTGAAACGGTTACTTACCCGTTCTATACACTTTTCTACAATAGACTCAGCCATAAGATACTACCTTAATAAGTTTTATATTATATCACAAAAAACAAGTTGTCAACTTTGTATCTACTGTGATTCAACTTCATGTTTTACTTTTTCTGCCTCAGATTTTATTTCTTGGCTTTCTGTCATCGTGATTGTTATCTCATGATCAATTTTTTTTAGAAATCCTAACAATCGCTCTAAAGAAAAACCATCTATTTTACCATTTTTAATTTGTGATACCTTTGGCTGATCAATACCAAGTTTCTCAGCTGCAAAAGCCTGAGTCCAAGCATTTTTTTCTATAATTTTATTTATTATATAAAGCAACTTTGTTTTTATTCCTGCACTGTCTAAGTTATTTAACGATATTATTTCCATAATTTTTACACTCACATATCAATTAACTTTATTAAATATTATAGCATAATATTTTATATACCAAGATATTAATATCATATAACTTGTCAATAATTATATGATATCAATATTTAAAACTTTAAGTTGATTGTATATTAATATTTTCATCAAATTTCTAGTAATTTTAAATTACTATTTTACCATCAGCCTATCTGAAAAAACCATTTATAGAAAGAACAAGCTAAGATTACAAAGCTTGAAATATAAAAATAATTATTTTATAAATTTATCTTACATAAGAAGTTTATATATCTATATCTTAATATGGATATTTATTTAAATTTTTAAAATTTCTATTTTAACGAGAATTCTATATATTATATTTATAATATAATTTAAATATTTGTTGCTTTTTAGCTGGAACATTATTTAGTTAGTAAGTAAAATTGTGTTGAATATGACAAAAATAAAAAAAGATGTTGCTGTTATTATGGGAAGTGAGTCAGACTACACCACTATGGTCCATACCGTCGATATGTTAAAAGCATTAGAAGTTTCACATGATATATTCATAATATCTGCACATAGAACACCAGAAAGGCTCTTCAATTTTGCTAAATCTGCACAAGAAGAAGGTTTTAAGGTTATGATAGCTGGTGCAGGAGGTGCAGCTCATTTACCTGGTATGGTTGCGTCACTAACTTGTTTACCAGTTATCGGCGTTCCTGTGCATAGTAAACAATTAAATGGGCTGGACAGTCTACTCTCTATAGTTCAAATGCCAAAGGGTGTTCCAGTTGCAACCATGTCTATAGGAGAAAATGGAGCATATAATGCTGCCATTACCGCCATATCTATATTGTCAATTTCCAACAGTGAAATTGCAGGTAGGTTAAAAAAGTGGAGAGAAAAACAGACCAAAGAAGTAAAAGAAAAACCAGTTTCATAATAAATCTATGGCAATAATTCTTTTAGACACAAAAACCATAAACCGTATAGCAGCAGGGGAGGTGATAGAAAGGCCAGCAAGTGTAGTAAAGGAATTAGTGGAAAATGCAATAGATGCTGGAAGTTTGGAAATAGAGATCAAAATAGAAAGTGGTGGGCGTAACCTTATTATTGTGACAGATGATGGTAACGGAGTAGAAAAAAACGATTTAGAACTTGCGTTTATGCGTCATGCTACTTCAAAATTAAGCGACAATGAGTTGATAGAAATCAAGCATCTTGGCTTTAGAGGAGAAGCTCTGCCTTCAATAGCAGCAGTAAGTAGGATAAAATTATCGTCTAAGGCAAGAGAAGCAAATGAAGCATGGTCTATAAGTTATGAGGGTGGAGAAAAAATAGGGGAGCTGACTCCTTATTCTTTATCACAAGGTACACATATTGAAGTACGAGATTTATTTTTTGCCACTCCAAATAGACTAAAATTTCTAAAAACCGAAAGAGCAGAAACTCAAAGCATTGTTGATATTGTAAACAACCTAGCAATGATTAACTATCATATAGGGTTTACTCTCACTTCAGGTAATAAAAAGCTCTTAAAATACGCTAAGCAGACTTCGTTATTTCATAGATTGTGTGAAGTAGAAGAAGAATTTCAGGGCAGTTCTCTGGAGATTAATGAAGAAGAAGACGGCATTAAACTTACGGGACACATCTGTAAACCGACCGTCAATCGTGGTAAGTCAACTCAGATCTATACGTTTGTTAATGGAAGGCCAATTAAAGATAATCTACTTATTGGCGCAGTTAGGTATGCATATCACGATTTTATTCCAAGCGATAGGTATCCTTTCGCAGCGTTACATTTAGAGATACCTTATGATCAAGTAGATGTAAATGTGCATCCAAATAAGTCAGAAGTAAGGTTTCAGAATAAGAAGCTCATATATGAGATAGTGACAAGAGGATTAATTAAAGCATTGTCAAGAAGGATAGGCACCTTTCCAGCGCATGACCAGAAAATGGATTCAACATTGCCAGATTCTTTTGATAAACCTAATGTTCAAAATGAAAGAAGGCCAAGTCCTTTTGAAAATCAACTAATAAAAGAATTTGCTTCTCCAAATGAAAGAGTAAAAAGCTTATCAGAACAGTCAAAATCGTTTGATTATACCGGCATACAGAAATTCCCATCACAAGCGGAGACTATGGTTCTGGAAAAAAAGGTGTTAGAGCAAGTTGATTTGATAGAGAGCCACCCGCTCGGGTTTGCACGCTGTCAGGTCTATAATACTTACATTATTGCCGAGGTAAGAGACAAATTGATTATAGTCGATCAGCATGCAGCCCACGAGAGACTAGTATATGAATGCCTAAAACAAAAATCAAGTATAAAAAGACAAAAACTACTTCTTCCTGAAACGGTTGAAATCAAAAATCAAGCCGGAATGGAGATGATTGAAACCTATAAAGATAAGTTATTTGAAATGGGTTTTGATATTGAAGTCAAATCAGAAAATAAAGTGATAGTAAAAGAAATCCCTGCAATTTTGGGAGCAATAGATGTGAAAGAGATGCTAATTAATATAGTCGATAGATTAACGGAAATAGAAGATACATTGCCAGTAGAAGATAAAGTGAACAAAATATTGGCCACTATCGCTTGTCATGGATCAATTAGAGCGGGTAGGAAAATGAGATTAGAAGAAATGAATGAGCTGCTTAGACAAATGGAAAAAACCCCATATTCCGGGCAATGCAACCACGGAAGACCAACTTATATAGAAATGAAACTCAGTGATATTGAAAAACTTTTTGAGCGGAGGTAAGAGGTTGCCATAAATATGTAAGTGCTCCTTCCTCGTCATCCAAGTAGCTCATAGAAACGAAAAAACGTATCTGTTCAGATGCATGGCTAATGTACAAATATTGAAACAAAAATTCCAGTGCTCCCTTTCTTGTCATCCCAGTGCTTGACACTGGGATCCAGATTGGGCACTAAGTTGGTAAACACGAAAGCGCTTTACAACGTTTTTGATGGAACTGCACGAAAGGACTGGATGCCAGTGTCAGCTACTTGCATGACACCCATTTGTTCCTATAGTTGTCTTTTCTCGTCTACCTTATTTTGCCACTCTGTTGAACAGATACGAAAAAACTGTATCCGTTCAGCTAAGTGGTGTGAGAGACGATAGATAAGAGGTTTTGGAAAGGATTGAGACCCATTTGTTTCCATGTTAAGTATAACGAAATTATCCGTTCAAGGAATGCATTTCCCCGCTTCGATTGTGTAAAATATGAATTTTTGCGGTAAACGACATAATGCCGTATTTGCCGTTCAGCATGGTTATTTGTCAGCGGAATATTTTCTGGATCATCTAAAAATTTCCACATCATCCTTTCAGATTTCATAATATTTCTTACAACTCGAGAGGCTCCTATTGCTTCAGGTAGGTGGAATATCTCCTTCAAGTAATACCTTGTACGTTTTCGCAACTTTCTGGCAGGTCTGGCAAATCTTAAAATGTCTATCTCATTTTTTAGTAAAGCTTTTTTTAGTGCAAATAATTCAGTGGCCACGTTTCTCAAGTAACAACCCAGAACTTTAACTTCAATATTCCAACTATGTGCTAATCTTTCAAAATCTCTTGATAAATGTGCCCAACAGATTTGCCTGTTTTTATCGGCAAAGTAGTTGTATGCTGCATACCTGTCGTAAGCTATTGCGATTGCAGAACTTGCTATTTTGTAAAACCTTCATTCCTCTTGATTCTGTCAATTTTACAAAACTTGCCGTATTGCTTGCAAACACCAAGCGAGTTTACCTTTGTTATAATGGCTCGTTTCATCAATATGTAAAACTTTACTTCTACTTATCTCTTGTTCGATTTGCTCATATGTTTTTTCGCATTTCGATGCAACTCTGTGTTCACTGTTTGATATGCTGCCAACACTTATATTCAAATTAAAAATATCATTTATAATGCTAGCCACTTCGCGCTTTGAATTCTTGTAAAATCCGCTGAGTGCTGCAATTATCGATTTAACTTTTGGACCAAATGTATCTGATGTAACACCTTCTGGTAATTTGCTGCTTCTTCTTTTTCCGCACTTCCGACAACGGCCATGCTCTAGCTGATACTCTACTACATACGGCTTAATTTCCTGCAGATCAACTTTCTGATGAATATATGGTTTTTCACATACTGCAATCTTCCCTCCGCATTCGCAAGAACTCTATCTTTATCACCTCATCTGCATCCACTTTAGCGCGATAATTACCTTTGTGTCCGATCTGACCACCAATATTTCTTTCGCTTTTTGGCTTGTCCTTTTTTATTTTGTATAGCTCTTTTGAGCTGGGCAGGGATGAGTTTTTTGAATTTAAACCGAGCCTTTCCTTTAATTCAGCGTTCTCTATCTTTAAAGCTTTATTTTCTGCTTTTAAGTTTTCTATCTCTGCTTCCAGTTTTTCTATTTTCTGCTGTAAATTTTTGCAAAGTTCTAAAAGGTTTACCACATTACCTCACTTTTGCTCTATGATTATCTTTTTAGATCACTTTGTCTACCTTATTCTACCACTCCGCTGAACGGATACATAATATTGATGTTAACACTATTGTCAAGTGTACTGGCCTGTCCATTAGTGAGATTGAAGAATTGCAGAATTAAGTGTGAACGGATACGGTTTCTCATCTTTACCATGCTGTATAGAAAAAAGTCTGGATTCCAATTTGCATGACAATATGGAATATCTGCTTCTTTCATCCCAGTTTGGGATCTTTTATTCCATTTTATCAACAGTTTGTTTTGCAGTATCAAACAATTTTAATCCTATAATCCCGAATGTAACTAAAATAAAGCATATTACTTCGAATAAATTAACTGGTTCATCAAATAGGTAAACTCCAAGTATCGAAGCTCCTATAGCGCCCACTCCAGTCCAAATTGCATAGCATACTCCAATAGGTATAGAACGTGTGGCGAGCGAAAGTAAATATGTACTAAGAGCCATGGAGAATATGCTAATTATTGATGGTACGAGATGAGTAAATCCATAACTATGCTTAAGTGTTATGACCCAGAACACTTCAATTAGTGACGATAAGAGTAAATATATCCAATTCATGCATAAATTTTTAGGTTTAAATAGAGAGCTTTAGCCCTATGGTTCCTATTACAATTAAAACGATACATAAAACTTGAGATAAATTAATATTCTCTGTGAAAGTGGTTGCACCAATTATAGTTATTCCAATTGTGCATATTCCAGAGGAAACTGCATAGCATACTCTAATAGGTAGAAAGCATGCTGCAAGAGATAAAAAGTAAATGCTAATGATCATAATTACCAATGTTGCAATCGAAGGCACAACTTTAGTAAAACTGTTACTAAACTTTAGCGTTACAGCCCACAGTATCTCTAGGATACTAGACAGCAACAAATACAACCAGCACATTTTCGTAACATTTCAATCTTGTATTGTAACAGAAATTGTTAGTTAAAACTACACTAAAGTGCAATAGATCTCTCTTTCGAAATTGCTTTAATATCAAACTTAAAACAACATCCTAAAAAACTTTTCTATGAAATTCAATTCCTGCACGTCATTTGCTGCATAAAGAGGTGTAGTTTGTTGCTCAATACCTGGTATTTCTACAAAAACTTTGCCCACTTCTTGACCTTTTTTAATTGGTGCAGGTATCATATCTTTATATTCAATACGCACCTTAATTTGGTCATGCAATTTGCGGTTGTAAGTTATGGTAACATCGTTTGCAACTGTAATAGGCACTTTTCTATCTTTTCCATAGAGAACATTTACTTCCTCAACTACGCTGTCTTTAACGAATATTTTCTTAGTGTTAAAATGATTTAAGGAGTATTGTATCAATCTTTTTGCTTCTTCTATTCGCTCTTTCTCAGTGTTTAAACCATTTACGACAGCAAAAATTCTCCTATCATTTCGTTTTGCAGATGCTACAATGCCGTAACCACCAGCATTTGTATAACCGGTTTTTAAGCCATCAACTCCAATGTCATGAAAAAGTAGAAGATTTTTATTCTTTTGTACAATTTCATTATATGTCAAATATTGTTCGGAAAATAAATCATAATATTCAGGAAAATCAGTGAAAATCCTTTTTGCCAGCATTACCAAGTCTTTTGCGTTCATAAAATGATCTTCATCTGGCCACCCGCTTGAGTTGACAAAATGACTGTCATTCAGATTCAAATTTTGTGCAACTTCATTCATTTCAGCCACAAAATTCTCTTCTGATCCTGCAATGCCCTCGGCTAGTGTTATGCAGGCATCATTACCTGAGACTATTGTAATTCCTTCAAGTAATTCCCTCACCGTAACGGATTGACCTTCTTTCAAAAACATAGAAGAGCCTCTCCTTTCCCACGCTTTTCTACTTACTCGAAATTTATCCTCCATGTGTATTATTCCAGCTTTGAGATAATCGAAGGCTATATATAAAGTCATTAGCTTGCTCATTGAAGATGGGGCCATTTTTTCATCAGAATTATGGTCAAAAATGAATGAGTCTGAAGCTAAATCTAAGACTACTGCTTGCTTTGCTTTGGTTCTAAACTGGTATGAGTATGAAGAAAAAGGAAGTATAAAAACTAATAGCAAAATTACCAATCTGCTTAACATATTTATAATTTTAAATTTACAGTGTACTAATTAATAGTATAATTTTACAGGGGCATTTCAATAGATCTCTTACATAAAACTTCCTTGACAAGCTTCGCCAGCCCCCTTATCATGAAACTGAAGCTATTTATTTATCTTCGCAATCTCTGCAGTGGATTAATGACAAAAAAACTTAATGTATTTGGCGTAAATCATGCTTAATTTTTTGCACTATGTGCACCTCATGTCTTTATAAAACTTCAGGTTTCTACCTATACAAGACGAAACGCGCTTATAAAGCGTTTAAGACAGTAAAAGACGTCAAATAGACAAGGGAGAATTTGAATACTAGCTACCCTAGGGTTTCTTTGCCTTTTTTTCCGCTCAGTAAATTTCTTAACGTTTATAATTTAGGTTAGTTACATTTAAAAGCAGCTAAATTGCAGCGTTTAGAATAAAAAACGCCGATATTTTTAGTACATATAAATAATTAGTCACCAACGGGGTTTCTTTTGCCTTTTTTTTCATTTGACAAATTTCTTAATGTTTGTGGCTAAAGCAATTTAAGAGACCGAAAATGGTGTCATTCCAGTTCTCCTGTGATGTCATTCCAGTGCTCCTTTTTTGTCATCCCAGTGCGTGACACTGGGATCTAGCCTTTATTATGCAGCCACTTGGTTGAAATTAAGTTTCCTGGATCCCAGTGTCACGCACTGGGATGACAGGGGGGGAGGCTACTTGGTTGACACTATATAGGCTACTTAGAGGACCCAAAAAGGGTGTCATCCCAGTGCGTGACACTGGGATCCAGCCTTGCCGTAATCTCATCAAGAACGTTGTGTTTTAACATAAAACGGCTACTTTTATGCTTACCAACTTAATAAAATTCCTGGATCCCAGTGTCACGCACTGGGATGACAAGAAGAGGGCACTGGGATGACATCATAGGGACACTGCCCTGACAACCATACGCGTCAAGTTAAGAAGCAAGGGTAAGAAAATTCAATGAACTTAAGGTGGATACTCTAGTTTTTCTATATCTATCTTTCACAGAAAATTGTGACCAGTCTGTGGTAAGTTTTTTCAGGAAAATTCTCAAATTATTAATTTTACTGCTTAACGCTAAAAACAACTCCCTAATCCTTCTTTTTAATTCAATGAATGCCTTTGTTAAACTCAGCTCTGTATTCTCTTTCAGTTTTATACAACCAACTATTCCATGAAATATAAGAATTGCGCACAATTTAGCGTATAGTTCACATAATACTCTGTATGGTTTTCCTTTAAGTTCGTCAAGCCTGATGTGACTCTTATACAATTTAAATAATAATTCAATCTGCCATCTTACCCTGTAAACTGTTAATACTTGTTCAGCGCTGATTTTACTCTCTGGAACGTTAGTTATGAATATCGACCAATCCAGCAATTTTTGATTCTTTTGAGAAGATGTATATCCATGTGATTTTGCTAACTTATTAGCCCTTCTTCTTCTAATTATAGACTGTTCTTCAGTTAATTTTTGACATATAATTCTCACTTTAATTTTTACTTCTTTTCCTAATAGCACTTCCATCTCTAGAAGGGATTGACCTTCTAAACATTCCAACAACTCTATTTTTTGATTTGTTTCTATATCATATATATTGGTATCAGACTTATAACGACTAACAAAATATGCACCTGCTTCATCAATCTGTTTAAAAGAACTAGGCACAAAGTAGCCCAAATCAAATATTAGCAAATCATTGGCTGATAAACCGTTCAGATAATCCCTATAACCTTGATCCGACCTTATTCCTTCTATTAAATTTAACTTATCTAGCGCTTGGTTCAGGTAATCAAAGACTAACTGTAGCTTTATTCCTGATTTGGTATTACTCTCACAATCTCTATAGCTACTCCCATATCCTTTGTACATATCTTCCATGCTACTGGGCAGGCTAATATAATCCAAACCCTGTTTTGTAATTTCTATCGAGTCTTCATTTAGCAATTGGCACATTGTTTCTATGCTGCAATCACCAACTCCTATGTTACCAAAAACCATAGCTTTTATGAATGATGAGCCATTAAGTTTTCTCTTTCTTTTTATAAAACCTACTGCAATTGATATTTCGTCTGCTTTTTCATTAAAGAATTCATTGAGGTCTTTTGATAAGCAAGCTATTCTGTCCATTGTAAGTTCTCTCATTCACATATCCAAGAGAACTTATACCTTATTCTTTTCCTTCACTCTATCAATTTTACTTACACTTTTCCTTAACTTGACGCGTATGATTATGTGAACTATACGCTAAATTGTGCGCAATTCTTATATTTCATGGAATAGTTGGTTGTATAAAACTGAAAGAGAATACAGAGCTGAGTTTAACAAAGGCATTCATTGAATTAAAAAGAAGGATTAGGGAGTTGTTTTTAGCGTTAAGCAGTAAAATTAATAATTTGAGAATTTTCCTGAAAAAACTTACCACAGACTGGTCACAATTTTCTGTGAAAGATAGATATAGAAAAACTAGACTATCCACCTTAAGTTCATTGAATTTTCTTACCCTTGCTTCTTAACTTGACGCGTATGGTTTATTTAACACTCCCGTAAAACCTTCATTCTTCTTGACTCTGTCAATTTTATAAAACTTGCTGTATTACTGGCAAACACCAACCAAGTTTACCTTTGTTATAATGGCTCGTTTCATCAATATGTAAAACTTTACTTCTACTTATCTCTTGTTCGATTTGCTCATATGTTTTTTCGCATTTCGATGCAACTCTGTGTTCACTGTTTGATATGCTGCCAACACTTATATTCAAATTAAAAATATCATTTATAATGCTAGCCACTTCGCGCTTTGAATTCTTGTAAAATCCGCTGAGTGCTGCAATTATCGATTTAACTTTTGGACCAAATGTATCTGATGTAACACCTTCTGGTAATTTGCTGCTTCTTCTTTTTCCGCACTTCCGACAACGGCCATGCTCTAGCTGATACTCTACTACATACGGCTTAATTTCCTGCAGATCAACTTTCTGATGAATATATGGTTTTTCACATACTGCAATCTTCCCTCCGCATTCGCAAGAACTCTATCTTTATCACCTCATCTGCATCCACTTTAGCGCGATAATTACCTTTGTGTCCGATCTGACCACCAATATTTCTTTCGCTTTTTGGCTTGTCCTTTTTTATTTTGTATAGCTCTTTTGAGCTGGGCAGGGATGAGTTTTTTGAATTTAAACCGAGCCTTTCCTTTAATTCAGCGTTCTCTATCTTTAAAGCTTTATTTTCTGCTTTTAAGTTTTCTATCTCTGCTTCCAGTTTTTCTATTTTCTGCTGTAAATTTTTGCAAAGTTCTAAAAGGTTTACCACATTACCTCACTTTTGCTCTATGATTATCTTTTTAGATCACTTTGTCTACCTTATTCTACCACTCCGCTGAACGGATACATTAGTTCTTTTTTGTAATATCCCCTATTCCACATCGTTCCATAAAAGAAGCATCTGTAGTATTTATACTAGCCATTACTTTCGTGACAATAGCTTTAGCACCGAAAAATACAGCACAAAATACACCTAGCGCAAAAAGAGCTGGCCATGGCATTCTACCAAATATCGCAAGCAAAGCTGCACCTATTATCACTACGGTCATAAGCGGTCCACCTATTCCCCAAACGTAGCCAATAATATTACATATTACTTGAGCAGTTGTATCAGCATTAGTGTCAGCGGCAGCACTTCCAACATGAGAAAAAGAAATAAATAATACTATAAGAAAAATATTGAAAATTCTCTTGATTGTAGGGTTCATCCCTATACCTTAAACTTAGATATTGTAATTATATCTAAAATAGTATAATTTTTGGTAAAGTTAACAAAAAGATTACTGTATATCAAATCTTACTATTACCTACAAATATAAATGTACTTATAAATAAAGTATTACAATATTAGAGTTTGCAAATATTGAGGGTATAAAAATGGCAAACGAGAGTAATGAATGGGCTAAAAATGAATTTGGAGATGCTGTACTTGGAGATAAAAGATTAACTGACCGATTAGTAAATATTGCTGACAGTTTGATAAGTTTACCTGAAAGCTCAATTAATGAGGCATGCGGAAGTTGGTCAGAAGCAAAAGCAGCATATCGTTTTTTTCAAAATGAGAACGTAAAAGAAGTCGATATTCTAGCTTCACACATTGATAAAACAGTTGAAAGAACAAAAGCTCATAAAAGAATTCTTGTGATTCAAGATACAACTTATATTTCATACTCAAGCCATAAGCGGATTGGAACTATTGCTGAAAAAGGAGCAGTAATGCATACAGCCCTTGCTGTTAGTACGGAAAGTTGGTACTGGGAAGTGACCCATTTCCAGCAGTTTTTTCTTCTTCTGCTTCTTCCACTTTAGTACTAGGCTTTGACATCATATACGTAATACCACCAACCGCTAGTGCTGCTGTTGCAACTGCAACCACTGCTATTACTATAGGTATTAACTCAACTGCAATCGTTTCGGTTGCAAACAGTGCTACTGCTATAGCAGCGCCTAATACTGCCGTTGAACCACCATAAATAAATGCTCGTTTTCTCAGTTGTGTTTCTTCTGCTTCCTCTAGAAGTTTCTTTATAACATCATCTTGAGCTAAGTCTCTTGGAGTTTTACCATCGTTATCTTGTAATAGATAATCTGCTCCATTTTCTATTAGAATTTTTACTGTCTCTGTACGACCAAACGTAGCAGCCAGGTGTAAAGGAGTATGCCCATCTTTCTCTACTGCATCAACTTTTGCACCTTTTGCTATCAGAATTTTTACTATCTCTGTACAGTTTTGTATAGCAGCTAAATGTAAAGAAGTCATCCCATTTTCAATTGCCGCATTAACATCAATCCCTTTTGCTTGTAATAGAACCTTTACTATCTCTGTACGAACTTGTAAAGCAGCTAGATATAACAATGTACATTTTATAGCTTTTCCGTAAAAAGTAAACTGAAACAGGTAATTTACACTAAAACCAGCTTTTCCCCGTTTTTCATACTCATTTTTATCTTTTACTTCTAATTTCTTTTTTATTCTTTTAATTACGTTGTCCTTACTTAAATCTTCCTCCTTATCAATTACACTTAATATTTCTTTCCACTGCTTACCTTCCATTACCATAACTTTACCCTAAATTTTAACAATCTCAATTATCACATACCATAATAAAAAAGTCAACTTCACACCTTAGGTTGCAAAATTCTAAAAAGCAGCCAGAATAGAATAAGCAAACATTTACGAATTGAATTTAGTGCAAACAAGGGTGTTGATATCAACCATACTCTGCAGAATCGCAATATGGTATGACTACATGCTCTTTATTGATTTGATTAACATAATCAGCAGAGAGTTTTGTTTTGCAAAAGATGTCTACAGTAACATACTGCAATTATTTGGAATTGTAGGGCTAGGCGCAATTGTAAGGCCACTTGGTGCATTCATATTTGGTCACGTTGGTGACAGGTATGGAAGGAGGATAGCATTAATAATTACTATCTTGCTAATATCGATACCATCGAGTCTCATTGCATTTATTCCAAGTCACAATCAAGTAGGTATAATTTCTACTATATTGCTTCTTGCAATCCATATAACACAAGGAATTGCACTTGGTGGTGAACAAGGAAGTTCTGTTTATCTTATAGAGCATTTATCCAGTAGGAAAGAGAACTTAGGGATGTATTTTGGAATAATGAGTTTTGGCCGCTCCATTGGCGTCTTGCTTTCTGCGGTGATAGTAATTATCTGCAAAAAAACTACTGATTTTTGTACCTGGGGTTGGAGATTGCCATTTATTTTCTCAGCTATTTTAGGATTAATTAGCGCGTATAGCATATACAAATTGGGAGAAACTCCAACATATGAAAAAAATCGAAAACAAAGAAATTTACCTGATTTGCCAATAATAGAGCTTATAAAGCGCCACAAGAGAGCTCTTATACTTGCTATTTTAATATCTGTACCTGTTAATGTTGCTGTTGGATTTACCATATTTCTTCGAACTCTCGCAAAGGAAATAGCATCAGTGGATGTTTATGTAACAACATATATCAACGAAATTGTATTGATTATAACCAGTATATTAATGCCGATATCTTCAATAGCGTTTGGAATGTTGGCTGATAAAGTTGGAAAAGAGCGCACTGCAATCTTATTTATAGCAATTACAATGGCACTGTGTTGTCCTGCGTTATCTATTGCATATTACTACAAAAATTATCTTGTGATTGCGTTGAGCGTAATGGTTCTCTCTATAATAGAAAGGGGTATAGTTCCCATAGGAATAGTTGCATCTGAACTCTTTCCTACCAATGTTAGATTTAGTGGTGTGAGCTTATCACGCAATATCTCTTATGCGTTACATGGAGGATTTACTCCTATGGTTTGTATTTGGTTGACTGTAACATTTCCTCAAACAAACCTTGCTGCTGGGCTTTATATAGTCTTCTGCTTATTGATCAGTGTGGTAGCAATATTGCAAATAAAACCGCAAGATAAGAAATTTGATTGGTCTTAGTTTTCTCCTATGTGATTTGATAGTGATCTCCACCGGGAAAGGGTTTCATCTAAGTAGCTGACACCCTGACAACCGTCATCCCGCTGCTTGTTAGCGGGATCTAGAGATACTGTGACGGTATGACGTAGGACTGCTGTCATTCCCATACGCGTCAAGTTAAGGAAAAGGGTAAGAAAATTCAATGAACTTAAGGTGGATACTCTAGTTTTTCTATATCTGTCTTTCACAGAAAATTGTGACCAGTCTGTGGTAAGTTTTTTCAGGAAAATTCTCAAATTATTAATTTTACTGCTTAACGCTAAAAACAACTCCCTAATCCTTCTTTTTAATTCAATGAATGCCTTTGTTAAACTCAGCTCTGTATTCTCTTTCAGTTTTATACAACCAACTATTCCATGAAATATAAGAATTGCGCACAATTTAGCGTATAGTTCACATAATACTCTGTATGGTTTTCCTTTAAGTTCGTCAAGCCTGATGTGACTCTTATACAATTTAAATAATAATTCAATCTGCCATCTTACCCTGTAAACTGTTAATACTTGTTCAGCGCTGATTTTACTCTCTGGAACGTTAGTTATGAATATCGACCAATCCAGCAATTTTTGATTCTTTTGAGAAGATGTATATCCATGTGATTTTGCTAACTTATTAGCCCTTCTTCTTCTAATTATAGACTGTTCTTCAGTTAATTTTTGACATATAATTCTCACTTTAATTTTTACTTCTTTTCCTAATAGCACTTCCATCTCTAGAAGGGATTGACCTTCTAAACATTCCAACAACTCTATTTTTTGATTTGTTTCTATATCATATATATTGGTATCAGACTTATAACGACTAACAAAATATGCACCTGCTTCATCAATCTGTTTAAAAGAACTAGGCACAAAGTAGCCCAAATCAAATATTAGCAAATCATTGGCTGATAAACCGTTCAGATAATCCCTATAACCTTGATCCGACCTTATTCCTTCTATTAAATTTAACTTATCTAGCGCTTGGTTCAGGTAATCAAAGACTAACTGCAGCTTTATTCCTGATTTGGTATTACTCTCACAATCTCTATAGCTACTCCCATATCCTTTGTACATATCTTCCATGCTACTGGGCAGGCTAATATAGCTACTATCCAATAGCTTAATGCTTCTAAATTGCTTCAAAATTCTGCAATCAACCTGTAAGCTGTTTTTAAATAAAACTAAAGATTCATTATACATTCTTTTCATAAATTCCACTGCTTCTTCAGTAAATCTAAAATCCAAACCCTGTTTTGTAATTTCTATCGAGTCTTCATTTAGCAATTGGCACATTGTTTCTATGCTGCAATCACCAACTCCTATGTTACCAAAAACCATAGCTTTTATGAATGATGAGCCATTAAGTTTTCTCTTTCTTTTTATAAAACCTACTGCAATTGATATTTCGTCTGCTTTTTCATTAAAGAATTCATTGAGGTCTTTTGATAAGCAAGCTATTCTGTCCATTGTAAGTTCTCTCATTCACATATCCAAGAGAACTTATACCTTATTCTTTTCCTTCACTCTATCAATTTTACTTACACTTTTCCTTAACTTGACGCGTATGGCTGTCATTCCAGTCTGGAATCCAGAGAAAAGGATGATGTCATCCCAGTGTCCCTGTAATGTCATTCCAGTCCTTGACACTGGAATCCAGCCTTTATTATGCAGCCACTTGGTTAAAATTAAGTTTTCTGGATCCCAGTGTCTGGGCACTGGGATGACAAAGGAGGGCAGTGTCAGCTACTCGGATGACACCCTGCTGGTGGACAATGTTTGTATAGTTGTGCGTCACGCGCTGGAATGACGAATTACTTAACCTTCATACCGTCACGGTATCTCCTAGCATAGATCCCGCTAACACGTAGCGGGATGACGATTTTGTATCGGAAAATAAGTAGCGGAATAATGACAACCACGTCATACCGCCGCGGTATCTAGCCACTAACACGTAGCGGAATGACGAATTTGTATCGGAAAACAAGTAGCATGACGATTTATCAAATGTTCCTTAGTTTCTCAAAAAAATCCTTTAACAAAAAAGAGCATTCTATTTCTAATATCCCACCATAAACTTCGGGCATATGGCTGCAAAATTGAAATATCTTAGCACCATTTTCAATACCTCCACCTTTGGGATTGTAAGCTCCAAAGTACAATCGTTTAATTCTGGCAAAGGAAATAGCTTGAGCGCACATCGGACATGGTTCTAATGTTACGTATATGTCAGAATCATAAAGCGTTGAAGTTGAGAGCAACTTACATGCCTGCTTGATCGCTAACATCTCTGCATGTGCAGTTGGATCGCTGGATATATTGTGTGCAGAAGAAACAACATTGCTTCCACTAACTATTACGGCACCTATGGGAACCTCACCATTTTTCTGAGCAAGTTTGGCTTGCTCTATGGCAAGCTCCATATATTGATACTTAAACACTAGGCACTTATTTCTTATCAATTGCTGCTTTAACGAACGACACGAAAAGAGGATGAGAAGAAAACGGCTTTGATTGAAATTCTGGATGAAACTGCACACCAATAAACCACGGATGACTCTCTAACTCCACTGCCTCTATGCACGTTCCATCTTCTGATATGCTACTGCATAGCAGCCCATTTTTTTCCAAATCATCTTTATAATCTGAATTGATTATGTATCTATGCCTGTGTCTTTCTGAAATAGTAGTGTTACTATATGCATCCATCATTTTAGAGTTTGCATTTATATTACATTTATATGCCCCAAGTCTCATGGTTCCACCAAAATCGTCATCTTGATCGCCAGCTAACTTAACGATTGGATGTTTACAGTTACGAAATTCTTCAGAGTGTGCATCTTCAAGCTTAACAACATTACGAGCAAATTCAATAATTGCAAGCTGCATACCAAGGCAAATTCCGAAAAATGGGATATTATTTGTACGGGCATAATTTATTGCTAATATTTTACCCTCTACTCCGTCATCACCAAACCCCCCTGGAACAAGGATTGCATGAGAATTCTGTAATTTCTCTCCTATAAGTTTTTCATTTATAGGTTTTTCTTCCTTCTCTCTTGAGTTAACCCAATTTATCCTTACTTTGACTTTATTACTAATCGCACCATGATTTAGCGCTTCAACTAGTGATTTATACGCATCAGGGAATTCGGTGTATTTTCCCACTATAGATACAGTAACTTCCTGTGTTGGGTGCCTTATGGAATGCACTATTTGATCCCATTCAGTCAAGCTTGGTTTTGACTCACTTAAATGAAAGTGCTCCAAAATTTGCGTATCAAGCCCACATTGGCTATACAACACCGGTAACTCATATATATGACTCACATCAGGGGCAGGTATCACATTGGATAAAGAAACATTGCAAAGCTTAGCTATTTTCTCTCTTTGATTATCGAAAATTTCTTTCTCACTGCGGCATAATATAATATCTGGTTGTAACCCCGCGGAATTTAACTCTCGAACTGAATGCTGCGTTGGCTTTGTCTTTAATTCTTGCGCTGCGGTAAGATATGGTATTAAAGTTAAGTGAATAAGGATAACTCTTTGTTTTCCTAATGTGTAGTTAACTTGGCATATAGCCTCCAAAAATGGTTGGCTTTCAATGTCACCTACAGTTCCGCCTATTTCACATATTACAAAATCTAAACCTTCCGTACCATTAAAAATAAACGATTTGATCAAATCTGTTACATGAGGAATGACTTGCACAGTTTTGCCCAGATAATCACCACGCCTCTCTTTCTTCAATAACTCATGATATATCTTACCAGTTGTTATATTGTCATCTTTTGTTGCTTTAATTCCAGTAAAACGCTCATAATGCCCAAGATCCAAATCAGTTTCAGCACCATCCTCGGTAACAAAGACCTCTCCGTGCTGAGTTGGGTTCATTGTCCCAGGATCAATGTTGAGATACGGGTCAAGTTTTCTGATACGGATCTTAAAACCGTGAGCTTGAAGAAGCGCACCAACGCTTGAAGCAACTAAGCCTTTACCAAGCGACGATACAACTCCACCTGTGACAAAGATAAATTTAGCTTCCTTCATTAATTTTCAAATGGAACAGAAGTAGATTCACTTTCTTGCTTTTTTTCTAATATAATTTTTTCTGCGATCGATTTTTTATGTACGTCTTTTGAACATAATCCTGACAATAGCAATGTGTTTATAATAAACAATCCAGCAACAATAGCCGTTATTCTGCTGAGCGGGTTTTCAGAAGATTTCACCGGAATCATCGAATTGACCCCCTGTTGTGTATTACTAAAACCACTTAACGAACTACTCCCAGGCGGCTGCAAGAGCACTAAAATTACTAACACAACAACCAATATTATTTGAAATATACTTAATACCGCTACTGACATTATAGATAGGGCTGAAAATAAAAATCTTAGCAGTACAAAGCACGTAAGTCAAGAACATCTGTCACCCAAGTAGTTTGAAATCTAAGTATGTATTTACTGCTTACCTTATTTTGATTAACATATGCATAAGACTTTGGGCTTAATATGTATCACATTTTAAAATACAAAAATTATGAACCAAAAATAGACGAAAGTGCTTTCATCGCAGGTGGCTCGCATATCATAGGCAAGGTTGAAATAGGAAGAAATGCGAGCATCTGGTTTAATTGTGTGGTCAGAGGGGACGTTGGATCAATAAAAATAGGTGATGGAACAAATATTCAAGATGGAACGGTAATTCATGTGGATAGAAACCCAGGTGGTGACACAATTATTGGCAGTATGGTAACAGTGGGACATTTTTGTATGTTGCACGCATGCACGGTGCATGATAAAGCGTTTATTGGTATGGGCTCTACCGTGATGGACCATGCAGTTGTGGAGCCTGAAGCTATGGTAGCTGCTGGCTCACTGGTAACACACGGAAAAGTGATAAAAAGTGGGGAAATATGGGCTGGTAGGCCAGCAAAATTCTTCAAAAAAATGTCGAATGAAGAAATTAAACATATTACACAATCAGCACAAAACTATATTATGCTAATGAAGGAATATAAGAATTGAAGCTATATGTTAGGCTGAGAAGCCTTTGACTTCAAGAAGTTCTTCAAGCCAACCACTTCAAAATGTTCAGGATTATGATCCACTTTTTCTTCAACTTTTACTTTACTGTTTTGTAATTTATTCATTATTTTACCATCTATTAAAATATCTCTAATACGAAAACTTGCCTTCTCCTTCTTACCTATTACTTTATCTAGTATATCATTAACTATATTACCAATAATTGATGATACGCCAGGAATTGCTAGTATTGCTTTAATAGTGGGTTTTTCATCTTTTAAATTCTCCATACTTTCTGGAATAGCATCATTATTGATTGAGAAATTTAAATTTTGCCCTTCTGATAACTCTACTGTAAAAGTGGAAAATAAAGTTTTAGGTATTCTGCTTGATTTTTTTGTTTCACTTTCTTTTATTTTATCCCAGACAAAATGATAAATACATTCAGTCCACTTAAAATTAGGACTAAGATTGATACTATCTGGCTTGTCTAGAAGCATTACTATACTAGGCGTGCTTGCATTACCGTTTTTATTTATATACTGAAAAAGGCATTCAATTGACTCTTGCTTTTTGCTTTCAAAATAAAATGGCATATATAACCGCATGTGATCAGAACTAATTTTAATATTAGATTGCCTACTCTCAAAACTTAGTGTACAAGCTCTGCTTTTTCTATCATCACTTAGCTGAAGACTTGCAAGTTGACAATTACTATCGTTAAAATGTCCAGACGCTTTGTCTACTGAATTTTCAAATATTGCAACTGCAAAAGTCTTTGAATGGTCAATAAATTTTTCTACTTTTCGGAAATCTTTAGTACTATAAAACTTATTGCTTTCATATCTTTATCTGTTAACACTAACTTCCTGTTCACCAAAATCTTCAGTGACATCAAAAAATTCTTCTTCATCCAAATTTCTTTCCTTTTCACCTGACTCTTGTTCTTCTAGAGCATCATACCATACATCCTGCTCATCTTCTGCATCAATCTCATTGTCTTGTGTTTTTATTTTGTTTTCTACATTTGTTTTTCTTGTATTGCCGTCACGGTCATTTCCATTACTAGCATTTTGCACGTTGTTTGATGATGTGTGCTTGTTACTTTGAAATAAGCTCTTTATTTTTGATATTAAGCTAATCCATGCAAGCCTGCCCTGATTAAGTAGATCTCCAAAGCTTTTCATTGTTTTTTACCTCTAAACCTATTACTGAAAATTATAACAGAATAAGTTAAATATGTCAATAAGATACACAAAGTTGCTACACTTGCTTGATTGTGCCAGCTTAAAGCCTTAGGATTAAGGATAACACTTTTGCTATAGTATATTGATTTTTTATAAATCTACTAAATTGAAAATTTTTCGATATTTTTCATTTTTTTTATTGACTTTTAACACAACTGCTGGTGGATACTGCCCTCATCACAACATTAGTACAATTGTACTATCTGTAAACATACATTGCTTTAGCTATATGTCTAATTTCAGAGATCTAGCTAGTAACCACTCTATTTCTACCACTGTTTTTTGCTTTATATAAATATCTGTCAGCACGTACTATAAATTTTTTAATATCATCAAAGTCAGATCCTTGCATTTCTGCAATTCCAATGCTCACAGTTATGTTATGGGTTGTATTTTTGTCCGCAAGTATGAAAGGTTCTTTAGCAATAATTTTTCGTATTCTCTCCGCAATAGTATACGCATCTGATACATTGGTATCTGGCATTACAACAACAAACTCCTCACCACCAAACCTAGCTAGTAAATCTGTCACTCTGATATTTTCAGAAATTCTTTTCTGTATTTGCTTTAAAAGTTCATCTCCAGCACTATGCCCAAAACTGTCATTCACTATCTTAAAATAGTCTATATCAAGTATCATAAGAGACAACCTTCTATCCTTTTCCACAGAGTCCTTAACAATGTTTCTTAAGTGTGCATCAAAATATCTTCTATTATAACAGTTAGTTAATGGGTCCTTTATAGACATTTCCGCATTATTAAATAAATTCATTCTCAAGGCATCTTGATATCTTTTGCGTTTTACTTGCGAATTAACCCTTGCTATTAACTCACCCTCATCCAAAGGTACTGTTAAATAATCATTAGCACCTACATCAAGTGCTTTTACTAAATTGTTTTTATCATAATCCTCAGAAAGAATTAGAATTGGTGTATAACGTGTTTCCACCTTACTACGAAACTCAGAACACAAACGCAAGCCGTCAGTTTTTGAAAATTGCATATCAGAAATGATCAGGTCGTAACCATTCTCAATACCAACCTTCAATGCTTCCATTGGATCACTCAGTATTTTAATTGACCTAAAGCGTTGCTTTAATATATTATATATCTGCTCTGCTTGATGAACATCCTCATCTATAACAAGTATGTTAGCATCAAAAATCTGATTGGAATAATCCATAATACTGTTTCCTGCGACTCCACCAATCTCAGCGTTAGTTTCTCCTCTCAAACGCAATTCATCGATAATCATCTTTAAGCGCGTGAGGGACTTGATCCTTGCAGATAAAGCAGTTTCGTTTATTGGTTTAGTCAGAAAATCATCTGCACCAGCATTAATGCCCTGTACTCTATCATGAGTGTCATGCAGCGCAGTTACCATAATTATTGGAATATGGGTTGTCAAGGGATCACTCTTTAGCTCCTTACAAACTTCAAAGCCATTCATCTTTGGCATCATGATATCAAGTAATATAATATCAGGCTGCTGCTTTGCTACTAAATCTATAGCTTCTTCACCATCATGAGCTACGATAACCGTATAGTACTCTGCTTTTAGTCGAGCTTCTAAAAGCTTGACATTAGATAGTACATCATCTACTAACAGAATCTTCGCTGTCATTATCTTTAGATGTATTATCTATATCGTAAGTAGGATAAAGCTTACCATTTTTACCAACTATGTAATTTACTTTCTCAGTATTACACTCTTTATATAAGTCTTCAATTCCGGCATCCTTCAATAACCTTTTGGCTTTTGACTTTGCAATTATAAAATACCTATATATAGTCTTAATAAAATCAATAAATACAGGTACCTTATTTTTATCAAGAACAATTATGCTCACTAAAGCTACAACTAAAATTTCTGAAAGACCTATATTGAACATTTTCCTATGAAGCAAGTACTTTAATCCTTCTGATTATAAATATTAATTTGCTTAAATCAAGTTTAGAAGCAACCATCTCATCTAAAAAACTATTATAACGTTCTATGTAGTCCTTATCATTACAAGCCCAGGTTTGAACCTTATCTTCGGGGTTATCAGTAGCTTTTATGACTTTAACAGCTAGTTTGTGATGGTAATTGCTTAAATCGTCCAATAAATCATTAACTAAGCTGCGATCCCAATAAGAAGAGCGGCTTTTCATCTTGATGGCAATTGTTCTAATCAGATCGAATCTTAACAGCGACTTTAACTCAAAGTATATTTTACCAGCATCAAGAATGGACAAAGATGTCTGTTCAGCAACAGATATAATGTCCAGTGCATAAGCAAGAACGCATAGATCAGCAACTTTTTTTGCTAGATCTTTATTTATATTAAGTTCTACTAAAGAAGTTGATCCATGGCTATAGACCTTTAATAGGTGTTCATCTAAAACATCAGTTAAGTTCTGGCCTAAAGTTTCAATTGCATCTTTAAATTTTGTAACATCATCCAATTCTATAAAGCTAAGCTTGCCAAGATTTTTCACTAGCCAAAATGATACTCTACCAATAAATTTCTGCACGTTCCTCACTATTTGTAAGTATGAGTTAACATCAATTTTTCCATCCAATTCATCAATTTTCTGCCACAGGCTGTTTAAATCATACAGGTGGTTAACAACAATATATATGTTAACCGCTTCTTGTATCTTAATTCCAGTGTTCTCAGCCAAATTATTGATGAATATACAGCCCATTCTATTCACTACATCATTTGCAATGCAAGTAGAGATAATTTCTCTACGAAGTTGGTGTTTTAATATGAAATCCTTAAACTTTGTTACCATCTTTTTAGGAAAATAACCTAGCAAGTAGTCATTAGATATAAGATCTTTTTCAGGCAGATCGGAATGTATAATTTCATTTTTTATTGCTGTTCTAGCATAAGACATTAGAATAGAAAGCTGAGGAGAACTGAAACCTTCTGCACCAGTTAACATCCTTGCTATCTCTTCTTCAGTTGGAAGAAATTCTACGCTTCGGTTTAACAGCCCAGATTTTTCTAAACTGAGCAGTAACCTGTGGTGCTGCTCCAATCTCTCTTTAGCTTGCAAACACTCAAGAAGTAATGCTTTTGTTTCAATTTTGTTGTGGTTCTCAAGCACTTTGGATGCAACTTCATCCACCATACTTGCCAGTATTTCATTCCTTTTTTCTAAAGAAATATCCCCTGCTTTCATAGCTGAAACAAATGCAATCTTAATGTTAACTTCAAGGTCCGAACATATCACTCCGGCTGAATTATCAACAAAATCTGCATTGATATATCCACCTCTTTCAGCATATTCTATTCTTCCAAGCTGTGTACAACCAAGATTTCCACCCTCTATAAACATAGAAGCTCTAATATCTTTACCATTCACTCTTAACTCATCGTTTGCTTTGTCACCGACCATGCTATGATTTTCACTCTTTGCCTTAACAAACGTGCCGATTCCTCCATTCCATATGAAGTCCACTTTTGCTTTCAACAGATATCTAATCAAATCACTTGGAGGTAGCATATCTTCTGCTATATCAAAGCATTTTTTCATTTCTTGAGAAATGTTTACTTGCTTACTGCTACGCTCAAATACTCCTCCACCCTTAGAAATCAAATCTTTGTTATAATCCATCCAAGTTGAAAATGGTAACTCAAAGAGGCGTTTACGCTCTGTGAAACTCTTTTCTGCATCAGGGTTTGGGTCAACAAAAATATGCATATGGTTAAATGCGCCGATTAAATGTATATTTTTTGAAAGCAGCATACCATTTCCAAATAAGTCGCCAGCCATATCCCCAATTCCAATAACAGTTGCATCTTGGTAAATATCCTTATTCATTTTCCAAAAATGCCTCTGTGCTGCAATCCATGCACCTCTAGCTGTAATACCCATTTTTTTGTGATCATAACCTGCTGATCCACCAGATGCAAATGCATCGCCAAGCCAAAAATTGTATTCAGAGGCTATCTGGTTGGCATAATCAGAAAATGAAGCAGTGCCTTTATCTGCTGCAACTACCAAGTATGGATCGTCTTCATCATACCTAATCACATTCTCTGGTGGAATTATTTCACCATCAACCACGTTATCAGTAATATCAAGCATTCCTCTGATAAAACTCTTATAGCACTCAACACTTTTCTCTCTTAAAATATTCTTATCTTTATAAGCTTGCTTTATTACAAACCCACCCTTTGCACCAACAGGAACAATAACCGCATTTTTTGTCATCTGAGCTTTCATGAGCCCCAAAACTTCAGTGCGAAAATCTTCCGTCCTATCCGACCACCTTAAGCCACCACGGGCTAATTTCCCTCCTCTTAGATGTATTCCCTCAAAAAGGTTTGAATAAATATACAATTCGCGATACGGACGAGGATCAGGCAAACCATTTATTTTACTTGAGTCAAATTTTGTAGATAAATATGGTTTATCGTCTTGATAATAACTGGTCCTTAAAATAGCCATTATCAAGTTAAATATCGAGCGCAAAACGTAATCATGTGAAACATTGCTGATCTCTTTTAGAAGTTCCTCAATTTTTTCTATGAAAATGTCCGTGGTTTCTGCTCTATCAATGTCTATGTTAGGATCAAATCTTGCATGAAATAGTTGTATCAAATACTTTACTACTTTTGGATACTCTGAGACTACCTTTTGAATATATTCTGGGTTGTAGTTAAATGACGTCTGCTTTAGATAGGCACTTAGCGCTCTAATCAGAAGCACTTCCTTCCACTTGAGTCCAGCAATAATGATCAAACTATTGAAATAGTCATTTTTAATTTCCTTGCTAAATACTTTTGCAAGTGTTATTTCAAATTGCTCTTTTAGAGTAATGTTGTCTATTAATTCATCGACTCTTGACAACACAAAATGGTGTATCCATATTCCGCCGTTAATTTCTATGTAATAGCCATTATGAGATAGGATCTTCGCTCCCAAATGCTTAGTGATCCTTAATATCTTCGATAATTCAAGACCTCCATTGCTCGAAGTGTAAACCTTTAATTGATAATTAAGATTATCACAAGTAAGCCTTAAATCGACCTCGCTAATTCCCTTCTTCCTCACTATCTCCAATTTTTTCATATCGTAATATGCGTCGTGAGGTTCGAAACTCTCTTGATAGCTTATTGGAAATGCCTTGCAATAACGGATGAATATATCCTCAACAGTGCTGAAAGTATTATATAAATTGTCTATGAAACGATCTTCCCACTTTTCCGTAATGTTCCTTAATTTGTTTTCGATACGCAAAACTTCATCATCAGGAACACTAGCGTTTTTAGCCTTTAGCACCACGTGCAATTTCATTAAGTCATATTCGTTTATAATGTGGTGGTTATAAATATCTGAACTTTCTGCACTTGTCTCATCCTTCAATATGTCACGTATCTTGAACATTAGCCTAGCGCTAGCATAACGCATCGGTATCAGCACTATGCAACTAATAAAATCCCCTACTCTTCTTAAAAATAATCTGACCCTTGGCCTAATCGCAAGAGACATGATCGAAATGCAAATTTTAAATAATTCGTCTTCATTTGATTGGAATAATTCATCACAAGAGAATGCTTGTAAAATAGAAATCAAAGCTTTATTGTTGTGGCCACCTATTACAAACCCTGCATTTTTTTCTATAACTTTAACTTTATCTCTTATTATTGGAATAGTTCTAATATCTTGGACCTCCGCTATAGAAGTAAATAATCCAAAAAAACGCCGTTCCTTTACCACATTGCCCTGGTTATCAAATTCTTTTACTCCTATACAATTCATGTATGTACGCCGATGGACTATTGAGATTAGATCTGATCTCAATATGTATAGGGAATCAAGGTTTGCAGAAGGGATCAACGTACTTTGACCTACTCTCATCAGGCCAAGGTCCTTTTTGCTATCACAGACGAGTTTTTCATCTTTACCAGCAATATATTCTTGATAACCTAGAAATACGAAGTTATTATTCTTTAACCAAACTAGAAAATCTTTTTGCTCTTGATTTCGGTCTGGTGTCATTCCAGTGCGTGACACTGGAATCCACGTGTCCTTTTCCTGGATCCCAGTATCAAGTACTGGGATGACAGAAAGACTTGCCTCATCAAGCTTTTTGAGCATTAAGTGCCAATCTTTCACAACGCAATTAACTGCTTTCAGTGTTTTTTGTAGAGATTCTTTTAATGTATCAACAAAACTGTCACTTATACCTTTGATAATTAGATATATAACTGACTCTTTTATTCCATTACTTTCTTCCAAAGGGTAAATCTCGTCTATTAGGCCCTCTTTTCTTTTAATGTTAATTATGCTGTTGCTGTAATAGCATATGGTTAAATCGTGCGACTTAATAGTTGCAATAACGGAGTCAACCAAAAATGGCATATCATCGTTTGTTATCTTAATCGTGGTAAAATCGCCTGCTATTCCTGGTATATCATCTATATTGCTTACTACTAACTTACTTTCATCTTTCTCTTTTTGAGAAACAAAATTGTAAGCATCGTTTACAATATATAGCAAAAACTTATCGTTGGCTTTTAGGTCGCTTTTATAAACAAAACTATAAAAATACTTAATAAATTTTTTAATTTTTTCTTTATCTTGCTGATTTTGTTGATCAGCTAACTTAAATAAAGACTCAGTGTCAACATTATGATCTATACACATTTTTTTTAACAAAAATACACAGTGAACTTAAACCTTTTTAACTAAGATTTCATTATCAAGAGCGTACACTATTAGCTCATCATTTTCTACTACTTCCCCTGATAAAACTAATTTAGCTAAATTATTTTGAATACACTCTTGTATAACCCTTTTTAGGGGCCTTGCTCCATATTCAGGGTCATAGCCAGTTTGTGCTATTAGTTCTTTAGCTTCCTGCGACAAACTTATACTCAGTTTACGCTTAGCAAGTGTTTTTTGTAAATAAGAAAATTGAACATCTATAATTTTATAGATGTCATCTCTGGTTAAACTGTGGAATATAATAATTTCATCCAGCCTGTTTAAAAATTCTGGACGAAATGCTGATTTAACTATTTGCATCACTTCATTTGATCTCTCTGGTGTCATTCCAGTGCGTGACGCTGGAATCCACTTTTTTTCCTGGATCCCAGCGTCAAGCACTGGGATGACAGAGGGCTTTTCAAGAGAGCTATTTTCTTTTGCTCCTTTTAGCATTATCTCAGCACCAAGATTAGAAGTTAAGATCAGTATGGTATTGCGAAAATCAATTAATTTGCCATGACTATCAGTGAGTCTCCCCTCATCCAAGATTTGCAGCAATAGATTAAATATATCTGGATTTGCCTTCTCTATTTCATCAAACAGAATAACCTGATATGGCCTTCTTCTTACTGCTTCGGTTAATCTGCCACCCTGCTCATAGCCAACATACCCTGGAGGCGCGCCAATTAACTTTAAAACAGAATGTTTTTCCATATATTCTGACATATCAAAACGCAGAAGCGCTGATTGATCGTCAAACAGAAATTCAGCAAGGGCTTTTGCCAGTTCCGTTTTACCAACCCCGGTTGGGCCTAAGAATAAAAATGAACCGAAAGGTCGATTAGTATCTTGCACACCAGAGCGAGAGCGCCTAACTGCATTACTTATTGCTTCTATCGCACTTTTCTGCCCTATTACTCTTCTTCCTATTTCATTTTCCATGTTAAGGAGTTTTTCCTTTTCACTGTGCATCATGTTATCAATTGGAATTCCCGTCCACTTTGAAACAATGTTTGCAATATCATCTCCTGTCACTTCTTTCTTTAAGAAACTATCAGTAACCTTTTCCTGATTTTTTAATTCATTCTCAAGCTGAGGAATCACACCATACATCAATTCCCCTGCCCTTCCTAAATTTCCACTCCGCTGAACTAATTCCAACTCTTTTCTAGCGTTATCTAATTTTTCAACTGTTTCTTGTATTCTAGCTATTTTATTCTTTTCCATCTGCCATTTGCTGTTCAAGTCAGCAAATTTACTGTTTAGGTTTTCGATCTCTTCATTTATCTTTTTTAAACGCTGTTTAGAATTTTCATCACTTTCTTTTTTTAGAGCCTCTGCTTCAATCTTTAGCTGTATAACCTTTCTCTCAAGTTCATCAATAACTTCAGGCTTGCTATCCATTTCAATTCTCACCCTACTTGCTGCTTCATCAATCAAATCAATTGCTTTATCAGGTAAAAACCTATCTGTTATATATCTATTGGACAACGTTGCAGCAGCAATTATTGCACCATCTGTAATTCTTATACCATGATGCACCTCATATCTTTCCTTCAAACCCCTGAGTATTGAAATAGTATCAGTTTCAGTTGGTTGAGAGATAAACACAGGCTGAAAACGCCTTGCAAGTGCAGGATCTTTTTCTATATGCTGACGATATTCATCTAAAGTTGTGGCCCCTATACAGCGAATTTCTCCACGCGCAAGAGCAGGCTTCAGCAGATTCGAGGCATCCATTGCACCACTTGTTGCTCCTGCTCCAACTAAAGTATGAAGCTCATCTATAAACAAGATAACTTTTCCCTCCGCTCTCGAAAGCTCATTAATCACTGCTTTTAACCTTTCTTCGAACTCTCCTCTAAACTTAGTCCCAGCAATTAATGCGCCAAGATCCAAGGCTAAGACTTTTGCATCATGCAAACCAAGTGGTACATCGTTTGCAACAATTCTATTTGCAAGCCCCTCAACTATTGCAGTTTTCCCAACACCAGGTTCACCGATCAGCACTGGATTATTTTTTGTCCGCCTCAGTGATACCTGCATAGTTCTTCTGATCTCTTCATCACGACCAATTACAGGATCAAGCTTTCCTTGCATAGCAAGCTCTGTAACATCTTTTGTATATTTCTTTGCCGCGTTTAATTTTTCCTCACTGTTTGGCGAGTCCGCACTGCTGCCTTTTCTCATTTCTGCAATAACTGAGTTCAGTTTTTGTGGAGTCACACCATTCTCTGCCAGAATTTTGCCTACAGTATCATCTTTTTGTGCAGTGAGGCCCTGCAGTAAACGCTCAACAGCAACAAATGAATCTTTACTTCTCTTTGCAATACCAATTGAATCTTCAAAAACTTTTGCTATTTCTCTTGAAAGTTGAAGGCCACCACTTCCTGGACCTTCAATTACTGGCAACTTTTTTATTGCGCTATCCACAGCATCAGAAATACTTTGCACATTTCCACCACAAGCGTTTATCAAATCCTGAACTAAACCTGATTCATCCTCAAGCATCACTTTGAGTAAATGCTCAGGCATAAAAATCTGATGCCCAGCTCCCAACGCTTTCATCTGAGCACTTTGAATTAGACTTTTTGCTTTTTCGGTAAATTTATTTAAGTCCATAACACCAGTTAAATTCGTATTTGCTGATGTATATAACAACTGATTTCATAAATTTAAACCTAAAGTTGTTTATTGTTAGGTATGATCTGTAAAAATTTAAAACTTTTTTTTTTGTAATAGTTAAAAGGTCTAATCTACTTTCAGTTCCTCAGTATGTAAACTGCGCGGTAAGGACTCTAATTCCTTTGCAGCACTTAAGTTTTTATTTTTTGCATGTATACCAAGCTTATTAAATTCTCGGGCAGCAGGAAACACCCTTGCTTCAAGAGAGCCAGCAGTTTTATTATAATGATCAACAGCGCTTTTTAAGCTCCTGCGCAAATTATCAAAGTTTTCACCCATTGTGCAAATGCGCTCATATAAAATATGACCTAGTTCACTGATTTTCTTTGCATTTTCAGCTATCATCTCTTGCTTCCATCCATACGCTATTGCTCTCAGCAACGCAATTAGAGTGATCGGTGTTGCAATGATCACTTTTTTTTCCACTCCAATCTCTATCAAAGCAGGCTCATATTCCAGTGCTGCGCTAAAAACCCCCTCCCCTGTTAAGAAAAGCACCACAAGTTCTGGCGTATTTTCAAATTGATTCCAATACTCTTTTTTACCCAAGTCATTTATGTGTTTCTTTATTGCCAGGGAATGATTCTTTAATTTCTCCTTTTGTATTTGCAAATCATTTTGTGATATAGCATCCATGTAAGAATCAAGCGGCACTTTAGCATCTATTATTATTTGCTTTCCAGATGGCATTTTGATTATTAAATCAGGACGCAATAAATTATCCTCGTTTTTATCAACCACTGAGGCTTGAGTAAAAAAATCGCAATATTCAATCATTCCTGCTATTTCTACCACCCTTTTGAGCTGCATTTCACCCCACTTTCCTCTGATGTGAGGCTTTCTCAAGGCATTAGCAAGGCTGGAAGTTTGGTTCATCAGCGCTCCAATTTGCTCCTTTAAACCTTCATAGGCCCCTACCCTCTCTTTTTCCAGCTCGCGTATTTCATTATCGAATTTTTCTAATTTTTCTTTTATTGGAGTTACAACTTCGTTGATCGTTGCTTGTCTTTTTTTGAAATCGCTTTCCGTTTCTTTTAATTTGTTATCAATGACTTCCTTCGCTAAGTTCAGAAAATTGTTATTGTTCACTTGCAAGGCATCAAGAGAGAGCGCTTTAAAAGTGTTTGTTAATCTCTCCTCTGCTTTTGTTAGTAATTCTATTTCCTTTTTCTTTTCCTCACGTTCTTTTTGCAGAGTTACTTCAAGTTCTGCTTTTTTGATCTTTAAATCAACTATTTCTTCATTCTTCGTAAGCAAAGTTTGCTTTGTTCCTTGAAGTTCTTGCTCTAATTTACATAAAGTACCCTCAAGATTTGCTTTCTTTTCGCTCAGTTTTTTTACGATAATGTAGAAAAATAGTAATAGAGAGACAACCAGAGCTATAGAATTGAAAAGCATCAGAATAAAAAACTGTATCTACAATTCTATATGATTTTTGTGTATATAAGAAAGAAAAAAAGAGCACCTAAAGAGGTGCTCTTTTTGAAAGGTTTACTATAGTGGTTATTAATTAACAAGAACGATTATTACTAGCAACTTGTTCTTCTCTTGTTTGAACAAGCGACGAATTTGGTACCACCTTGCAAAACGATATTTCTCTTTCCAAGCTTGCTCTTAGCAAATAGTCGTATAATTCTGGAGAAGGGTGCAGTCTCCCTTGATCATGTAGCATTTGATACAGCACAACAGCACCATTGTTGCTACCATTTTTAGTTTCACTAGGACTTGCTACTTTTGGTAGCATACTATTAGTAGGAGCTTTAGATGAGGAGACAGGAGTTGATTGTTCTACTGCTGGGTCAGCAGTTGTTGAGCTTGGTTGTGTAACTCCATCATCTTCTGCATCAAAAAACTCCTCTAATTCATTAGTCTTTTCCTCATTGCTAACCACTGGTTGTGTTACGTTATTACTAGTAGTATTGAGATTAAGTTGTTCCAGCGTTGTAGTTTTGAATGGTTCTTTAGATATGCTGTCTACTTTAATCACCTCATTATCATGTAACCCTAACATTTCTTTTACAGACTCAACTCCGCCTTCAACAACAACTGTATTGTTATCCAAATACTCACCATCTTCATTCTTCTTTAGTATTGATGTTATCAACATATGGTTAATATTATGAGAGTTACTATTATTACTACCAATAATTTTATACTCATTTTCACCACACTTTATATATACATGGAGTTCAACAGAAGAACGATTTAACTTACGAAGATCTTTATACTCCTATGATTATTGTCCAGTAGAAATTTCAAATTTTGTGAAATCTTTAAAAACCCAGTCATTTTTAAGAGTATAGAAAATAGTTATAAGAAATTTCCTAGCAGTAGCAGTTATAGCTTTAGCAGAACCACGCTTCTTTTTTATATGTTCATAAAAACTTTTCAAGTAAGGACTGTAACGTACAGCAATCCAAGTACATTGAACTAAAGAAGTACGCGCTATTTTTGACCCTCGTTTGGTAATTCTTCCAATTGTACATTGCTGATTAGATTGAGAAACTCTTGGTACAACTCCAAAATATGCAGTAAGTTTCTCAGGTCTACGGAAATCATTAATGTCTCCAATTGTTGCAATAAAGACAGCTGCAGAAATTGGACCAATTCCCTTTATGCTGATAAGATTGCTGAACCCAGGAAGTTGTTTAGCAAAAGCTATAATTTCCTTTTCAAGTTTTTTAAGGCTTTCTCGGATAGCTTCTAAATGATAGCTAATCACTTCAATTTCAACTTTTTCTAAAGGCTCCCAATTATGCTTTTGAGTAGCACGCTCAAATCCTACTTTAGTTGTAAGTACTTCTTTTTTAATTTTTATTCCATGATAATTAAAAAGACCATGAACTTTATTGATTAAAGATACCCGTGACTTTACTAACTGATCTCTCGTTTGAAGAAGAGAAGCTAACTGCTGGCATTGTTTGTTTTTGCACCTTGCCTCAGGCAACATATCTTTGCTTAGAAAGAAAGCAATAGCTCGCGCATCATGCTTATCTGTTTTGTTCACAGAGCGACGAACAACTTCAAACTGTCCAGGAGCAATTATTACTATGCGTTTAACGTAAGGTGAAACTGCATCATAAAAGAAACAGCTGTTACCTGTTGCTTCTATGGCTACTTCATATGTTTCTTGAAGATCTTTGGTGAAATTATCCAAGTCTTTTAAGCGAAACGTTTGAATATGCTCAGGTTTCCCTTCTTGTAAGTAACAAGCAGTAAAACTATTGGTATGTAAATCAACTCCAATGTGACGCATATTTTTTCCTCCAATTGCATATTTCAATATATCAGAGTAGAATATTGCCGGTTGTTCCAAACTCCTATACGAGGTCATCACATTTTGTGAGCCTCACGATGATTTTCGGTGGCAGGGGCAGTTAATCTCCCCCACGAAGTCTTCTTTCTACTCCCTGGGCAGAAAGTGCTTCAGAAAAACATCCAACCTGCCACCTATCCACTCTGAGAAGTTATTATCTTCTCTTGCTTCCAACCAAGCAATACTTATTCATACCATCTTCCCATAACAATAACTTGTTTGTCAGTCACCTGACGAAAATGATCTAACTCACTTGGATAATGCCAGGGCAATCCATTATTTATTCCAATTACTCCCTTGGGATCAACAGCCATAATTCCGATAACTATCATCCCTGTAAAGCAGCTTGAGCTACAAAAAATCGCATGTGATCACGCACATTATGCACTCGAAGGAAATCAACCTTGTTGTGCAATGCAGATGATAAAGCAATTGTTTCTAAATCTCGGTTGAAGACAGGTTCTGTAGAAAAAGAAGAAATAAATGACTTTCTAGAATGACCAACCAGAACTTTGCAGCCAAAACTTTGCAATGCTTCTATATTGCGTAAAAGCCAGATATTCTGATATAGAGATTTGCCAAAACCAATACCAGGATCAATAATGATCGAGCTTTGATCAAAACCTAGAGCTAGTAATCTATTAATGTTCCTTTCTGCCCAATTATTTATGGTATCAATTCGATCAATGTCACTTGGGATAATGTTGTCACTATGTGGTGGTATGGAGAGTGAATGCATAATAACAATACTACATCCACTGCTAGCAATCGCTTTTAAGGTATTATCATCTAGATCTCCCTTCTGATCGTTTACCCAGGCAATATTGTAGTGCTCCAAAACGTTCAAAATAACATCTGTCCAGAAACTATCGACGCTGACTTTAATATCACCAACTTTCATATATTGATTAAGGTCATCAAGCACTGGTTTTAAGCGTGCATATTCTGCTTTTGGAGTTTGTATTGAGGAGCCAGGTCTTGTTGATTGAGCACCAAGTTCAACTATGCTTGCACCATCTGATAACAGCCGCAGTGCCTGCTTGGTTGCTTGATCTGCATCATAATAAAGACCACCATCTGAAAATGAATCAGGAGTAATATTGACAATACCCACAAGCTCTGGCAAAAGCGTAAAACTCTTTAAAAAACAATCTTGAATGTTAGGGTTAACAGTACCAAACGTTTTGTTAACTACTGTCATGGGACTCAGCATTGCCATCAAGTGAAGCAAAAATGGTCTGTTTATCAATTCTGGGTGAGGAATCTTAAGGTAGGGTGTATCAAGTGTCAGGTCATCCCATAACAAAATATCCAAATCAATAACGCGAGGTGCCCATTTTTCATAGGCCTGCAGGCGGCCAATGTCACATTCAATTTGTTTAAGGCCCTTTAACAGCTCTTCAGGAGAAGAAGAACAACTTCCATACACAACCATATTTAGAAATGGCTTGTCCCATCCAGGTGGAGCATCATTTGGTAAAATAGCCTTAGTCTCCAGAATAATTGAAGATTTTAAATTTTTAAAATAGCGCTCCTTTAGTAACTGAGCAGCCTTTTGTAAATGGAAAAAGCGATTCCCCATATTTGAGCCAATAGAAATATAGATCATTAGTTATCTTCCTGTTCTTGCAGTGCATTACAATAGGTAAAAAAAACGCCTCCATGTACATTAGGAACGGGTGGTGCAACTTTGTGAGTAGTCACTCTTATGGAAGAAATAGTATGTTTTTTCTGCACCAAAAGATTATTAATCGCTCTGTATATATCATGGGTTAAGTGCTCGATTAAATTGAATTGCTTGCTCTGAACAAGAGATTGAATATTTTGTACTATCTCTAGATAGCAGACAGTGCCTTTTAGCTGGTCAGTTGTAAGCCCTAAAGGAGGAGATTTAAAAATAAAATCAACATCAATACTAACTAATTGGGAATGATACTTTTCTTCTGCACTATAGCCTAAGTGAACCCAAAGCCGTAAGTCAGATATAAGAAGATTACATGCAGACATTGCATTCCAACATCACTGAGTTTTAATTTTCAAGCTACTTACAACTGCTAACACACGCTAGCATTCATCATTCCATCAAGAAAACCCCACAAGAGCTTTGCTCCCTTTTGAGCACCCTGCATAACTTTATCTTGCTCTTTTTCATCTAGATCTTCAATAAGATTTGCACACTCCTCAGAATGCCACTCATCAGCATGCATATGAACCGTAAAAAATTGAAGAGAACGCTCATCACTTATTGAATAGTGTTTTTTTAAATCTTCAATTTTAGACTTAGAAACCTCTGGAGTTTGACGTTCATAAGCATAAAGTGCACCCAAACCGGAAGCAAAATCTGATCGTACAATATCAAAGTAACCATCAACTAACTCCTGTGTCTCTTTAATCTGTGCATCTTTATGAAGATCAACGCCAAGCCCTTCAGCAAAACGCTTCCATAATTCTGGATGATTTTCATCACCTTGTTCTTCTTCTATCAAATTACCAAGCAAAACCTGTCGCATTTTTAGATCTGGGCACAAAAAATGTATACCACTGATATAACGAGGAAACGCAGCAACGTGGTGATAATATTCTTTAGCGTAGGTTTGTAAAGCTTGCAAGCTTAAGCTTCCTGTATTCCATGATTGGTAGAATGGATGATTTAATAAATGCAGCTCATCTAACTTATTATTTAGAGATTTAGTAAACTTCATTATTTCCTCCATTATATCAACATATAGTTCATATACTATAGCTTTCTCATTGTTACGATCATGCTAAGATCAACACAATGGTGGGATTGGTAGGACTCGAACCTACGACCAATTCGTTATGAGCGAACTGCTCTAACCTACTGAGCTACAATCCCTTTTATCAATATTTATAATACACACAAAAGCAAATTTGTCTATTAGCTTATTTCACTATCAACCCAACTTGACAAATCATTTGTTGCACCAATTTTGCGTGCAATTTCCTTACCATCTTGAAATATGATTAAAGTGGGTATAGATTGCACTCCATACTTACTTGGCACTTCAGTCCCTTCATCTATGTCGAACTTGCAGATCTTAATCTTGCCTTTTCTGTCTTTAGCCAATTGTTCGATACGTGGCATTAGACTTTTACATGGCCCGCACCATTCTGCCCAAAAGTCTATCAGAACAAACCCTTTATAGTCAGTGACTTCAGATTTGAAATTTTGATCATTTACCGATGTAATATCATCACTCATAAAATACCTAAACTTAAAACGATTACTTGTAAAATATAGCGTATCAATTAGCAGCTAATCAACTAAATTTTTCTGAAAAATTGCCCTAAAGTGTTTTGCACAAACAAAAAACTTCTCACAAATGATTACATCTGGTGGTTAAAGATATCCGCGTTTTCCCAACCCATTAAGTCTAATTCAATACGAGTAGGAAGAAATTCAAAGCACTTTTGGGCCAATTCTTTTCTATTTTCACGCTCCAGCATTAAGTCTAGCTTTTCCTTTATCCTGTGGAGATACAAAACATCAGATGCAGCATAACTTTTTTGTTTGTCTGTTAAATTTTCATTTCCCCAATCAGAAGATTGCTGCTGCTTATTTAGTTTGGTATCAAGCAGCTCTAAGCACAACTCTTTTAAGCTATGATTATCTGTGTAAGTGCGAACTAAACGTGAAGCTATCTTTGTGCAATAGCACGGAAGTGCCCAAGTTTCCAAGTAATGACGTATTATGCTTACATCAAATCGCGCGAAGTGAAATATTTTAGTTATATTTTTATCCTCTAATATTTGTCTCAAATTTGGCGCTGTATAATCGTTCTTGAGTTGAACTAAATGAGCGTTGCCATCATTAAAAGAGAGCTGCACAAGGCATAATCTATCTCTGCTATGAAGTAGCCCCATTGCCTCGGTATCAACAGCTATAGACCTTACATCATCTGGTATTGAACTAGCTGGCAAGTCGTCTTTATATAAAAATATTCCCATAAAGCTTTGTGGAATAATTAAAAACTTATGATAATCAAAAATGAGCCTTAAGTATACGAAAAGATCATAGAAGGAACCACGCAAATTTATGGGCTCTCACATTTTTCATGTACACGGGGTTTACAAATCGCTGTATATGCCTATAATTAAGTAAATTTAGGTTAATTTAATTGCGGGAGTAGCTCAGTTGGTAGAGCGCAACCTTGCCAAGGTTGAGGTCGAGGGTTCGAACCCCTTCTCCCGCTCTTTACTTTCAAAATCATTTCGTCAAAAACCTACTTGACACCCTTCACCAGTCCCCTTATCATGAAATTGAAGCTATTTATTTATCTTCGCAATCTGCAGATTAAAACGACAAAGGGAACTTTGTATTTGGCGTAAATCATGCTTAATTTTTTGCACTATGTGCACCTTATCTCTTTATCAAATTTCTAGGTTTTTACCTATATAAGCTGAAACGCGCTTATAAAGCGTTCAAGACATCAAAAGACGTCAAATAGAACAAGGGAGAATTTGAATACTGGCTACCCTGGGGATTCTTTGCCTTTTTTTTCTGCCTGGTAAATTTCTTAAATATTTATAGCTAAGGTTAGTTGCACTTAAAAGCAGCTAAATTGCAGTGTTTGAGGCTTAAAAGACGCCAATACTGAAAATAGACAATGACTAGGGCTTCTTTTGCCTTTTTTTTCATTTGGTAAATTTCTTAATATTTATAGCTAAAGTAATTTAAAAGTCCGTGAAGGGTGTCATGCCAGTGCTTGACACTGGCATCCAGTTTTCCATATAATCTCATCGAAAATGTTGTAACCACTTTCTGTGCTAGTTTGCTTGCTTACAAGCAAACTTTCCTGGATCCCAGTGTCAAGCACTGGGATGACGAGAAAGGAGCACTGGGATCTATTTTGCATGTAACTCCAATTGTGTTTTGGCATAAAACGCGACGCGTATTAGACTTATTTGCAAGCAAAGCTTGCTAGATCCCAGTGTCACGCACTGGGATGACAAGAAGAGGGCACTGGGATGACAGGGGAGGGAGGCTACTTGGATGACACCATTCTTTTTCCTGGATCCAAGTAGTCAAGCTACTCGGATGACAGGAGAAGGTTGCTATAAGTCATAAAAGCTGTAAAAGATCTTTTAGAAGAAGCCAAAAAACAAAAACTATTAAAGGAAGTTCTGAATGAAGAAATGACCACAAAACATTCAGATGGTCGGGAAGAAACTCATACAATACTTACAGATGCTATATCATGTAGAGACAATGATATTATGAGAGCAGTGTTAAAAATCTCTGAGGAAAATGGTATTTTGAAAGATATTCTAAAAAAGAGAATAATTATAAAACATTCAAATGGCAAGGAAATGACTTACACCCCATTCACCTATGCTGATAGCACGTAAAAATAGTGAGGCTCTAGAAGAAATCTTAAAATTCTCCGGAGAACTTGTTAATAGGAGAGCAACCCAGCAGTCCACTGTTGTAACAGCCAAAACTACTACAGCTAAAAGTGAAAAAGTGCTTCAAGATACTATCGGTAATATCGAGGCACCGGCTGACGCATATGAAAATAGTAATGAAAGTAATACAATAGCTAAAAAAGATATCGCTACTTCAATAGAAAAGCTTGATAATGCTGGAGATCAACTGATATGCGAAAAAAATGAAACTGCTGTAACAGAAACTGACATACAAGAGCCAAACGTTCCTGACAGTCTCTCTTCTATTGCATGTTTCGATAATGAAGGAAATTCTGTAGACGAAAAATCATCAAAAAAGGCAATTCAACCAATTGTAGTTGGTGTTGTTGGTGCGGCATTACTAGTCAGCAGTATTGTAGCTTATTTATTGAAAATGTACGCCATAGCGGTGATTGGGGGAATTGTTGGATTAGCGTGTATAAGTTTTGCATTGTATAATGCTCTAAAGCCCAACACCAAGCTCGAGAAAGTAGAAAGTGTGGAACAGCCCACACTGAGGCCAAGCGTATGTTCAGAAACCATAAGCATCAAATAAAATTTTTAAATAATATAATTCCTTTGGAAAATGTCTTAAGCTATTAACTTAACATCACCATAGGACTTAAAACATTCCCCAAAAAATGTTAAAGCTATTTTAGTAAAATACTCAAAACTTGACCCTAAGCAACTTTGAGTTCATGCTCCTGGTGCTTTTACTTGACCTTCCTGCATAACCGCTTTTGGAGGAAATATATTACTGGATGGAGAGCTCACTATATCACCATACTTTAAATCTTTTACTGCTTCTATGACTTCTTTTGAAAATTTCTTAGATAGGCCAATTTTTTCAGAAGGTTGACAAAGTTTTCCAGGTCTGATAAAAAACCCTTGTTTTATGGCTTGATTAACTGGTAACTTTCCTAGCAAGCAATTCTCTCCTATTTTTTCGTTACAATTTTTCCACTTTTCCTGATCTTCCACTTTTACTATTATTTTGCTTTTATCTTGCACGTCAGGATACAATCTAACGTCTAATTTCCCCTGACTGGTATGGAAAGTCAATACTATATTACTATTATCCGCAAGATCAGTGTAATTCCTTATACAATTTTTCGTTATAATTTCTACCTCACTTTTACCGATCCTTATTATATCTCTTCCGTATTCTATTTCCCCTTGAACTAACCCTAAATCCCTTGCTCCATCTGTAATTTTTGCAACATTTATTGTGCTGTCCTCTGAGTACTCTAAGTAAAAAGTAGAATTATCCATTTTTGCATCTTTTACTCTACCACTAGCTGCACTTTTAACAATTTTCATAAATTTTAGAGCATTATTCACATAATTTTCATGAGGTCTTTTTATATTAGTTTTATGATCCTTAAATCCTGATTCCAGTCTATCCAAGTTATGTAACGCTGCTCCTTTTGATACTAATTTATATATTATACCACTAGCAATTTCTATATCATTTGCAATTTCAGAACTCTCTTTTAATGCACTAATTTTTTTCATTACATGATCTGTAAAATTACCTTTATCTTGTTGCGCTACTTCCCCTGGATCAATAAAGTTAAGCCTTACTCCAGACCGTATAGTTTGATCTACGACTTCTTCCAGTTGTTTTATATCTTGAGCTTGATTTACTTTAGCAAAAAATTCATCTCGCTTCTTCTTCTGGTCTGGTGTTAAATCATCCCATAGGGTCCTGGATTTGGGCAAACATTTTTCCCTGCTATAGTCTTCTTGGTCAGTTGCTCCTGCTTTCAAAAGTAAGCCTTCTACTTCAGTAGCAGCTTCAGAAACAGAAAAAATACCTCTGGCATGTTGCAACATTATTGATTTTCCTTCTTCATCATGAAAATTTAAAACCACTTTTAGGTCTTGGTCACTCTCATACTTATCCAAAAACTCTTTTAGATTTTTAACGGCTTCAGCAATGAGAACATCATCTTCATCCCAATAGTCATTAATAGGGGACCTATATTCCCCCATTATACCATATAATTCTTCCTTCAACCTCTTTTGATTGTCAGTTGGAAAGTATTCCTTAACATGGTATTGATGATTATCAATTGCAACTTGTAGTGGAGTTTTCCTTGTTTCATCAAGTACATCGCACTTAGCTTTCTTCCGTAGGAGCAATTCTATACCTCTGTTATGACCAAGGCCAGCAGCATAATGCAAAGATGTTTTCCCTTCAATATCCCGTGCATTAGGATCAGCCCCTGCTTCTATGAGGTAAACTATACTATCACCTCCAGACCCAATAGCAGCATAATGTAAAGGTGTCTGCCATCTATCATTCTGTACATTAGGATCAGCTTCTGCTTCTATGAGTGAACATGCAGCAGATACATATTCTTCGGCTAACCTTCCTCCATATTCTGCAGCCATACTTACTACTGCATGCAATACTGTCAATCCAGATTCTCCTCTTTTAAGGTTAAGAACAGTTTTCAGATCTTTATTGTTCTTATTTCTTTCTAAAAATGTACAAACTTTTGAACTATAACTACCTCTACCGCCAGTATCTGGATATCCGCTGAGAATATTTAATAATTTTGTATTTAACTTCTTTTGATTTTCTGTTAAATCAGATTCATCACAAAACCATGCACGCATTAAATTAATAGTACCTAAACCTTTAGCAGAATCTATCAAAGTATCATTATCATTACAACGTATTTCGAAACATTCTCTGATCAAATGATGCTCATTATTCTCCTGGTGCCACTTCCTTTCTTCTAGCCAATCTTGCAATAGTGACCATTTTTCCCGTTCGTCCAATTTTTCCCATTCCAGCCATTTTTTATGTTCTTCCCATTCTAGCCACTCTTCCCCTCCTTCCCATTCTAGCCGCTCTTCCCATCCTTTCAGCTCCAGGTGTTCTTCAAAATCTTTCCATTCGCAAAATTTTTCCCATTCGTCCAATTTTTCCCACTCCAGCCGTTTTTTATGTTCTTCCCATTTTAGCCGCTCTTCCCCTTCTAACTGTTTTTCCCGTTTTAGCCACTGTTTTGGCAAAATTTTCACTCTTTGCCGTTCTAGCTGCTCTTCCTGTTCCAACCATTTTTCATCTCCTGGATTTGTTTCATTACCTAAAGCCTGCTTAGGTTCAGTACCTTTAGTTAACATGCTTTCCCTCTAATCTATCAAAAATATTATGTGTAATACATAGCACGGATAAAAGCTAATGCAAGAATAATTTTTCTAACTTTAGTATTCTTGACTTCCACAAACTTCACTGACATTGATGTGCACACCTCTGATCCTGCTATGCTTCTGCTTGTTAATTAGCTATGCCTGCCAGATTAACGACATTACGGTCTGCTGATTACTTCAATATCACTATCGTCAGAATGCAACGAGCTTAGTAACTGAACATGCCGGCACTGATTGCGCTTCACTTAACCTGCTACTTAGATCTGGCTGATCATTAGTTTGATTTGCAGGGCTAGTAGTTGCTTGCTGTGAATCTCTTGCAGCTCTAAATTCCATAAGCTGAGCTCTTATTTCTTCTATTTCTCTTGCCGTGTTTTGCCTTTCTTCTTTTAACTTTTCTATTTCTCTTGCCATATCTTGTCTTTCTTTTCTCAATCTCGTTATTTCGGTTGGGTGCATCTCTTCCATTTCTCTTAATCTATATGCTGTTATTTCAATTTGATATCTCTCTTCTAATTCTCTCACCCTATTTTGACTTTCTTCCATTTCTCTTAATCTTGTTGTTTCAGCTTCACGTCTTTCTTTCAGTTTAGCTAATGCTCCTGCACCATCATCACCAATACTGTTATTATATAAATTAAGTTTAGTAAGATTTGTAAGATTACCGTTAGCTAAGGCCTTTGCACCTTTTTTACCAATATTGTTAGACTGTAAGTTAAGTGAAGTAAGATTTGTAAGATTACCGTTAGCTAAGGCTTTTGCACCTTTTTCACCAATATTGTTAGACTGTAAGTTAAGTGAAGTAAGATTTGAAAGCTTACCTTTAGCTAAGGTCTCTGCACCTTTTTCACCTATACTATTACCCCTTAAACCAAGTGAAGTAAGATTTGCAAGATTACCGTTAGCTAAGGCCTTTGCACCTTTTTCACCAATATTGTTAGACTGTAAGTTAAGTGAAGTAAAATTTGAAAGCTTACCTTTAGCTAAGAACTCTGCACCTTTTTCACCTATACTATTACCCCATAAATTAAGTGAAGTAAGATGTGAAAGATTCCCATTAGCTAAGACCTCTGCACCTTTTTCATCAATATCGCAAAACGGTAAAAAAAGTTTTGTAATGTGTATTTTACTTTGTAAAAAGCCTACCAATTCGCTTATATTTATTGTGGCGTTATATGATACTAAAGCGTCATCTTTGACATATTGAGAAAAGTTCATTTTACCCTCTATATTAATGCTATCATGTAACATACAAGCATACATAACAAATATACCTATACTAACGCTATCGTTAAGATATCCAAACTATAAGTCAACCACTTTTTCACAAAATATTTTAACAAAGATACCATGTCAATTAGTGTCATAACAAATTTGTTTATTTACTTTCCCCAAAAAGACGAAAAGGTACGTATATTTGTGAGAACAATTCAAATAAAAGCGGCGTTGTGAAAATAGGCTAATTTTGAACTAAAACTGCAACGTTTTAGAATACCCAGTAGCAAATGCACCAAAAAGCACACTCTTAACAGCAGCACATGTACTTATATCAGAATTCTCTCGTTTCTCTTCACTAACTTTTTCACAAAACTTGCTAATACCATAACCCACCAGTGCGCCAATCACTGCAGCTACAAGCAACACTACAATAACAGTAGCAACAGAGGTTAAAGCAGCAGCTCCTGCAAGGTATGCTATAGCTACTCCAATAATCATACCACACCCTATTTCTATAGCATAGGCTTTACTGCTTGTTGATTTGAATTTTGTTTGTGTACTACCACTTAAACCATTACATACAGATTGTACTCCTATTCGTTGTTCATCATTTTTCTCTTGTATTTGATTTCTAATATCATCTGAAGAAGCAATAGAGCTTTGTGTTAATGGTTGTGATCGATCGTTACTTTCTTCTTCTATTTGTATGCTTGTTGTTTTATTCGATTGCTCTGTAACCTGGTCATTGTCTACACTTTTACCTTGTACAAAATCTTGCATTGCCTTAACTTTACATAACTCATTGATGATAATTACATACTCGTCCACTTTTGGTATACTTCTATCATAATTGGGCAGGAATTCCTGGATACTTCCAGTAAATTCTTGATTGATTTTTGCTAAAACCTTTTGCTGTCCAAGTGAAATTTTCTTAGGTTCTTCGTAATGTACTCCACTCATCATAAAATCGTCTACCAAAATTTCTCCAAATTCTGGATTGTCTTTAGCATATTGAATTAATTTGCCAGCTAAATTTTCTACAAATGGTGTAATATTCTCCTCAGTGATAGAGTTTTGTTGCTTTTCCAGTTTTCTCTCCTTTTCTAAATATTGATCGCACTGCTCCCTTAAGTTTAAATCAATTTGACTTACACTGTTAATAATGTGACTCCATGTACCTTGAATACAGGCATTAATGTTTTCACCAGTGTTTCTACTAATATATGTTGTTGCCGCCTCATATATTTCTTGTAGAAGAACAAATTCTTTCTGCTCTTTCCACGTTTCTTCTATGTTAAAGCCACTAATTTCCTCAAACAGTTTGTTTACTTTATCAGCATCCACATCATTTAATAACTTATGAAACTCTGCTCTATTAGTTATTTGCTTTTGAGAAACATTATCATTCCCAAGCTCTGATTTTATTCTAGATAACTTTTGTTGCACCAGCTCTGGATTCTGGTTCACAAGAGTAACGAGCAATTCTTTTCTTGCCATCAATGGAATAGTGAATCTATCAATTAGCAATTTAATATAACCTATAGATTCAGGTATGGTAACTTTTGCATTATCCCTCGTGTAATCATATTGTAGTTTTCCCCTAGACATTTCTTCAATATATTCACCTTCTTGATCTTTGCTTAAGTATTTTTGCTTCAACACTTCCTCGACTTTTTTAAAGGTTATTTCAATAAATTCTTTATCATCTGGTACAGCTGCATTTTTACGTAATACTTGTTCCATTACAAGTCTTTTTCCATCTTTGGTCAGGCCAAGTAACTTTACTTTCATCTGGTCGTTTTGATATTGCTTAAGTAGTTTAGGCACGTTTTCCATATAAGAAGTTGCAGCTTGTTTTAATTCATTCTCATTAGCATTTATAGATTTTACTAACTTTGCAGTGAAAAAAGACGTTTCCTTATTTGCTGCTCTTGCATGGACAGACTGTCTATTTCGTAAAATACCCTGTAACTCAGCATCCCTTTCTAGTTCTGGTTCTTTTTCAGGAATTAAACCATGTTTAAATAAAAATTCTTGCATTTCAGGAGAGTGGGTATAGAAATGAGATAATGTATGCCCTTGTTCATCTTGTGAGTTGATCAAAAAATGGTATTTGTTAGGTTGTGTGAGGATATGCTTAACTATCTTGCCACTATTATCATGTTGGGCTACATTAAAAATCATCTTTTTTACGCCCTTTTTATATGTAACTTGATTGTGAGGACGTGGTTTCAACAGGAAATCACAAAAGATTCTATGTGATATTTCTTTCAAAGAATGAATTAATTTAACTCCGGAATTTTTAATTTCAGCTAGACTTTCTATACCTTCAATACCAATTTCAATTTCACCAAGGCGAAGTTTTTTAAGGTTCTTCAGGCATGAAGACTTAGTTAAAGCCTTTAAACCTTTATCATCAATCCTGTTACCCGATAAATTAAGTGAAGTAAGATTTGTAAATTTAGCTAATTCTTTTACACCCCTAACACTAATAAGGCAAGATATTAGAGAAAGTGAAGTAAGATTTGCAAGTTTAGTTAATTCTTTTACACCTTTATCATCAATCCTGTTACCCGATAAGTTAAGTGAAGTAAGATTTTTAAGTTGAGCTAATTCTTTTACACCTTCATAATCAATCTTGTTACTAGATAAATCAAGTGAAGTAAGATTTTTAAGTTGAGCTAGTTTTTTTACAGCCTTGGTACTAACAGTATATCTGTTATCAACATATCCAGACATTAGAGATGATGGTGTATAAAGCTCAAGTTTAGCTAATCCTCTTGTAACTCCATCACCAATCTTATTGCACAATAAATTAAGCGTTGTAGGCTCAGTTAATTCTTCTACAACTTCACTACCAACATTGCAATTCTTTAAAGAAAGCCTTATAATGTGCGTATTACTTTGTAAAAAGCTTAGCAATCTCTCTATGTCTACCGCAGTAGCGTCCTTTATTATTAAAGAATCATCTTTAACGTATCGATCAAAACTCATTTTACTCTGCTGTTTAATACTATCATGTAAACATGATATCAGATATTTCAGTAACTTTCAACTATGTTAAAAAATTACGTAAAAGTTTATGAAAATGCTGCTTTCTATAGCGTCACCAAAAATTTTATTATTTACTTTCTTCAAAAACAGTACGTATATTTGCGAGAACATGTTACGTAAAAATAGGGTTGTGAAAATAAAAGCATAAAGTTGTTACAACAAAGCTAAGCAAATTAGTTCGTATATAGCAGCTATATTTATCGCACTTGGTCAGAAAACAGCATTTATATTGGATGCTGATATTTCCGGATGCTTTGATAATATTAAACATTCTGTGCTGCTTGAAAAACTTAATACCACACCAACTTTAAAGAGAATTATAAAAGGATGGTTGAAAGCAGGCATTATGGAAGATAGAAAGTTCAAACCCACCAAGTGTGGCACAATTCAAGGTGGAACAATATCACCATTACTTGCATGTGTAGCACTACATGGATTAGAACAAAATATCAAAGAAGAACTCAAGGAAGAACTTTTTCAATATGCGAAAAAGAAATATGGTAGAGTATCTCGCAAACCATACGCGTCAAGTTAAGAAGCAAGGGTAAGAAAATTCAATGAACTTAAGGTGGATACTCTAGTTTTTCTATATCTATCTTTCACAGAAAATTGTGACCAGTCTGTGGTAAGTTTTTTCAGGAAAATTCTCAAATTATTAATTTTACTGCTTAACGCTAAAAACAACTCCCTAATCCTTCTTTTTAATTCAATGAATGCCTTTGTTAAACTCAGCTCTGTATTCTCTTTCAGTTTTATACAACCAACTATTCCATGAAATATAAGAATTGCGCACAATTTAGCGTATAGTTCACATAATCATACGCGTCAAGTTAAGGAAAAGTGTAAGTAAAATTGATAGAGTGAAGGAAAAGAATAAGGTATAAGTTCTCTTGGATATGTGAATGAGAGAACTTACAATGGACAGAATAGCTTGCTTATCAAAAGACCTCAATGAATTCTTTAATGAAAAAGCAGACGAAATATCAATTGCAGTAGGTTTTATAAAAAGAAAGAGAAAACTTAATGGCTCATCATTCATAAAAGCTATGGTTTTTGGTAACATAGGAGTTGGTGATTGCAGCATAGAAACAATGTGCCAATTGCTAAATGAAGACTCGATAGAAATTACAAAACAGGGTTTGGATTTTAGATTTACTGAAGAAGCAGTGGAATTTATGAAAAGAATGTATAATGAACCTTTAGTTTTATTTAAAAACAGCTTACAGGTTGATTGCAGAATTTTGAAGCAATTTAGAAGCATTAAGCTATTGGATAGTAGCTATATTAGCCTGCCCAGTAGCATGGAAGATATGTACAAAGGATATGGGAGTAGCTATAGAGATTGTGAGAGTAATACCAAATCAGGAATAAAGCTGCAGTTAGTCTTTGATTACCTGAACCAAGCGCTAGATAAGTTAAATTTAATAGAAGGAATAAGGTCGGATCAAGGTTATAGGGATTATCTGAACGGTTTATCAGCCAATGATTTGCTAATATTTGATTTGTGCTACTTTGTGCCTAGTTCTTTTAAACAGATTGATGAAGCAGGTGCATATTTTGTTAGTCGTTATAAGTCTGATACCAATATATATGATATAGAAACAAATCAAAAAATAGAGTTGTTGGAATGTTTAGAAGGTCAATCCCTTCTAGAGATGGAAGTGCTATTAGGAAAAGAAGTAAAAATTAAAGTGAGAATTATATGTCAAAAATTAACTGAAGAACAGTCTATAATTAGAAGAAGAAGGGCTAATAAGTTAGCAAAATCACATGGATATACATCTTCTCAAAAGAATCAAAAATTGCTGGATTGGTCGATATTCATAACTAACGTTCCAGAGAGTAAAATCAGCGCTGAACAAGTATTAACAGTTTACAGGGTAAGATGGCAGATTGAATTATTATTTAAATTGTATAAGAGTCACATCAGGCTTGACGAACTTAAAGGAAAACCATACAGAGTATTATGTGAACTATACGCTAAATTGTGCGCAATTCTTATATTTCATGGAATAGTTGGTTGTATAAAACTGAAAGAGAATACAGAGCTGAGTTTAACAAAGGCATTCATTGAATTAAAAAGAAGGATTAGGGAGTTGTTTTTAGCGTTAAGCAGTAAAATTAATAATTTGAGAATTTTCCTGAAAAAACTTACCACAGACTGGTCACAATTTTCTGTGAAAGATAGATATAGAAAAACTAGAGTATCCACCTTAAGTTCATTGAATTTTCTTACCCTTGCTTCTTAACTTGACGCGTATGGTTTACTACATCTTTGTGGTTCTTTTCAGCAGCAAAATGTAAAGGAGTCCATCCATCACTATTTTTTGCATCAACATTTGCTCCTTCTGCGATTAGAATGTTTACTACATCTTCGTAGCCATGGTAAGCAACAATATGTAAAGGAGCAATTTTATTATCATATTCTGCATTAACATTTGCCCCGTTTCCAATCAGAGCTTTTGCTACCTTTGCATAGTTCCCATAAGAAGCAAGATGTAACAATGTGACTTTCGCAGAACTTTCATCACGAGATATAGTGAATATGTAATTTATGCCAGATCCACTGCCGTTGTCAGATTTACTCTCTTCCCACTTTTGACATAAACCTGGATCTTTTAACTTAGCTTTTATTTTTTCAACTATATTGTCCTTGCTCAAATCTGAAAGGTCATTTATTTTTTCTAATATTTCCATAAATTTGTCACATTCCATAACTTCCTCACTTAAAATACATAACTTAGTTGTTATATCTTTTAACATAGAAGTCAATAACCTAAATATTCGTTATTATCTTTCCTTAAAGAGTCATTTAAGTTATATTACAGACTATGAAAAACCTCAACTTTAGGAAGGAAATCAAGTTTTTTTCTCTGTCGTTTATAACTTTATTTGTTCTATGGACTGTATTGTCTGGTTATTTTGAGCCGTTTTTTATTTTTTGTGGAGTGTTTTCCTCTATATTCACATTGTTTATCTTTAGAAGGTTGATAAACGCTGAAAGAGCTCTTAGCCAGATTTTAAATGGTACGAGTAGACTGTCGTTTTATAAGTTAGTAAGTTATATACCATGGTTAATGTACCAAATCATTTTATCAAGTGTTTATGTAACAAAAAAGGTGCTACAACTCAAATCTAAGCTTGAGCCAATCATTATCCTAAGAAAATGCAAAGGGCATAATGATGAAAGCATTGCGTTATTTGCCAATTCAGTCACAATCACTCCCGGAACTTTAACTATCAATGTTGAAAGTAAGCAGAAAACATATTTCTCTACCGTGTATTTGATAGATAAAGATCTTGAAAGTGGCATTTCTGAAATAGAAAGTAAAATCTTAAAAATACTACGTTCAACTAAGTAATTGCTTTAAATAAGCTAACAGCATCCTTATATTCCCTTACAAGACTTTCAAGCATTTCTTTTGGAAGGCTATTGTTAACAATAGAACATAAATAATTATACAAATCTTCTAACCTTAATATGTTATTTCTCTTCTTGCTGTTGAATTTATACGGAAAAATACCTTCCATAACTTCAATAGTAGTAGCCTTGTTTAAAAATACATTTTCACTTGTCACGCTTATTCTTGTTAAAACAGTGTTAATTTCAGGTTCGTCACTCGTATAAAAATCTGATAGCTGAGTTATTCTAATAACGTATAAAGTTACTATTTTTGACAAGCAATTATCAGCATATTCACAATTTTTTATTACCTCCCACTGAGTAACCTGAGATTTACCTATTTTTGCATTGTTCGGTAATTTACTCATTGAAATTTCTCCATTTAATTCAGTGTAATAAATTATACTAATACTTTGTTAAATAAATAATAACGCGATTACAAAAATATATACTTATAGTAGTATATTGTACAAAAATAGTACAATATCTAAACATTAAAGCTAGTGTAAGCTGGTGCATGGGCGTTATTTTTGTGTTGTCCAGCAAAACCCAAAATTAGAGGTCCTCTTATATAAAGAATTTAGTCTGCCTTCTTTGCTATAAAATACGTTTTCCTTTTGAGCTATTTTGTTAGTATTAACTAAATTTTAAATTAACTGTGCTACAATGAAAAAGATAAAGCTCGGAATACTAATTTCAGGTAGGGGGTCGAATATGCAGGCCTTGATAGAAGCATGTCAAGATCAGAATTTTCCCGCAGAAGTTGTATGTGTTACCACAAATAATAGTGAAGCCACTGGTTTGAAAGCAGCAGAGCAAGCAGGAGTTCCAGCGTTTGTTGTTAAGGATAAACCACTTGATGCTGATAAAATTCACGAAATACTTGTTCAACATAAGGTTGATTTAATTTGCCTTGCAGGGTTTATGAGAATTCTCAAAGCTGATTTTCTGAGTAAATGGCATAACAAGGTTATAAATATTCATCCCTCTTTACTTCCATCCTTTAAGGGCCTAAACGCTCAAGAGCAAGCTCTAAAAGCAGGTGTAAAAATTACAGGTTGTACTGTACATTATGTCACTCCTGAAATTGATGCTGGAGCCATAATTGCTCAAGTTGCTGTGCCAGTGTTACCAAATGATGATATTCAAAGCCTTTCAGAACGCATTCTAGCTGAGGAGCATAAGTGTTATATAGAAGCAGTAAGGTCAATAGCGAAGATATATGACTGTAATAATTATTGACCTTGAGCGTTTTTTCCAACTTCAACAAAAAATAAATTTTCAGGATCCAGTAAAGAACTTGCTAACTCGTTCACTTCTTCCAATTTAACATCATTAATATAGCTTACAAAATCATTCATATGGTTAATATCGCGGTTGTTTGTCTGAATATCATTTAGTTTTGCAACTATGCTGTTATTGTTAAACATAGAGAAAACATAGGAATTTACCATACTAATTTTTGTATCCCGAAATAACTGCTCATCAATTCCTTCTTTTCGAACCTTGCTCAGCGTATCTTTTATTGCTGATATTGATTGACTGGCAGTAGAACTATCAGTATTAATATTTCCAGCTATAACGTTCCCATGTTTATTGGGAATAATACTTGCATAGACACCATAAGTAATACCCAAATTTTGTCTCAATTCTTTCATTAATATTGAATTCAATCCCATGCCACCAAGTGCATTAATCAAGACACTAGCGTTATAATAATTAGGATCTTCATAAGCTATACCTTTTTGAGCAAAAAGTATCACACTCTGTGGTATATCCATAAAAATGTTCTTACTTTCTGCAGAACCAAAATTATTTTTTACAGGTATTTTTCTAACTTTCGATCTTTTTGATGGTAATTTAGATAAATATTTATCTAATAATGTAATAGTTTCTTCTTTTTTTATGCAACCAACAACACTGATAACTATGTTATCTTTAGCAAAATTGCGCTTTATGTATGTTAAAACATCGTCTCTAGTAATACTTGTTATAGTATCAAGAGTTCCATATTCACTTTTTGAGTAAGGGTGCTTTTTAAATAACAACGTTTCCAATTCTTTTCCAGCAACAAAAAAAGGATTTTTTTCAAGATTATTAAAATCAACTTTGGCTTTCTCGAAAACTCTATTCAACCCTTCAGAGTCAACTTTAGGACGTATTATAGCGTCGCTAAGTAGTGAAACACCTTCTTCTAAATTCTCAGACAGAGTGTCCAACGAAACTCCAAACGTTTCTAAACCAGCACTAAAACGTAGACTAATCCCTTTATCTTCAAGCTTTTTCGCAAAATCTTTGGCATCATTTTTTCCTGCCCCTTCTTGAACTATAAGAGAAGTAAACCAGGTAAGTCCCTGTTTTTCTGCACTCTCATACACATAACCTGCATCTTTAAACGATATATTTAGTGAAACTTTTGGTAAATCACAGTTTTCAACAAATAGAAACTTAAACCCTTTACGGGTGGTGACCTCCTCTATATTTAGGTTACCACTTGCTTGTAAATTAAAGCTTAGACAGAAAAAAAATAGAAGTACAAATTTACTTATTCTCATTATCATCTCCTTTTGGTAATAAACGGCCAATTAACTTATTAGCAGAAAAAATAGCACGGATTTTATTATTTACATCCTCTAGATTAACATCATTTACTTTGCTGTACGTAATATCTATTTCATCAAGTGGAATACCAAGCGCTAAGTGTGAGCCATAGAAAAATGCTATATTGTCTAAGCTAGATAGATTATCAAATTGTGCTGCCTTATACCTATATTTTGAGCTTTGCAACTCCTCATCCGTTATTCCTTTAGACATGAAGTTATTAATAGCATTATCTAACTCTCTTTCAACAATATCTAAATTAACGCCACTTTTTGGAATGACCTGAATATCAATGTAGCCATCACTAAAAGTTAAACTATTGTAATAAGCAGATACTGATACTGCCACATCTTTATCTAAAACCAAGTCTTTATACAGTTTGCTGGATTTGCCGCCACCTAAAATGTCAACCGCTAAATGAGCAGCAGAGGCTTCATTTATGTGCTCAAATAAAGGAACACGATAACGAAAATATAAAACTGGTTCTTTTACTTCAGTGCTCTCTAAAATCACTGATAAACCTGCATTATGTACTGGATCCTGATTTGGGTAATGTCTCATTACAGGCTTAGCTTTAATTTCGCCATATTTTTCTTCTGCTAATTTCACTACTTCATCAAGTTCCACATCACCCACAATCAGTAATATTGCATTGCCGGAGTGATAATAGTTATCATGAAACCTCGTTATGTCATCCTGATTGTAAGTTTTGATATCGCTCTCCCAGCCGATAACAGACCTGCCATAGCCAGTACGGTAAAATGCACTATTCATTTCTTCCCATAACAAGTTGTCAGGATGATTATCAAATCTCATTTTTCTTTCTTCCAGTACAATGTTTTTTTCTCTATCTATTTTGTCTTGAGTAACATTAAAGCTGCCCATTCTATCTGCTTCAACTTCCATTGCAAGTGGTAAATCTTTTTTGGGGACCAACTCATAATAACAGGTATATTCTTTAGTGGTAAACGCGTTAAATTGAGCCCCAATGCTACTCATAGTGGCTTCTATATCTGTGAACTTTCCTGTAGTTTCAAACATTAAATGTTCAAAGTAGTGAGCCAATCCTGCTTTGCCGATTGGATCATCCATTCCCCCAACTTTGTATATTACTGCATGTAAAACGGCTGGAATCCGATGATTAGGAACAACATAAACATCTAGTCCGTTACTGAGTTTAGTATATTTTATGTTGTGCTCTATGTTTAAAGCATTCGAAGAAATTGGGTAAGTAAAAAAAAGTACAGGTAGTATAAGAAAACTAAAAAACTTATGAAGCATTATTTCGACCTAATATAAAAACAATTATTTTATTCCTCATTTTGTTTAGAAATAAGCATATCGTATATATACCACTTATATAACAATGTAAACATTCCACAAAGTATAGATAAATCCGCTAAATTAAAGGCTGGCCAATACCAATCATCAATATGAAAATATATGAAATCATATACAGCTCCCCAATAGATCCTATCAACTACGTTTCCGATTGCTCCACCAATCATCAGAGAAAAACCAAGGTAAGTTGACTGATCGTCAGACTTGTATATCAAGTATGCAAGTATACCAATTATTAGTATTGAAAATGCTGAAAAAAAGAAACCGCCATGTGGTAAAGCGCTACACATTCCAAAACTAATACCTGAATTCCAAACTTCAACTAGCTTTATAAAGCTAGCGATCTCAATTGATTCTCCTTCATCAATCAATGAGTTTATGTACAATTTGCTCGTTTGGTCAATCAATACTATAATTAATATAACAATTAAGCATAACTTTTTCATAAACTTGCCTTTAACCTACAAACTTTAAGTATATCATAATTTATCTGTTTTGTTAACTCCTCAATACTATGGAATTTTTTTTCTGACCTTATGAATTTTAAAAGTTGTATATTGACTTTATGATTATATACGTCTTCATCAAAATCGAATATGTGCATTTCTATTATGGGCTTTTTCAGATCCTTAAATGTAGGTCTCATACCAATATTGACTACTCCATATAACCAATTTGGGTTATTATAAGAAAACATCACTTTAGCGTGATATGTACCAAATTTTGGTTTTATCATGCAATCTTCTATAGGAATATTTATGGTTGGAAATCCTATTTCTCTACCTCTACATGCACCTTTTGTCACAACACCAGAAACTTGATAAGGTCTGCCGAGCAATTTATTAGCAATTTCTATTTCGCCCCTTTGTACATACTCCCTTATTGAAGAAGAAGAGCAAATTTTACCGTCAATTATTAATGGCTCTAATTTAGTCAAAGAGTATCCATATGTTTCAGAATATTTCTCTAGAGTTAATATATTACCCAATCGTTTATGACCAAAAGTGCAATCTTCTCCGACAATTATGTGTTTAGCGCCATATTTATCTATTAAAATCTCACTGATAAAGTCATCGCAGCTAACCTCAGAAAAACCTCCACTAAAATTAATAATATACAAGTAATCTATACCATAACTGCTGATTAGTTCCTTTTTTTGTTCTTGGTCTATTAACCTAAAATTGTTTCTACCAAATAAAACAGTTGATGGGTGAGGCTCAAAAGTTAAAACTGCAGAGGGTAATCCTCTTTCTTGCGCTACCTTCTTTAGAGTGGAAATTGCAAATTCATGTCCTAAATGAATGCCATCGAAATTTCCGAAGGTTAGTGCTATATTATTTTCTATCCCTTGCTCACAATTATAAATAATTTTCATACAATTTGATGTTTTTACATGTTTCTTATATATAATAACTATATTTTAGTAAGCTACGGAGATAAATTGTGAAAAATGTTGTGATATATGTAAAGAAGGGCTGTCCATACTGCATAAGGGCAAAGGATTTACTAGATAAAAAAGGTGTGAAGTATGAAGAAATCGATGTGCTTAAAAACTCAGATCTATTTAACGACATAAAATCAAAGTATAACGTTAGAACAGTTCCACAGATCTTTATTGCTGATGAAAATGGCAACTATATAGACCACATTGCAGGAAGCGACAAATTGATGGATCTTGAAAAAGAAGGAAAGTTGGATGATATGCTAAATAATAATGACAATCACACTGATGTCACAACCTACACAAACAGCAATGATGAATGTGGAGAGTGTGTTATACCACATGATGATTTTATGTAACTTTTTATCTTGTTTTGTCGTGTAATACGTAAATGAAAACTAGTATGCTCACTTTAAACAATTCTTAATGAATTAAAAATACAATTCATTAAGTGAGTTTTTTTAGTGGGAAAAAATGACAAAAAATATTTCAATTATTAGCAGAGACTTAATTAATATCGAATTAGTTAACAAACAAGATTTAGAGAATTTCATCAAGATTTTCACAGTGCTTGATAAACATATAGCAGCTAAAACACTTTTTACAGAAGAAGTGAGAATAGAGTATAAACAACACAACGGCATAGAAGTTGTTGAATTGCTAAAAGATACAGACTTTACATATCATGAGGTTGAAAATGTATTGAACCACCTGAGTAAACATGGAATGAAGGTGCCCAGCAGTGTTATAGCACACACCCTTTTTGCTGCATACAATCACGCACTTGAATTTAAGGATGTAGCATTTTCCTTTTCTGAAGGCTTTCCACAATTTAACATCAGAGTGAGTAAGAACACCTTCATAATAACTCCTATGAGTGAAGAGAATTTGGAATTGAATTCACAAAATAGCAAGAAATTAATAGAGTCGTTACAGAGCGAAAAAAATATTTATGATTGTATAGTAGAAGAAAATACCATTAAAGTTATAGTGCATTCTGAAATACATCAAGCTATAAATTTGATTATAAAATCACTGATAAAGTCTCGCCTTTTAGCAAAAGAGGAAGAAGGAAAATTCAAAGAGAAATTGAGACAACTTGCTTTTAAGGATCAAGCTTTTGTTGAGTATTCCAGTATCAAAACCATCAGTAGGTATCCACATAATCATCCTCTGAGAAAGCATGAAAGTGTTACTAAGGATATAGAAAATATTTTATGTGATTTCATAGCAAATGAGAATAGCGAGTTTGCTATAGAGCGGTTAAATAGGCTGAGCTCAGCAGTTTCTCAGGATACTCCAAGAATCATCACTAAAACTATAGATAAACTTGTTAAGTTTCACTAAGGTATACGAGAGCCAATAGATTTCTTGTATTACCTTTGTCATCCAAGTAGCCAAGGCTACTTGGTTCTTTTTTTGGGTTCCAGCGCTATGTACATAGCTGTACAAACATTGTAGCCGTTATTCAAGTAGCTATAGAAACGAAAAACTTACTTGACACCCTTCGCCAGCCCCCTTATCATGAAACTGAAGCTATTTATTTATCTTCTCTGTACAGATTAAATGACAAAAAAACTCACGTATCTGGCGTCTCATGTTTAATTTTTTGCACTATGTGCACCTTATGTCTTTATCAAATTTCTAGGTTTTTACCTATATAAGCTGAAACGCGCTTATAAAGCGTTCAACACATCACCCAACGTCAAATTTTAAAATAGAGAGTGAATAACTAGCTACTGCGGGTTTTCTATGCCTTTTTTTTCTGCCTGGTAAATTTCTTAAATATTAAAGCTAAGGTTAGTTGCATTTAAAAGCAGCTAAATTGCAGCGTTTAAGACTTAAAAACGCCAATACTGAAAATAGACAGTGACTAGGGTTTCTTTTGCCTTTTTTTTATTTGGTAAATTTCTTAATGTTTATGGCTAAAGCAATTTAAGAGACCGAAAATGGTTTCATTCCAGTGCTCCTTTTTTGTCATCCCAGTGTTTGACACTGGGATCCAGCTTTCCATATAATCTCATCGAAAATGTTGTAACCACTTTCTATGCTAGTTTGCTTGCTTACAAGCAAACTTTCCTGGATCCCAGTGTCACGCACTGGGATGACACCGTCATAAAGGAACCAGTGTCAGCTACTGGAATGACACCATAGGGGCGTTGGGATGATACCATTATAGAGTGAACCAGTGTCAGCTACTCGGATGACACCCTCCTGGTAGACCTAAATCACAATGTTTGTACAATCATACGCGTCAAGTTAAGAAGCAAGGGTAAGAAAATTCAATGAACTTAAGGTGGATACTCTAGTTTTTCTATATCTATCTTTCACAGAAAATTGTGACCAGTCTGTGGTAAGTTTTTTCAGGAAAATTCTCAAATTATTAATTTTACTGCTTAACGCTAAAAACAACTCCCTAATCCTTCTTTTTAATTCAATGAATGCCTTTGTTAAACTCAGCTCTGTATTCTCTTTCAGTTTTATACAACCAACTATTCCATGAAATATAAGAATTGCGCACAATTTAGCGTATAGTTCACATAATACTCTGTATGGTTTTCCTTTAAGTTCGTCAAGCCTGATGTGACTCTTATACAATTTAAATAATAATTCAATCTGCCATCTTACCCTGTAAACTGTTAATACTTGTTCAGCGCTGATTTTACTCTCTGGAACGTTAGTTATGAATATCGACCAATCCAGCAATTTTTGATTCTTTTGAGAAGATGTATATCCATGTGATTTTGCTAACTTATTAGCCCTTCTTCTAATTATAGACTGTTCTTCAGTTAATTTTTGACATATAATTCTCACTTTAATTTTTACTTCTTTTCCTAATAGCACTTCCATCTCTAGAAGGGATTGACCTTCTAAACATTCCAACAACTCTATTTTTTGATTTGTTTCTATATCATATATATTGGTATCAGACTTATAACGACTAACAAAATATGCACCTGCTTCATCAATCTGTTTAAAAGAACTAGGCACAAAGTAGCACAAATCAAATATTAGCAAATCATTGGCTGATAAACCGTTCAGATAATCCCTATAACCTTGATCCGACCTTATTCCTTCTATTAAATTTAACTTATCTAGCGCTTGGTTCAGGTAATCAAAGACTAACTGCAGCTTTATTCCTGATTTGGTATTACTCTCACAATCTCTATAGCTACTCCCATATCCTTTGTACATATCTTCCATGCTACTGGGCAGGCTAATATAATCCAAACCCTGTTTTGTAATTTCTATCGAGTCTTCATTTAGCAATTGGCACATTGTTTCTATGCTGCAATCACCAACTCCTATGTTACCAAAAACCATAGCTTTTATGAATGATGAGCCATTAAGTTTTCTCTTTCTTTTTATAAAACCTACTGCAATTGATATTTCGTCTGCTTTTTCATTAAAGAATTCATTGAGGTCTTTTGATAAGCAAGCTATTCTGTCCATTGTAAGTTCTCTCATTCACATATCCAAGAGAACTTATACCTTATTCTTTTCCTTCACTCTATCAATTTTACTTACACTTTTCCTTAACTTGACGCGTATGGTATTACAACGGTGGCAATCCAAAAAGGAGAGAAATAGGAAGTATATCAGTTTTTGTGCTAAATCAGTTAACAGATTTGCTTGAAAAAAATTTTGAGAAAAAAGAAACCTTTTTTGAAAAAGAGAAAAAAAGAACAAAAAAAGCAATAGAAGAATCAAACGATATAAGGAAGCGCATAGAAGAAATAGAAGTTAGAATTAGATCATCAGAACAAAGGGCAGAACAAGAGGCTCAAAGGGCAGCAAAACTTGAAGAAATGTTAAAAAGAATGGGAGTCGATCCAGAAACTGCTTTAGATGATGTGAATGTAAGCCAAGGTGCAAGCGCAGGAATTGGGAGAGGCAGTGAGGCTAGTGTATAAGTTTTTTGAGTAGTTTTTTCAAGTATGCAAGGGAGAGCACTAGGTAGGAGATACAAGCTTTTTTATTGGTAGAATGTTTTCAAAAAGTTCTCTCATTTAGCATCACAAAAAATTCAATTATTGACTCTTTTAAAAATTGCAAAAAAGATCGTATATTTGTGAGAACAAGCCGCGTAAAAATAAGGTTATAAAAATAGAAGATTTAAATTATTTCAATAAGCTTAGGCAAAACAGTTCGTATGTAGATATTGATGAAATGGCCTAATATGGGTAGTTTTAGCGTATAGCAAAATCACTATATTAAAAAGTTCATATGTATCGTGTGGTAGACCAACGCATCCCAAGAAAAACACTTCTCACCGCCCTTGGTTTTGAGTGCTGGAAATAGCTATTTTATTTAAAGTATTAATAATATATTTTGCTAAATTAACACTATTTTGCTTGTGAAAGAATTAACAAGCGTATGACAAAAACAGAATATAAAATAAATAAAAGGTCATATAGTGAGTCTGCTAAAGCCTTTTGCCGAAATCACTTTAGGTTAGAAAATTTTTCTGAAATAGTGATTGACAAGTTTTAAAGACAGAGTAATATGCTTAGATTATAATAGAGGCTAGTTCATTATGGTAGGTGAGAGGGTTAAGAGTCAAAGTATTTTTTCATTCATTTTCAAAGAAGGGTAATTATGGACCGTGGAGATATTCCAGAGGTTTTATTTTCTTGTATTAGAGAAGATGCTCCTTATAGAGCATCTAAACTTCTTCAAATTGAACGTTGGTGCTATGTAAACTGGCATTTGCATCAAAGAGGTGGCAAAAAACAACATAATTTTATTGCACAAGTATTGTCTGATGAAGAATGTTGGGAGAAAGTTAATAATTTACATAGGGTGAAGCTCAATAGACAAATGGTAGGTAAGAAACTTATCTTGCCACCAGAGTCAGATAACCCGTTTACTGATGCGAAAAGGTATAAAATTGCATGTGAGTGTTGCTTAGAAGAGGATGTGAGAGCTTTATTTGAGGAAAGAAAGGAAGAATTATTAGCTCAAGGTAAAAGTAGCTTGTTAGAGTATGAGCATTTAATTGGGTGTTTCGGAGAAGGTGCTTTAGGGAGGTTTTGGTCACATTTTGTTGGTGGCTATGCTTCTAAACTGAACTTGAAAGGTCGTCATATATATGAGTATGGGCTTGACTGTGCTATAGATTGCAGACAAGTTCAAGCAGTTGAGTTCTTTTGGAATAAGATAAAATCTTTGCCTGAAGATGAAATAAGTGCACAAAAGAAGGATGAGATCTTGATGAAAAATGCAGCTTATACGGCAGGACCTAGTTTTCGCATTTGTCCTGATATATTTGAGTTTTTCCTGAGTCAGGTAAGTCCTAATAGATATCCAGAGCTTTTAAGAAGAGATTTAGAGAAAAATGATCATTATGGATCTTTGAATAAAATGAAAGATATGCCCAATTTTGGTAAATTTCAGGAATTGTTTGATTGTTTAAAATCAAGTGAAATTTCAGAAGATGATTACTCTCTTTGGTTGAAATTCATGATAAAGGACTGTCCAGAGCATTATTTAGGTGCTGGTGTGGAAGTTTTTATGCATATGTGGAAAAAAGAAGGATTTGATAATCATCGTACTTTCACATTGGACGAGGAAATGATGGAAGATTCTTCTTTTCAAGGAAAATTTTCAGTGCATTTGGTTGAAAAAGGTTTTACGGAGCCAGTATGGGCAATGTTAGATAAGGCTAGTTCTAGACAAATCAAGGAGTTCATGTCTTCTGAAAAAGCAAATGATATACGTTCTATATTAGAGCAAGGAGATAATGAATCATTAAGTAAGTTTTTAGCCTATGGTAAGTCTGCTGATAAAGGGCTTGATAAAAAGAACAAACCTGGTCCAAGTGGTGATTTAGTTGAAGTAGAAGTTAGAAAAACGTATGGTAAGTCCAATGTAAGACTAGGCAAGTAAAAAACATTATATATTGTTGGAGGATTTTGTGCCAAATCAAGAGAAACCACAAGGTTTTGAATTAATAGAGTTGTTGATTCGAAAAGTAGGTTCAAATGCAGGAGCTAGTCCAAGTACTTCAACTCAACAAGGAAGTGATTTTGAATCTTTCAAAGCAAGGTTTCAGTCATATATCGATCAAATTCCATCATATTTACATTCAGTAGGTAAAGAAGGGTTTTTTCCGCATTTCTTTTTAGGAAGCTTTTCTACTTTGATAGATACAGAGATTGCGAAAAAGCTAGATATTGAAAAAATATATTTTAGTTTTGATGGTTCGAAAACTCTGAAAGTGGCTGTTATAAGAAAAGGTGGTATTACAAATCAGAAAAGCGCGATTGAGAAGGTAAATCTTTTTGTGATTTCAGAGTTTGGTAAGAATGATAGTAAGAGTAAAAAATTTACCTATGGTGAGCTAGAAGAGATACTGGGTCAATCAAATTTACCTGCACAGAATGAACATGTGAGAAGTGCTAAAGATGATCTTAAAGTTAAATTAGTAAAAATTGTTAAAGCCACAGGGGAAATATCTGTTGAAGTAAAAGATGACAAGTTGGATAAGAATACTTCTGCAACACATGAGTTTAAGGAAATAAAAAAGGGGTTATGGAATAATCCAGAAAGTGATATAGCTAAGCTGACTAATCCTGATGTGGAAAAAGTGAAAAAGCCTGTTGAAAATATTCTAAAAAAAGTTAGTAAAATTCACTCTGAATATAAGAATTCACTTACCTATGCTCAAGGAACACGAGAAGCAGCGCATCATGGGTTTGTAGCAGGTGTTCTTGTAAATTTTCGCTATAGACATAATCTTAGAGTTTATCTAGAGCAATTTGCAGGAAGAGGTTATGCTGATATTGTTTTAGTGCCTCGTGGTAAAGAACGAGCATTATATGCTATTCCTATTGCTATAGAGTTAAAAGCTGCTACTAAACAAGAGTTAAAAGAAGGTAAAATAGGAGGAAAGAGTGAAACTACACCAGCAGCTGCTTTAAAGCAAGCAGAGGATTATACTAAAGGCTTTCAACCAAATGTAATGAGAGTTTTAACTACTGCAAATGATATTTTATGTGTTGGTGTAAACCTTGATCATCCATCTCCCATTTCAGATATCGTTTCTAAGTCACGTGATCAAAAAAGTATACTCTTTTTAATGATATATTGGGATCTATTGATGAACGAAACAGTGGTCAAATTGATGAAGGAGAGTTAAAAAAGCAAATTCAAAATAATATAGAACGTGTATATCATACATTTCCTGGCACGTGAGAGAAGGGAGATAATCATTATTTTAGTAGATTTTTGTTAGGACAATCACTATTGTTAAATGAAGTTAAGGATTTAAAGACGAGTTTTGAAAAACATATTTTTGTTTATGAAGAAAACGTACCTACTGAAGTTCGTTTAGAAAGTAAAGGTAGAGGTATTCCTCAACGCCAAGCAGCCAAGAAGGCAGATGAAAAGTTAGCTGAGTCATCTAGGCTTGATGAAAGTCATGCAGTTGTAACAATGGTATTTGTTCCAGAAAGTGATAAAAAATCAGCTTATGTAATGAATATTGTTGAATCAGATGGAAAAGCTGAAATATTAAAAAAAGGCATTCCTCTTAATAAACTTGAACAAAAGATAGGAAATAGAAAGATAGTAGAATTAAATCTTAATTTTAATATAAAAGAACAAAAATCAGATTTTAAAAAATATTTTAGTGTTGAAGTTAATGAGCCTATTTCTCTAGGAGAGTATAATGGTAAAAAATCTGATAAGTTTAAAGGTGATTTTAAGAATGTTCCTTACCCTAAGGATTTTAAGAAAACATTTGATGAAGTACTAGTATCTCAGCTTGCTTCTTTACAAGATCAATCTTCATCAATAGGTAAGTACAAGAAGTTATTTGGCAAAGTAGGCGAGGCAATATTACCTTTTAAAGGTTTAATAGAAAAAGAAGCACATACTCAGGCAGTATTGTATGGAGCATTTGACCATTATAGTGATATCAAGCTAGGAGAACCACAACAAGAAGATAGAGCGTTAATATTAACAGAGTTTCAAACAGGTAGGGGAAAACACATTGATATGCTAGTTCATGGTGTTAAGTTTGCAAACCAAGCCAGCAGTGCTAAAGAGTATGATCCGGTAGGATTGGAGGTTAAAGGACCAAGGGAAGGTAAGACAGCTGATGCATTAATAACAGAAGCAAATGATCAAATAACTAAAGAGTATACAAAAGGTGTTACTTATAAAACGCTCACAGATGGCAACAAAGTTGCTTTTATGGGTGTTATTTTTGACAAAGGGGCGAGTAATGCAAATTCTCTTATTTTAGTAAGTAAAGATGAATTTACTCCTGTTAAGGTAGTTCATAGCTCCATTTTTAGTTTTAGCCAATGTGCAACAAGAAAAAGACGTGATATAGGTATACCATGCATAGATTCACGTGATGAAGAAAAGGTTACAAAGGAAGAAAAAAAGCAACGTGTTAAAGAGCTATTTGATATTGATAATGCTAAGGATTTAACTAATGAAATTGTAGATATAGGTCGTGAGCAAGTGTTTGATATGATAGGCAATGCTGATAGGACTGATGTATATGTAAAAGTAAAAGATAACAATGGTAATGATAAAAAATTGATAATAGGTGATATTGTAGAAATGAAGAATGCAGAAAGATATTTTGTAGATGATTATAGTGATGGTATTGAGATCTTAGTAAAAGTAGGCAGAGATAAGGATCGCGTTATAAAAGAAAAAATAAAAGGACAAAATATTGAGTATTATTTAAGCATCGATGGCTATGAAGTAAAATTCGATGATATAATTAAAAATTTTACTACAGATGCAGAAAGAGAGAAAATTCATAATAAATTACATCAACTATCAAATGATAAGCAGTTGTTAGAGAATAAAAAATACATTGAAGACATAGGTGATGTTCAAACTAATCAAGATTACAATAATATTGTAGAGGAAATTAAACAAAACTTATTAGCAAAAGGAGTTAGGGAAGATACTTTCGACAGGTTTAAAAGTCACTTTGATGATCTTGGTGAAAAAGTTTTTGCAGATTATATTAGTAATGTAGAAAGCAGCCTTCAAGAAAAAGGAATTGCGTTTGATCGTGATAAATTTGATTCAGCGAAAATAAAAGGAGCAAAAGGTGGAAAGTTTTTTTCCATGATGGCTATATATGACTTGCTTGATAGTATAGGTGATACAGCAACACTTGGACGACATAATAATGATGCTTTAAAGCAAGTATTTGGTATCAATGGTATACTAGATGCTATGGATGATGTTAGGACGAGTGTAAGTATTTCTCCTAGTAGTAAAGTAGGAAAACTGATTGGTAAAATACCAGGGCCTGCACGTCAAGCTTTTGTTAAGGTTATCAGTAATCCTGTAGTTCAAAGTATTACATTTGCAACCATTGCTTATCAATTTGGATACAGTATAAACGAAATAGCTCAAGGTAATAATCATCCATTAAATTATTATTGGACAGCTAGCAGTGGTGTAAAACTAGCAAGCATGAGCATAAGGCCTATAAGTGCGGGAGTTAGTTTTACGATAAAAAGTGTCAGTGCTACTACTAAGGTTTTAAGAGGATTATCTGCTGCAGGCAAAGTTTTAGGTAGGGCATCAGTAGTTACTATGGTTGCTGATGTGTTGATAACAACTGGTGTAGAAATTTATGAAAGGATGGAGTATACCAAAGCGATAGCAGAACAAGTACCTCTATTACCTGGTGGTGAACAAGCGGAAGTATTTTTTGCAGGGGTGATTAAGTTTTTTACAGGAAGGGATGTAGAAAAAGAATATGAAGACACAATTAGAATAAAAGGTTATTTAACTTACGTAAAAGAAGCAGCTATTAAACTGTTAAATAATAATTATGACATAGCTGCAGTTGTACAATACGTAATCTCCATTGAAGAGAAATATAGTGAGATAATTAGGAAGACAGGTCCTACATGTGTGCAGTATGGTGGGTGTGTATGGGGATGTGAGTTAGAAAATAAATATAATGATATCTCTTTTGACGGGATTAATACAGCTTCTAATGTGAAGAATGATCTGTCTTCACTTGAGATATCCAAAGCATTGCCTATGATACCTTATACTCTGAGTATGCAAGGATTTGAATGTACACTTCCTGTTCTTGTAACAATTGCTTTTCCTGCAGGGAGTTTTATAGCAAATAAATGTTTACAAGAATCATATGAAAAGGAAAAAGTTTATATTGTCAATACAGATGCAAAACATATCCCTCATCTAACTAAATATGAATATGAAAATCTTGGCCTAAAGATTGTAAGTGTACCATTAAAAAAGCAAACACAAAAACCTCAATGCAGTGAAGTAATTAATACACGAAATAAGTACGGTGATATGCATTTCCCATGTAACATTGGTGCAGAACATAAGCAATGCCAGCAGACATTTACTCTCTCAGGAGAACCTTTTATCTTTACTAATCCAAAAAGGAAAGATCCTGGTAATACAAAAAAGCAAACATTTCCTAAAGGATCAGTATTATATATTTCAGGATCTAAAACATTAACAGCAGCAGCAAATTATCCAGCAGTAATGCATATTTCAGAGGGTAGTAATATACGTTATGTTGGCTCAAAAAATAATGAAACTATTTTTATTATTAATGACTATATGTCTGGTACTCTTGAAGGTGGACCAGGAAAAGAAAATACTCTAGTAATGAATGTTAAAGCTAATAATATCGCTGCAAATTTGCATAGTGGAACTATACGTTATGGTAATAGTAATAACATAAGATTGGTTAACACATATAACTATGTGTCTAATTCTGACAGCAAGCAAAATATTACTACTCACTGTAAAACAAGATTGATTAATGTAAAAAATGCAGAAGTCTGGCAGAATTCATTTAACTGCACAGACAAAGATTATGAAGTTAGAGTAGTTAACAAAGAAAATGTGCATAACAGGGGATTAAAGCAAACAATATTTGTTGTTAATGAAGATAGTGATAATGCTAAGATAGTAAGTGATTTGGGCAGTACAGGAAAAATAAAAGGAAATATTGACATAATAAAGGTTCAAGTTGCTAATATCACACAGTGGGGAATAAGTGAAGATATAGAAAAGGTCGGCTATAGCTTAGATGTTTTAGCTAATAATACACAAAGTATTGTTTCAAGTACTAAAATCAATGATTTTAAAAATCTAGTAATTCAAGTAAATAGCAATGGAATAACAGAGTCTGTTGCAATACAAGATAAGTCTTTGTCTGATACAATAGAAGATATTAGATATCAAGAGCTGAAAAGTTCAGGAAGTGATATTAGTAGAGAGGTAATACAAAATAGTGCAAAAAAGTTAAAAGCATTTATACAAGCAAGTATTCTAGACCAAGAATTACTTGATAGTTACCAAATTGCAAAAGATATTGTCAATAACAATAATTTTGACATACCAGTATCTCAAGTAGAAGTTATTAAAAATCACATGGGGGTACCTAGTGAAAAAGTAATAATTGCTAGTATGTACTCAGGTCAAGTCATTGTTGATTTTAGCTATAGTAGCTCTGACGTTACAAGTAGTTATCAGAAATACCTTAATGGTGGACGGAACTAAGGTTATGATGACTATCTGATGCTGTGTAATTACTATCAGGACATTACAATAGAAGGAGAGAAAGAGCAACACCAGTATATTATCAAACTGCCAGATACATTAAATAGTAAAATTTCGTCGTCGCCAATAAGGCTCAATTTAAAAATAAAAAATAAAGCAGTACCTATACCTTATAGTATCATTGATTTTGCTGAGTTAAGTGTAACAGATGTTGATAGTATAAGCATAGAAGAAGGTAAAAGGGATTATATAAATGAATGTTATGGCAAATCAATCTCTGACCTTACAGAGGATAGTTTAGAGATACAAGATATTACAATATTTGATAGTAAAGGTACTAAATGGTCTTTATCCATTGGTTTAGTTGATTATTTTAAAAATCCAGAGAATCAACAAATTGTATTACGAATAAACAATGAGCTTTATAAAATCGATAGTACAAACTTAAGGCTTGAGCATCTAGAGATCAATCCTAGCTCTTTCAGATACTATCAACCAGAGGAACAAGGATTACAAATTTATCATAATCAACCTACTAATAAGAATGATGTTGGTTTAGTTGACTTTAGAGATAAGTCTATATTGGATTTTGATACAGAGATTGCTGATGATAGTTTAGTGTTATCACATAAGAATAATACCTTAGCAAAAGTAGAAAATTGGAATACCTATCAACCAGCAAGGGAAATGATGTTTGCTTTTAATGATACGATGGTTTCTAATTTGAAATGCATAGTCTCTGCTTGTAATTCAGAGGATATTATAGAGGAGTTTAATAAGGAGAAAGTAACTTTATTAAAAGAGCAAATATTTGATGCTGTAGTGCGAGATAATATTAATGAAGCTAAAGATTTAATTAGAAAAATTGAAAGTATTAATACTGAAAGTAGGCATGAATTAACACCTTTGTACGTTGCTATTCGAGCAGGTAGGTTGGACATAGTAGAAATTCTTTTTGATAGAAAGCATTTTAGTGTTAAAGATAAAGACATCCATGGTTGTAACCCTCTGCACTGGGCTGCTCAGCAAGGCAATTTTAATATAGCTAAGTTTTTTGTGGATAAAGGTGCTGATATTGGGGCTAAAGATAATGATGGTAGAACACCTCTACGTGTAGCAGCTTATAGTGGTGACCTAGGTATGGTCAAATTTTTTCTTGATAGGAATATGAGTATTGAGGTTAAAAATAATGATCCATATAAGATGATAGGAGTAGTTGAGGGCGTAAAGAACGAAATTATTAACCAAGCAGATACTGCGGCTAATGTAAAAAAATGGGCAGAGTCTTTTGTAGAGAAGTTAAGATACTCAATAAAAAGTGTAGCAAAAGAGAAGCTAAAGGATGGCATGTTGCATGATGGGTATAGTTCAGTTAATAAACTTGCTAATGAAATTTATAAATCAGATGGAAAGTTGTTCGATGATACAATTAGGGGAGTTATAAATGACGTGTATGGAAAAGTAGATACAAAAAAAATATTAAGTTGTGTACGAAGTCATGGTTATATTGATCAGCTTATTTCAGCTTATATAGCTGTGTTTGATGCAATGCAAAGGAATAATGATTTAAATAATGGTGCAGTATTTAAGTTAGCTTACTATGTTAAAGAAGCAATCGAGATGAAGAACTATCCTGATGTTCATCAAGAAGAAAGATCTAACCTTGAGAAACTAAAAAGCAGATTGCCAAAATCAGTGAGAAATGCAGTATTTGCGTCACAAGTATGTATTAAAAATACTTATCAAAATGAATATTTATATGCTGCTGTTGATTGTTTTAATTATGACACAGAAAGGAGGAAAGCGTTTACTTGGGTTCTTGGGAAAAATGATAAACAAGGTGTGTGGAAGATTCAGCTTGATGGTGATAGCTTTCGTATAGTGAATGTTGAGTTTAATGAACATTTATATGCTGCTAGTAACTATTTTAATTATGATAATGATAGACGAATGGTATCAACTATGTTTTTTTAAAAATTTTTTATTTGTAGTTTTGCAACTTCATATGGGCAATAAAAACCCATTTGTTATAGAAACAGAATTTTGTATCAAACAGCCACCACAGCAATTTCTGCTTAAGTTAATGAATATGCGCTTTTAATGTGTGTGGACGCGCATATTCATTAACCAATTTCAGTTATTGCTATGTAAATTTTTAAATATGCAAATTAACTGCTTCTTTAAGCCTTGCATTAGCAATCACTATTATTTTACGCATTAGAGCTGTTATAGCCACCATCTTTTTCTTACCACTTTCAATAAGCTTAGAATAAAAGGCACCAAGTGCAGATTTGGACCTTGCAGCAGCCATGGCAGCTGTAAAAAGCTTTGAACGAACGTTACTTCTTCCACCTATAATCCTTCGGTAGCCAATAGCTTTACCACTTTCCTTAGGATGAGGCGCAACACCTGCAAGGCTTGCAATTTGCCTTTTATTTAAAGAACCAAGTTCCGGTATGAGACACAATAAACATTGAGAGGTTTTTCTACCTATTCCAGGGACTGTTTCAAGAATTTTTTGGCATCGTTGCAATTCAGGATTTTCATTGACTATTTTTTGTATAGCTTGATCAAGCTTTTCTATCTGGTTGTTGAGGAATTCAATAGCTTGTTGACAACTTTCCTTAATGTAATCATTTCCAGGAGTTTTTAGCCTATTCTTCTCTTGAACAAGCATTTTCGTAATATCGTCACGACGCTGACAAAGTGCAAACAAGGTGGTTTGTTCTTTTGAGATAGATGTAAATAGCTGCAGATGTCCACAACGCTCAGAACCATATTGGGCAAGCGCTTTTGCATCAAGACTGTCGGTCTTTGCCAAAGTTCCATGAGATAGAATGAAGTTTTTAACTTGACGAGTATTAGCACGATGCACAGCAATGTTTCTATCAATAAGAAAATACAATAAGCCAAGCTCATAACCTCCTGTAGCTTCTAAAATTACCATGGAGTTGGGCAAGATATTTGAAAATTTTTGGTAGAATTGTTTCCAACCAACACAACTATTGTCAAATTTGATGACACCTTTTTGTTCATTAACTGCAGTAACAAATTCAAGTTTTCCGATATCAATGCCAATAAAATTTTGATAAGATGTAACCATAAAGAACCTCGAGAGTTTAAGTTAAAATTTAAGATTGTAAACGGGTGCATATATATGTCCCAAACAACTATTCAAACGTCTCGAAGGATAGGCTTGAGTACCTTGATATCTACGTATGTTATAATACTACCGTCTTACGGTCGCTCAAGCCTGGCGATAACCACATTTTTATAGAGTTATCTTCCTTCTTGCTTCTTTTTATATCACATTTCCAACTTACAACTGTCTCTGCTGTCAAACAAATTATCCAACTAAATTACAATTAAATGGTTGATTATTTTTAAGAATACCAAAAAATACATGCATTAATTTTCGCATTAACGCAAGAACTATGACTTTTGGACATTTGCCTTTACTTGCTAAACGCTGACAAAACTTTTGAAAATGATTATTATGGTTTTTGACTACTATAGCTGGCATATAAAGAGCTTTTCGGACGCGCTCAGATCCTATTTTGCATATGCAACTTCTCTTACTTACTGATGATCCCGATTGATAATGTCTTGGCAGCAAAAGCTGTAAATTGTTTAGCATTGTCAAAGTTATCAACTGATGGCATTTCTGCGACAACAGCAACAGCAGTAAGATATCCTATACCTTTTATAGTCTTAAGGTTTTCCACCATATTTTTTAGATGTGGATAGTTATTTATATGCTCATTAATTTCTTTTTCGAGAACAATAATTTGCTCCTCTATTGCCAAAATTACTTTAGATATAGCTTCTTTGCAACTGGAATGCATATTTTTGTTTTCCAAGCGATTCGTCTGTTGCACCTTATCATCTTTTAGCGATTGCATGCAACGGTAAAGCTCCCTCAAATGCCTAATTTCAGGTGCAATGGGCTTCCAAAGAGCAGGTTTGTTGGCGATACAAAATCTAGCTATCATAGCTGCATCTGATTTATCTGTCTTATTTCTGAGCAGCTCACTTTTGCCAAAAGCTTTCTGGGTTTACTATACTGACATTATGTCCTAAATCGTGCATAAAAGTAGCCAAATCTTCTCCATACCAACTAGTTGCTTCAAGACATAAATGAGTAAGATTTGCTCCATGGCCATTGCACCAAACTACAAGTTTTGCAAAACCATCTTGATTATTTTGAAAGACTTTGTGTCGTTTTTTACTGTCCACTAACAAACATCAAATTTCTTTTTTGAAATATCCACACCCAAAATAGCATTTACTTGCATAAAATTCCCTCCAAGACTATAAATAAACTGAGAGTTTAGACTAACCTTGTAATACGGGATATAATTCCAAAAGATACTGTTCAGTCTTTAACTCTATGGGAGGGAAGCAAAATCTGGGATTCGGCCTTAATGGCATTAGCGTCGCATCAGCTTCACCCTCCCTGTGAGGTATTTTAGCTCTAATGCCTCACATCATAAAGATACAACTGTCAAGCACTGGGATGACACCATTCTTTTTCCTGGATCCAAGTAGTCAAGGCACTGGGATGACATCTTTTTTCTTGGTAAAATTACTCTTATATCTCAATGTTCGTACAGCTATGCAAACACAAAGGCAGCGCGTGACGCTGGAATCCAAACTTTAACTAATATGATTACAGAAAGAGAATTTATTAGGTAATCATAGACACTGAAAGTGGTCAGCTTGACCACTTTCAAGTGAAGATGTAACAAAAGCTTCAGTAAAGGTTTATGATGTCATATAATTATGGTGCTCCTTTAAGAAGCACCATTTAGCCAGTGTTTTTCTGAAACTGTACTACCTATTGACATATTCCATTTTGCAATATTTTAGGAGGAGTGCAAACAGGGGTTGTATTAGTTGTCTTACATACCTCTTGTCCTGTTATTGCCTTTACAACTGAAGGAGCACCAAAAAACGCAGCAGTAAACATGCCTAGTGCAAAAAGTGCAGGCCATGGCATTCTGCCAAATATTGAAAGCAAAGCTGCACCAATTATCACTACTGTGATCATCGGCCCACCTAGCGTTTTAGTATAGTTTATTATGTTACATATTGTACTTGTTGTTGCATCATCATCAGCACGTGCATCAAATGCAAAGGAAAGAATTAAAGCCACAAGTAGAAGAAAATTTTTCATTACGCCTCCGATAATTTCTATTTAACGCTGGATTATCTATCATTTTGATTAAATTTAAGTAAACGGTGAGGATTTTTTGCTTAAAAGTATCCTTTATTTCATTTAGAATACTTTTCTTGGTTCGTTTATATTACAGTGCTACAGAAATTTTACAGCATCGTTTATTGCCTTTATCGTGCTTTGATTGACACAATTTATAATGATGGAGTGGAGCACGCAGGGTATTTGTCATTTTTAATCCTGTTATCGATATTTCCTTTTCTCATCGTTTTAATGGCTGTGGCGTCAACATTTGCAAGTTTTTTAGACCAGTATAACATTGGCTGGGTATTTATCATTGATAACATGCCACAGGATATTTTGGCATCTTTGATGCCGCGTATTAGAGAGATAATATCAGGCCCGCCGCAAAGCTTACTAACTTTGGCAATTGTAGGTGCTGTTTGGACCGCCTCGTCAACAATTGAAGGGCTAAGAACAGTATTGAACAAAGCTTATAAAATTCCAGTTTCGCCGCCTTATATATGGAGAAGGGTACTCAGTATATTACAATTTTTAGTGATCACGCTTATTATAACTCTAACTATAGCGTTCTCTACATTAGTGCCAATGCTAATTGATTTTTCCTATCAGGAGCTAAGTTATACTAAATACCTGCTCATTGAATTTGTACTTTTCACAGTAGTCTCTTGGCTATATTTTATGTTACCAAACATAAAACAAAATTTATCAGACGTATTTCCCGGATCTTGTGTAGCTGTTATTCTTTGTACAATTTCTGCTTCAGCTTTCAAGCAATACTTAAAAGCTTCCTTTGATCAACTGAATTTGATATATGGAAGTTTAGGTGGTATGGTAGTGTCATTACTATTTTTTTATATGCTAAGTTTGATTTTTATATATGGAGCAAAATTTAATTTTCAGCTAAAATATTTCAATGAATCTCGCTAAGGAGAAAGAAATGGGTAAGTTAGAAGGTAAAGTAGCTTTAATCACCGGAGCTTCAGGTGAAATAGGTTCTGCTGTTGCAAAAAGGTTTATAAGAGAAGGTGCATGTGTGATTCTGATTTCAAGATCTCTTGATAATCTCAAGCCACTATATAATGAAATTGAAGAGCTTGAAGAATTTAAAGAAGGCTCTGTGAAACTAATTCAGCTTGATCTTTTAGACTTTGAGAATGTAAAGATACTGACAAACATGATAGAAAGCCTGAAATTATCAGAATCTGGAGCACTTGATATATTAGTTGCGTGTACTGGAATTTTAGGGAAACTGAACCCCATTCACGACTATGAGATTGAAGAGCTACAGAACGTAATGAATACAAATTTTACTGCCAATTGGTACTTACTAAAAAACTTAGATCCAATGCTAAAAAAGTCTAATGCTGGAAGAGCGATATTCATGACCTCAGAGGTGACACTTTCTCCTTCCTCTTATCCATATTGGATGCCGTATGCTGCGAGTAAAGTTGCACTGGAAATAATGGTGCAGATATATGCATCTGAGACAAAACATACAAAATTATGTGTAAATGCTGTATACACGGAAGGACCTGTGGGTAGTGAGCAGGCATTTCTTGGAAAAGATACACCTGAATTGGTGTCACCTGATAAACTAACAGACAAATTTGTGGAATTAGCTTCTAACGATTGCAGCATGTCAGGAGAAATCTTACCGCTCAGCAAATCTCCTGAATAAATTACACTAGAAAGGATGTCATCCCAGTGTCAAGCACTGGGATGACATCATTCTTTTTTCTGGATCCAAGTAGTCAGCTACTCGGATGACAAAAAAAGGAGTACTGGGATGACACCAACAGTTGATATTGGTTTGTTGCTTTACTCGCAGCTACTAGCTATACCTCAAGTTTCCTATTCAAAACTTTCAATATTAGATCCAATTCATTTGGATTATTATACCGTATCATAACTTTACCCTTAGAATTGTTGTCATTAATTTTGATCTTTAAACCAAGTTGAGAAGATATAGCGCCTTCTATTACCGTCATATCTTGATTTCTAGTATATTTCTGCTCTTTTTGATTGTTGTTTTGATGTAGGTCCTTTGTCAGTTTTTCAGTTTGTCTAACGCTTAAGCCTTGAGAAACTATTCTTTCTGCAATACTTTCCGCATTTTCAACATTAATCAACGCTCTTGCATGACCCATAGACAACTTTTTTTCGTTGATCATTGTTTTCACCCTACAGGGAAGTGACAACATCCGAATCATATTGGTTATGTGGCTGCGGCTTTTGCCTATAGCTGAAGCTAATTCCTCATGTGTATAGAAGAACTCATCTATCAGTTTTCTGTAAGCTTCACCTTCTTCTATTGGATTAATATCTTGCCTTTGTATGTTTTCAATAATGGATACTTCCAAGCATTCCTTGTCGCTCAGATCTTTTATGATAACCGGCGCACTATCAAGATTTGCAATCTTGCTTGCTCGCCAACGACGTTCCCCAGCTATTATTTCGTAACCATCATCATTTGAATCTTTGCGTACCACGATAGGCTGTATAATGCCGTTTTTCTCTATTGAACTTGCAAGCTCTCTTAATGATTCCTCGTCAAAATGTTTCCTCGGTTGAAATTTGCTTGGGTGCAGTAATGAAATAGGCAAATACTCTTGTCGATCTTCTTTATTATCATAATTATCGCCTATGAGACCGGCAAGACCTCTGCCGAGGCGTCTATCATCCTTCATACTACGCCCTCGCTTACTAGCTTCTTCTCCTTACAACTGCTCGCGTGCTTTTTTAAAATTTCCCTTGCCAAACTTATATATGCTTGTGCACCAGGACACTTAAGATCATACACAATAGCGGGTTTTCCATGAGAAGGCGCTTCTGATAACCGTACATTACGTGGAATAACAGTCTCATACAATGGGATGATAGTTTTGTATACTTTATCATTTAAATACTGGCAAATATCGTTTTTAATCTGTTCACTGAGTTTGTTACGCCTGTCATACATTGTTAACACTATCCCTTCTATTGCCAAAAAAGGGTTTAGGTTATTCCTTTTTATCAGTTCTACAGTTTTAACTAAATGGCTTAATCCTTCCAGAGCAAAAAATTCACACTGAAGAGGAACAATAATAGAATTAGCAGCAGTCAAGGCATTTATGGTTAGAAGTCCAAGCGATGGAGGGCAATCGATGATTATATACTCATAATTATCGCGAATTTTCTCTAATGCGCTTTTTAGTACAAATTTTCCTCGCTCAAGTTGCGATAATTCAATTTCTGCAGCTGATAAATCAACTACTGACGAAATTAGTGATAAATTTGGAATTTCCTTTATATTGAAAATTGCCGATTCTATCAATTTATTTTCGCTGCTTAGTAGTATTTTGTATATGTTTTTTTCTTCCCTACTACGATAAGAAATCCCGAGTCCTGTACTAGCATTTCCTTGAGGATCAAGATCTACCAATAAAGTGCTTTTTCCCACAGCAGCAAAGGCTGTCGATAAATTTATACTAGTTGTGGTTTTGCCAACTCCACCCTTTTGATTTACTATTGCAATAATCTTGCTCACGCCTTTTATCTTATGTATAAAATAATTCTATTGTATATATGCAAGAAACTTTTGCATTAGAAAATTTTTTTGTTGTTAACCACACTAAAATTAGACTGTCTTTTTTGCTTTGTGTAACACACTTTGAACCTTGTTTCCTAATTCATTCAGAGTGAATGGTTTTGGCAAAAAGTGAAAATCTTCTATATTGATGTCATCACTCTTTAAAAAAGCATCTTCTGCATACCCAGAAATAAAAATAACGTTGATATTTGGCCTATGGATCAATGCTTCTTTAACTATTTCTGGGCCGCTCACCTCTGGCATGATTACATCAGTGATTATAAGATCTATGTGTTGACTTTTTTTACTGATTATTTCTAGCGCCTCGCTGCCTATGCTTGCTTCTATTACATCAAATCCTTTCCTTTTTAGTGCTTTAGCAATGAATTCCCTTACTGAATCTTCATCTTCAATCAATAAAATCATACCATTACCTTTAATTTCACTTACTACCGGTCTTTCTATTTCTTCACTATCTTCCTCTCTCAGATTTTCATCTGATATGTAAACCATGGGCAAAAATATGCTAAATTTAGTTCCATGATTTACTTTGCTAGCAACATAGATGTATCCTTCAGTTTGTTTAATAATGCCATATACAGTAGAGAGGCCAAGACCTGTACCAGAGGTAATATCTTTGGTAGAAAAAAATGGGTCAAATACCTTTCCAATTGTATCATTTGTCATTCCACATCCAGTATCAATTACTTCAATCACAACATAATTTCCATGTTCGATCGTTTCCTTATCTGGAGAAAACATATCCTGAGATGTAGAATTTAATGAGTCAATCTTTTGATTAAAGGTTCGTATAGTTAATTCTCCGCCCTTTTCCATAGCAGCACTAGCATTGACTGCTAAGTTAAGTATAACTTGCTCTAATTGCCCTTGATCAGCCCTAACAGCACCCAAGTCTCTACCATAATAAATATTAAATTTTATATTTTCACCTATTAATCTTTTTATCATTTCATAAAGATTAGCTATAGTTCTATTTACATCAATAATTTTTGGCTGCAAGGTCTGTCTTCTTGAAAAAGCAAGCAATTGTCTTACTAAATTTGATCCACGCTTTGCATTTTGCTGTATCTGTATTATATCTCCAAAAGATGGATCACCAGCTGAATGCTGGAGTAAAAGCAAATCGCAAAATCCTATTATCCCAGTCAATATATTGTTGAAATCATGCGCAATACCACCTGCTAACTGCCCTATAGCTTGCATCTTTTGATAATGCTCAAGCTTTATCTCTAGGTTTTTGTGTTCAGTATTGTCAATAAAATAACAAAGTATGAAGATCATTTTATTATGAAGAAACTTATTGAAATATATTTTTATGTTATTACCGCCGTTGAGCTGTACATCAAAAGACGCATTATTTATTCTATTACTCGAAAAATATTCACGTATTTTCACATGATAACTATCCAGTATCAATGTAAAGATTGAATTATTATCTGACCCTGCAAGCTTTATTAGTGCCGTATTTTTCTTTACAAAGTTGCCGTTTATGTCACATTGTGCAATAGCAATTGATGAATTTGCAAAACAAGGGTGTAATTGATAATCAACAATATTTGATTCGGTTGGTGTTATAAAGCCATATATATAGCTATGGTTGTATTTATCACAAAATATAGCAGTGCTCATATAAGCCTTGAATGGAATACCACTTATAGTAAAAAACAAAATTTCATTATCGGTTGTTGTATTGTTATATTTAGATTGAGATATAAAATCACTGATTGAGCTACCTTTTTCCAGTTTTTTCAGTTCAAATATGTCTAAAAATCTTTTATTTACAGATAAAATCACCCCTTTGGCATTTGCAATGTAAGTTCCTATGCTGTGTTTTTCTATTAACTCTTCATATATCTGCTCCTTGTTTATTTGTGTTGCTTTTAATACAAAATACCCATCTGGCCTTGCTATTGGCACTAATGATAAATTTAAAATCTTATTACTATTTATAGCAATTTGGGGATTATCTGGTATCGTCTCAAAGAGCAAAAGAAAGTTAGATACTCTATTCTTCTTGTTTAAGGAAATGCATACCTGTACAGAAGAGTTATTTTTTAGTGCATGATAGAGTACTTTTTTGTCTGCTTCTGAAACATCTCCTATTTCAAGAATCTTGCCTAACGTAATGTCATCATCTATATGATCTTTCAACCTTTCGTAGAACCTTGCATCAGCATAAATAATACCTTCATCTTTATGTAAAATAAGGCAAAATTCTGTATTATGATTTAGTGCATTTGCAAATATTGCATTTTGAAATTCTATAGTATTAAGTAGGTATCTGTAGCGTTTTACATTATATATCATAAAGAGAGTTGTTAGAATGCTAACTAATAAATTAATCTCTATATTAATATGCTGACTATATATATCAAAAAAGTAGAGTATCGATATTGCTACTGAAGGTAAGAGCATAATAACTGCCATCACAACAATTGACATTCCATAATTTCTTAGTATGAAGTCAACCCTGTTCTCTTTTTTGTTATCTATGTATCTTTTATTCATTATTGTTACTTGGCATTGTTGTACATACGAAAATGTTCTATTATATTGATTTAATTATTATAGATTTATTAACGTCTTTGATAAATAATTACCATCCAAATCTAATTAAGTTCCTTAAGTATCAGATATAACAATGTTAATAAGCTAGTAACAGGATATTATGGAAAAACAAAAAACACAAGCATTTAAATGGTTCTGTGCACTAAGAGATAAGATTATAGAATCTTTCTTATCAATTGAAAAACAATCATCCGCAGAGCCAAAGATCGAAAAAAGAAAGTGGGATCGCCCAGGTGGTGGAGGTGGTGAATCTACAATTATTTTTGGTAATGTTTTTGAAAAAGTTGGAGTAAACGTTTCAAAAGTACACGGAAAATTTGCAGATTCAGCCATTAATGAGATTCCTGGTGCAAGTGAAAGTAACGGAGAGTTTTGGGCAAGCGGTATATCTTTAGTGTCTCATATGCAATCGCCCCTTATCCCTGCAGCACATATGAACACAAGGCTGATATATACTTCAAAACAATGGTTTGGTGGAGGAATGGATTTTACGCCAATATATAAAAATGAAGAAGATTGCAAGTATATTCATGAATCAATCAAAATGACATGTGATAGATTTGACACCGGATATTATCCAAAATTTAAAGAGCAATGTGACAACTATTTTTTCTTACAACACAGAAAAGAGCCGCGTGGTATTGGTGGCATTTTCTATGATAATCTGAGTTCTGGCAACTGGGAAAATGATTTTGAGTTCACAAAAGCAGTAGGTGAAGCCTTTTTGGAAATTTATTTGCACATCATACGTAAACATATACAAAAATCTTGGACAAAAGAACAACGAGAAAATCAATTAATAAAACGTGGCAGATATGTAGAATTCAATCTGTTATACGATCGTGGCACAAGGTTTGGTTTAATGACTGACGGCAATCCAGATGCAATTATGATGTCAATGCCACCACTTGTTAAGTGGTTATAGAGAGCTGCTATTAGTAGAAAATAAATCATCATAGTTTAAAATTGTACCATGGTAGTGAGCTTTTATATAGAGGGGTATAATCATGGGTATAATAGATAATTTTTTAATTAAATCTGTCAAAAACAATGACATAAAAGGTGTTAAACTGACTCTAATTCTCTATGATGCATTAAATAGTTTTAGAAAATTCTTTTCAAAGATTATGCCTTTCAAGAATACAGGATCATTTGATATAAATAATAATCAAGCTTTAAATCAGGCTTTAGGACATGCAGTAAAAAGTCTTGATTATGATTTAATGAAATTACTTATTAATGCTGGCGCCAACGTTAATGCAATAGGCAGCGACGGTATAGGAAGTGTAATCTATAATTACGAAAGAGCACTTGCTCATGAGAAAGAGGTTATGCCGGTTCTAGGTAAGGAGTATCTCAAAGACTATAAGGAAAAATGTTGTTTAATACTTGGTGAGTTAGTAATAAATGGTGCAATGCCTCGAAATGTTCCAGAAAAGGAAAAAATATTGAACATTTTCAAAGAAAGAGAGGGTTTTGATGAGTTTAAAGAAGTAGTAAAGCTGAAACTTGAGGCTAACTCAGTTGGTAACATGATACCACCTCAAAAACCTCCTAGAACCTTTGAATATGAGCCAATAACTATGTACGCTGAGGTGAACAACAATGTAATACCACCTCAAAAACCTCCTAGAACTTTTGAGTATAAATCAAAGAATACTGGCTATGATACTTTTCTTTTAAAAGAGCCCATTTACGCTGAGGTGTATGACACTAAGGTTAGTAACTCATTAGGGGAGAATGGTTATTTGAATGTATCAGAAGAGTCTATTTATGCTGAAATATATGATTCACATAAAAAATCTACTGAAAATTTATCATTGGACGATAGTGGTTATTTGAGTATATCAGAAGAACCTATTTATTGCACTATAGATGATTTTTCAGAACAAAAAAAGCCTGCTAGCCTAAAACAGAAAGAGCCAGAACAGTCGTCAGAACCTATTTATGCTAGGGTAGATTTGTCCAAGAAAAGAGCAGAAAGAAAAGCAAAAGACATAAAAGCTAATTCTGGAACTTGCCATGGGTTAGTGCAAGATAAAGTGAATGATTGGCAAGTGAAGCTAAATGAGCAAAGTGCTAATAAGCCGGTAAGTCAGCAAATCAAGACCAAGGCTGGCTTTAGTGTAAAAGAAATAAAACAAAAATATGAGAGTCGGGATTCAGGTTATGATTCTGGCTATGAATCTGATACAAAAATTGAACAATTAGGAATAAAACTTAACACCCCTAACTCTGAAGTAAATTCAGTGAATATTGAATATGGCATAGAGAAAGACGTTTGTGCCATAAAATAATTGACTTTATGTGCATAATCAATATAACTTGAGTTAATTCGCATTGACTCTTTCGTCTAGTGGTTAGGACACCACCCTTTCACGGTGGTAACACGGGTTCAAATCCCGTAAGAGTCACTCAGGTAGAATATAATTAAAGTTTTAAATGGGAAAAATTAGGCTTTATGTTGAAGAAGCTTTATCACAAGGCGTGAGTTTAGCACTTAATCCACAACAAAGTCACTATATTTGCAATGTAATGCGGCTTAAGAAGTATGATAATCTCTCTCTTTTTAATGGAAAAGATGGAGAATGGTTAGGAGAAGTAGTTAATATATCGCGTAAATTGACAAAAGTTACACTCAAAGAATGTACCAAACAACAGCAATATGAGGAAAATTTATACCTGTATTGTGCCATGGTAAAAAGTGCTGCTTTGAACAACATAGTAAGACAGGCAACTGAAATGGGAGTAACCTGCATTCAATTTATTTCAACGGAACGTACAGTAGTAAAAAACATTAACCTAAGTAGAGCAAAATTACAGGCAATCGAAGCTGCGGAACAATCCGGTAGGATGAGTATACCAGAGATTTTGCCTCCTATTAACTTTTGTGAGTTACCTGATTCCCAGAGTAAAAATTTTGTTTTATGTGATGAAACAGGTAAAGCTGACAAAGTGCTGAAAGGCAAAAAAAATGTTGCTATTATTGTTGGCCCTGAGGGTGGTTTTTCATCTTATGAACTTGATCTTGCCGATAAGTTTTGTCAAAAATTGAGTCTAGGAAAAAGAATTTTAAGGGTCGATACTGCTGTGGTTGCTGCACTAACTTTCACCAATTGGTGTAGCTAGATTTTTAAATATGGTTAAGGTTTGGGCCATAGAGAAATCTGATTCAGTGTTGCACGCGCTAAACTCTATAGGCCACCTGCGAAGCAGTTTGCTACTAAAGAGGAGCTAATAAAAAACATATTCTAAAATAATATTAAATCTTATATTATATTTTTTCTAAAATAAACAAATGAACCTTGCATTTTGCCTGAATTATTGATAACCTGAGTAAAGAAGTCGGGGCGTAGCGCAGCCTGGTAGCGCATTTGGTTTGGGACCAAAGGGTCGGGAGTTCAAATCTCTCCGCCCCGATGTTAGTACGATTGTAAGAACGCTGTAACATAAGAGCAATTTCCATCAGTAAGCAAGTAGCTGACACTGGAATGACATCATTTGCCATGTAAATTACGGCATATTACATTTTAACGCTCAAGTTTATAAAATAATTGACAATGTTAGTTTTCTAATTTATAAATAAATTTTGAAATGATTACCGAAGGAGGTATAGAGTTTGATTGAAGTATCAGTCCATTATGGTGATGTAGACAGAGCTCTTCCAGTATTGAAAAAAACAATTCAAAAGGAAGGAAGAGGGTTGAAGATGAAAAAACAATATCATGAAAAAAAATCAGAAAAAACAGCTAAAAAGAAAGCTGAAGCGAGAAAAAAGAGGCACCAGCAAGAATGCAGAAGGCAGCGTTACGGTTGGTAATTTTTTAATAGTTTATCATTGGTTGTTTTATGAATATTCACGAATATCAAGCAAAAGAGATTTTGTATAAATTTAATGTTCCGGTGCCAAAAGGTTTTGTCACTATATCTGCGGAAGGAGTAAAGACTCAAGTAAGTCAATTAAAATCTGACATGTTTGTGGTTAAAGCTCAAATTCATGCAGGTGGTAGAGGTAAAGCCGGTGGCGTAAAGCTAGCAAAGTCAGCTGAAGAAGCTCAACAATTTGTAAAGGATATGATTGGTATGACTTTAGTTACTCATCAAACAGGGCCAAGCGGGCAGCAAGTAAGAAAAGTATATGTTGAAGAAGGCTCAAGCATTAAGAAAGAGTATTACTTAAGCCTGGTAATCGACCCGAAGCTCAGTAGGCCAATATTCATATTTTCCTCAGAAGGTGGAATGGACATCGAAGAAGTGGCGAAAAATTCTCCTGCAAAAATTGTGAAATTTGACATTGATTCTGCTACAAGTTTTGATAGCAGCAAGTTAAGCAGCAGTTTTGATTTGAGTCCAGAACAAATAGAAAAAATAACAAATGTTGCAAAAAATATATATGATGCGTTTATTGCAACTGATGCGAGCCAAATTGAAATTAATCCACTGGTTGAAACAAATTCTGGAGATTTTATTGCGCTCGATGCGAAAATTAATTTCGATGACAATGCTTTATATCGTCACCCAGAAATTATGGAACTTCGTGATTATGATGAAGAAGTGAAAGAAGAGATAGAGGCTTCAAAGTATGGGCTCAGTTACATCAAAATGGATGGCAGTATTGGTTGCATGGTAAACGGTGCAGGTCTTGCTATGGCAACAATGGATATAATAAAATACTACGGAGCAGAGCCTGCTAACTTTTTGGATGTTGGTGGTGGAGCGAGTAAAGAAACTGTAACTGAAGCATTTAAAATCATATTGTCTGATAGCAACGTAAGAGGAATTTTGGTTAACATATTTGGTGGTATAATGCGTTGCGATATTATCGCAAGTGGAATTGTTGCGGCTGCAAAAGAAATGAGCATCAAAGTTCCTCTAGTGGTTAGATTATCAGGTACTAATTTTGAAGAAGGAAAAAAAATTTTAGAAGAGTCGGGATTAAATATTATTGCTGCAGATGAGCTAGATGAAGCTGCGCAAAAGATAGTAAAAGAGGTGAAATAAAGCATGTCCGTTTTAGTAAATAAAGATACAAGATTAATATGCCAGGGTTTTACTGGTGCACAAGGTACGTTTCATTCAGAGCAAGCTATTGACTACGGGACGAAAATGGTTGGCGGTGTAACTCCTGGAAAGGGTGGTAGCACTCACCTTAATTTACCGGTTTTTAATACTGTAGCAGAAGCTAGAGAAAAAACTGATGCGAATGCCACGGTAATATATGTACCTGCTAAATTTGCTGCTGCTGCAATACTTGAAGCAATAGATGCAAAAATAGAATTGATAGTTTGTATTACAGAGGGCATTCCTATACTTGATATGGTGAAAGTTAAGCGCGCGCTTGTTGATTCAAAAAGTCGATTGGTTGGTCCCAACTGCCCGGGAATTATTACGCCTGAAGAGTGCAAAATAGGAATTATGCCTGGCCATATCCATAAGCGTGGACACATAGGAATTATGTCTCGCTCTGGAACTTTAACTTACGAGGCAGTAGCACAAACAACCGCTGTTGGTCTTGGTCAATCCACGTGTATCGGAATTGGGGGAGATCCAGTTCATGGTATGACATTTGTCGACTGTATGGAGCTCTTTTTAAAAGATGACGATACTCATGGTATTGTAGTTATTGGTGAAATAGGTGGAAACGAAGAAGAAGATGTATCACATTTTGTGAAGACAGAAAAAACTAAAAAGCCAATCGTTGGTTTTGTAGCAGGTCAAACAGCACCCCCAGGAAGACGTATGGGACACGCTGGAGCAATCATCTCTTCCAGTGGTGGAAGTGCTGGTGCAAAACTAGAAGTTATGCGAAGCGCTGGAATTGCAATTGCAGAGACTCCTGCGGTGATTGGTAAAAAAGTTTTGGAAGTAATGCATCACTAGAATTAGGGTCACAAAAACCCTACATCACCGGTCATGAATACGTTATTTGCCCACTTGATTAGCAATTTACCTCCTGGTAAACCTACTGAAGTCTGTTGGGCAGTTAGATATCCACGTAGTGTGGATGCAACAAGTGCTGCACAGGCTGCACTACCGCATGATGCAGTAATGCCTGTACCTCTTTCCCAAACTCTTAAAGCTATTTCTCCAGACTTTTCAACTTGTGCAATACTAATATTAATTTTCTGAGGAAATAATACGTGATTTTCTAGCTTTGGTCCTAAATTTCGCAATGGTATTTCACTTATGTTATCAACAAAAAAAACTATGTGAGGATTACCAATATTTACTGCAACAGGATCTTTTAGCATTTCAAGCTCTATAGGTAAGTGAAGAGTGTCACACTCAGTAGACAAGGGAATTTTATGCCATTTTAGCAAAGGTTTACCCATGTTAACCTTTATGGATTTATCACCCACTTTAAAACACTCTAAAATGCGTTTGTTTGTTAGCTCAATAGTGATATACTCAGTACCTTTTTCTGACATTATCAAATATCCAACACAGCGTGCTGCGTTTCCGCACATTTCAGCTCGACTGCCATCAGCATTATAGATATGCATAAAGCAGTCTGCAGCATTAGACATTGTTATAATTATCACTTGATCACAACTGCTTTGATCAGCAATTTGTCTATGGTTCCAGTCTAAATTGTTTGTTGAACGTGAGTCTATGATAACGAAGTTGTTACCAGTGCCGTGCATTTTGATAAAATTTTCAGGACCTTGGCCACTCATCATAAAAAAATATTTCTTCTATTGGTCTCCTTTTTTTCTTACTTGTTTCAGCGCCCTCTTCTTCGTAACCAACCGCTATCACTGACATTACATTAAAATCATCGGATATGTTGAATCTTTCTACTATTTTATCTCTATCAAATCCACCCATTTGATGAGCCATTAAGTTCATAGCTGCAGCCTGTAGCATAAGTGCATAATTTGCTGCACCAGTATCGTGATTAGCCCAAAAATTTTCACCTTTGTCAGATTTACGGAAATTCTTAGCGCTTAGAGATATAATTAGTATTTGTGCATCTTTTGCCCACTTTTGATTAGATTCATCAAGGCAATTTAGCAGCTTTTCCCATGCGCTTTGATTGTTCTGTTTGTTGCATATTACGTATCTCCAGGGTTCATCACCAAAACATGAGGGAGTCAGCCTTACAGCTTCCATTAAAATATCTATGTCTTCCTGAGATATTGCTCTTGTAGGATCGTATGAACGTCCGCTGTGTCTTGCTTTCATCAACGATAATAGATCTTGTTTACTCATCATTTTTAATTTAATAGTGCATAAATAATTCATTGTAGCACAATATAAGCAAAATTTAAATTGCAAAACCTCTCATACACATATATGACATTTAATAAGTTATTTTTATTGGGAAAGTATGTTTATAACACAATCTAGCAGCAGATCAACACTGGCTGAAATATTGTCTTGCGTTTTACTTTTATTCTTGATGGCTCAAATAAGCATACCATTGCAGCCTGTGCCTATCACATTGCAAACTTTAGGAGTAATGCTTATTGGGCTTAAATTTAACCGCAGAACAGCATTCTATTCTGTGCTTACATATCTATCACTTGGTGCAGCAGGATTGCCTGTTCTTGCAAATTTTTCTGGTGGTTATCACGCTCTTCTTGGACCAACTGGTGGATATTTAATTGGCTGTTTAGCTGCTGTCATAATGATGGGCGAAGTAAATGAACTCTTAAGCTTTAGATGTGAATTACTCGCGCGCAATTCTTTTAGTTGTATAGTTGGCACAGCTATGATTTTTATATGTGGTGCCAGTTGGCTTGCTGTTTACTTGGGTCTGGAACAAGCAATAATGGTGGGTGTTTTACCATTTATCCTTCCTGGTTTGGTAAAAATTTTTCTACTTGTAGCAGCTTTGCAATATTTGAAAAAATGATAAAATTTCGCCCTCATCATTTCATGTGCACCCTTGCATTTCAAGGGTATGGGTATTCTCAGGGTTTTGTAGAAAATTATAAAAAGATAGCAAGCAAAGTAATTAGTGATCCTAACACTAAAATCGAAGTAGTTGGTAACCTTGATAGTATTTGTAGTGCTTGCCCAAACCAGACTAAACAAGGTGAATGCACCGAACAAGCTAAAGTTTTAGAGCTAGATAGAAGGCATATGGAAATTTTAGGAATTAAAATTGGCGAAACTTTGACCTGGAGTGAAGCGGTAGAAAAGATTAGGGAGAAAATGTCTTTAAAGAAATTTGATTACGCATGTGAGAGGTGCAACTGGCAGCCATATGGAATATGTAAAGATGCCCTTTTAAATTGTCATTCCTACAAAGGTAGTTGACAAAAATGTTAAGATAAATTGAAGCATTTTTATGGAAATAGACTTCTTGCACTACCTCCCAAGCCACAATTGTCATTCAGTAGAAACGAAAAAACCTACTTGACACCCTTCGCCATCCCCCTTATCATAGTATTAAGGGTATTTATGACTCATTGTTTTTGACCTGCAGGCTCAATGACAAAATTCAGTAAAAAACTCAGGGTATTTATTGGCGGATTACATAAAATTATAGCGGCTGCATGTCTTTTTTATTTTTTCTACATTCAGCCAAATCGCGCTTATTTTAAGCGTTAGCACATTATTACAGCGCCAGTTTAAATTATTATAGGGTCAAAACTCGCACCACGGGGCTTCTTTTGCCTTTTTTTCGTTTGGTAAATTTCTTAATGTTTGTGGCTAAACGACAACCGTCATCCCTGTAAAGGTCAAGTATCCCGCTACGTGTTAGCGGGATCTAGAGATACCGCGGCGGTATGACGTAGGACTGCTATCATTCCAGTGCTCCTTTTTTTGTCATCCCAGTGCCCAGACACTGGGATCCAGGAAAAAGAATAGACTTCTTTCAAAATTGTTAGAGGGAGTGTAAGATGAAGCATACGCGTCAAGTTAAGGAAAAGTGTAAGTAAAATTGATAGAGTGAAGGAAAAGAATAAGGTATAAGTTCTTCTTGGATATGTGAATGAGAGAACTTACAATGGACAGAATAGCTTGCTTATCAAAAGACCTCAATGAATTCTTTAATGAAAAAGCAGACGAAATATCAATTGCAGTAGGTTTTATAAAAAGAAAGAGAAAACTTAATGGCTCATCATTCATAAAAGCTATGGTTTTTGGTAACATAGGAGTTGGTGATTGCAGCATAGAAACAATGTGCCAATTGCTAAATGAAGACTCGATAGAAATTACAAAACAGGGTTTGGATTATATTAGCCTGCCCAGTAGCATGGAAGATATGTACAAAGGATATGGGAGTAGCTATAGAGATTGTGAGAGTAATACCAAATCAGGAATAAAGCTGCAGTTAGTCTTTGATTACCTGAACCAAGCGCTAGATAAGTTAAATTTAATAGAAGGAATAAGGTCGGATCAAGGTTATAGGGATTATCTGAACGGTTTATCAGCCAATGATTTGCTAATATTTGATTTGGGCTACTTTGTGCCTAGTTCTTTTAAACAGATTGATGAAGCAGGTGCATATTTTGTTAGTCGTTATAAGTCTGATACCAATATATATGATATAGAAACAAATCAAAAAATAGAGTTGTTGGAATGTTTAGAAGGTCAATCCCTTCTAGAGATGGAAGTGCTATTAGGAAAAGAAGTAAAAATTAAAGTGAGAATTATATGTCAAAAATTAACTGAAGAACAGTCTATAATTAGAAGAAGGGCTAATAAGTTAGCAAAATCACATGGATATACATCTTCTCAAAAGAATCAAAAATTGCTGGATTGGTCGATATTCATAACTAACGTTCCAGAGAGTAAAATCAGCGCTGAACAAGTATTAACAGTTTACAGGGTAAGATGGCAGATTGAATTATTATTTAAATTGTATAAGAGTCACATCAGGCTTGACGAACTTAAAGGAAAACCATACAGAGTATTATGTGAACTATACGCTAAATTGTGCGCAATTCTTATATTTCATGGAATAGTTGGTTGTATAAAACTGAAAGAGAATACAGAGCTGAGTTTAACAAAGGCATTCATTGAATTAAAAAGAAGGATTAGGGAGTTGTTTTTAGCGTTAAGCAGTAAAATTAATAATTTGAGAATTTTCCTGAAAAAACTTACCACAGACTGGTCACAATTTTCTGTGAAAGATAGATATAGAAAAACTAGAGTATCCACCTTAAGTTCATTGAATTTTCTTACCCTTGCTTCTTAACTTGACGCGTATGGTATTACATTCTGCCTCATACGGAGGTAATTCAGAGATAGTTAAGTTCTTATTAGAAAGAGGCGCTAATCCTAATACTAGAGATACAGATGGAAAAAATCCTAGAGATGTAGCTGTAATAGAATCAAGGCACAACAAAGATAAACCTTACAGGGAAATCATAAAGCTACTTGCTAAAGCAGAGGATCAATACGAATCAACAAAAAGTAATCACTAAAGCTGTAAGTTTTCTATAATCTATATATAAATTTCCAAAACTATCCATAACAAATTAATCTTTTCACATGAAAAAGCAAAAAATCCCAATTACGGTAATTATTACCATATTAATCCAAACCGTAGCATTGATATGGTGGTTATCCAAGCTAGACTCAAGGGTACAATTTCACAATAAACTCATTGAATATGGTTTAATGGAAAAAGTGTTAGTACTTGAGGAAAGGGTAAAAAATCTTTCTGAAGAATTAGATGAGTTTAAATTGCAGGTTTTAAGCGGAAAAATTAAATCTTAATATCCTTACCTAAATTTACAATTGATTAAATACATTTTATCCGTTGATGGAGGTGGAATTAGAGGCATCATTCCTGCCATTATTCTCGCAGAAATAGAGCAAAGGACAAGAAAACCGATAGCTGAAATCTTTGATCTGATTGCAGGAACCTCAACTGGTGGAATTGTTATAGCAGGATTATGTAAAAAAGATAAACAAGGAAGCCCTCAATATTCAGCCAATGATTTAGTTGAATTTTACCAAAAATACGGGTCATATATTTTTAAATCTTCGTTCTTCAGGAGATCAATATTATCTTGGTTTAACTGTGCACAATACCCACATAAAAATATTGAGTATGTACTTCATAAATATTTTGGCGATGATGTCTTTAAAAACACTTTAAGTAATGTGTTGATTACGAGTTACGATATTCACAATAACTGCCCATTTTTCTTCAAAAGCTGGAAAGAGGATAGGAATTTTATTAAATTAAGGGATGTATTAAGAGCAGCAACTGCAGCACCTACTTACTTTGCACCTAAATATTTAAAAGTCAACCAAAAGGAAATGGTACTAGTGGATGGAGGGGTTTTTGCTAATAATCCAGCTGCTTGTGCATATGCAAGTGGTAAGAAATTTTTTCCAAATGATGAGATTATACTGTTATCACTAGGTACTGGTAGAACAGATAGAAGCATAGCTAATTCAAGGAGATTTGGAAAAATAGGCTGGATCAAGCCACTACTGAATGTGATGTTTGCTTCAAGTTTAGATTCAGTAAATTACCAACTTAATCAAGTTATAGCTCATAAATATATACGCATACAATCGCAATTAAAAATAGCATCACCTGACATGGATAATATTACATCAAAAAATATCAAATCTCTTCAGCAAGAAGCAAATGCAATGATAGAGGACAATCAGAAAGCGATAGAGAAATTCTATGATCTTATATCTTGATACGTAGAAATGCCAAAAAAATTCTGTAGCAAGGGATATCTCTTCTCCAAAAAAATGTTTTAAGAAGCTAAGCCAAAAACACTACTTAAAAAAAATGATTTACTGACAGTTGCCATACGCGTCAAGTTAAAAAGTGGCATAAGAAAGAAGAGAAACGGTAAAAATTATTTTAGATATTAAATGATAAAATTAGTAATTTATAGACTATTAAAAAAAAATTATCTCATTTTAGATCAAAACTTCTCAAAAAAAAATAAAAAGGTCAATGTCTACTAATCCAGGTTCATATAGAGGAATTTTTCCTGATTTCAAAAATTCTTAGTATTTATGTCAAACGCTTACATTGTACCAGATACTACTCCTAATCCTTAAAAATGTAGCTTAGCATCTAAAATAAACATCATTAACAATTTGAGTCATACACTTTTGTTGTTACACTATTTTTCTTAATTGCCTTACCTTCCGAATAAGCTATGAACAAGGTTGATGGTATTAATATCAAAGTACCATATAAAGCACTTTTATCAGGTAATTCATTAAATATAACGTATGCTACTATTGCAGAAATTATTAGCTCTATGTATCTATACGGTGCAAGTGCAGTAGCATCAGTAAGAGCAAAAGCTTTTAACATGAAGAACAGAATTAGGTTTGAACTTATTCCTAAAATCAGCAGTAATACTAACTCCAACAAGGAAGGCATATGCCAATAAAATAACAAAGATGGAGTGGAAAAAATTGTTGTTGTTAGAGCTGAGTAAAATAATATACTTATTATTGTCTCCTTCATTACAAGCTTCTTATTAAGTACATCTAGTATAGCGAAGATTAATGCGGATACAATAAAAATAAGAATTTTAGGATTAAAATCCTCACTATAAGCTTTAGTAGTAATAGCAATACCAATAAAACCAATGACAGCTACTACCCATCTTTGCCAAATTATATTTTCTTCCAGAAAAGGAATTGCAAGAAGCATAACAAATAATGGTATTGAGAAACCTATAATTGTTGCAGTTACTATTGGGCAAATAGTCAACCCATAGGTCCATAAGGTCATTCCACAAAACAACAATGCACCTCTAGTTATTTGAATAGATATTCGACTTGTTTTACAAATTCCTATTCCATAGTAAAATATAAAAGGTATAAGAGTAATAGTGCTAAATAAAAAACGGAAAAAGATTATCTCAAAACTTTGAAGGTGTAACCCGAGACACTTTGATATAGTATCATTAACTACACTACTAAGTAAACTGAGTATAAACCAGGTAACTCCAAGCAAATAAGCTCTTAGTCTGTGATCCATAAAACTCCCAATTTAATATTTTATGAGATAACTTTACTGTACAAAAGATCAATAATAGAAAAGGTTTCTTCTATCTACTGTTTAACCATATTCATAAATATTTAGTAGAAATAATTTGAGAAGTGTTATATAAAATGCAGCTTTATTGTATAATTTTAATAAACAGAAATGCTAACTGATTTTTTTGTAATATATTATAATACTTGCGAATACTATCACATTATCAGGAAAAGTAATCGGGAGTACTGACGGCTGTGGCGATTTTACCAACTAGCTCCTCTGCTAGCATTAGCAATATGTATTTTCAGCATCAATTTTAAAAGCATTAAATTTGAAGTTTATCAAACAACACGAATTAGCAGCAAAACTTTATGAAAATGCTTCAGTTGAGTCAGCTAAACAAGGATTTAGAATGGTTAATATATTGACTATTTTTACTTGTATCTTAAACACAATTCAATTTTCACAATCACCCAACTCATCGGCAGTTAGGCCACTTGCTCGCACGATAATATCAATAGCAATACCTGCCTTAACTAGATCTTTTGCAACCTTGATTTTCTCTGCTTTTTTAACTTTTTCCTTGCCACTTTTCATATCTTCAGATAGAGATTTGACTAGTGATTCTTGAGTCTCATCTTCTCTGTACTCATCCATTAAACTCAATAGCTTTTTGCTTTCTCTTGTTTTAGGTAGCAGAACTTTAATATTCACTGATAATTCTCCTGCTATTTCATATAATTTATCTAATGATATGGCAGTATACCCTTTTTCATATTCGTGTATTTCCTTGAGTGTTACACCAACTTTATCCGCCAAATCTTTTTGAGTATACCTTCTTATCAATCTCCATTCTCTTACTCTTTGTCCTATTCTGTAATATATAAAATCAGTGCAGATTTCTCTCTCTGTATTATCATACTCATAAATAAATAAGCCCGTTGCTTGGGAAATTATGTCAACTGAAACTCCTTCTTTTACTAGATTTTTTGCTACCTCTAATCTTGCCTCCTCTTGATTGATTTTCTCGCTAATATGAACAAACCTGACTAATGAAGGTACTATTTTACCTAATTTTTGATTCTCATATATTTTTGTTAGATAGAGTATTTCTTCGTCTTCATCTTTATACTCTCTTACTACTACTGATTCAGGTAGTAGATCTGTAACAGTAGCTGATAATGCTTTTGCTATTATATATAATACTTCAACAGGAATAGGGCTATAGCCATTTTCATAGCTGTTCACCTCTTGGTATGTTAAACCTATTTTACTTGCTAATCCTATTTGAGTATGACCTCGCATTAATCTGCTATTTTCTATTTTTTGTCCTATTTTGTAGCTTATAGAACTAATATCTCTTACAGAAACAAACATATATACCTTACTTAGAAACAAATTTTCATGCAATTTGATCAGCAGATAAGCCGACTATTTGCAAAATAATATCAATAGAAATTCCCCCTTTTACTAAATTCTTTGCAACTTTGATTCTTTCCGCTTTCCTCACTTTTTCTTCACAAATACGTATCCCTTCAAACAAAGATTTTATTAATGCATTACGTAGTTCTTGGCTCTCAATTTTTTTGTATTCTTCAATTAAATTAGGTAATTCATTTTCTACTTTACTACCTTCATCTTCCTCTATTAGGAGATCTGTAATACTAATCGATAATGTTTCTGCTATTGCATATAATTTTTCCAGTGGAATAGCTACACGCCCTTGTTCATAGTTGCTTATTTCGTGACGTGTTGTACTCATTTTCTCTGCTAAATCTTTTTGAATATACTCCCTCACTAGCCTCCATTCTTTTATCTTTTTTCCTATTTGGTAGTATATAGAACCAACTTTTTCTTCAATACACTCATCAGCAGACAGACCAATTGTTTTTGCAACAATATCAACAGAAACTCCCGATTTAACCAAACCCTTTGCAATTTTTATTTTTTCCGATTTTCTACTACTTTTTTCACTGACTTGGACAAATTTGGTTAGTAAACAAAATATTTTACGTAGCTCCTGATCATTAATCTTTTTATATTCTCTTACTAGATTTAATATTTCTTCTCCCTCATCTTCAAGACAGCTTTTTGATATAGGAATTAGATCCGTAATACTGATTGATAGTGCCTCAGCTATAGCATATAACCTTTCAATTGGAATTCTACGGTTCCCTTTTTCATATTGCAGTATTACCCAGTACTTTACACCAAGTTTCTCTGCTAAATCTTTTTGAGTGTACCCTCGTTCTAACCTCCAACTTTTTAATTTTTCTCCCACTTTATAATCTAGACTTTTTTCCACGAAAAGAACCATACATATAATATTTTATACTATAGCTCAAAGGCTCCAGATATAATAGCCAGACTCTGGAACCTTTAAATTGGTTGTAGATGAATTAAAGTGCCCTACAAGTTTCTTTACTATTTTCACGTACTTTGTCTGCCCATGAAAACAATTTTTCACTTACTTCCTTCTGCTTTTCACTCCATATGCCGCACCTAGTGAAATTACCTCTTTCTACCACTTCCTTAAGCTTCACTCCCCCAAAAAGGCAATTTTTTCCAATTTCTTCTCCTCTTTTTTGTAATTCAGCCCACATTTCCTTATCCGCTACTTTTACTTGTACCTGACTGCAGTTTTTTACGTCCTGGTACAATACAATATTTCGCTTACCAATGCTCGTAGGAAATTCTAACATGACAGAGCTGCCATCTGAAATATCGGTATAGTTTCTTATACCTCCCTTCTCACTTTTAACCTCAACTGCATCATTGCCAATTTTTAAAATATTACTTCCTAACTCTCTCAGTATTTTGGCTACTTCTATCTTACTATTTTCAGAGAACTCTATATACGATGTTGTATTGTCTATCTCAATATCTATTAATTCTCCTTCCTGAACAGCACTTTCGCCAGCTTTTTCTAGTTCTTCTAGTTGCTTATCTATCTGTGGTTGAACTTCTGGTTGTAGCTCATTATAGATTTCACCTATCAGTTTATTCTGTAGTAGAGTATCATGAAACTCTGCACAGCTTAGCATTAATTTACGTATTAGCTTTTTTCGATCACCTTTTTCTAATCTGTGAAAATGTGTACCTAATACTACATATTCTGCAAAGCTCCATTCCCCATCATTACATGCATTTAGCCTTGCTCCAGAAGCTAGCGCTTCGTCTACAGCCTTGTGCAGTTCATTTGGACTTTTTGCTCTTACCACAGCACTTTTAAGCCAGCTCAACTTTTCTGCACTTGGTTTTATTTTTTGCAAGTTTGAAGCAAATGGATTTAAATCTTCTGCTTGATCATTTAAAGGTTTTGTGCCATATATGTAGTCAAGTCCTTTCCCATAGTTGATTTGGTTTTCGCGAACTTCTCTACCAGGGAAAGGTACATCTCCAGGATTTTTAGCCTTATTAATTTTGCTTACAAAGGTGGACTGGTTAGCACGACCAATTCCTACAATAGCATTTAACATCTCACCCTTCGATAATCTATCCAGATCAATGTTTAACTCGTAAACACCTCCCTTTTTGTCATCAAAAGGTACAATTATCTTATTACCCATATTAGCCTCCGCTATTAAATATACTTTCTAAATATACAAATCTTAGTTTATACATTCTATTACTCATTATAAATTATAGTGAGTGGATTTGCAAATACTTTCTGCTATAACAATCCGTTTTCTCTAAAGCTAAAATAGCCCCCACTTGTCATAATAATGTGATCAAATAACCTAACGCTTACAGTACTACACGCTGCCGCTAGGCTCTTCGTTACTGTTTGATCTTCTTCTGACGGCTCTAAGCTCCCTCCAGGATGGTTATGTGACATTATTATTAATGCTGCATTTTTTATTAATGCTTTTCTTGTAATTTCCTTTATGTACACTGGTGCTTTTTCCATTTCACCAATATAGGATTCTTCCCCGATTAATTGGCGCCTCTTATTCAAATACAGTATTTTTACACATTACCTTTCTGAGTGGCCTATATTTACGTTCAAATATTCTACTAGCCCTTGTAAGTCCATGATTGGCCCACTCTCAAGTTTTTCTCTGAGCACCCTTTCTAGTGTTTCCTTAACACACATAATCATTGCTACTGCAGAATCAGTCACTCCTTCTATAACTTTCAGGTCATCCATTTCTCGGCCTAAAATCCTTCCTACTCCCGTATAAGTATTCACCAGATTTTTAGCAATTTCTTGAGCCTGCGGCCTTTCATGTACTGCACTTAAAAATGTTTCCATTATTTCACGATCAAGTAATGCTTTGCCTTTACTTTCTAATATTCTGAATTCTATTTCTTCTTTACTTTTATTCATATAATTTACCCTTCACTAACAACAAACTTTTTTTAAATATTTACTGCTGTTTTTTTATCAGCATTGGCATAGAGCCATAGCTTCCGAGTGAAGTCAAATCAATTTTTCAATCTTTTTTACTTATTTTTTCATCAATAAGTGAAGATATTAATATATGATGATTTTTTTATTTTAAACTTGTTGAATTTCGTCTAAAGAGATGCCTACCGCTTGCAAAATAATATCAATAGAAATTCCTTCTTTTACTAAGTCTTTTGCAATTTTGATCTTTTCTGCTCTTTTCACTTTTTCTTCGCAAATTTGTATGCTTTCAAACAGAGATTTTATTAGCGCATAGCGTAATTCTTGACTCTCAATTTTTTTGTATTCTTTTATTAAATCAGGTAGCTCATTTTCTACTATCTCATCTTCCCCTATGAGCAGATCTGTAATGCTAATTGATAATGTTTCTGCTATTGCATATAATTTTTCCAGTGGAATGGCCACACGTCCTTGCTCAGAGTTGCTTATTTCATCACGTGTTGTATCCATTTTCTCAGCCAAATCCTTTTGAGTATACTCCCGTCCATTCTTTTATCTTTTTTCCTATTTTGCAGTATATAGAACCTATTTTTTCTTCAACACATTCATCAGCAGATAGACCAATTGTTTTTGAAACAGTATCAACAAAAACTCCTGCTTTAACCAGAGCTTTTGCAATTTTTATTCTCTCCGTTTTTTTACTATTTTCTTCACTCACTCTGGCAATTTTAGTTAGTAAACAAAGCATTCTACGTAACTCCTGATCGTTAATCTTTTTATATTCTCTTACTAGATTTAGTATCTCTTCTTCTTCGTTTTTAAGGCAAATTTTTTCATTTGATACAGGAATAAGATCTATGATGCCAACCGATAACACTTCTGCTATAGCATACAATTTCTCAATCGAAATTTTACGTGTTCCTTTTTCATATTGTAGTACTATTTGATACGTTACGCCAATTTTTCCCGCTAAATCTTTTTGAGTATAACCTCGCTTTAACCTCCAGCTCCTTACTTTTTGTGCTATTTTGTACCTTATAAAGATATTTGCCATAAATATTATACAGGCTAATACTATCAAATAAAGATATACAAAAACTTCTATGTTTGAATTTTAGTTGAATATTTCTTCACAATTGTGTATAATTGTTAATGCTTTTTATCTTACTTTCTCATGGCTCTTTCGAAGTTTCTTGATGCTCGCAATGATTATGCCTTTAAAAGAATATTTGGCACCGAGAAGAATAAAGATATTCTCATTCATTTCTTGAACGATATTTTAGGCTTCACTGGCTTAGCTGCTATTCACGATGTTGAATTTCTAGCTACCATTTTAGACCCTGAAATTGCCGCTAAAAAGCAGAGTATTGTCGATGTTCTTTGTAAAGACTCTCAAGGTTCAAGATATATTATAGAAATGCAGTTCACTAAGACCAAGGGCTTCGAAAAGCGTGCTCAGTATTATGCTGCTAAAGCCTACTCAAGTCAAGCTGATCAAGGTGATAATTATCATAATCTCAAGGAAATTATCTTTATTGCTGTTGCTGATTGTATCATCTTTCCAGATAAGTCTGAGTACAAATCTAATCATGTCATTTTAGATCAAAATAGCTTTGAACATGACTTAAAGGATTTTTACTTCGTATTCATAGAACTACCTAAATTTACAAAGACAAAAGAAGACCAACTAGAAAATATAGTAGAAAAATGGTGTTATTTTTTTCGATATGCAGCAGAAACAAACGAAGAGGACTTAGATAAAATAGTTGGTAGTGACGTAATAATAAAACGAGCTTATGAAGAGATGAATAAATTTAACTGGTCAGAAGAAGAATTACTAGCATATGAACAAATGAAAAAACGCATAATGGATGAGATTGCTGCTTTTGCTCAAAAATTTGATGAGGGTCTTAAAGTAGGTCAAGAAAAAGGTAGACAAGAAGGTAGACAAGAAGGCATCCAAATCGGCCATGAAAAAGGCAGAGCAGAAGGTAAGAAAGAGGGTATAGCAGAGGGTGAACAACAAGCTAAAATAGCTGTGGCCAAAAACCTACTTAAAGCTGGTGTCTCTACTGATATCATATCACAAACTACAGGTTTTTCTCATTCTGAAATTTCACAATTCAAAGAAAAAACATAATATGCATACTTATTCACTTCAACATTTATGAAAACCTTTCCTAAGTTAAACCTACCCCATAATTAAGAGTCTAATGAACTGTCTAAAACAGCTATAAAGATAGCACAGAGAATTATATAAATTACTATCATAACGTTACCCAAACTTCTATATCAAAGCTACGTGCTGTAAGTTTAATATGAATAGTATATTAACCATTTATTCCCCAACTCTAGTCTTGTATTCCTACTTCATTCATGTTAGTATTAGAACCATCAAACTTGCTACTGGTATACCTAATTATTTTGTGGCTAATTTTGCCACCTTCACTTTAAATTTTCCACTACTTGGCATATTATAGCTCCACCTCTTATATTACAACCTACCTATTGATATTACCTCCAAGCTTGGTTACTCCTATCTCAGAAAGACAAGTTGATACTTCTGAATGGCTGTGAACTGAAGCATTACTTAAATAACTTTGAGGTTCTAAATATACTTGCTCTTCTTGTACGCCATTAGCTTCTAATCTACTACTTGTATCGTTTGAGATCTGTTGTATTAATTGATTTAATGTTATATCTAGTCCATTTAATCTGTCTTTCATTTTTCTTAATTGATTAACAAGTGGGCAGCAGTTATTTTTCTCAAAAATAGATAAAGCCTTTTCTAGCAACTCCCTTTGTGTAGAATAATCAAATATATTTCCACAAGCGTTGCCTAAGCTTACTAAAATTTTAGCCACTTCAAAATGCTCATGTCCATAACATTGCTCAAAAATAGGTAAAGCCCTTTCTAGTAACTCATCTTGTTTAAAAAAATTGCTTGTAGCGCCATAAGCGCTGGCCAAACTTTCTAAGATTCTAGCCATCTCAAGATTCCTAGGTTTATAATATTGCACAGAAATATCTAAAGCCCTTTCTAGCAACTCAATTTTTATTTTATCATTACCTGTAGTGCCATAAGCGTTGCCTAAGCTTGCTAAGGTTCTAGCCATCTCAAGGTTGCTAAGGTTACTATATTGCCTAGAAATATCTAAAGCCCTTTCTAGTAACTCCTTTTGTTTAAAAAAATTGCTTGTAGCGCCATAAACGCTGGCCAAACTTTCTAAGATTCTAGCTGCCTCAAGATTCTCAGATATATAATATTGCATAGAAATATTTAAAGTACTTTCTAGGAACTCAATTTTTATTTTATTATTACCTATAGTGCCATAAGCTTGATAGGACTTTAGGTATTTCAAGACAATTAAATTTATAATCTTTCTCAAAAAGAAGTAAAGCCCTTTCTAGTAACTTAATTTGCATTTCATTATTATCTATAGCGCCATAAGCGTTGCCTAAGCTTGCTAAAATTCTAGCCACTTCAGAATGCTCACATCCATACTCTTTCTCAAAAATAGGTAAAGCCCTTCCTAGGAACTCCTTTTGTCCAAAAAAATCGCCTGTAGCGCTACAAGCGTTTCCTAAGTTGAATAGTACTCTACCCGTTTCAAAATGCTCATGTCCATACTCTTTCTCAAAAATAGGTAAAGCCCTTCCTAGGAACTCCTTTTGTTTTAAAGGACTGCCTGTAGCGCCATAAGCGTTTCCTAAGTTGAATAGTACTCTACCCGTTTCAAAATGCTCACGTCCATACTCTTTCTCAAAAATAGGTAAAGCCCTTCCTAGGAACTCCTTTTGTTTTAAAGAACTGCCTGTAGCGCCATAAGCGTTTCCTAAGTTGAATAGTACTCTACTCGTTTCAAAATGCTCACGTCCATACTCTTCCTCAAAAGTAGGTAAAAGATTTTTTAGCCACGTTATTTTTTGCGAATTATTAATTCTACGGTACTCTTCCTCAACAATATGTAAAGCTTTTTTTAGCCATTTCTTTTTTTGCTCACGAGCATCTATAAATGAATACCCGTCTATTATGCATGTCAATACACTTAAAATGTAACTTTTTCCTCTTTTCTCTTTCTCTTCATCTGCTTTTTTAGCTCTAAAAGAAAGGAATACTTCTAAATGTCGTAACAACTTTCGCATCTCAACACAATTTTTTGGCGTGACGTTAAGAAAAGCTTGCTGTATTAATCCAAAAGCTTTTCCTAAAACTTTTTTCTCTTGATTCCGCTCTCTCAGCTCTAACCTTGTCACTTCTTGAATTAGTCTATAAATATTCAATTTGCCTTTTTCTAATTTTATTACTGAATGGCAACTCAATAATTCAATACTTCCCCACAATTTTTCATTATCTTTTGCTAATTTTGAAAAAAAAGATTCTACAGGAAGATTGTCGGAATCATAGTAAGCTACTAGATGTAAAATTTCTAAAGCAAAATTTCCATATTTGGTATTATTTTTTATTTTATCAGCCGTTGCTCTCCAAACTTCGAATATCGTTTTGGTACAATGATCATAAAAGTTCCGAGACATACTATAATCTAGTAATTTCTTCTTATTTTCTTCATATTCCTGCAAAAAGAGGTCTACTGTATACCCTTCTTTTCCTCTAAGCTTAGACTTTTTACTTTCTTCTCTTATATACTCAATTCCTTGTCGTAAGACTTGTGGAAACCTAAATAATTTATCTACCGCTAGCTCCCTTATCTTCTCATCTTGAAAATTATCAATTTCTAACTCCTTCTTCACAAAACTTATAGCCTCTTCTTCAGTTAATAGACCTAATGTTATTCCCTCTTTTATTCCCATTTCTTTCCACTGTTCTTCATTTCTGCGGGAAGTAATTAAAATATAGGGCTTATTACCACTATTGCTTGAAGCGCCAATTGGTAAGAAACGCTCAAATCCATCAATTACTTCATAATGATCAAAAACAAACAAGCTTTTTACTTTTCCGAAAAACCTGTATACCTCTTCTACAATGGACTCTATATTCTTTCTTCCTCCATCTACATTACATACACTGATTTTCAGGTAATCTTGAGCTAATTCAATAAATGACTTTACAATGGCTGGTTGATCTTTAGCATCTATCCAAATAATATTATTATCGTAGTCTTTTTTGTGTTTGCTAATATATGCTCTAGCCAATTCACTTTTACCCACACCAATAAGACCAGTTATAGTGAATATCTGTGATGTTACTCCTTCTCTGCCTTCTTGTAGTATTTTATGTAGAAGATCTAATTCTGTAATTCTTCCAACAAACCAGGTTACAGTTTTTTCTACATAAAAATTAATTGAAACCCTTGCTGATTCTTGAAAGAATGCATCACTTTCCGTGATATATTTATCTCCTTTCCTCCACCATTTTTGTACTCTATACTCAACACAAGAAAAGACTTGATCAATATCATTTTGCTCTACTTTATAGATTGACTGCATTTTCTGTTTTATGATCTCACCTAAATTACCCTCCCCAGGCTGACTCACAAAAAGTTTCAACTCACTTAAAAATTCCTCGATCTCCTTATCACTACACAACCTACTAGGAAGTGGAAGCTTTAAATCATTTTCTTCAGCACATCCAAAATTATTAGGTAATTTTATAATCTTCCTTTTTAACTCTTCTTTCAACTCATCCACTGATTTTTTAGCAAATTCTTTCTTCTTTATCCCTTCAAAAAATGCACTACTAAATTCTCTATATTGCTCACCATTAAGGAATTCTACTCTCAGTTTACCCTCTCTTTGATTTTTTTTCTCTATCACTCCTTCTACTAGAAAAATTTGATAATCCTTCAAAATAGACTTATTCCTATCTATACTCCCACAATAGACAGACTGAACTAATTCTTTTACAAGTACTTCATAATCCAGTGAATGCCTTAAAGCATCCACTACTTTCTCAACTGCATTTAGTTTATAGTACTTTTGTGAATCTCCTTTAAAATTTAAAATATCTCCAGGCTCTGTATATTTCTCTTCTACACATGCTTTTTCAACACTATCTCTGCTCTTATCAAAATTAAGTACAGCATTAGTATAAACCACGAAGCTACAGCTTCCTATATCATCTCTAAACATCAGATGATCCTTTTTTAATCTAAGCTGTTTAATCTTTCTATAAGTACTGAAGTACTTTCTTAAAAGAAAGTCACCTTTTTCTGATTGTGAAAGCAATCTATCAATTGTAACCTTTTTTTCCTTTACTTTAGTTCCTTTTTCATTCTTCTCATTCTCTTTATGCTTAGCTTGTAAAAAAACTATTTCTGACTTTTTTACTCCATCTTCATTATATCCATACTTAAAGACCACATCATCAAAATCTCCTGCTTCCTCCATATTTGTTGCTAAATAAAAACCATCTATTTTTTTATCTTCTTTTTGTGTTTCCCCCTGTAACAAGAACAACATCAATAACTCTATTGCATAACGCTGACCTCCTATACCAGATGTTCCTGGCCTTCTTTTATATGTAAATTGTTGATTTTGATCTACTCGACTAGTAACCACTTCTCTCTTATTTTGGTTCTGAATAATGTAATTCTCAACTTCTAGATGATTTTTTTCATGCGCCAAATCTGATACTACTTTACCTTCTTCATTTTTAACATCAACCTTTGCATTCCTTGCAATTAAAGCCTTAACTACCTCTAAGTTAGCCTTTTCTGCAGCTAAGTGTAATGGCGTATTGCCTTTAGTTGTTTGAGCATTGACACCTATTTCACCTTTTTTTAGTAATTCACTAACAACTCCTATATGACCATTTAGAGCTTCCAAGTGTAGCGGTGTAAATTTACCTTTGTCTCTGATATTAACATCCGCTCCTTTTTCTCTGAGAAGCTTTACTATTCGTTCATCACCACTCAAAGCTGCGTTATGTAGTGGCACTCCCCTATCTTCATCTTTTGCATTAATAACTTCTTTAAGCTTATTAGAGTAGTTCTGTTTTACTTTATTTATTATATCTTCAACAGCTTCATAGCTACTACCTTCAGCAATTAAGCGAAAATACTTTGTATACGCTGCATTATCATCAATATCATTGACAATGAAACTCTCTATTAACTTATCATACTTACTTGCATAATTCCAAGCTGATATTATATGAGATGTATAACGTTCTACACTATTATGATCTTTCATATGTTCTTCTAGTAGCCCCAGTGCCTTTGCTAGAGTTTCTTCTTCTAATACTTTTCCTTCTTCCTTTTGCTCCACCAAATCTAATCTTCTCACTTGTTGTACTAATCCATGCACATTCAGCATACCTTGTTCCAAGCGTACAATTGAATATTTTTCTAGCAGAGTGGTAATAGAAATAAGTTTGTCCCGATCACCACTTGCTAATTCACTTAAAAACATTTCTTCAGAAATATTACTTGATGCAAAATAAGATATGATATTTAACATATTCAGAGATTGCTGCCCGTACTCTTCGTTCTTTATTTTATCAAACGCAACTTCCAAAGTTTTAAAGATCGTTTCAGCATGCATACCAGTTGGTACTTTAACATTAAGCAGTTTTTTTGGTGTTTCTTCATACTTTTTTAAGTAATCACTAACTTTAAACTCCAAATTTCTTTTCTGATATGCTACGTTTGTATCTTTTATATATGCCACTGCCTGTTGCAAAGCCAATGGAAAGTTATACAACTTTTTTACTAATTCTGTTATATCTTGATTTTGTGAGTCATCCTCGATCTCCAGGGCTTTCTTAACAAACTCTGTAGCCTCTAAGTCAGTAAAGTCACCCAACAATGGTAACACTTTTATATTTTCCCTAAGACTTTCTTTCCATTCTAAGTTATTAGGAGAAGTAATTAAAACATCAGGTTTATTGGTATTAGGAGATAAACTTAATGGTAAAAATTTTTCAACTAAGACATACCTTTCAGCGTTATCAAAAATAAAAAGGCTTTTTCCATCAGCAAAATATTCATATATCTCTTCAACTAATGATTTTAGACTTTTCTCATCTAAATCTATATCTTTTGTGCTAATTTTTAATTTTTCTTTAGCCATACGCGTCAAGTTAAGGAAAAGTGTAAGTAAAATTGATAGAGTGAAGGAAAAGAATAAGGTATAAGTTCTCTTGGATATGTGAATGAGAGAACTTACAATGGACAGAATAGCTTGCTTATCAAAAGACCTCAATGAATTCTTTAATGAAAAAGCAGACGAAATATCAATTGCAGTAGGTTTTATAAAAAGAAAGAGAAAACTTAATGGCTCATCATTCATAAAAGCTATGGTTTTTGGTAACATAGGAGTTGGTGATTGCAGCATAGAAACAATGTGCCAATTGCTAAATGAAGACTCGATAGAAATTACAAAACAGGGTTTGGATTATATTAGCCTGCCCAGTAGCATGGAAGATATGTACAAAGGATATGGGAGTAGCTATAGAGATTGTGAGAGTAATACCAAATCAGGAATAAAGCTGCAGTTAGTCTTTGATTACCTGAACCAAGCGCTAGATAAGTTAAATTTAATAGAAGGAATAAGGTCGGATCAAGGTTATAGGGATTATCTGAACGGTTTATCAGCCAATGATTTGCTAATATTTGATTTGGGCTACTTTGTGCCTAGTTCTTTTAAACAGATTGATGAAGCAGGTGCATATTTTGTTAGTCGTTATAAGTCTGATACCAATATATATGATATAGAAACAAATCAAAAAATAGAGTTGTTGGAATGTTTAGAAGGTCAATCCCTTCTAGAGATGGAAGTGCTATTAGGAAAAGAAGTAAAAATTAAAGTGAGAATTATATGTCAAAAATTAACTGAAGAACAGTCTATAATTAGAAGAAGGGCTAATAAGTTAGCAAAATCACATGGATATACATCTTCTCAAAAGAATCAAAAATTGCTGGATTGGTCGATATTCATAACTAACGTTCCAGAGAGTAAAATCAGCGCTGAACAAGTATTAACAGTTTACAGGGTAAGATGGCAGATTGAATTATTATTTAAATTGTATAAGAGTCACATCAGGCTTGACGAACTTAAAGGAAAACCATACAGAGTATTATGTGAACTATACGCTAAATTGTGCGCAATTCTTATATTTCATGGAATAGTTGGTTGTATAAAACTGAAAGAGAATACAGAGCTGAGTTTAACAAAGGCATTCATTGAATTAAAAAGAAGGATTAGGGAGTTGTTTTTAGCGTTAAGCAGTAAAATTAATAATTTGAGAATTTTCCTGAAAAAACTTACCACAGACTGGTCACAATTTTCTGTGAAAGATAGATATAGAAAAACTAGAGTATCCACCTTAAGTTCATTGAATTTTCTTACCCTTGCTTCTTAACTTGACGCGTATGGAGTAGCAAACTATCTGAGCAACATTGGAGTTTAAAATACAAGCCAATTTTAGAAAGATTCAGCGTTACCCATGATTACAAAGTAGAAAATTATACCGATCAGAAGATCATAAGATACGGTTTAGCAGAACACAACGTTTACTATAAAAATGATTTAGAGCAAAAAGACTCAATACACGAATTAGAAAATTACATTTTAGTATTTTATCCAGGAGTACTGAAGTGGCACGAACATCGACATTTGCACAGAAGTTGGAAAAATAGTCAAGCAATATGTGTAATAAGTTAAATACTTATATTTAGATCCTCATATATTATATTAATAATAGGTTAAAATATATGAAATAAAAAGAAAAGGACTTGCTTTCTTATGCTAAAACGGACATGACTTGAATAGCAGCAGGTAAATATAAGAAATTTGTCTGGCGCTGGAAAAGCTAATTTTGTGAGGTAAGTATGAAGTTTAGCAAAGAATCTTTTAGTAAGTTTTTTAAAGAAGTATCAAGTAACGGGTTTAAAAACATTAATAAAAGAAATGAAGAAGGAGAGACGATATTACACCAAGCAGTAGAAATCTCTGATTACAAAACAGTGAGATTATTAATAAAAAAAGGAGCAGAGGTTAATGCAAGAGATAAAAATGGTTATACGCCACTACACTGTGCAGTATTTGCAAAAAGTTTAGAAAATGTAAAAGTGCTGCTAAGGTCTGGAGCAGAAGTAAATGCTACTCAATATGTCACTGGATGTACGCCACTGCACTCTGCGTGCAAAATAGGAGGAGCAGGAATTGAAATAATAAAAGAGCTAGTAAAGGCAGGAGCTGAAGTTAATCAACTGAATAAGTATGGTGCAACACCAATGTATTACATTTGGGAAAGTGAAAAGTATCGTCTATGTGATAGCAAAGAGAGTGAAAAGGCGAGTAAATTTCTGAAAGAAAAAGGTGGAATAACAAAAAGTAGAGAACTGACGTGCTATGGAATAGAGGGGATAGTGGGAGAAATAGCAGACATGTTGAATGGAAGCTACATGCCGGAGCTAAAAATAATAGAGATAGGAGAAATAAGGAAGAGAGACAAATCACTAATAAAGAAAGAATGTCAAAATTTAGCAAGCAAGATAATGAGCAAAGTGAACGAAATGATAGATGAGGGGGTGAGAAGAAAGGCTTAGGGATTTAAATTTAAAGAAAAGGTGGGGTAAGTTATGGTAAAGCTCGGTAAAAAAGAGGAGTCACTATTAGAGAACTCGTTTAAAAATATTTATGAAAGAGACGAAAAGGGAAGAACAGTTTTGCATTATGCAGTAGACGCAAAAACAGTGAGATTATTAGTTGAAAAAGGAGCGAATGTGAATGCAGCAGATGTAGAAGGACACACAGCACTGCACCTAGCGGTAACGGAGAAACGCCTAGAAACCGTGAGAGAATTGATAAAGTCAGTAGGGAATGTAAATGCGGAAGAATATGGAAGTAAATGCACTCCATTGCACCTTGCATGTATGGTGGGGAAAGTGGAAATAGTAAAAGAGTTAGTGGAAGCAGGAGCAGAAATAGAGCAAGCAGATAAATTTGGAATGACAGCGATGGATTATGCGAAAAACAGTAAAGAAGTAACTGAAGTATTGAAGAAAGAAACAGACAGAATTGAAAAGTTATTTATGAGAGGCTAAAGATATGGAGGAAGAAACAGAAAAGAAAGTAGGAAATTTAGGGAACAAACCATTGGAAGAACTGAAAAAAATATGGAAAAAGGTATTTTGGGAAGAAGCGCCTAGATACTCAAAGAAATATCTGATACCGAGATTAGCTTATAGAATGCAGGAAAAAGCGTATGGAGAAATGTCAAGAAAGGGGACAAAAAGACTAGAGTATCTGGCAGATCGGCTAGAGAAAGGAAAAAGAATAAGTAGCGATAAACTCCCAGTAGAGGGAACAGAGCTAATATTAGAGAGAGGGGAAGAGACTCACGCGGTAATGGTAACAGATAAGGGTTTGATCTACAGAGAAGAGTTTTATACGTCATTATCAGCAGTGGCAGGAAAAATAATGGGAATGAGTTACAACGGGCCGCTCCTATTTGGTTTGCGTGATAAAAATGGAAGTTGAAAATGCTAAAAGAAGTAAGATGTGCGATATATACGAGAAAATCAAATGAAGACGGTCTAGAACAAAAGTTTAACAGTCTTGATGCCCAGCGAGTAGCATGTGAAAAGTACATAAAGAGCAGAGAAGGCTGGGTACCATTGGCAAAAAGGTACGATGATGGTGGCTATTCAGGGAAAAATTTAGAAAGACCAGCGATAAAGGAATTATTTGAAGATGTAAAGGCAGGAGAAGTAGATTGTGTAGTGGTATATACTCTGGATAGGCTATCAAGGGAAACAAAAGACAGCATTGCAGTAACATCATTTTTTAGAAGACATCGAGTAAATTTTGTAGCAGTAACGCAGATATTTGACAATAATACGCCAATGGGAAAATTTGTACAAACAGTGTTATCAGGAGCAGCACAGCTAGAAAGAGAAATGATAGTAGAGAGAGTAAAAAACAAAATAGCAACATCAAAAGAACAAGGTCTATGGATGGGTGGAACTTTACCGCTTGGGTATGATGTAAAAGATAAAGAATTAAAAATAAATGAAAAAGAAGCAAAAACAGTAAAGCATATATTTGAAAGATATGTGGAGCTGAAGTCAATATCAGGGTTGGCAAGGGAGTTAAACAGAGAAGGGTACCGTACGAAAGGGAAATCAGATATCTTTAAAAAGGCAACGGTGAGAAGAATAATAACAAATCCAGTATATATGGGAAAAATCAAACATTATGAAAAAGAGTATGAGGGAAAGCATGAAGCAATAATAGAGGAAGAAAAATGGCAAAAAGCACAGGAATTGATAAGGAATCAACCATATAGAAAAGCAAAATATGAGGAAGCGCTGCTAAAGGGAATAATTAAGTGCAAGAGCTGCAGTGTAAATATGACGCTAACATACTCAAAAAAAGAGAATAAAAGGTACCGATATTATATATGTAATAACCATTTAAGAGGAAAAAATTGTGAATCGATAAATCGAACAGTAGTAGCAGGAGAAGTGGAAAAAGAAGTGATGAAGAGAGTAGAAGATTTATATGAAAAATGGGGAGAAGAGTGGAAAAATTTAAGTTTTGGAAAACAGAAAGAAGTAGTGAAAAAGTTAATAAAGGGAGTAATGGTAAAAGAAGATGGAATAGAGGTGAGTTCAGAGGATAAGGCAGAATTTATACCAATAAAAAAGAAAGGAAACAAATGCACAGTAGTAGAGCCAGAAGGTAAAACAAACAATGCGTTACTCAAAGCAGTGGTAAGAGCCCACCTGTGGAAACGTCAACTAGAAGAAGGAAAATATAGAAGTGTGAAAGAGCTGAGCATTAAAATTAATATAGGTACAAGACGTATACAACAAATTTTAAGGTTAAATTATTTAGCACCAAAAATTAAAGAAGACATAGTAAATGGGAGGCAGCCAAGGAGTTTGAAGTTAGCTGACTTGAGGGAAATACCGGTGTTGTGGAGTGAGCAGTTGAAGAAATTTTATGTGTATTAAATAAGACTGAATCTGACAAGTCAGTTACAATAACCTCTATTAATCACACGTATATTTATTACAATTTTAGACAAAATTGTTAATATAGAAACTATACTAGACAACAACAGTCCAAATAGCATGTAACTATATATTTGCAGCATACATTCTTTTATTGAATGGCAATGGGGATCATAATAAACCATTTTGTGAATTTTTCATAATATCTAATTAAAAAAACTCTGGGGCAAAAATTAAAGTAACTAATCTCTACCCCGTAAACATTAGCGATGAGTAACCATATTATCTACTACACTAGTGACACCAGGGACAGCCCATGAAGCAGTTCTTGCTTCTTTACGTTCATCAAAATTTCTTATTTTACCTTTGAGAGTCACTTTACTACCATCAACCTCTACTTGAACATTATTTGCATCTATGCGCGCATTACGCTCAAACTCCTTAGTAATTTTATCTTTCACCTCTACTGCATCAACACTAGGTTTTACTTTTATATCATTGGTAAAATATGTCACTCCGTATAGATGTTGTACAGCTTTTCCTGCATATTCTTTCTGATAATAATACTCAACATCACCAGTTAAAGTTAAATGTCCATTTTCCAAAGTTACTTTAATTTGTTGATGCGGGACAAACACACTCCACTTCAAAGTAGTAAGGGCAGCTTGGACTATGTCATCATCATTTCTCTTGTAGTCTGGTGTAAGATCCACTTCTAACTCATTAGCTATACCTTTAATTTGTTTAAGTTTTTGTACTGCTTTTTCAGCTAAGCATTTTTCAGCATAGCTTTTGACTTTACCACCCAATATGACTACACTATTGTCCTTAATTGAAATAGTTATATTTGATTCATCAATACCTGGTTCAAATCGTAATTTGTCCATAACGTTCGTATATAATTCACCAGTTGTTACCATAGAGCCTCCAAATTTATGAAAAACCTCAGCTCCAAGCCTTAACGTAGGTAAGAAACAGGGCATCTTATAATATCTCAACTAAATGATTGTTTGTCAAGCAAATTTTTCGTAATAATTTAATTTATTTTTTGATGACATTACCAGCAAAAGTAGAGAAGACGTTTTTGTCATGAAAATGATGAATCAAATTTCTAAAACAAGTGATGAATGCCTTTGACCAACAGTAAGAGGTTGTCCATAAACCAAGAAATAGGTGGTATATTAAAGAAAGAATATTGAGGTAAGAGATGAGAAAAAATATCCAACAGATTTAAGTGAAAGGCCAAATAGAAAAACACTTCAGACCCCAACTTGGATTAGAGATAAAAAAAGAGGATAAATATCAATAGCTTATAATTTTAGTATGTGTGTATAGAAAAATTAATGGGCACCTAAATTTGAGTTCTAAAAACCATCTATCAGTTCAGTAAAATTCAATAGTTTAGCCGCATGATGCATACGCTACTTTTAAATTTGATCAAATTTAACTAAAAAAGCAATGATTTTCAACAACTTAGCTAAAATCTAATTCATAGTTGGGGTTAGAACAGTGTTACAGAAACTGACACTTGATTATATACTAAAGCATAATCACTCTAGATGCAAAAGTGGTTAGCTGCATAATTTACCTAGGAATTTCTCCCCTAGAGTCAGAAACTCTTCTTGAATTTTCATCTATACGTTTTACCCATGAACCCTTCTGCTTATTGGATTCGCTTATTACTTCAGGACGCATTAATCTACCAGATCTAACAAAAACACCTTGGTTTATAGCTTCAATAACTGATAAACCTCCCAATAAGCAATTTTGTCCTATTTCTTCATTATAACTTTCTATCTCATCCAGTAGACCTTCATCACTCACTTCTACTTTTATCAAATTTTCATTTGCCTCATGAGGACATAATTCAACTTTTAATTCTCCCAAGCTAGTGTAAAAAGTTAATGCTATACTACTACCTTCTGTAAGATTTGTGTAATTCCTTATACCATCTTCAATTTTAATTTCTACTTCACTATTACCGATCTTTACTATATTTCTTCCACACTTTACATTTCCGTGGGTTAGTCCTAAATCCCTTGTTCCATCTGTAATCTGTGCAACATCTATTGTACTGTCCTTTGAATATTCTAAGTAAAAAGCAGCGTTATCCATTTTTGCACAATTTAACTTGCCGTTGGTCGCATTTTTTGCGATTTTCAGGAATTCCTGGGTACAATTTAAATACTGTTCATGAGCTTTTATCATATTAGCTTTGTGATCTTTAAACCCTCTTTCTATTTTAGAAATAACGTCTAAACTGTCCCATGTACTTATCCTTGCTCCTTTTGATATTAATGCACATACTATATTACTAGCAACTCCATAGTTTTCTTCTAGTTGATCAGTTCTTTCTAGTATGTAATCCATAAAATACTGACCTTGATCTTTAGCATTTAATCTTACTCCAGACATGACAGCCTTATCAATAACCTTCTGTAATTCAACTATATTTGCGGTTTTCGATATTTCACTTACAAACTTATTGAGCTGTCTCAGTTGATCCGGTAAATAAATATCCAATAAACATTGGTGTGGTACATAATTTTCCTCTTGCCAAGTTACCATCACTTCCAATGCAGCTGCCAATAGCAAATTTATCACTTCAGTATACATAGAATCTTTGAGTATTTCGAAATTATTTTCTTCATCCCTAATACTCAAAATCATCTTTAAATCTTCGTTGTTTTTATGTTCATTCAAAAACTTTTTTAGGTCCTCAACACCTTGAACGTTGTATTGGAAAGAACCATTCTCAAATTTAGATGTATCTACAATCAGCTTGTTTAATTCTTCATAAAATTTCTTTTGCTCTGAAGTAAAGAAGCATTCTGCAATATCCAAAGTACCTTTATCAATTGCAATTTGTAGGGGAGTTTTTCCATTATTGTCCTTTATATTCAAATCAGCTCCATAGCTTACAAGAAGATCCACATATTCCTTTTCAACAGGATAAGTAGCAGCATAGTAATGTAGAGGTGTTTTTCCCTCATAACTTTGTATGTTTGGGTCAGCTCCTGCTTTTAAGAGATAATCCATTAAAGTACGACGATCAAATGAATTTAATTCTGGGATTGTTGGAAGTATATGTAGCAGTGCTAACTCTGATGCCCCTACTTGAAGATTGAGAACAGTTTTTAGATCTGGATTGCCCTTATTTTGCTGTAAAAATTGTTGGAGTGTTGAAGTATCACGGCTATCAAAACTATTAATAATAGTAAACAACTTTTGAATTAACCTCTTCTGATTCGTTGTTAATTCTGATTGATACGCTTTAATCACCCATTCTTTTTGCAACAAGCTCCAATCACTTGTATCACCCATTAAGTTCATATCAATCCACAATAAACTGTGTTTGATGAGTTCATAGTAGTCATCCTTACTACTTATTGGTAATTGAGTTGTGTCTGATTCCTGTTCATCCATGCTTGACCACATTTGCCCAGTGCTTGGTTTCCATTTCGGCTCCTGCTCATTTATTTGACCACTTTGTCGATCGGTAGGTTCTATAAAATGTCCTACAAGCTCTTTAATCTCACCCATAATTAACCCTATGCTAGATAAATAAGTATATTATGCACGATATATACTATAAGTCAAGCTGATTTGAACATAATATTTTTTGCAATGTTTTAGTTTCTGTAGTAAGTTCAGACGTTTACATAAACTTTCTTTTAACCTAATAAAGAAGCCTGATAGGATAATAAACTTGCAACCTTGATTTAGAGTGCTAAGCAGCCAACATACCAGAATTTATAGTCTCTTTCCTTCCATACCAACTTCAACTTGACGCTTCTATAAACTTCGCCAACCACTATTCAATAAAGCTGATCAGGTTAGAAAATGAAGCAACCAATATAACACTTTCAACCAGTTTTAACTATAAACCTGCTATCTATGACAGACAATTAAACTCTCAATAATCCCATTTTATCTATAAGGAAAGTCGTCGACAGTGTCAATTCCTAAGTTATCTTTTATGCGTAGAACATTACTAACTGATATAAGGGTATTTGAGGCATTTTGTGCTGGTGCTGGCGCTTGATCATTAAATATGGCATACGAGAAAACCATTTTATTTCCATCAGTAATGCGATCAAATCCTCTACTCTGCAGATAACCCTCCACCTGCTCATCTGCTTTTTCTTTTCTATTTTGTATGTCTGCTTCAGTGGCAGCAAACTTTAGCTCTGTTCCAATTGGATGAGTACCTCCCCTCCTTCCTATAGCTCGTGACAATACTAAGTCTAACTTTCCTCCTCCTCCAACCTGAAATTCACTAACTACCCTAGCAGGATTATCGCAAGTGTAAAATAATCCATGCAATGCAGCATGAAACCCAGCTTCTCTAGCATTATCTCTGTTCACTACCCATGCTAACGATTGGAGTCCTGCATTATTTGGATGGGGTGGATTTAGCACGTTGGAAATTGCTTGGTAAAACCGTTCATGACTGTCTGGATCTTCATTTTCCCAGCCAGTATTCATCATTACATTTGCAGCGCGATGCACATTACTAACGCCACCTATTCGTAAAAGCTCACCTTGAAAAGGCTGATTACCTCTATCAAGCAGGTAGTCAGCAGGCGAGTCAAATGTTTCTACATTAACAGTTAAACCAAGGTTATCATTTACTCCTCTTGTCCTTCTATTTATAGTCAAATTACACACCACCTCATCTACCATAGCATTCGGCCAACGCGATAGATCCAATCCATTGTCCGGAAAAAGTTGATTAGCCAATACGTGGCGAACATGAAATACGATCACCTCCTCCTTCTGGTCTCTACCTCGTGATACATGCAAAACCATAGTCAAAGCACGATCTCCAATATTTACTTGTGTATTGTGTCCTTGCTCATCTAACATTTTTGCATTACCGTCATAGTGAAACAAGCGCTTATCTACTACTGCACGATTTCCTTCTATTGGCACAGTTCCTTTTGCAAATGCAATACTTGCGAAAGCAAATCCACTTGTATAGAGAAATATTCTTCTATCTCTAGCGTTAATACCACCCCTATTCCTAATACCTGGTACAGCAGGTACACCAAAGGCTGGATGAAGTAGATAATCCCTAACATTTTCTCCAATCTCCTCATCCTCTACAGGTTCAAATAATCTTTCCATTAAAGAAGAACCTTTTGCTAAAAAAGCCCTCACACCAAGCTGTAAACGTCCTTGGTTACCAAAATCGAAATTCACTCCAGCGCAGACAGCTCTTGGTGATAATGTTGGAATAGACATGGATGAAACGGGACATCCATTAACATAATTTCCAGCCTGCTCTAATGCACGGCCAGCATTCCTATCTGCTCTTCTGCCTGCTTTAAATTCAGTTACACAGGGAACAGAATTAATTAACCTCCGTGTACCACGTACAATAGAAGTAATATCTACATATCCACCACCTACAAACAGCTCAAGGTAAATATTGGCTGCATTGCGATATCTAAAATGCATCAAAATACCAGACACAAAACCATGATAGTCAGACTCTCTACCATAGAAGTCCAATGCCTGATTATATCTATCGTAGACACTAATAATATGCTGAAACACTTCCTCAGTAGTGTCGTGTACATCATCTGCATCATCACTTTCTAACTGATTCATCAAATCCGGTAAATAATTATTTTGCAGTCCAGGTGTTCTGGTAATTTCCAGAAAGCTATGCCTAGGAATGAGATAGGATGCATGGTTTCCAGTAAATGCTTCTCTTTCGGGAAACAGCCTACACCTTATTGCTTCCTCTTCTTCATCTTCCCCTAGATTATCTGCCCATACGAATGTTTTATACTCTTGCCAGTTTAACTCCCCATGTAGCATATCTTCTACCTGCTGTCTCTCTACCTCACTAAATCTTGAGCCGTAACTGTTTTCTCTATCAGAAATAGTAAAGCATCTTACAATTCTGCGCCCTTGTCTATCTCTTTTATTATTTAGAACAGCAACCTTGAGATTTCCTCTTCCAGAGCCATTTGGGTCATTATCAAAACGGAAAAAATCCTTTCGTTATTGTCTACAGTACCGGAATCAAACGCAGTGGCAAACATGGCAAAAAAGAATGCAGGAAAGAAACGATCCTTACCAACCGAATGCAAAAAAGATGGACATGAATCTAGAAAATACTCAAACTTTTCTATAAACCTATCGCATTCTCCATCCATCAAATTTCTAAGTACTCCATGCATAAAATACTCCTACTTACTACGAACAGGTAAACCACTAACACCAGGGGCCTCTAATAAGGAATATGGGTTACCAGCTCCACCAACATCACCTCTTCCACTAGGCAAGGTCTTATCTAATTCAGCAAACAACTTTTCTGCTAATTTACCATAGTCTGTATTTTTTCTCATACCTTCCCTACCAACCATTTTTAGGTTATCAACAACAGATTTTTTAAAATACATAAAACTTTCAACTGCACAAAACTCTTTGGCAAATTGTAGTACCTTTAACACCTCTTCCTTTTTTGTACAACCAAGTTGCCAATCGACAATCAATCCCGCAAGCGCACGCTTGATCGGAACCCTTCCATTAGAAAAAAATACCGCAGCTTTTTCCTCACGCCCCTCATGATTATTGAAATTACCACACTTTATAAGGTTCATTATAGCCTCCCTAGCTTGAAGAGTTAACTCAGAATTTTCGAGCATCATGTCCGAAAGTGAGGAAAGAAGAAGAGTATAACTCCTAGGTGAAAGTATCTTATCCTCCAGTATTTTATCTTTAAACATTGGAAGTATAGCTTGCATCGCATCAAAAAAACCTTGATGTATCAACGCGCTAAAAAGAGAGTATACTACTTTATCTTTTTTCGACAGCTCAGAATCTTTAAATAGCTTATTTTTTGCTTGATCACTCATTTTACTAAGACAAAAGTCTAAAGTAACAGCGCCATTATGGTCGCATTGAACAGAGGATAATATAGTAACTGCATCAGTAATTTCTCTTTCTCTTTCATTTAGAAGACTATAAAAATATTCTACTCCTTCGCTCCACTTAAGTGCTATAGCTTTCTTGAATCCTTCTGTTGCACTGACATGCCTCTTAAATTCTCCAGATTTTTTATCAACCCAAAAGCTAAATACAGGGTCTTGACTCTTCATATAACCCAACAATTCACTCTTTACATATTTGTTGTTGCTAGTTGCAGGCTTACCATCATCATCTATCTCTTCAGAAGAGAAGCTACTTTTGTAAGATTCAAACTGCTCCTGAAAGAGCAAAGGAATTTTATCTATCACGCAGTATCGACATGCCATATCATATCTAGGAAGAGGGTTCTTTATTTCGCCTATTTTTTCTTCAGTAAACCTCTGTCCTAAGATTGTATTGTTCAATCTTGTACCTGACCAACAACTTTCATCGCGAAATATGTTATATAAGAATTGTAGCTTATCATCTTTAAGATATTCTACCTGCCTAATGTAAGTTTTTACCCATCTTTCAATAGCTGAACGCCTTTCAGCCATGACCTTGGAATCTGTATGTTGAATAACACTCTTTAACTTATTAAGCACTGTAACATGACGCTCCATTTTTTTTGGCATTGTACCCCCTATACAAAAATATTCAAAGTATTATGCAAAAGTTAGAATTAAATAGCAACACTAAAATTATCAAGGACAAAAGAACTTTATGAAGAACATTTTCTATATTGAACAGATACAAAAATTCTATTGGAATTTACAGGAAATATCATACACGTAAGTGTCATAAAAATTTTAAATGTTTACTTTCTTCAAAAAGAGAAAAATAGATCGCATATTTGTGAGAACAAGCCATGTAAAAATAGGGTTGTAAAAATAAAAGTATAAAGTTTTTGCAGCAAAGTTAGGCAAATCAGTTCGTACGTGGGCTTAGCGAAAGTGAGCCAATATAGCTGATTTTAGCGTATAATATAGTTACCATATAAAAAAGTTCGTATGGTACACATGGTAGACCATGCCATCCCAAGAAAAACACTTCTCACCGCCCTTGGTTTTGAGTGGTAGAAATGGTTATATTATTTAATTCATTAGCAATATATAATATTAAATTAATAGTAATTCATTTGACAATAAGTATTAAGATAAACTTATAAAAAACAGAATTTAAAATAAACAAAACGTCATGTATCTCTCATATTAAGAGGCTTTTGTTGAGAGTTATTCAAGTCTAAAAAAAATTTTCAAATTGAGGATTGACAAAACCTAAAAACGTGATATCTTGCTTGAAATGGCATCAAGTTACTATAGTGTATGTTAGACGTAACAGTTTCCATTTTTTTCCATTCATAAAGAGGTGATCATGCTACGTTCAGATATTCCAAAAGTTTTATTGTCGTCTATTAAAGAGGATGATCCTTATAGAGCATCTAAGCTTTTTCAAATTGAACGCTGGTGCTATGCAAATTGGCATCTGCACCAAAAAAGTGGCAAAAAAGGACGTAATTTTCTTGCACAGGTATTGTCTAGTGAGGATTGTTGGAAAAAAGTAGACAATTTACATGGAGTTAAGCTTGATAGGCAAGTCGTAGGCAAAAAGTTAATTGCGCCAGATTCAGGTAATCTCTTTGATAAGTATGCCATTGCCTGTCGTTGCTGTCTAGAAGAAGATATTATTGCTTTGTTTGAGGAAAGAAAAGAGGAATTATCAGCTCAAGGTAAGAGTAGTCTATTGGAGTATGAGCACTTAGTTAGGTGTTGCGGATCTGGTCTTTTAGCGCAGTTTTGGTCACATTTTGTTAGTGGTTACATCTCTAAACTAAATTTAGATGGCTGTCATCCATATGAGTACGGGCTTAAATGTGCTGTGAGTCTTAAGCAAGAGCAGGCAGTGGAATTCTTCTGGAATAAAATAAAATCATTACCTGAAAGTGAGATGAGCGAACAGAAAAAGGATGAAATCTTGATGAAGACAGCAGTATATGTAGCAGGGAACCGTTGTAATAGTTATCCTGAAATATTCGAGTTTTGTTTTAGTCAAATAAGTCCTGATAAATATCCAGAACTTCTAAAAAGAGACTTAGCTGAAAATGGTTATTATGGTAGTCTAAACACGCTACAGGGTGCACTTCGCTTTGATCAATTTCAAGCATTGTTTGACTATTTGAAACCAAGTAATGTTTCAGAAGATAAATATCTTGTCTGGCTACACTATATAAAAACAGAAAACAGCTCATATTATGCTGGTGAAGGTGCAAAGCTTTTTATGCATATGTGGAGAAAGGAGGGATTTGATAGCCATCGTACTTATGTGCTGAAGGAAGAAGTTTGTAATAGATCTTGCTTTCTTGTTACAAGTTTATTAGTACCTTGGGTAAATCAAAATTACATGGAACCGGTATGGGCAATATTAGATAAGGCTAATTCTGATCAAATTAAAGAATTTATGGATTCTAGGCAAGCGGAGTATATACGATCTGTGTTAGAGCAAAGAGATATTGATTCATTAAATAAATTTTTATCATACGGTAAGTCTACAGCTGAAGGGTTTACTAGCTTAACTGAGGTTAAATTAAGCAAAGCATGTGAGCAATTAGGGTTGGGCAATTAAGGTATTATAAGGCAATTCTATAAAACAGGTGATGGTTTCTCTTGTTACTACTTTAGCTTCTGTCAAAAAGGCGTTGCATTATAATACAAATGTTATATATCCAAGTTAGTATGCGGGTAAAAATAGCTTGTATTGTTGATATCTCTGATAATAAATAGTGGGTTTGGTATAATGTAATGAAGCGGGCTTTATGTTTAAGACACAATATCTAACAGATCACCTAAAAAAAGAAGGCGTTAATTCAAAGATTACCGAATTATCGGATCAAATACAATATATAGAGCAAGCTAAAGAATTTTATCAACTTAAGCGTTATCGTAGATCTGATGTTGATTCCGAAAGTGGAAGTCAGGTTAAGAGAATCGATGTTCCAGGAGACGGTAGTTGCTTATTTTGGTCTGTTACTATGGCTTACTTAATACCCGTCAGAAACGACGATGCTTTATTTCGACAAAGGTATGAAGTACTATTTGGAAATGATGGAACTGTAACCCAAAATTTAGATCATATTAGAGGTTTGGTTCGGAATTTAGGTGCTGCGAATTATGATGATACATTTGCAAATTTAGTAAGAAACGTATTTCGTAATCGAGTAGTTGATCACATAAGTTCTTATAGAAATGAGTTCAGAGATTTTGTTGAAGGTGATTTTGAGCGTTACTTGGAAAACATGAGGAACCCTGATACTTGGGGAGGTGAACCTGAAATAAGAGCAATGAGTGGAATGCTTAGCGCAACGATTAGTGTTTCTGGTGAGGTTGAAACTCAATATGGTAATGGAAATACTCAAATACAGTTATTTCATGTTGGTGCACCAGGTAAACGAAACCATTATAATTTTGGTCTTGAAAGGAATATTATTGATAATGATAAAGAGCTTGCAAAAGGCTTAAAAAGAGTCATGGGTAAAGTAAGACCACAAGACTTTGAGTTAATACAGTTATTGATAGAGGAAGCAAGTAAAGAAGTTGGTATAAGCCGGCAAGATGAGGATTTTAAATCTTTTGAACCGAGATTTCAGTCATTTGTGGATCAGATTCCATCTTATTTACACTCTGTAGAAAAAGCAGGATTTTTTACACACTTCTTCCTAGGGAGCTTTTCTACTTTGCTAGATACAAAAATTGCAGAAAAGTTAAATATTAAAAAGATTTATTTTAGTTTTGATACTTCAAAAACTTTAAAAGTAGCTATTGTTAAAAATGGTCAAATTGGAAATGCTGAAGATGCTATTAATAATATAGATTTATTTTCCATTTCAGAAGGTAAGCGTGGCCATCAGTTTACCGTTAATGAGTTGGAGAACATATTAAGAAAGAATATAGATAGGAGTAAGATTAGAGATCGGGATGTTGAGAATGAGATCCTAAATATTAAGAATGAAATTCAAGATAGAATAAAATCTAGATTAGTACAGATCTATAAAGGAAAGGGTGATATTTTTGTTAATATGGAAGCTAAAGAGATACTTGATTCTGCTACTAGCAAGGAATTTCATGAAATAGAAAAAGGAATATGGAATAATCCGGAAGGTGATATAGCGAAGCTATCTGATTCTGATGCGCAAACAGTTAGCAGGTCTTTAAAAAAAGTTCTTGAAAAAATTAATAACGTTCATTCTGAGTATGTAGGATCAGTAGTCTATGATAATAGTGCCCGTGAAGCATCACATCATGGATTTATGGTAGGCGTTTTCATGAATTTCCACTATAGGTATAATCTTAGAGTTTACCCAGAGCAATTTGCAGGAAGGGGTTATGCAGATATTATCTTGCTGGCTCGTGGTCCTGATCGTGCATTGGATTCTATTCCCATTATTATTGAATTAAAAGCGGGAGCAGGTTCTAATGCTACTCCAGATAAGGCTTTGCAGCAAGCAGAAAAGTATGCACAAGGCTTTCAACCAAATATTCAGCGAGTTCTAACCACTGCAGATGACATTTTATGTGTTGGTGTCAATCTTGATAATCCATCTCCTATCTCTGACGTTAGGGTATCGAATCGTAGGGAAAGAATAATTCCTCTTTTTCAAGATATGCTAAAATCTGCTGATGACTGGGATACGCAAAGGATTGGAACAATAGAATTAAAGGGACAGGTGAAAGATAATCTAGAACGTATTTATCATACGTTTCCTGGTACACCGGAGAAGGGAGATAATCATTATTTTAGCAGGTTTTTACTGGGGCAATCACTATTGCTAAATAGAGTTGAAGATTTAAAAACTGGTTTTAAAAAATACATTTTTATCTATGGAGATAATATACCTACTGAAGTGCATCCTAATCTTCGTGAGCTTGGACGTCCAGCAGCTAAAAGAGCCAGAGAAAGACTGTCAGCTAACCTTGATGCAAGCCATGCAGTTGTAACAATGGTGCTCATCCCAGAAAATACAGAGAAGTTGGTTTATGTGATGAATATTGTTGAAGCTAACAGAAAAGATGTTTTGAACGGGCTGAATGAAGTTCTTCCTCTTGATAGATTAAATAGAGAAATAGGGAATAGGGAAATAATCGAATTAAGTCTTAATTTTGATACTAGATACAAGTCAGATTTTAAAAGATATCTTACTATTTGGGCTGAAAAATACAATTCTTTACAAGAGTACAACAACGGAGATAATAGATTTCAAGGTACTTTTAAAGAAGTTACTTATCCTAATGAGTTAAAAGAAACATTTGATAAAGCACTAGATATCCAATCCTTATCAATAAGAGGATATAGTAGATTATTAGAAAAAATTGGAGAAGGAATCTTTCCTTTTAAGAGTCTCGTTAATAAAGAAGCTCATTTCCAAGGAATATTGAATGGAGTGTTTAGTTATTATAGCGACCTAAAATTACAAGAATCACCAGAAACTAGAGCGTTAGTTTTAACTGAGTTTCAAACTGGTAGAGGAGAACGTATTGACATGCTAGTTCATGGTATTAAGTTTGTGGCTCAAGGTGGAAATGCTGAGGAGTACACACCAGTAGGGTTGGAACTTAAGACATCAAGGCAGGGCAAAGGAGCTCAAGCTTTATTGAGGGAAGCAAATGATCAAATAAATGAAGAATACAAAGAAGGTGTTACCTATAAAACACTTACAGATGGTGATGAGGTAAAATTTATCGGTGTTGTTTTTGATAAAGGATCTAATAATCCGAATAAACTTATTTTAACAAGTAGGACAACCAAGGAAGGATTTATTCCTGTTGAAGTAGTTCATAGTTCAGTTCATATGCTGCCTACTGGTGAAGCAACACAATCTTTGAATAAGTTAAATCTTAATGGCTGTGCAAAGCAAAGCAATAGAAAGAAGAGAAGTATTAAATGTTTATTTTCAAAGGATGATGTGGAAAAGTTTAGTAAAGGAAGGGTAGATAAAAATAATGTAGGTAAGGTTATAATTGATAGTGAAAAGTTCCTAACTTATGTTAAAAGCAGTCAAGATGAAGGGAAAAATGCTCAGCTAATAGAGTTTATTGGAAACAAAAATATTGAGGGTGACTATAAATATTTAGTTGATAAAGTGATTGGAGACCAAGGGTATGAGCGCTATATTCAGAATGAGCGTATCAAGGATTTATATGGTGACGTTTTACAGCAAAACAGTGATTTAACAAAAAACCCGAAATTAAAAAGCAGATTAATGAATGCTGCAGGTGGAATACAATTAATAAGAGGAATTCATGGTGCTATTGTATCTTGCAAGGATGGAACAGCAACAGATTGTGGATTAAATTTAGGCGGAATAGGATGGTCTTTTGTATCTCAACCAATTGAGAATGTGATGGTTAAAACTGCTCCAAAAGTTGTAACATCAGCTGGAAGGGTTGTAGGAAGAATTATACCAGGTACTTTAGGTAGGCAGACAAAATTTGCTGTTCAAGTTGCAGGAGTAAAATTTGGAAGTACAGTAGCAAAAGGTGTGGCAGGGGCTGCAGCTGGTGTATTTGATATTATTGATATAGGCATATCAGCAAATAATCTTATTGATTGTAAAAAAAGGGAGAATAGTGATAATCCATGTGGAGAGAAAGAAATAAGGGATAATATAGCTTCTATAGCCTTTTCTGGTGTGTCATTTGTTTCTGGTGTTACTCTTACAGCAGCTAGTCTGCCTAGAGTTGGTATTGGAGTTGGATTTGGACTCATGGTAACTCATGGAGTTTATAGTGGTATTAGCAATATTATAGAGTATGAAAAGAAGTATGATACAACTCATGGTGAGAATTTCGATATCTTTTTGCATACGCTTTTACTTTCATCTATGCCATATGATCTGGAACACCTTGCAGCCAGAAATAATATGGTTAATAGTCAAGCTAAAAGAGCCTGGAAAGCTTTAAGTGATAGCCCTAATGATGTAGTTGCCTATGGAGTTGGTTTTGGGGTGGATAGCGACACGCCATCTCTTCATGCAGGGTATGGAAAGATTCTAATGAATAGAACAGATGCTGATACAACAAACCTTTCACGTGTTATACCTGACCCAATTCAAAATGCTACGATGATTTGCTTACCACAAGTCACTAGCGAAATTTATGAAAAAGGTATTAAAAAATCAGTTCCAACAGCTGTGCATCACTGTGAAAATACAATGGTTATTGCTGATAGAAGAAGAATGCAAAATGGTACAATAATTCTTTATAATTTAGAAAGCATAGATGAAGGTACCATTGTTGGAAGTAATACATTAAATAACTACTTCTTGATTTTTAGAGGAAAGACAGGAATAACTGGTGGTAATAATACTGTTAACAAATTTATTCTTGTGAAACCTGGAGGTTTTTCGGGTAAAATTATTGGTGGAAGTAATGCTACTAATATACTTGACCTAAGTCAATCAACAGAATACGACTTTGTACAAGCAAAAATTGACTATCGTTTTAGACCTAACGCTCCCGGTCTTTTAAGGTTAACAACAAATCTTCATCGATTGATCAATGATTATGTTGATAGCAATGTCGATGCTTTCAGGTATAGCTATATTGGAAGGCAAAATAAGACAGATAATGTTTTATGTACATATAATTCTAGGCGCCTTACTAGAAACGATAATCGTGACGTCTTTATAAATAGTGGTGGAGGTTTGAGCAAAAATGAGAAGGATACAGTTGATAATTGTAAAAAAGTAGCTATTGCGCCATACACTAAAGTTACAGGTGCAGAAAATGATTATACCTTTTATATAAAAACCACAGATTACGAGGCTAAAGATTTATATTCAGAAATTGATGTAAAAGGAACGGGAACTGTAATCTTTCCGGAAACTAATCTGCTAGATGATTGTGATGAAATATCTTATTCCTCGACTAATAATACTTTATCTTTAAAAATAGGGCTGGGTCAAGGTAATCAATATACCCTTGATATTACAAATTATAATTCCATAAACGTTAGAAAGTTTAGCTATAGAATCTCCTGCTTGTTCTGCAGACATATCAAATGCTGTAGACATTTTTGCCACTGTTTCTGTAAAATTAAAAAGGTCTTCTTTCTTGATACCAAGCTGTCCACCGCTTGCAGCTATTTGTGCTAATTCTGCGGCTGATAATGGTATTGTTCTTGACATTTCCTTTAACCCTTTGGCAAATTTAGTTGCTTCATTCGTTCCCTTTTTAAAATCAACTACTTTTGTAACATCAGCCATAGCACTTTCAAAATCAATAGCAACTTTAACTGGCGCTGCAAGCGTTAGTCCAAGCCCAATAGTCTCTATAATTTTTGACTTAAAATGTGCTTTGCTTGCTAAAAAACTTTGGTGACTACGTATTGCAGATCCAAGCTTACCATACTTGCCTTTCAGCGCTTCAATGGACGAGCCAAGTTTATATTGGTCGCTTACTAATGACTTAATATTTCTTCCACTTTTTCTTACTTCTTCATTAAATGAATGCAAAGCATCTCTCTTTTTCAAATATGCTTCTTTTGCTTTTATTGCAGAGGTTTTGGCCTTGTCAAATTCTGCTTTTAAAGTTTTGCTCGGTTTCTCTATTGCCTTCATTTGTTTAGCTAAAGATTTTACTTGATCTTCAAAGCCTTTCCATGACCTCTTGCTAGTCAAAACATCATGACCTAACTGCTTAAACTTTGATACTGATTTTAAAGATAAGTCAAGCTTTCTTATATTCTCACCAAGATGAGTAAGTTGACTGCTACTTCCTTTTATTACAGTACTGAAACTGCCATCTAGGACTGCTCCAATTTTTATAGATAACGTTGACATTGTACCTTCCTCGCTGCTTCATTCCATAGGATAAATTCATTAATTTCCATTTCAAGTATTTGCTCAACCCCGCCCCCTACAACAGAGCTGAACATTAATACTTCTGACCTCAAGTCCTTTGAATAACTGGTGAAAAAAAATCCTTTAATACCTCTTGCACTTTCACATAATCAGCAATATCTAACTCTTCAATCGCTTCTTTTGCAACTGATGTCAAATTGGCAGTCAAAGTTACTTCCTTACTTAGATCACTACCATTAAGTCTCTCAATAGCTAGATAATCTCTAACTTTTGGACGTCTAACGGTAAGTTCTGAGACAGAAATACCATCAACTGTTATTGGGTTGTTTAGTGTTATAGTTTGCATAAAATTCTCCTATAAAAAATAAAATCTTGTAAAATGTTGTAACTATTTGATCAACATCTAAAAAATAGAATTCTAAAAATCTTCATATTCCAAGCACCGTTTGAAGTAGTGCCATCTGATCAACACCATTTATCTTTCTAATCATATTTTCAGCATCGATTTCTATTAACTCATTACCACCTATAGTAAGTTTATAGTAATGAGCAGCTACAGTACACTTCAGCGTTGCTTTTTCAGCAGGTTTCCAGTTACCAAAATCAAACTCTTTAAAAATGCCTCTTAAATTGATTATTACTGCTTCAATATCATTACTACCACTCCCTTGCATTCCACCTCTGAGTGTCAAAGAAACTGAATTCCCATTTATTAGACCAAATAGCCTAAAGAGTTCTGTATCGTATTCAGAAAAAGTGAAATCTGCTTCAAGCTTTTCCATGCCCATATCAATATTTATTGGAATATCCATACCACCAGCTCTGTACTCTTCGGTTTTTATGGTAAGCTTCGGCAAGGTTATTTCATCTATTTTTCCTGCATAACCCCGGCCATCAACAAATACGTTAAAATTTCTCAGTATTTTCGGTAACACTTTGCTTTCTCCTAACTTATTACACTATTATTTACGAGATGAGATTTGAATGTTATTTGCTCAGCCGGATATGGTAGTGTAAATTCGAAATCAAAATATACTTTCCCGCTTGCAATATTTGTTGGTGTATTGAGCTCTGGAGTTGCATAACATTTTCCGCTAATAATCGCTCCTTGTACTTTTAAATTGGCCAAATAAGAATTCACCCCCTCAATCACATCATCTATATAAGTTTTGGTGATATTGCGATCAACTGCCCATAAATGAGCTCGAAGTAGACTATCATTGATTAAATCTGCAGTCCTTCTCACTGACAGAAAAGCCCATTTTGAGTCATTTGAACATGTTCTATTTCCCCAAAGCCTATAGCCGTTTTGATGAATTATCGTTGTTACTTCATTTTCATTTAAGTGGTTTGCTCTGCAATTTGCATAACCTAAGCTAAAATCAATAGGCCTGCTTGTGCCAACAATACCGTTTATTTCTTTATTTGAAGGTGAATGCCAAAATCCTTGTTCGCTATCTAGTTTCGCTATTAAACCAGCTACAAATGGGCTAGACGGCAAAATTTCTTCTTTTCCTTCAATAAACACCTTAACCCATGGGTCAACAACGTAAACTCTTGAGCTACCTACACTTTTTCTCCATTTTATGGCTTCTTCATCATTGGTATTTGGTCCATCTGCAACTATTATTGCCCTTAGCTTTTCTGCTACTCCTATCAAAGCTGCTACTACTGGGTTTTTAGGATTTTCAGATTCAGGCAATTGATGAGTAAACTGAGGTGCAATTAGTATTCTAGGTAGCACATGAACTATACTTTCACTGCTGAGAAATGCCTCGATTCCCTGATATTCTCCGGTTTCTTTATCAACACCGCCAATTATATTTTGAATAGTTTCACTTTCTTTGAGCTTTGAATCGCTGTTTTCACTTTCTTTAACTCTAATAACTACTACTGTTGCCCCAATTTGGGAAAATATTCCATTTACTGCAGAAGGTAAACTTCCACTCTTTCCAAGCTTTGCTGCTTCCTTTAAGCTTCCTGCTATCAGTACTGGTTTATTCAGTGGAAATTTTTGCTCATCAGCTTCAGGGGCAGTACCAATTACACCTATCACTGATGATTTAGCTGTACGTACTAATCTTGCTCCTGAAGTTACCTCAATAACCTTTACTCCGTGTAAAAATTCTTCTGGCATTTCTTCCCTTTTTAACTTTCTTGCATTTTTTTCCTGAAATCATCGAGCAAAGTCTGTAGCTCTTCTTCACTTTTGACTTCTTTAATTTTCTTCTTGGCGATGTCTTCCAATTCTTCACATTTCATTATTTCTTTTACTGCTTTTTTTGCCTTCTCTTGAATTATTTTTGCCATCTCTACTACTGAAATTCCTCTCACTCTTGCTAAAGGCTCTATAATTGCTGCATCCTTCTCATCTATAGATTCTTGTGTTGTTAAAATGTTCTCCGCGGTTTTTGCTTGAATCTCGTACGACTTAGCCTTTTGATAAGAGTGCCCTGAGAATCTACTAGTAAAGTTATTAAAATGAGTACGAATATTGTCAAATGCACAGAGCTTCGCATTATCCAGTGACTCCTTTTGTATATCTTCTTTAGTACGCTGAGCAATTTCTCCTCCTTCCGTTAGACAATAACTCTTTTGCCATTCAAAATTTTCTGGCGCTTCATACCAATCATTTCCAGCTGGTTTGCTTTTAAGCGTCGTTGTTTCTACTTGTTTGTTATGTTCAAATCTAATATAAATTGGCATTGGTTTTCTCCGTTTTCTAGTATCAATTCCAGATTTTGTGGGTGGCATCTAATCCTGGGCATTGCCAAGCCCTGAGAGTCCTTTCCACATCTACTTCAAGTCCTGTAGTTAGAAAATTGCTACGTATGTTATAAATTCCCCACTGAATAAATTGACCATAGTTGTGTACATAATTTGACGCAAGCATACCTTGACTAACTTTTGTTCTGGAATACAGGTAAGATGATGTGTAAAGTAATATTGCAACTGTTTTTCCTGCTGGAATCTCCACATTACCAGATCCGGCTAACTTGCTATCAGAACTCGTGTATTGGTAAACATTTTTCCATACTATTTTCGAAATTCTTGATTTATCGGTATTGTCTGGCGTTCCCACAAATAATCCTACACCCCCATACTCCGTACTCGAGTATGATGATCCAACAAATTCTATTGTTTTATTTATGTTCACATTTGTTGTATTTTTTACAAACACTACTCCAAGTGCAGCATATGGGTAATAGTATATCTCATCGTAACTACCAGAAAAACTTTTTGTGCATAACTCTCCATAAATAAATGTTCCTTTATTTCCCTCTATAAAACTGAGTTGTCTTGGCCGATAAAAACTAACGTAATCTGTATCGTATGTATGGCTACCTGCTAGTAGTTGCAACATATAGTCTGTTTTTGTTATATCACTACTCCACTTTCCAAGCTCTGTCATAAAAGTTCCGTGGCCAAAGTAATTATTTTTTCTGCCAAGTACACCAAATAAGAAAGGTAATGACCCTGGTTCAACCATATTGCGCTTTCTTATTTCATTTATAAGAGACGCTTTTAACTGTTCATCCCGAGTTTTTATCTCATTTATCAGGGATGTTTTTAATTCGAGTTTCTATTTCCCTAATGATTGATGAGCCAGATGGTACATTATTAACAGCACGAAAATCTTCTACTAAACCTTTAAGACCATCTTTATGACTGTTACTAATGCTATTTATTGCTGCAATATTGGCATTCTTTCTCGTATCAAGTAGTGATAAATTTGTTGTTCCTTTTTCATCAATTCTCTTTAATAACTGCTTCTCTGATTCAGAGATCACTGCTAAAGAACTAGCTTTTTTAGTATCCAGATCAGTTAAGTGTTTTTTTGTACTATCAAGAAGTTCTTTTAGCTTACCATCTGTCATCTGTACAATTTCAGAAACTGCACTTTTGTCGACTATTGATTCCAATGCTTTAGCAAGATATGCAAGCTGATCTGGTGTACTATTTGCTGCTAAATCCTTAAGTCTTGTTTGTAGTGCATCAATTATTTCTTTTATTTTAGCCATTTGCACAATATTGGAAATAGCTTTTTTATCTGCTATCAATTCCAGTGATTTTGCAAGATATGCAAGCTGATCAGGTGTGCTATTTGCTGCTAAATCCTTTATCCTTTGGTGTAACGCTTCTATTGCTTCTTTCATTCCCAAAAATTCAAAAAAGTTTCAAATCTAAATCGTTTAAAATTATTTTTTAGTTCATCTTCTCTTTCGGTGATATCTTCATCTATTTTTTCTATAGCTCTTCGAATACGTACTACATCTTCCACCGCAATATTTTTTGGATGAGGCAAAGGATATCCTCGTTTGGTTTGGTCAATATTCATTATGTTACTATTACTCTAAGATTTTTGACTTTAGGACGATAAACAACCGTTCCACTTAAAACCAATTTTACCCTCGTCTCATTAGCACTAAAATTTGATAGTACATGAGTTCTCTCCACCCAGCTTTCTCCAATTGGTTTTCCTGATATTAAATTTACTAATTGCCATTTTTCTCCTCCTCCCACGTTTTTCTCTACATAAGTTTTAATGTCTGCAGTGCCAGGTATCAGCGCATCATATGTTATAGTAATTTTGGTGTTAGCTCCTGCTGTAATGCTTCTTGTAACATAATCTCCGGACTCTGAAAGATTACCCATAACTAACTGTAACCCAGGATATAGCACTGGACTTTTTTCTTGCCCTCCTTTTAGGCTTACTTTTATCGTTAGTTCCCCATTTATTCTTTCACGCAGTGCAAGCGGCAAGTTATCAGAAAGAAAATTTTCTTTTCCCTCTTCATCTGTTAAGATAAACTCTACATTGGTATCAAATGCTACCTTTTCAACATTTGTTAAAACTATTAAATCTGAAGTATTGTTTGCTGTAACCTTTCCCAGATCAATAACGTGAGAACTTTCGGTAAATTTTGCAGCTAGTAATCGAAACGTTAAATCTAAATTTTGATGTGGAGTCCAAGTACTTGCATTGCTAGATGACAGTAATACTCCTACTTGATAAGGCTGGCTTGTTACCCACCTGCTATTTACCGAATCATATTTTCCCAGCTCTGCAATTTTTACTGCAGTATCTGCATCATCGGTAAGTAAAACTATCGCATATTCTCTGCTAGCTTCACACCAGACAGGAGACCAAGTAATACGTGTTGCTGTGCCATCTATCTTTATACCTTTTGGCTCAATATAGCTTTCAGCAATGACAGTCTGCGAGGGCATTCCCACTGCTGTTTCTCTAATCTGCACAACAACACGTTTTTTGCCTTTATTTATAAACCATAGCTCCACGCCTCCTATGTGTCTGCTCTCATTTAGCGTAAATGTTTGGGCTAAAGGATCAACTCTTCTTGCTGCGATAACTCTTCTTCTTTCCTCTATGGTAATTGTTTTTTTACCAGTATAAGTTGCTTCTCCATAACTGCCTTTATCACCGAAGAACTGCACTAACTTAGTCCCAGCAGGAATGTTTCTTGGTACAGTAAATCTTCCTTTTATTTTTCCTCTGTTATCAGCAATAAATGTTGCGATCATGTTTTTCTTTCAAATATTTTCTATGCTTGAGGTTGAATAAAAATTCCATCAAACTTTAATTCCTTAAGCTTTTCACCAGCTGCAAAACCTTCAATCTCAAAATTTTGAGTTGCTTCTCGCATAAATTCAGTTTCGTATGAGGTACTTGACAGCAGCTCTGTTGTTTCTTTAACATTAAATACTCTGGTTACTGGACTTTTCCAATTTGTTTTTACCTCCGTCCAGTGATCAATATTTTTATTTAAAGTAATTTGTGCTGGTACTGGATCAAAAGCTTGATACGGATTAATTTTTTCACTTTTAGTCTGTAAAAGCTGTTCCAATACCGGCTCAAGTTCATACGGCAAAAGATATCTTTCCCCACCTTTTTCAATATCTGCAACTTCTACATCTATTGGCAGAACTAGCTCTCTATTTACTATTGCTGCAGACTGTGAAATTCCTTGATCACGCATATCATCATCAAAGAATGGGTCAACAAATACTCCTTTTTTGGTGGTAGGTTCTCTTGAATTTGCATCACTGCGTAAACGTTCCTCTGCAACTAGCGCATAAAGATCATTTATTCCTTTTTTCATTGCTTCAAGCTCATTCATCGGTACAGCATGAATAGCATTATTCACTATTTTTACCCCTTCTTTTTCGCCTTTTTTCCACGTCTGATGAATGTAGCAGAGCAAAAGTTGTCCAGAGGGGGCTTTAGGCATCGATGGTCGCCAAGGGTGAGCTATGCCTTTTATCCTTCTTATTGCGCCTTTTGCATCTATAGTGATTAAATCATAACGTGGCATTTTCCAGGTGTAATCAATCAAAACCAAGCTGTTATCAACTGCTCCTTTTACTTTGCATCCCTCTTCACTTATATCTTCAGGACTTACATGAGTACGACAGCGATAGGTTATCAGGTAACTACTTCCAGGAGCTGGCTCTTTACCTGGTAGTGACCAATCAACGTTTCCTGCGTTTAGTTTATAATCTATGCTGTTTTCATAAATAACATTGCCTTGTTTAACTTGAATAATCTCAAGTACTGCAGAGTCAGGTATCGGATCAATAACTCCAGAATATGAACCGTGAGTAATTGTAATTGTTTTTTGAATAGTTATATCTACTTTTTTGATTTCACTGATTGGAAAATCATTAACCTTCAGTTCCATTACCCTTTGGCTATTTGGCTGAAAAGTATGTGGTTCTGATTCAACTGATTTTATATTAGGATCTTCATCAAAAGAAACACGAATACTGTGAGGAAGTTCAATCTCATAGCCATCAACATGAGCTTTGCCCTCATTAATCACAAATATTTCTCCTATGATTATTGTCCAGTAGAAATTTCAAATTTTGTGAAATCTTTAAAAACCCAGTCATTTTTAAGAGTATAGAAAATAGTTATAAGAAATTTCCTAGCAGTAGCAGTTATAGCTTTAGCAGAACCACGCTTCTTTTTTATATGTTCATAAAAACTTTTCAAGTAAGGACTGTAACGTACAGCAATCCAAGTACATTGAACTAAAGAAGTACGCGCTATTTTTGACCCTCGTTTGGTAATTCTTCCAATTGTACATTGCTGATTAGATTGAGAAACTCTTGGTACAACTCCAAAATATGCAGTAAGTTTCTCAGGTCTACGGAAATCATTAATGTCTCCAATTGTTGCAATAAAGACAGCTGCAGAAATTGGACCAATTCCCTTTATGCTGATAAGATTGCTGAACCCAGGAAGTTGTTTAGCAAAAGCTATAATTTCCTTTTCAAGTTTTTTAAGGCTTTCTCGGATAGCTTCTAAATGATAGCTAATCACTTCAATTTCAACTTTTTCTAAAGGCTCCCAATTATGCTTTTGAGTAGCACGCTCAAATCCTACTTTAGTTGTAAGTACTTCTTTTTTAATTTTTATTCCATGATAATTAAAAAGACCATGAACTTTATTGATTAAAGATACCCGTGACTTTACTAACTGATCTCTCGTTTGAAGAAGAGAAGCTAACTGCTGGCATTGTTTGTTTTTGCACCTTGCCTCAGGCAACATATCTTTGCTTAGAAAGAAAGCAATAGCTCGCGCATCATGCTTATCTGTTTTGTTCACAGAGCGACGAACAACTTCAAACTGTCCAGGAGCAATTATTACTATGCGTTTAACGTAAGGTGAAACTGCATCATAAAAGAAACAGCTGTTACCTGTTGCTTCTATGGCTACTTCATATGTTTCTTGAAGATCTTTGGTGAAATTATCCAAGTCTTTTAAGCGAAACGTTTGAATATGCTCAGGTTTCCCTTCTTGTAAGTAACAAGCAGTAAAACTATTGGTATGTAAATCAACTCCAATGTGACGCATATTTTTTCCTCCAATTGCATATTTCAATATATCAGAGTAGAATATTGCCGGTTGTTCCAAACTCCTATACGAGGTCATCACATTTTGTGAGCCTCACGATGATTTTCGGTGGCAGGAGCAGTTAATCTCCCCCACGAAGTCTTTTTTCTACTCCCTGGGCAGAAAGTGCTTCAGAAAAACATCCAACCTGCCACCTATCCACTCTGAGAAGTTATTATCTTCTCTTGCTTCCAACCAAGCAATACTTATTCATACCATCTCCCCCCTCTATATTTTTGTACATCTTCTGGATTAAATCTTGAACTTACAACTTGTTCATCATTTAATCTTTCTCCAATTTTTGGAAATATGGTACTCTCTATCAGGTGCTTCTTGACTTGCTCTTTATCTATGTCTTCCAATTTTTCAGTTACCTTTGTGATTTCTTTAATTATGAAGTCTTTTGAATGAACTAATAATGATGTTTGTTTAGGCAGAATTGCAACAATAGGTCTTGCTACAAGAGGAGTGCTTTCCTTCAATCTTTCCTTATCAAGATTCTGCTTCAACTTTCCTTCTTGCCTTGCAAGTTCCTTACTTAAATCTTCTTCACTTAGATCCAAATACTTAAGTAACTTTTTTAGCACAAACAAACCTTCATTAAACCTATCAGGTCCAAGCTCAAATTTATTATGATACATCATTACAGTTTGAATTGTCTGCAAAAACTCCTGAGAACTTTTTCCACTCAGTTTAGCAAGGTTTTTAGCTTCTACAAATTTCAAAAGCGCGCTGTATGAAGTAGACTGATGAGTTACATCCATATCACGGCGTGTATAGTTCGGACCACTTGGCTCCAAACAAACAATGTTCGGGATTTTCACATTTTCATCACTTTTTTCTTTATTAATCTTCTTACTTCTGATTTCATTCCATAACACTGCATCAGTTGCTTGTTGATTTTCATCAGATAAAGATCTTGTATCTCCTGAATACTTGAATATTACATCTTCTTGTTCAGGATTTATTACCCAACCAGCAACCAAAGACTTGTGATGGTCAATACCAGATCTACCAGAACGATGATCTGCAGGAATACTAACGAAATTTACTGTTTTGTTTGTTCCATCAATATCTTTGGTAACAGAAATTTTTGTATACCACTCCACTTCTTCCACTTGATTAAATCCAAAACCCTTGAATAATTTTTTATCTCCCATAGGTACAAATACCTTCGGTTGAGGCCAATGTTTTGTTTTATAATATTTTAATAGTTTTTTTAACGAATTTTTGTCTACATGATCACGGTGATTGTGTGAGATTATGATAACATCAATTTTAGGTAACTTTTCAATGTTAGGGTGAGAGGTTATTTTTTCTGGATAAAATAACCTGCTTAAACCGTTAAATACTGGATCTGTCAAAATATTAAATCCAGGAATTTGAATTAACTGAGTTGCATGACCCACATTTTGGATGGCGTATTTCTCTCCCACCTGTAAATCTTGAATATCATCAAACTTATAAACTTTATCTTTATTTTCTTCTTGAGAAAAGTAAGATAGTTTATTCTTCACAGCCTTTGATATAAATGGGGCAAAAAGACTCCTAAGTATCCTTTTAATTTGTGTCTCTATAAAAATCCTCAAATCATTTAATGTACTTTTATTGCCAAGATTAGTAATGTACCTACCCTTAGTTTTTCCAGTGCGTTCAAATTTTACATCCTTAAATTTGTCTTGTAATTCATCAATGTAATTACAATCAACATGAGCTTGGTGCTTTTGAGAACTTACCACAACATTTACCTAACTATGAACAAAACGTTATGGTATATCATATTTTCAAATTTTTAGCAACTAAAGTCCATATTCCTCCCACTTCTCCGTGACTTTTCTTACTATTTCCTCACTCATCTCAATTTTCTTTTCCCACTCTCGTTTGGTTTCAGGCGGAATTTTGTTTGTCGCATCAAATCCCATCTTACCTCCAAGTCCACTTTCAGGGGAAGCAAAGTCTAAATAATCAATAGGTGCATTTTCTATCATGATTGTGTCACGCACAGGGTCCATTCTCGTTGATATTGCCCACATCACTTCCTTCCAATCACGTATATTTATATCATCATCAACAACGATAATAAACTTCGTGTATAAAAACTGCTTTAGAAAAGAAATTATGCCCATAACAATTCTTTTTGCCTGCCCTGGATAGGATTTTTTTATCGACACTACCGCTATTCTATATGAGCAACCTTCCGGCGGCAGATAAAAGTCCGCTATCTCTGGAAATTGATTAATAAGAATGGGCACAAAAATTTCATTGAGTGCTTCACCAAGAATCGATGCTTCATCAGGTGGCTTGCCGGTGAAAGTGCTGAGATAAATTGGATTTTTACGCATAGTAATTGCAGTAATATTAAATTCAGGAAATTGCTCAACAGAATTATAGTAACCAGTGTGGTCTCCATATGGTCCTTCATCTTGATATCTATTGAGGCTCACATAGCCTTCCAGAACGATTTCCGCGTGAGCTGGTACTTGAAGTGGAACAGTCTTACAATTTACAAGCTCAAGCGGCCTCTTTCGCAGTAGTCCAGCAAATTGGTATTCTGACAATGTTTCTGGCACTGGAGTTACCGCAGCAATAATCGTTGCAGGATCACTACCGATCACAGCAGCAGCAGGAAATTTCATATCTCTGCCTTCTTCCTTCCAACGCTTATGGTGAGTTGCGCCACCCCTGTGTGCAAGCCAACGCATTAGTGTTGTTTTTTTATCTATAACCTGCATACGATATATTCCAAGATTAAAATTATCTTGCTTTTCTTTCGTGGGTCCTTTCGTTACCACAATCGGCCAGGTGATAAGTGGTGCAGGTTCATTTGGCCAGCATGTTTGAATGGGCAGTAGACTTAGATCCACTTCATCTCCGGTTAGCACTACCTCTTGACATGGAGCCTTGCTCACGACTTTGCTTCGCATCGATAACACGACTTTCAACAAAGGAAACATTTTTATAGCATCCTTAAAGTTTTTTGGCGGCTCAGGTGATTGCAAAAATGCTAAAAGTTTACCAAGATCTCTTAGTTCATCAGAATTTATGTTCAACCCCCATGCAATCCTCTTAATAGTACCAAATAAATTCACCAAAACAGGAATCGAATTTTTACCATTTTCTGTGACAACATTTTCAAAAATGATCGCTGGCCCTTTGTTTGACAAAACCCTACGGTGAATTTCTGTCATTTCAAGAACTGTTGAAACTTCCTCCTTAATCCTAATCAGATCTTTTTTTTCTTCTAAGGCTTTGATGAAGTCGCGTAAGTTGTTGTACATATTAAAATTTAAAATAACTTAAAACAAGTCTTCTAGTGTAATCACATGATGTATCGTATCTTTTAGATATTGGTTCTCAGAAACTCCATTTGCAGCAATTAACACCCAGAATATTTGCTTCTTTGACTTCGTTTTTTCTCTATAAACTGCTTCTTTTCTTTTTAATTGTTCGACAAATTCCTTTGTTACTGTATAAGGTTTATCACTATATTTTATCTCACAGAGCATTACACATCCATCTTCTCGATCGAAAACTAGATCTATTTGAGCACCAGACTCTTTACTGTATTTTTTCGGTTGATATTGCCAATCTCCACATATAACTGCTATATGCTCTATATCTAATTTTTTTCTAATTACATTGGCATGTTTAAAACACACTGCTTCAAGTGTTTGCCCTGTCCATGTTTGCCAAGCTGGTTTCTTTATTGCTAACTCCCAATAGTGAGCATCACTTATTATTGCCCTTTTTGTTACTTCCTTAAACGGCTCAATCCACGTTAGATAAAATAATACATATTCGTCCATTACCCTGTAATATACTCCTCTCTTTCCCTTGTTCAATGGTAAAAAACCACCAATAAATCCTGCTTCTTCTAAACTCCTTAATTTAGCAGTTAAGCGACCACCCTCAGTGATTTTAGTCGTTTTTATAAGTTCTTTTCTGCTTATCCCTTTTGGCTTTTTTGCAATCGCACGAATGATATTTAGATATGTCTCTGGCTCTTCATACAAGGAGTGAAACAACATATCAAATTCATCAAATAACAAACCACCCTTCTGAAAACAGATCATATTAATGTTTTGTGCTGCTGATAATCCTTTACTTACTTCCTTAAGGTAATCTGGTATTCCTCCAATAGCCATATAGATCTGTAATATCTGCTGGTGATTAAGGTTGATTCCTAAATATCTTAGGTACTCTTTAGTTTCACGTAAGTTAAAAGGCTGCAAAGGTATCCTTGCGGTAATGCGGTTATGCAACCCCCCTTTGGTATAAATTATATTTTCCAACATCCAAGAAGCTGCTGAACCACATACAACCAAGATAAGCTTCTTTCGGTTTGTCCAATGTATATTCCAAAAATATTCTAACGTTTCTAGAAAACGAGACTTTCTCGTAGCTAACCATGGAAGTTCATCAAAAAATAAGACAATGTGTTCATTCTCATGTGTGTTATCAATAGCAAGTGTTAATTGTTGTAATGCATCTAGCCACATTTCAGGCAAAGCCATTTTTGCACCTTTATAAAAAGTATTTGATAATGACTGTGTAAAAATTGCAAGTTGTTCCTGCATAGTACCATTATTAAGACCTGTTTGTTCAAATAAAACATCGGCATGTTTACTGAAAAATTGTTTTATTAGGTACGTCTTACCTACACGACGCGGACCATACACTGCAATAAACTCAGCAAATGGGGAAAAGAGAAGCTTACTTTCTAGAATGGCTATTTCCTTTTCTCTACCAATTATTGGTTCACTCATATAATTTACCGCCGCATTTGTTAGCATTATACACGGCGGTTATAAGATGATCAACTTTTTTTTTACCGCCATGTTTACAGTTGTTATACGCGGCGGTAAAAGATAGAGCATCTCATAATTGGCTATTCTGACGGTAGTTTGGTCACTTGCATCACCAAGTCTTCTGATGAACTTTGTGGTAACGTGCTTAGTTTTCATTGTATGTAAAGTTTGTATTCGAGGCAAAACCGGCTATAAAATACACTTGATATAAATGTTTTTATATATTAACATTAGATGCTTCTTTTAATATACAGATAAATGTGTACTAAAAGTTTTATGTTGTAGGTTTTTAAATAAATTGTATCTCTAGAATATCGTTTTTATTGATCCTTATACTGGCAGTAGCAAGTTTACCAGTAATAAACAATTGGCTTTCACATCGCAGCCAAATGCTAAAAGATGATTATATAGGTGAGAAATTAGATAATTATATAAGTAGAAATTTTGATAAGATCGTAAAAACTCTCAAAGAGGAGTCGATTAAAAGTAGTTACGCTGCTCGAGATAATGTGGCCAAAAGTAAAATTTCACAATACAAGAATCAAATATTTGACCTTACTTATCCTTACTCCGGAAATGAAAATAGTAGTGTTGTAGCTGCAGGCTTCTTTGACTATTCTTGTGGATATTGCAAAGCTATGAAGAATGATATAAAGCAGTTAATTAACGACGGTAAAATTAAGTATATCTTTAGGGATGCTCCAATACTTGGTAATGACTCTTTAAGGGCAGCAAAAAGCGCTTTAGCTGTTTACTTTATTGATAAAGAAAAATATTTCGACTTTCACTATTCTGCTTTAAGTCACAAAGGAGGATTTTCAGACGAAAGCATATTGGATATAGTGAAAAGCATAGGGATTGATGAGGATGATTTTAATAGTTCCATGAAAAATAATGCAGACAAAATTGAGCAAATGATAAATGGCAGTAAGCTCCTAGTAAGAGATTTGGGAGTAGGTGGTACACCTTTTTTAATAATTGGGGATAGTCTGTTTGTAGGAGCAACTGATTTGAATGTATTACGCAAAAAAGTAGATGAATTAGTCACAAGCAAGGCTAGTTAAAGTTTGCCATAAAATTTTATTTTTTTGCTTGACAACTCAAATGAACCTGAGTATAGTAATTGTGGGTGTGACAGCAGTTTAAGGTATTATCTTAGTGGTCTCATCCACTTTCCATAGCGTCATTTACTATGTGAAACGCTTTCAAATTACAACATTTTCTTCAACCAAACTATTTTACTTTCACAGGAGGACATATGTCATTCACAGAAATTAGATTTCCAGAAAATATATCTTATGGTTCCACTGGAGGACCGGAATTTTCCACTGACGTTGTAACAACTCATAACGGTTGTGAACAGCGCAACATCAATTGGTCTCATGCACGCACTAGATACAACATAGCTTACGGGGTCAGATCAAACGAGCAGCTATTAGAATTAATAACATTTTTTCATGCACGAAAAGGTAAAGCAATATGGTTTCGTTTTAAGGATTGGTCAGATTTTATAGCCATTAATCAAAAGATTGGTATAGGAGATAACAAAAAAACGACTTTTCAGCTAATCAAAACTTATGTAAGTGGGGAAGATGGTATGAATAAGTATTGCTTGGTTGGAAGCAAGAGAAGATAATAACTTCTCAGAGTGGATAGGTGGCAGGTTGGATGTTTTTCTGAAGCACTTTCTGCCCAGGGAGTAGAAAGAAGACTTCGTGGGGGAGATTAACTGCCCCTGCCACCGAAAATCATCGTGAGGCTCACAAAATGTGATGACCTCGTATAGGAGTTTGGAACAACCGGCAATATTCTACTCTGATATATTGAAATATGCAATTGGAGGAAAAAATATGCGTCACATTGGAGTTGATTTACATACCAATAGTTTTACTGCTTGTTACTTACAAGAAGGGAAACCTGAGCATATTCAAACGTTTCGCTTAAAAGACTTGGATAATTTCACCAAAGATCTTCAAGAAACATATGAAGTAGCCATAGAAGCAACAGGTAACAGCTGTTTCTTTTATGATGCAGTTTCACCTTACGTTAAACGCATAGTAATAATTGCTCCTGGACAGTTTGAAGTTGTTCGTCGCTCTGTGAACAAAACAGATAAGCATGATGCGCGAGCTATTGCTTTCTTTCTAAGCAAAGATATGTTGCCTGAGGCAAGGTGCAAAAACAAACAATGCCAGCAGTTAGCTTCTCTTCTTCAAACGAGAGATCAGTTAGTAAAGTCACGGGTATCTTTAATCAATAAAGTTCATGGTCTTTTTAATTATCATGGAATAAAAATTAAAAAAGAAGTACTTACAACTAAAGTAGGATTTGAACGTGCTACTCAAAAGCATAATTGGGAGCCTTTAGAAAAAGTTGAAATTGAAGTGATTAGCTATCATTTAGAAGCTATCCGAGAAAGCCTTAAAAAACTTGAAAAGGAAATTATAGCTTTTGCTAAACAACTTCCTGGGTTCAGCAATCTTATCAGCATAAAGGGAATTGGTCCAATTTCTGCAGCTGTCTTTATTGCAACAATTGGAGACATTAATGATTTCCGTAGACCTGAGAAACTTACTGCATATTTTGGAGTTGTACCAAGAGTTTCTCAATCTAATCAGCAATGTACAATTGGAAGAATTACCAAACGAGGGTCAAAAATAGCGCGTACTTCTTTAGTTCAATGTACTTGGATTGCTGTACGTTACAGTCCTTACTTGAAAAGTTTTTATGAACATATAAAAAAGAAGCGTGGTTCTGCTAAAGCTATAACTGCTACTGCTAGGAAATTTCTTATAACTATTTTCTATACTCTTAAAAATGACTGGGTTTTTAAAGATTTCACAAAATTTGAAATTTCTACTGGACAATAATCATAGAAGTAGGGTTTATAGTTGATTGATGTAATAACTCAAAAGTTTGAAGTGAGCGAAGAAATAATTGGAAAGGTTAAGGAGAAGTGGGAAGAATATATGGACTAGACTTCTTGCATAAAAGCAGAAAAAGTTTGGCGTTTTTTGTAATGCCGCGATTAGTATTAACTGATAATTGTGATTTAAGTACGTCACAGTGCCCTTTTTTTTGTCATCCTATAGCTATACCGCCGCGGCGCTAACACGTAGTGGGATGACGGTTGTCAGGCTAGTACCTTCTCTTGTCATCCCAGTAGCCTCCTTCTCCTGTCATCCCAGTGCTCCTTTTTTGTCATCCCAGTGCCCAGACACTGGGATCCAGAAAACTTAATTTCAACCAAGTGGCTGCATAATAAAGGCTAGATCCCAGTGTCTGGGCACTGGGATGACAAAAAAGGAGCACTGGAATGACATCACAGGAGCACTGGGATAACACCATTTGTTATGTTTAACAAAGTTCGTACTTAGCTTCATGTTAGCCACAAACATTAAGAAATTTACCAAATGAAAAAAAAGGCAAAAGAAGCCCTGGGGTTATTATCCGCTTTAAAATATTGGCGTTTTTTATGTTTTAAACGCTTGACAAGCAAGATTAAGCTGCTTTTAATTGCAACTAACTTACGCTGCAAATGTTTAAGAAGTTTACTAAGCAGAAAAAAAGACAAAGAATCCCCGAGTTAGCTAGTCTTTTACTATCTCTGTCGAGTATTGGCACTTTTTGATGTCTTGTAACGCTTTATAAGCGCGTTCAGCTTATTTAGATAAAAATCTAGATGTAGATAAAGTTTTGTAAAGACATACAGTATCTATATACTGCAAAAAATTGAACATAAGACGCCGATACATTAAGTAATCCTTACCTTTTAATCTGCAGATTGGCGAAAGCAAATACAATAGCTTCACTGTCATGATAAGGGGGCTGGCAAACCTTGTAAAGTAATTTTTTCGTTTCTGTGAGCTACCTGAGTTTATTGACTTCATTAGAGCAAAAACTCTTGAGACCTAGGTGATAATTCTATCTAAAAGGATGCCAAAAAAGAGAAGCAACCCTACGTAGGAATTATTTTTAAATATGGACATGCATTGACTGGGATCGTCAGGATTGAAATTTTTGTATTGGCGGTGAAATATGAACCCTACAGTAAGTAGAGCAATATAAAAAATGTTATTTAATGATGATAAGATACCAGCATATAGCCACGCCATAAGAGATATTAAATAAAATCTTTTCAACCAAGATTTTGTTGTATCACCAAAATATAATGCGGTAGATTTCATTCCGAGTTTTTCGTCATCTTTTTTATCTTGATGAGCGTATATGGTGTCATAGCTAAGTGTCCAAAAGACACATCCTATATAAAACAGCAAGGATTCTATGCTGATCTGGTTTGTTATTGCTGCTGAGCCCATGAGCGATCCCATATTGAAGGTAAACCCTAAGAACAATTGTGGCCACCAAACGTAACGCTTTAGCAAGGGGTAGATAACTATCATGCACATTGAAATTATTCCAAGTATAAGTGTAGTCTTGTTAGTTAATAATAAGATTACCAGGGCAATAGACAGTAACAGTGAAAGTAAAGCCAAAGCCTGCTTTATGTTTAATGCACCACTTGCAAGTGGCCTATATTTTGTTCGTTCAACGTGCGCATCTATTTCTCTATCGAAGATATCATTGATTATGCACCCTGCGGGTCTCATTAAAAATGCACCTATAGTAAATAAAATAAGGAGAAAAAAAGCCTGATACGATAGAGAAGTTGAGGCTAAAAGAATACCGCTTAAGCTAGGAAATAGCGCAAGCCAAACAGGAGTTAAATTGTGCAACCTCATTAATGAAAAGTAATGGTTGAAATACATTAATTAAGTGTGATTATGTAATATTTTGCTTACATTAACAAAATTATCGAACGCTAAATCAGGCTTGAAAACTAACTCAGGTATAAATCGCAAATCAACATAACACAATATAGATTTACGTATTGACCATGCAGACTGGTTCATTTCATTAACAACAGTGTTAATATCACAATTATTCTCAGAAGGATCTCTAGTGTGTGACCACATGCCTTTTTCTGGATCTGAATAGTCAGCTACTTGAATATTCAATGAAGATAACACAATATATACATCTGCTTTTTTCAAATCTTTACTTAATTTTACGTCAGATACCGCTACATTTTTATTGAACACCTTACCTTCCATTAGGACTCTTGATATTGCTCTATGCAATACCGATGCTATTTTTAGGTTTCTAATTTCCTTTTTCATATCCAGCTACTATAACACCCTTTCTTCTTGCACTAATTGATAAGCTTCTAAAATATCTCCAACTTTAATATCGATATTACCTTCTAGTGATACTCCGCATTCAAAGTTTACACCTACTTCTTTAACATCATCTTTAAATCTACGTAGTGCTTTTAACTTTCCTTCATGCACCAATTTGCCACCACGCACTACCTTGATTAAAGAATCTTTTCTTATGACTCCATCACTTACGTAACATCCAATGATATTACCAGCTTTAGATACGTTAAATATTTGCCTCACAGATGCAAAGCCAACACGAACCTCTCGTGTAACAGGCTTTAACATTTTAGTTAAATACATTCTCATGTCGTCAATGAGCTCGTATATTATGTTATAAGTATGTATTTCTACACCTTTTTGTTTTGCCAAGTCCCTTATTTTTGAGTCCACTTTTACATTAAAAGCTAAAATTACTGCACTTGATGCTTCTGCAAGCAGCACATCTGAATCTGTTATCCCTCCTACTGCTTTGTGTAGGATATTTAATTTCACTTGGTCTTTACCGAGTTTATCAATTGAACTTGATATTGCTTCAATAGAACCAGTTACATCGCACTTTAAAACTACAGATAGTTCTTCTGTTTCGCTGTTATTACGACTGAATATATCTAAATTATTGTCGCCCAAATCTTCTTTCTTTTTCTTGATTAACTCTAGCCTGTATTCAACAATTTCACGCGCCTGCTTTTCAGAATTTACAACAACAAATTTATCTCCAGCATTTGGCACACCATTTAGACCAGTAATTTCAATTGGAGCGGAGGGTAGTGCTGCTTTTTCTCTTTGACCAAGGTGATTAACCATACTACGTACTTTGCTGTATGTTGTACCAACTACCAATATATCACCAACCTTTAACGTTCCTTCCTCAACTATCAATGTAGCTGATATTCCTTTCGCTTTATCTATTTTGGATTCTATTACCCATCCAAGTGCTCGACAATCTTCTATTGCTTCTAGCTTCATTAATTCAGCGATTAACAAAATCGCCTCTTCTAGTTTATCTAAATTAGTTTTCTTTTTTGCTGATACTGGCATAATCATAACATCACCACCAAGCTCTTCAGGAATGAGATCATATTGAGGCAAACTATTAATTATTTTTTCTGCATCACCAGGCTCAGATTTATCAATTTTATTAATAGCAACTATAATAGAAACATTTGCTGCTTTTGCATGATTTATTGCTTCAACTGTTTGTTTCATGATTCCATCGTCAGCTGCAACTACTATTACAACTATATTAGTAATATTGGCACCACGTGCACGCATCGCAGTGAACGCTTCATGTCCTGGTGTATCAATAAAGGTAATTTTTTGCTTATCTTTTGTCGTTATTTGATAAGCACCTATGTGTTGAGTTATGCCACCTGACTCTCTTTCTGCAACATTAGATTCACGAAATGCATCGAGCAATGAGGTTTTACCATGATCGACGTGTCCCATAAAAGTGACGATTGGTGGTTTAGGTTTTTTAGGCAGGCTTTCTCTGCCTTCTATAAAAAATAAATCTTTTTCTCTGTTGGTATCGCTCACTCGTTTAGCCGTATGATTAAATTTTTCCACTATTTCACATGCTATATCTGGATCCACCAGATCATCTACTCTATAACTCTCACCGACTTCTTCTTTAAACATTTTTAGCACACTCTTGCTATCTTCTGCCATACGAATAGATAACTCCCTGATAGTTATTTTGTCTGGTATAATAACTTCTCTTGATATATTTTTACCCTTGATAAACTTTGACTTTCTACTTCTTATACCAAATTTTTGCTTAAATACAGGGGGTTGTTCAGTTTTTTCATCTATTGCCTGTGCAATTACCAGTTTAGAATGCTTAGAATATATATCTTTGTTGACTTTAGAAGACTTTTTATCGTCGCCCTCATAGTCAATATTATCTTCTTTTAGTTCAACTAAGTGAGTATCACTTAAAACTTGCTTATTTATTTCTTTAGATAAAGTGTCCGCTTCATTTTTCTCGTCAATCTCTTTATTGCTGTCTTCTTTTGCTGTTTTCTCTTTTTCTTCTCTCTGATTTTTTTCTTTCAGCAAAGCAGCATTCTGCACAGCATTAATACGGAAAATTTGTTCTTTCTCTGTTAAAGAACCTAATTTGCTCTCGTCAAATAAATTATGTTCTTCTGCATCATGAGATTTTTTTCTTCTTTTTTTTACTATTGTAGCTCCGGTACTTGGGCTAGTTGAAGAGTTTAAATTGAGGTCTAATTTAAGCTTGCTTAAGCCTTGGAGCGTTAATTTTTTATTACTGATATCTTCATTATTCATATTATTTTATTATATTAACCCAAGCTTTTTACGTGCTTCTATGATTATTGAGTCTACTGTATCTTTTAGATTTTCTGAATTCATCTTATTATCAACTGAGGAAGAGAGTATGCTGCAAAACTCATAACTTGATAAATCTGCTATGTCCTCTAAAGTCTTAATATCATGTTTACTAAGAGCAATTTTATTGTCTATTGATAAAGTTAAATTGATTACATCATCTTCCATACCTAGACTTTTTAGCTCTTCTATTTTTCTATCATTTTCTGCTTTCAGATACTTGTTTGCTCTATTGTGAAGTTCGTTTGCAATATCCTCATTAAAGCCCTCTATTGAAGCAAGCTCTTTAATTGAAGCGCTGGATATATCTTCTACGCTTGAAAAACCTTCTGTCACCAATAGCTGACCCATAATCTCTTCTAAGTTTAAAGCTTCAGCAAATAAAGCTGAACATTGACTAAGTTCTTTACTTCGCCTTTCTGATTCTTGCTGAGTGCTTAATATCTCAATTTTCCATCCAACAAGCTCTGAAGCTAATCTTACATTCTGGCCCTTTTTTCCTATGGCTAAACTCAATTGATCTTCAGCAACTATTAATTCTATGCAATTTTCATTTTCATCAATAATAACCTTCGATACTTCTGCAGGAGTAATGGCTTTAATAACAAATTGACCCAAATCTGAGGAGTAATTTATAACGTCAATTTTTTCACCATTTAATTCGTGTATAATAGTTTTTATTCTATCTCCCTTAACTCCAACACAAGCACCTACTGGATCAATGTTCTTGTCAGGAGAGAAAACAGCAACCTTAGACCTTGAGCCGGCGTCTCTAGCTATACCTTTAATTGTTACTAACCCATCAGCAATTTCTGGTATTTCTTGATTTAATAATGCCTCTAAAAAGCCTTCATGAGTCCTAGAAAGAATAATTTGACGTCCATCATCAGAGCGCTTAACAGTCTGTATATAAGTTTTAACCTTGTCGCCTTCACGAAATGATTCACCACCGGTTAAATTTCGTAATGGAAGATATGCCCTAGTGCCATTTATGTCTATAATAAGATCTGAATATTCTACTTGTTTAACAATACCATACCTTATTTCTCCCACCTTATCTTTAAATTCCTCATATTGCTTTTTTGACTCTTCATCTTTAATTATTTGAGCAATCTTTTGCTGGGCAATTCTTGCTGAAGCAAGATCAGTGTTAAGAGAGAGTAATTCACTAACAGTATCTCCAATTTTTGCATCTCCTTTTATTAATTTAGCTTGTGTCAGCGTAATTGATTCATACTCAGTATTCTCTTCTCTATTTGATTCGTCATCAATAACTTTTAGTTTTCTGTATGAAGTAACTTTGCCTGTGTTTCTATCTATATTAACTACGATTTTACTTTTGCTACCATATTTTTGATAAGCCACTGCTTCTATAGCACTTTCTAGTGCCTTTATTACAACATCAAAATCTAAACCTTTTTGAAGTGAAAGCTCTCCTGCTGTTTTTATTACATCAAGGCTTCCAACTATGTTATTTTTGTTACTTTTCTGCTTAACACTGCTTTTACGATTAGCAATCATAATAAATAAATCCAATGTAATTAGTTATAATTATAGCTCCAACGGGCAAAGAACACTATCTTAAATGTTAAATGATTGCTAACTTAAGTCAAGTTTTTTCATGTCTTTGTATAACAAGCAACGCAGGAGTAAAGAATAAAGTTAAAACCGTTGCAGCCAATATTCCACTTGCTATGGTTGTTGAAATGTCAACCCACCACTGGCTTGATGGAGCATCATATGTGATTTGTAGCGTAAAAAAATTGATATTTAACCTGGTAATCATCGGTATTAAACCAAGAACTGTGGTTGCAACGGTAAGCAATATTGGCCTAACGCGAGAAATTGCAGCGTTTATTACACATCGCTTGATGTTGTTTTTGTGTACCTTAATTTGATGATGAAAGGCATCAAGCAATAGTATGTTATTATTCACTATAATTCCTGCCAAAGCAATTATCCCCACTCCACACATAACAACTACGAAAACTTGTTGGATAAGAAAGAAAACAAAAAACACACATGTTGTGGATAAAAACACTGCTGTCATTACGATAAATGTATGGTATACATTATTAAACTGTGTCACTAATACCAATATCATTAGTGTAATCGCTAATATAAAAGCCTTTAACAAAAATGCTCCTGATTTTTGTTGATCTTCTTTGTCGCCTTTAAAATCAATTTTTACTCCCTTGTCCCAATCCTGGGCAATAGAATTCTGAATGAACTTTACTCTTTCATCAGCAAGATAGACAGTATCAACGTCAGCAGAGATTGTCACTGTGCGTGATCCATCAATCCTGTTTAGTTTGTTTACCTTTTTTTCGGGAGCATATTTTACTATATTGCTCATAGGATACGGGCCGTTAACTGTATTGATAAAAAGATTGTCTATAGTCTTCATGTTGCGGTCCTTTCTGGGGAAACGGAGTACAATATCGATTTCTTCATCCGTATTATTTGGTCTATATTTTCCAATCAACACTCCATTTGTAACCATCTTTATAAAATCGCCAATGGTTGCAACACTTACTTCAGAACTTGTAGCCTTACTCTTATCAACACTCATATTCCACTCTATTTCAGGTGCTGATCTGCTATCTTGAATATTTATAAATCCGGATGAAGGTTGGTTCATAATTTCTAGAATTTTCTCTGCTGCTAAATTCAAACTGGATACACTCCCGCTGAGGTTAATTTGTATTGGCTTGTCAGCCGACGGTCCTGACTTTTCCTCTTGAACATTAATTATTATTCCTTTCATGTCTTGCACACTGCTCCTTATATCATTTAGTATGTGCTTAGCTTTGCGCCTGAAGCGCCAATCCATAAGTTCTAGTTGTATTCTGGCGATAACGTTGTCTGAAAATGCTCCTGATCTAGCATAAGAAACATGAATTTCTTTTTCAATGCTCAAAATGCGTTCTTCCACTTCTTTGAGTATCAGATCTCGTTCTTTGGCTGATAAGCTTTCTTTTGCTTTAACACTGATTAAAATATTATCTGAATCCACTTTCGGAAAAAACTTTACTCCAGGGCCAAAAGTAAAGTACAGCACACTAAATGAAAGCAAAACGAATACAGTAGCACATACGAATTTTTTAGGATGATCCAAAACCTTCTCTAGCATGCGTACGTAAGCTCTTATTATAGGCCCAGCATTTTTTATTTCACCACTTTCTATAGCACTCATTTTTTTTATTTCTTTTTTTGAAGTTATCGAAGGCTTACCAAATATTGCACCAAGTGTTGGTATAAAAACCAAAGCCATAATGAGCGATCCAGTCAAAGTTAGAATTATTGTAATTGGTATGTACTGCATGAATTTACCAACAGTATCAGGCCAGAATAATAGAGGAAAAAACACTGCTAATTTAGTTAATGTTGATGATAGAACCGGATAAAACATATCACGAACTGAAGTGTAAAAAGCTTCTACTTTGTCCATTCCGCAGATCATCTTTCTATCGGCATATTCGCTGATCACAATTGCATCATCAACCAGCATGCCAACAGCCATAATTAAACTGAAGAGCACAACGATATTTAAGGTTATACCCATAAAGTAAAGAGCTATTATCCCAATGAGAAAGGAACCGGGTATCGAGAGTGCCACAAGAATAGCAATCCTTGTTCCCATAGAAAGCATCATTATGATCAATATTAACAACACAGCGAATATTATGCCGTTTTCCAAGTCATCAAGCACATCGCGGACGTTTTTTGACTGGTCGTTTAAGTACACCACTTTTAAATTTTCAGGTAATTGATCTTTTGCCTTATCCATTAAGTATTTTACTTGATTTACTGTGTCTATTATGTTTTTTCCGTTACGTTTTGAAATTTCTAGCACGATACTAGGTAATCCATTAATGCGAGCAAACCCTTGGTGATCCTCAAACCTAGGGTATACTTTTGCTATATCTTTGATTCTCAAAACTGCATCGCCTTGAGATCTAATAGGAATATTCATAATATCTTCTGTATCTTTTAGTAATCCTGATATTTTAATCGAATATTTACCGGTGTCATTTTCCAGTGATCCAGCTCCCACTAGTCTATTATTGCTTGATATAGCTTGGAATATTTCGTTTGATTGAATGTTATATTTTGTTAGAACTGTGGGCTCAATTATAACTTCCACTGTTTCTTTACGCATACCTGCCACTTCAACTTTGAGAACATTTGGCAGAGATTCTATTTCTTTCTTTAACTTGCGTGCTATTTCAGTTAAGGCTCTTTCTGGCAAATTACCAATTAAGCCGACATTGAGTATCGGAAATAAGCTCAAGTTTATTTCATTGATTATCGGAGATTCCGCTTCAACAGGTAACTTCGATTTTATGTTTGAAAGCTTTGAACGGACATTATCGAGCACTTCTTTATTATCATACTCTGTTCCAAATTCGAGTATCATGTGAGCACCATCATTAGTTGCAAAAGCTCTCAATTCTCTTACACCTTCGATGGATCTTAGTTCATTTTCTATAGGAAGCACTAATAGCTTTTCACTATCTTGAGCAGAAATCCCAGGAAGTCCAACAAACACGCTGATTATAGGAATCTGTATATCAGGATTGCTTTCCCTTGGCATTTTTACATAAACGTATGAACCGAAGATAAAAATTACTATAAGTAATAATACCACCGCCCTGTTTCGCTCTATGAGTAAGCTCTGCATGTTGAATGTTAGCTGAATATGTGCGTTTGTACAACATTATAGTCGAGATACATTGCATATTAATTAATCCTTGTGTAGCTTTAAAACTTTACGCAAATAATTAAAATTTTCGCAAAATTGCAAGTATAAGAAAATTTCTGTATAATAATTCTAGAACAGTATCTGAGAGGTTATTATGGTGGCAATTCTAAATGTAACAAAAGGCAAAAATAAAGTTATTGTGTCTGGATTAGCTGGAGCTTTATCAGCTTTAATATTTTTAACAGCAATCCACATTGCCGCAAAGATAGCCATTATCGTTTCTGCTGCTGCAGTTACTTACTTATTACTTTCGCTGATTCATAAAATAAGAACTAAAAAAGAACAGCCTGCTGAAATTACTGGTGTTTCAGGAGATAAAGTTTCAGAAGATGAAGGGTATAGCAGTGTTGATGAAGGTGAAGAAAAAGATACCGTAAAAGAACCAAAAAGAACTGAAACTGAGCTAGAAGAAGAATTAAAAAATAAAAGAGCAGAAGAAGAAATGAAAAATGGACTACCTAAACTAAACATATGGATTTCAAAGGTAATTCACTTTCTGAAAGCGCTGATACTAAAGATAGTCATTCCGTTTCTAGTGCTACAAATATTGTTATGGAACCTTTACCTAAACACATGGATGCGCTTGGTAATCCACTTCCTGAAAGACCAAGTGCAAATATTAGTATAGAATCTAAACCTGAGAGAAAACTATCTGCTGCAGACTTGCTATTACAGTATGGTAATGTAAATAATGATGTGAGAAAAGTGCTAGAATGGCCAATTACCTCAAAGGAGTTTAATGGGTTAGGGTTTAACAGGTAGTTGCTATATCAAACTCTCCATCTTATATTGAGGATCAGATGCAATGCCATACACTCTATTTGGCGGAGCAATTTTGTTCTCTATACCAAAAACTATACCTTCAATTATTGCTGTGAGTACTTCTTCAAGGTTACAATCTGCTCCAGGAACACGGTGCTCTAGGCGGCATCTTTTGGAATCGTTGCCAAAATAGGGAATTCTTATCGCAGCAGTTCTGTTATTTACCCCCCAACTAATCGTAGTTGGAGTGTGAATATCCGGGTACTGAAATCTTAAATATGAATCGTCATTTGGAGCAAAAAACAACATATGTTTTTTCATCATTGCACATAATCCGCCAATACTGTGAATCAGATAGTCACTGTACTTTTGCTCATTGATATAAAATAAGTTATCGTTATTTGAATTCACGAAATTAACATGCACATTTAATGCACTGCCTGCTCTATCCAAATAGGGCTTTGCTTTAAAAGAAACATTTCCACCTAGTTTTTGTGCTGTTTCAGTAAGTGATTGTTTTGCTAACTCAAAATGCTTAATTAAATTGTCGAAGTTCTTGTAACAACCACTTTTTATCTCATATTGATGTGTAGAATTCTCCTTCTCGCAAGAAAATTCAAGAGATGCTATTTTATTTTTGATGCTATTCAGAAATAAGTATTCTTTTTCTATTCCTTCAATGTAAAACTCTAGTTCAATACCGAATACAGCATAACAACTCAAATTACTTAATATAATCATAAATTTGCTTTAGTAAATCTATATTAGGTTAGCTATATTTATATGAATACTTTACTTATTTGCCAGTAAATTTAACATCTTATTTATACATAATGTATTACTGTTTTTAATAGCATGCTTCTAATCCTCGATACAAGCTACATTTACAAATTTTTCATTTTTTTGAAATAAAAATGATCAATTTTAGTGTTTTTATACCCTTTACAACCCATCAAAAAATCACCATAATTTTTAGTATGTATTAAGTAGTATTAGCTTTTCATTTTGCAGTAATCTATTGATTATCTTATATTTTTCTAATTATTGCTTTTTTCTTGGTGTGGTATATGAACTTAACTAGCCCTAAGGTTTCTACTATGTTTTTTGATCAGATTATTACAGTAACGGATCACAATGTTACTTGGGAAAAAATCCAAAATTGTCTTTATAATCTTTATGGAGAAGCAACATATAATAGCTGGCTGAGTTCACTAAAATTTGTCAGTAGCAGAAATGGGGAAGTTCTTTTATCCGTGTCAACAAGGTTTATAAAAGAGTGGATTACAGTTCATTACATGAAAAAAATATTATCATTATGGCAAAGCGAAGATAAAAGTATACGTTCTATTGATATTCAAGTAATTGAGGAAAGGAATTCAAATTTTAATGTTATACTAAAAAACAGAGAGGAAAGTAATCATAATCTTGGTTCGCCGCTGGATCCAAGGTTCACCTTTGATAATTTTGTAGTGGGAAAGCCAAATGAATTAGCATTTACGGCGGCAAAGCGTGTGGCAGAATCTATAGATCCAATATTAGGCAGCAATCCTTTGTTTCTATATGGTGGAGTGGGACTTGGTAAAACACATCTAATGCATGCTATAGCTTGGCACATAGTCAATTCCCCATCAGCAAAAAGAAAAGTGGTGTATTTATCAGCAGAGAAATTCATGTACCAATATATTACAGCGCTGCGAAGCAAAGATATTATGTTATTTAAAGAGCAATTTAGATCAGTAGATGTATTGATGGTAGATGATGTGCAATTTATCAGTGGTAAAGATAGTACACAAGAAGAATTTTTTCACACTTTCAATGCATTGATAGACCAAAATAAGCAATTGGTTATATCAGCTGATAGGTCTCCTAGTGATCTTGATGGAGTGGAAGAAAGAATAAAATCACGACTCGGTTGGGGGTTGGTGGCAGATATTAATGAAACAACTTTTGAATTAAGGCTTGGTATATTGCAGGCAAAAGTGGAGCAGATGAATATGTATGTTCCGAAAGATGTCCTAGAGTTTTTAGCAAGGAACATAAAATCTAATATAAGAGAATTAGAAGGAGCATTAAATAAGGTTACCCATACCTCATTAATTGGAAGAAGTATGACGGTAGAATCAGCTAGTGAAACCCTAATCGATCTTCTTAGGTCAAATCATAGGTCAGTCACAATAGAAGAAATACAAAAGAAAGTAGCTGAATTTTTCAATATAAAGGTTGCAGATATGCAATCCAATAGAAGGCTTCGCAGTCTTGCAAGGCCAAGACAAATAGCTATGTATTTTGCCAAAAAATTTACGCAAAAAAGCCTACTAGATATTGGGAGAAACTTTGGTGGCAGAGACCATGCTACTGTTATACATGCAGTAAAACAAGTAGAAAATTTTATAAAGACCGACTCAAAATTTGCTGATGAAATCAATCGATTAAAAAAAATGTTTAAGTAGCGTTTTTAAAATAGCTAATAACAAATCCTAAAATGAATCGACTATAGTTTTAATCCGTTTAAGTTTAAAATCTTCTGTTAGCTTCGCAGAATACATTTCCTTATTGTGTTGGTTATAGAAGGTAAATTCGTGATCATCTAGATTTAGTATTGCAAAGCCAAAGCCAAAAAAGTTTCTAACCTCGTGTGCTAAGTAGTTTTTACCATTTGAATAGTCAAATTCTACATTTTGATAAACGTGCTCTTGATCTTGAGCGTGTAATGATGCACCACCGTTTCCAACTATAATTTGGTCTGGAACATTATCCATTAATAAAATCTGGGCTATATGAATGTGGCCAGAAACTATGGTAGTAACATTGCTTGGAAATTTATCTCCAAAAGCTTCGATTTGTGTAAGATTACCATGGCTTTTTAATGTCAAAAATTCTTTTTTTGGAGATCTCCAAAGCGGTTTATGAGTTAAAAACCACATGGGCTTGTCAGAACTATTTTGTATCAATTTATCAAATTGCCTCTCAAAAGCATCAATTGTGCTTTGGGTTGTAAAAATATCCTCACCGGATGAAGAGTCGAAGATAAAAAATTTCATCGGTCCAGCATCTAAGGACCAACTAAAAACGAAGTTTCCACATTTTTCAGACGAAAAGGGGTATGAATCTAGATACCTGAACCATCCTTCATAAGCTCTATCACAACTCTCATGGTTTCCACGAACAAAAAGGAAAGGGGATTGTGATAAAATATCCTTTGCAGGCTCAAACCAATCAGCGTACCAAACTTCTTTATTATATCCATAAATATCGCCACACTTTTTTGTATTTCTACATTTTGTTTGTCTATAATGATAATCACCAACATGGATAATTAAATCTGGTTTATGAAGGGCGATTGAATCTAAATTTTTTTTTAAAGGCCAGCTATCTACCGAATTACATTCCTGCTGAAATAACATATTTATTCTACAGCCCGTGTCACCAATAAAAGCAATTTTATTAACCTTTTCTGGTAATATAGGAACCCGTAGACCCTCAATACTAATGTTTTTGGCACTTGTTTGTACTGTCAGTTCACAAACTGTTTCGTTATGATCACCATTGTTAATTGAGCTGCGATTCAGCATTTCTGTTTCCTCGCCATTGACATAAACAATGGGACACATGTCATTGTCCGTAATTGCGCGTATGCTTAATTTATTTTCTGGGATAACTTGAGACCATGTGTATAATATTTGTGCATGGACGAAATGAAAGCTAGTTATAAGAGAGAGAGCTAAAAAAATAAAGATATTAGCTATATTCATTTGTATAAAAACCTAAGTTAAAAATTAGTAGTAAGGTTATCTTAAATGATTAAAATTTATAATCACAAAACTCATAATCAAATTATACAAACAATTTCTAAATTATTCTAGTATCAGATTGACACTCTAGATGAAAAATTCTAAAATGATTAAGTAATTTAAAATAATTATATAAAAACTAGAATATAGTGCGGCCGTGGTGGAATTGGTAGACACGCAGCGTTGAGGTCGCTGTGGCTCATAAGGCCTTGGAAGTTCAAGTCTTCTCGGCCGCACCAGTTTTTATCGCTGTTTAATATGGGTAAAAATGTTTATAGGAAATCAGAGTAGCAATAAGGTAGAAAGAGCTATCAGCGAAATCAGGCGCGGTCGGCCAATTGTAATATATGATGAAAGTAATTACCTATTGTTTGCTGCTGCTGAGGCTTTAGAAAGAGATTTATTTAATCAATACAAGCTTATATCAAGTAATGTATATGTTACTTTAACTTCAAGTAAGGTAAAATACATATCTCAGAATAAAGAACATAACAGCAAACGTCTGTTGGTGAATAATTTTGATGAACTGCTCCATTTAATAAACTGTTCAAAGGAAGATTGCATAAAAGAGTTGCAATGCTCAAAGACAATAGATGAATGTGCTATTGCCTTGCTTAAGTTCTCAGAATTATTGCCATACGCGTTAGTGGCTGATATGGCTTTTGAGAATAACCATGAAATGCGAAATTGGTGCGAGAAAAATGACGTTATTGCACTGGACACGTCATTCATAAATAATTTTCAAGAAAATCAGGATTTATATGAAGTGTGCAAAACATCATTATTTTTAAAACAGACTGAAGAAGTAAATATCATATCTTATAGAACCGAAAGTGGTGGAAGAGAACATCATGCAATTATCATTGGCAATCCAGATAAAGATGACGAACCATTAGTGAGAATTCATTCTTCGTGCTATACGGGTGACTTGTTAGATAGCTTGTCATGCGATTGCAGAAGTCAGTTACATCAAGCAATTCAAATGATAGCTGACTCTGGAAGTGGTATTATATTATATTTGATGCAAGATGGAAGAGGCATTGGTTTAACTAGTAAGTTAAGAGCGTACAGTATGCAAAGAGGACATAATCTTGATACTGTTGATGCAAATAGAATATTGGGTTTTGAAGATGATGAAAGGAGTTTTGCTGTTGCAGCTAAAATGCTTAAGAAATTGAACATTAACAAAATCCAATTACTTACAAACAATGATAGGAAATTGTCAGAATTAGAAAGTAGTGGTATAGGAGTTACAAAGTGTCTACCACTTATTGTGGAACGTAATAAATATAACGATTCATATATGGAGACAAAGTTTGGTAAATTAGGCCATAGATTAAGAGTTTTTTAGCTTTTTTGCTGTAACTACTTTGTTAATTTGCTATGTTTATTAACATAAGTTAAGATTTTTAGGAATACTAAAATGCTAAGATTTTTTAAGCGAGAAAAAAATACTGAATCCTTAGATAAGGATATAAATTGGAATTCAACTCGCTACAGCACAGTTATTGCTCAAAGAAATATTCTACTTTTATTTGCATTAATATTATTAGCAACGATCTCTATCAGCATATTAGTCATATTTAAAATTAGCACAAGTAGCACTATTGAGCCATTTGTTATAGAAATTGACAAGAAATCAGGAATAGTGCAATTGGTTGATTCTGTCACAGTAAAACAGTATTCTGCAGATGAAGCGCTAAACGATTATTTTATTTCAGAGTATATAAAAGCAAGAGAGGTTTTTGATCCATATCATTATAACTATAACTATTATACAAAGGTGAGGTTGTTTTCCTCACCTAATGTGTATAATGAATTTAGAAATTATGTAGGATCGCAGAATATGGATGATCTTTTTAATTTATATTCAGATACCAAAAGTGAATTTAAAATTCGCTCAATTCAAAAGTTGGGTAACGATGCTCTTCAGGTGAGGTTTTTTGTGGAATTTATACGGAAAGATGGAAGTTCCACGAGAAAAAATAAGATAGTTATTATGTCATATAGATATGCATCGCTTGAAATGGATGATCAGCAAAGATATATTAACCCATTAGGATTTCAAGTTATTTCATATAGAGTAGATGATGAATATGTATAGGATATTATTAGTTTTAGCTTTACTTGTAAGTGGCAATTTAAACGCATCCATTAATTATAATGAGCCTATTTCTATAGATAGTAGAATAAAGACTTTTGTGTATAGCCCTAATGAAGTATTTACGGTGGTTTTTAGTCAGGGTTACTATTCTTATATTGAATTTGCGGAAGGAGAAAAAGTTAAAAATATCGCTGTTGGTGATGCATCAAGTTGGAAAATTAATCCTTATGACAATAAATTGCTTATCATGCCATTTGAAGTTAGTAGTCGCACTAACATGATTATTACGACAACTAAAAAAAGAAATTACATTTTTGATTTAATCTCAAGGCCAAACTACGATAAATACCCGGATACTGATGCTAAGAAAGTAGATCACGATTATTCTGCTGAAAAGGATATATCTTACGTAGTACGTTTTTATTATCCTCAAGAAGAAGGTGAATTTGATGTTGATTTAGATGAGGTTTCTTTACCTACTCAAATGCAATATACTGCAGACAAGCTAGAAAAAATAATACAAGAAAATGATACGAAGTACAATTATACATATATTGATGAAGGTGGTAATGCGGATATAGTTCCGATTGAGTTATTTGATGATGGTTATTTAACCTATTTAAAATTTAGAAATAATAATAAAATACCTCAGGTTTTTGTAGAAGGGGAGGATAAACCTTGTAAAAGGCTGTTATTTGATGATTATGTTATAATAAAAGGAGTACATAAAAAGCTATTTATGCGTTATGAAGATGGTGAAGTTGAAATTATAAATAGGTCACTTTAGCTGTGGTACACGCAATATGAATAAAGAAAGGCGTAACAATTCAGAAGATGAATCAGAAATAGAGAATAAGGTAGTAACAGTTGGCTCTAATCAAGGTCATAGGGCATTGATGGTCATTATTTTAGTGCTTCTGGCTGGTGGAGTGTATTATCTCTATTTTAGTCCTTCTCCTAAAGAGGGTTTAGAAGTTATTAAAAAAGAGGAAACAAAGCAAAACGTTCAAGAATTGAAAGGAAAGTTGGAACAAGTTCCAGATAATGTAATGGTTCCTGAAAGAATAATAACTGATCCCTTACCACCCTTACCTCCTCTTCCTACACCACCAATCATACCAGAAATAAAACAAATTAGAAAAGAAGAAGAGAAACCAAAAGAAACTCCTGTGTCAAATATACCTACTTTGCCAAAGCAAAATTTTCCTTCTAGTAATGTTATGGCCAATTTACCTACCTCGTTTCCTACAATAGGGGGGGGAGGTTATCCTAGAGACAGACGTAGTGCACAAATGTTAACAATTTCAGGTGGTAGTGGAGAGAACAAAGCTGCTGATGCTATTTTATCCGACACTTCAGCACAATCGAGCAAAGCTACCAGAGTAGGAAAGCTTGGTTTAATGATTACTCAAGGTAAAATTATTGATGCTGTTCTTGAAACTGCAATAAACTCTGATCTGCAAGGAATGCTGCGTGCTATGGTGAGTAGAGATGTTTATGCAGAAACTGGTGATACAGTTTTAATACCTAAAGGCTCAAGATTGATAGGCAGTTATTCATTTGACTCGAATGTTGCTAAATCTCGTGTAAATATAAACTGGAATAGAGTGATTCTGCCACATGGAATAGATATTGCAATCTCATCACTTAGTACTGACGAACTTGGTAGAGCAGGAATAGCAGGAATAGTTGATAACAAAATAGTAAGTGCGTTATTCTCTTCAGTGACACTTGCTGGTGTTTCGATTGGTTCTGCTGTTATAGGGCAAAAGGCTTCTAATCTTGTTGATACGCTAACTGTCAAAGATGCAGTAAAGTCTATCACTGCAACCGAAATAGATTTTTCTGCACTCAAAGATGTTATTGGTGAAGCAGCAAAGGGTATATCTAGTGACAAATGGAAATTAGGCCTTGGGGCTATCGGAAGAATTCGGAGTGCCAAAAGCAGACAAGAGTTACTAAAAATAATGAAAGAGGAAATAGCAAAAGCACTAGGACTTAAAGAAGATGAGATAAATATAAGCCTGGAAAATGTAAATCAACTGTTAGAACAAATTCAAAGAGGAAGCAAGTCTGTTTATGATGAAGCAATCGGGAAATCAATCGAGGATTTTTCTAAAGACATGCGAGATATAGTAGGCAGATATACAGATAAAAAACCAACTATTTATGTTGATCAAGGCACTGCATTGAAAGTATTTGTTAACCAAGATATAGTATTTCCTTCACAGGCAATATTAAATCAATGAAATGAACTATGCTGCACTTGATACATATTTGGAGCCATTACAAGGCATATTTCAAGAAGAAGGCGTAAATGAAATATCAATAAATAAGCCAAAGGAAGTATGGATTGAAAATCGCGGTGAAATAAGGTGTGAAAAATTAGAAGTATTCGATCTTAACCATTTGAAATCTCTTGGCAGACTGATTGCTCAAGCTACAGAACAAAAACTTAGCGAAGAAGCACCTTTACTTTCGGCAACATTACCAAATGGTTATCGTATACAGATAGTATTTCCGCCAGCATGTGAACCTGATAAAGTAGTCATGTCGATTCGTAAGCCTTCTAGCATGCAGTTAGCACTCGATGATTACGAAAAAATGGGGGCTTTTTCTGAAACTGTTACAGAAGCAACTGATAATCCAGTTGACCGTCATTTGGATTTACTGTTAAGGCAAAAAAAAATAAAAGAGTTTTTAGAATACGCTGTAATAAGTAAGAAAAATATTATAATTAGTGGTGGAACTTCCACTGGTAAGACTACTTTTACTAATGCTACTTTGCGTGCTATTCCAGCTGAGGAAAGAATTATTACTGTTGAGGATGCAAGGGAAATCGTTTTGAACGATCATCCCAATAAAGTCCATCTAATTGCCTCTAAAGGAGGGCAGGGCAGAGCAAAAGTAACCACTCAAGATTTGATAGAATCGTGCTTACGTTTAAGACCAGACAGAATAATAGTTGGTGAGCTCCGTGGAGCGGAAGCTTTTAGTTTTCTTAGGGCGATAAATACTGGTCACCCTGGATCAATATCAACCCTTCATGCGGATAGTCCAACAATGGCCCTTGAGCAAATAAAATTGATGGTTATGCAGGCAAATCTTGGCATTCCTCCAGACCAAATTATACCATACATTAGAAATGTGATTGATATTGTTATTCAGCTAAAAAGAACCGGTGGGGGCAAAAGAAGCATTTCTGAGATATTATTTACTAGATCTGCGAGCGAAAATGCTTAAATTTATACATAAGTTAAGGAAGAGTAGTTTATGAGTAATGGGAATCACCTACGTAATATTCTCATAGGAGGTGTAGTAGCTTTTAGCGTACTTGAGTTTTGCTTCTATCTATCTGGTATATTGTTTGTTCTGTTTGCTGATGGTCCGGATGCTGTGGATTTTAAGGCAATTAATCCTAGTTTGACGCCTTTCCCTCAAGCTCTTTGGCCAACGATTTTTGATCATATACAATATTGTTGGCATCATCCAGAGTTATATAGCCTTGAGCTCAAAATCACATTAATTATATCTTTTGCACTGCCTATCATTGTTTTAATGATTATTTTGTGGAATTTAAGAGAAAGGATAATTGAGTGGCGACCATTTAAAAAGAAAGAATCACTTCATGGAGATTCGCAGTGGGCATCAGAGAAAGACATACGAAAAGCAGGATTAAGAAGCAAAAAGGGATTATTGCTTGGTAAAGATAAAAGAGGATACTTCATTTCTGATGGGTTTCAGCATGCATTGTTATTTGCACCTACAGGTTCTGGTAAGGGTGTTGGCTTTGTAATTCCTAATTTATTATTTTGGACTGACTCGGTAATTGTACACGACATAAAATTAGAAAACTATGAAATAACAAGTGGTTGGCGAGAACGACAAGGACAAAAAGTATACGTATGGAATCCAGCGCAGCCAGATGGAATAAGTCACTGTTACAATCCATTACAATGGATTAGTGAAAAACCTGGGCAGATGGTTGACGATGTGCAGAAAATAGCTAACCTAATCATGCCTGAACAAGACTTTTGGCAAAATGAAGCAAGAAGCTTATTTGTTGGAGTGGTATTATACTTACTTGCTGCACCAGAGAAAGTTAAATCTTTTGGTGAAGTTGTGCGTACGATGCGTAGTGATGACGTGGTTTATAATCTTGCTGTTGCTCTTGATACAATGGGTAAAATACTACACCCTGTAGCATATATGAATATTGCAGCTTTTTTACAAAAAGCTGATAAAGAAAGGTCAGGTGTTGTATCAACCATGAACTCATCACTTGAATTGTGGGCAAACCCATTGATTGATACTGCAACTGCGTCAAGTGATTTTAATATTTTAGATTTTAAAAAGAAGAAAATTACAGTTTATGTTGGTTTAACTCCTGACAACTTGACTAGGCTCAGGCCTTTAATGCAGGTTTTTTACCAACAGGCAACTGAGTTTTTATGTAGAAAATTGCCATCCGATGATGAGCCTTATGGTGTATTGTTTTTAATGGATGAGTTTCCTACACTTGGAAAAATGGAGCAATTTCAAACAGGTATTGCATATTTTCGTGGTTATCGAGTTAGGTTATTCTTAATTGTTCAAGATACTGAGCAGCTCAAAGGAATATACGAAGAAGCAGGGATGAACTCCTTTTTGTCAAACTCGACTTACAGAATAACTTTTGCAGCCAATAATATTGAAACAGCTAATTTAATATCGCAACTTATAGGAAACAAAACTGTACAACAAGAATCGTTGAATAAGCCTAAATTTTTAGATTTAAATCCTGCTTCAAGGTCATTACATATCTCTGAAATACAGAGAGCATTGCTATTGCCTCAAGAAGTTATTATGTTGCCACGTGACGATCAGATAATTTTAATAGAGTCGACTTACCCAATTAAATCAAAGAAAATTTTGTACTACAGTGATACCACCTTCACAAAAAGGCTGCTCAAACAAACTCGTGTGCCTACACAAGAACCATATGACCCAAACAAAGTTCTTTCTGCCGCTGCGAGCAAAGAGAAGGTTAATAACGAGGGGAATAATGCTCTTGAGGGACCTAATTCAGTTGATTATCCTGCTGAAACTAAAACAGAAGATGCAGTATATGATGAATCAGATGAATTTGCAGACGAAGATATTGATGATGAAGATATTGACGATAAGTTTGAAGATGATGATGACGAGGAAGAGGAGGATAGGAGTGATGATGGGTTTGACGACGAAGAAGAGGAGGATGAATTTGAAGATGAGGATATTGACGATAAATTAAAAAATGACGAGAAGTAAGGTTAACTTTGCCTATTTTTAGCTTGGAAAAGTGCAAGTTATGCAAATAATTAGGTTTTTCATATTAAGCCATTTTTAATTAATTAGTATTAGATTAGCTATTTTAACTAGGGAAGATGGTATGAATAAGTATTGCTTGGTTGGAAGCAAGAGAAGATAATAACTTCTCAGAGTGGATAGGTGGCAGGTTGGATGTTTTTCTGAAGCACTTTCTGCCCAGGGAGTAGAAAGAAGACTTCGTGGGGGAGATTAACTGCCCCTGCCACCGAAAATCATCGTGAGGCTCACAAAATGTGATGACCTCGTATAGGAGTTTGGAACAACCGGCAATATTCTACTCTGATATATTGAAATATGCAATTGGAGGAAAAAATATGCGTCACATTGGAGTTGATTTACATACCAATAGTTTTACTGCTTGTTACTTACAAGAAGGGAAACCTGAGCATATTCAAACGTTTCGCTTAAAAGACTTGGATAATTTCACCAAAGATCTTCAAGAAACATATGAAGTAGCCATAGAAGCAACAGGTAACAGCTGTTTCTTTTATGATGCAGTTTCACCTTACGTTAAACGCATAGTAATAATTGCTCCTGGACAGTTTGAAGTTGTTCGTCGCTCTGTGAACAAAACAGATAAGCATGATGCGCGAGCTATTGCTTTCTTTCTAAGCAAAGATATGTTGCCTGAGGCAAGGTGCAAAAACAAACAATGCCAGCAGTTAGCTTCTCTTCTTCAAACGAGAGATCAGTTAGTAAAGTCACGGGTATCTTTAATCAATAAAGTTCATGGTCTTTTTAATTATCATGGAATAAAAATTAAAAAAGAAGTACTTACAACTAAAGTAGGATTTGAGCGTGCTACTCAAAAGCATAATTGGGAGCCTTTAGAAAAAGTTGAAATTGAAGTGATTAGCTATCATTTAGAAGCTATCCGAGAAAGCCTTAAAAAACTTGAAAAGGAAATTATAGCTTTTGCTAAACAACTTCCTGGGTTCAGCAATCTTATCAGCATAAAGGGAATTGGTCCAATTTCTGCAGCTGTCTTTATTGCAACAATTGGAGACATTAATGATTTCCGTAGACCTGAGAAACTTACTGCATATTTTGGAGTTGTACCAAGAGTTTCTCAATCTAATCAGCAATGTACAATTGGAAGAATTACCAAACGAGGGTCAAAAATAGCGCGTACTTCTTTAGTTCAATGTACTTGGATTGCTGTACGTTACAGTCCTTACTTGAAAAGTTTTTATGAACATATAAAAAAGAAGCGTGGTTCTGCTAAAGCTATAACTGCTACTGCTAGGAAATTTCTTATAACTATTTTCTATACTCTTAAAAATGACTGGGTTTTTAAAGATTTCACAAAATTTGAAATTTCTACTGGACAATAATCATAGGAGATAAGCATATACGTATGATCAAAAAGCCAGTACATGGGACAGTAAAGATTTATTTAAATGGTAAAGAAGAGAGTGAATATTCAGTAAATTATTCAACGGGAGAAATAACATTTATGAAGCCACCAGTAAAAGATGCGATAATCACTGCGAGCTTCGAATTTGATGTGCCCGTACGCTTTGATACAGATTACTTAAACGCTTCTATTGATGACTATGGAAGCAATAGCTGGAATAATATCCCCTTGGTGGAAGTGAAATTTTAGTTATAGGCAAGCATAGATCCACATCATAGTAGGGCTACTAGTTACCATCAATTGAAAAAATTAAGCACCACTGAGGCTCTATATTTAAATGAGCCTTAGTATATGTATCTGTTCAGCAGAGTGGCAAAATAAGGTAGACGAGAAAAGACAACTATAGGAACAAATGGGTGTCATGCCAGTGCGTGACACTGGCATCCAGTCCTTTTGCACAGTTCCATCAAAAACGTTGTAAAGGATTAACCGCTTTCGTGTTTACCAACTTAGTGCCCAATCTGGATCCCAGTGGGCTTTGTTGCATAGCAACCGAAAAAATCTGGCAGTTACTGACAAAATTCATTATAAAATAGCCATTTAACCGACAAAGGAAAAATATGCCAGTCAAAATGAAAGTCAGTAACCATAGCGAATATAACAAATTTCTCCAAGAAAGAGGAAGCATTTTTTGTTATATCAATGACGCCATAGAAAATTGGTACGAGAATTGTCCAAAAATGCAGGGCGGCAACTATATTTATAGTGATAAAGTTGTAATTTTGGTGCATATAATCACCAGTCTCTTTAGAATTGGCTTAAGACAAACGGTGGGATTTATAAAAGGATATTTGCAACAAATAGGAAGAAGTTTGCAAGTTATCAGCTATTCCCAGGCTTCAAGAAGGTTTAAGAAACTTAATATTAAGATAAATGATTGCAGAAAATAATATGGAAGATATCGAAATTGCTATAGACAGTACAGGAATTAGTATATACAACAACACACAGCAAGGAAAATAGCACTGACAGAAAATATCGTGGCTATGAGCAAACAAGAAAATTGCACGTAATGTTGAATATAAACAGCAAAAAAGCCATAGCTGTAAAATACAGTAACGGTCTGATCACTATGGAGCTTGTGATTTGCTAAAAGAAGTTCATGCCATAAAAGCACTATATGCAGATAGAGCATATGATTACATGGTGAAGATGGCATGAAAGAATGGAAAAAAGAAGTAAATTATGGCTTATGTTGAAGGGTTTTTCTCAAGATTAAAGCAAATATTTGGATTTAGTTTTAGGAATAAATCTGAGATAAATCGAGAAAAAGAACTGTTAATCAAATGCTATTTGCTCAATAAATTCACTGATATTGGTATGGCTAAATTTGAGATAGTTACATGAATTTACCATAAATCACCATCTCATAAAGTGCGATGCAACAAAGCCCACTGGAATCCAGCCTTTATTATGCAGCCACTTGGTTGAAATTAAGTCTTCTGGATCCAAGTAGTCAGGGCACTGGAATGACACCATTCTTTTTCCTGGATCCAAGTAGTCAGGGCACTGGGATGACACCTCCGTGCACTGCCGTCATAAAGGAACCAGTGTCAGCTACTTGGATGACAGCTAGCCTGACAACCGTCATCCCGCTGCTTGTTAGCGGGATCTAGAGATACCGTGACGGTATGACGTAGGGAAACCTTTCTTGGGTTAGCCCTATAAAACTAATCAGCATCTTGTTTAGCACATATAAATTAAGTTTCATAAATATAGTGCTAAACCTTGAAAATATGTTATAGCTACTTCTTCCAATTTAGTGGTGGGTTTTAACAGTACACATGTCGCTTTACTATCTACCAACTCAATCACCATAGAAGCTACAGTCATTACTTTGCATCCACTTATATTCCGTACTTTAACATTTGTTCTACTTTCTATAGGAAGCTTTACCTCCCCTACATCATTACGTACAGCAGTATGATTTATTTCATTTTTAGTTCCACTACTATGCTGCAACAAGATATTCCCATTAACTTTTATTTCAACATTTTTGTCACTACTACCATTGTTAAAATTTAATCCCTCATCTCTTCTACTTTGTCTTTTTTCTTTTAATTTTAATTCAGTTTCTCTTTCATCAAGTACGGAAACGGTAGGAAATGGGATGTGAGTTTTTTCCTGACCATCTTGATTTATAGCTCTTGTTGTATTAAAAACTTCGTTGCTTTGATATGATATTGTATAAGTAAGTGGTGTGTAGATTTTTTCTTCACTATCTTGATATTTTATAGTTATTGTTGCATTAAGAATGTCTTTCAGAATATCGTTTTCTCTAGCTATGTCTAAAATTTCTTGAATAACTTTGCGATCATGTAATGCGGCAAGTACTTTATCAGTTACTTTTTGATTATTTTTATGTTTTATGGTTATTGTTGTGTTAAGAATGTCTTTCAGAATACCGTTTTCTTTAGCTACTCTTAACATTTTCTCAACAGCTATACTATCTTTACGTAGTATAGCATAAGCAAGTGGTGTACAAGTTTCTTCCTGACCATCTGGATATTTTATAGTTGTTGTTGCGTCAAGAATGTCTTTCAGAATACCGTTTTCTTTAGCTACTCTTAACATTTTCTCAACAGCTATACTATCTTCACGTAGTATAGCATAAGTAAGTGGTGTGTAAGTCACTTCCCGGCTATCTGAATGTTTTATAGTTGTTGTTGCGTTAAGAATATCTTTCAGAATACTGTTCTCTTCAGCTGCTACTAGAATTTCTTTAATAATTTTGCTATCCTTCCTGAACATAGCAAAGGCAAGTGGTGTGTAAGTCACTTCCCGGCTATCTAAATGTTTTATAGTTATTGTTGTGTCAAGAATATCTCTCAGAATACCGTTTTCTTTAGCTACTCTTAACACTTTCTCAACAGCTATACTATCTTTACGTAGTATAGCAAAAGCAAGTGGTGTGTAAGTCACTTCCCGGTCTAGATATTTCATAGTTGTTGTTGTGTTAAGAATATCTTTCAGAATACTGTTCTCTTCAGCTGCTACTAGAATTTCTTTAATAGCTTTGCTATCCTTCCAGAACATAGCATGAGCAAGTGGTGTGTAAGTCACTTCCCGGCTACCTGGATATTTTATAGTTGCTGTTGTGTTAAGAATATCTTTCAGAATACCATTCTCCTTAGAGACTTTTAAAATTTCTTCAATAGCTATACTATCTCCACATAGTATAGCATAATCAAGTGGTGTAACAGTTGCTCTCCGACTATCTGAATATTTTATAGTTGTTGTTGCGTTAAGAATATCTTTCAGAATATCGTTTTCTTTAGAGACTTTTAAAATTTCTTCAATAGCTTTGCTATTTTTATATAATATGGCATAAGTAAGTGGTGTGCAAATTAATGAATCATCACTAATTATTTTTGCACTAAGAACACTCTTTAAAAGGTTGCTCAATTTGGCTTGTTGCAAAATATCCTTTACAGCTTGACTATTCTCGCAAAATGTAGCATGAGTAAGTAGTGTAAAAGTTGATTCTTTACCCCGATGTTTGCTTACTTCCGTAGTAAGAATCCTTTGTTTTTTCTCTTTAGATATTTTTTCTAGTTCTTCAGCAATGCTACTTTTTTTGCCTTTTATTTTTGATGCTAATTTCAAAATACTTTTTTTATCTTTCTCTTTCAATTTCGAATCATTTACCTGATAAATCATTTTTCCTTCCAAGATCTTTCCTAAATTAGACATAATATTTCCTCTCTTCTTTTTAAGATTATAGTATTTGCTTTTATAAATCAGTTGTGTTGACAATGTATTAATTGCATAGCTCAGACATTGTTTTATAAAGCAAAATTTTAGTAGACCACCTTACAAGAACGTTTCTTGCTAATTCTGAATCAGAAAAAAGGACGCAGTAAAGTCATTTGTAAGGGAAGAATGAAACTTGTAGCTATAGCTAAACTGACTTACGACAATTTGAAAAATGACAAATTCGTTATCCCAGTGCCCAGACACTGGGATCCAGGAAACTTAACTCTACACCAAGTAAATGTACAATAAGAACTAGATTCCAGCGTCACGCGCTGGAATGACATCATAGGGGCTACTCGGATGACAAAAAAAGGAGCACTGGCATGACACCTCTCTTGGGCTCTTTTAGCCACAAACGTTAAGAAATTTACCAAACGAAAAAAAAGGCAAAAGAAGCCCTAACCATTGTCTATTTTCAGTATTGGCGTTTTTAAGTCTTAAACGCTGCAATTTAGCTGCTTTTAAATGCAACTAACCTTAGCTTTAATATTTAAGAAATTTACCAGGCAGAAAAAAAAGGCATAGAAAACCCGCAGTAGCTAGTTATTCACTCTCTATTTTAAAATTTGACGTTGGGTGATGTCTTGAACGCTTTATAAGCGCGTTTCAGCTTATATAGGTAAAAACCTAGAAATTTGATAAAGACATAAGGTACACATAGTGCAAAAAATTAAGCATAGTACGCCAAATACAAGTTTTCTTGTCGTTTTAATCTGCACAGATTGGGAAGTTAAATGAAATAGCTTCAGTACCATGATAAGGGGGCTGGCGAGGTTTGTCAAGTAAGTTTTTCGTTTCTGTGTTGTCAATTATCTGGATGACAGACCATTGATTGTATGGGTTCCATCTGTTATATATAATCTTTTTGAATACAAAGAAAACTGATGAATGAGTATGATATTACGGTTATAGGTAGCGGTCCTGGTGGTTATATAGCGGCAATTAGGGCGGCACAGCTTGGGTTTAAAACTGCAATTGTGGAAAAAGAAAAAAATTTAGGCGGTATATGCTTAAATTGGGGATGTATACCAACAAAATCACTGCTTAGAGCATCTGAGGTTTATAGGCTAATAAAAAGATCAAAAGAGTTTGGTATAGAAGTAAAAGGAGCGAGTTTTGATATACAATCAATAGTGAAATATTCAAGAAGCGTTGTTGATAAATTATCAAGTGGCGTTGCATATTTGATGAAAAAAAATAACATCAAAGTTCATCAAGGCTTTGGTAAACTTGCAGGCAATAGTACTATAAAAGTTGTTAGCGATAAGGAAGAACAAGAAATTGTTTCCAAGCATATCATTTTAGCAACAGGCGTGAGGGCACGGAATCTGCCTGGAATAGAAGCAGATGGAGATTTAATATGGAATGCGCAGCACGCTATGATTCAAGAGAGATTACCAAAATCGCTACTAATTATAGGGTCTGGTGCAATTGGAATAGAATTTGCAAGTTTTTATAGTACTTTGGGGGTTGATGTAACAATCATAGAGATAAAGAGCACTATTTTACCGCTGGAGGATAAAGACATTTCAGATTTAGCACAAGAAATATTCACAAAACAGGGGATAAAAATATATACAAGCAATAGCGTAAAAGCTCTTACTAAAAGTAAAGACTCTGCTCAAGTGCTATTAAATAGTGGTGAGAGCAAAGAATTTGATAGGGTGATTGTTGCTGTTGGAATTCAAGCAAATATTGAAAATATAGGTTTAGAAAATACAAAAATTAAATTAAGCCCTTCTGGTTTTATTGAAACGAATGAATGGTATGAAACTAGCGAATCAAATGTGTATGCAATAGGTGATGTAGCTGGCTCACCATGTTTAGCACATAAAGCAAGCCATGAAGCCGTGATCTGCATTGAAAAGATTGCTGGTAAAAATGCTCATGCGTTAAAAAAAGAATGCATACCAAATTGCACTTATTCTCATCCACAAATAGCGAGCATCGGCCTTACTGAGGAACAGGCAATAAAAGGTGGGTATGATATAAAAATAGGAAAATTTCACTCTAACTTTAATGGTAAGTCTGTTGCACTCAGTGAAACTGAAGGGTTAGTGAAAACAATTATAGATAAAAAAACCGGAGAAATTCTGGGTAGCCACATGATAGGTGCAGAAGTAACGGAGTTAATTAGCAATTTTGCTCTTGCAAAGCAACTAGAAGGAACAGACTTCGACATAAAATCTACGATTTTTCCTCATCCAACCATTTCAGAGATGATACACGAATCAGTGCTTGCTGCAGATGTTAAATAGTTGAACTAACGTTCCATTGTTTTAGAGTTGTCAATGTCTTGAGTAGTAGTTTGATTAGGCACTTTAGTTTCAATAGATTGATTACCACCAGCATCAGAATTCTGTAACTCTTCTTTCAATCCCTTAGCTGCTTCTTTGACTTCAAGCTTTGCCTTTGGATGAAGATCTTCTGGGCCTTTTCCTTTAGTATCCAAACCTTGTTGTAGATTAGTGTTTTTCATTTTATTATTCTGCTCGTGCTCAGGTAGGTCAACGACCGAATTGAAAAGAATTTTTATTATATTTTTTAGCAGTTCTAAAAAACCTCCGCTTCTGCCTTCTCTTTGTTCTTGAGGTTTATTTTTCTCATTAGGTTCTTTTTTACTATTACTTTTAGGCATTTTTAACTCAACTATCATAAAGCTTAATAAAATTCTACGTGCAAATTGTTAAATAACAGTTAACAATCTAGGATTTATTATTTATAGATGGATATTATTTTAGCAACAGGTGGCACAGGTGGGCATATCTTTCCGGCCATAGCCTTAGCAAAAGCACTAAAGACACAAGGATACAATTGCATATTATTCACTGATAAAAAAACAAATAAAAATACCGACATAGAAAGCTACACCTTACCATTACGTAGACCAAGCGGCAACAAATTTAAGTTTTTCCTTTTCTTGATATACAGCTCTGTGTTAGCACTGTATCAAGTAAGAAAATTAAAACCAAAATCGGTCATTGGTTTTGGTAGCTATGCTTCTTTTCCAACTCTTCTTGCAGCAAGGGTTCTTTCTATACCTATAATTTTACATGAACAAAACACAGTTTTAGGGAGAGTAAATAGATTCTTTTTCAAGAGTGCAAAATTAATTGCAACCAGCTTTCCGGAGACTAAATATGCAGAGGGCAATAAATGTATTTTTACAGGAAATTTTATTGATATAAAAGCACAGAGCCATTCTAGCACTGAGAAAGTCCTAAACATATTGGTCATAGCAGGTAGCCAAGGTGCAAATTTTTTTGATGATGTAGTAAGCAGCGTAATTTGTGATTTACCTATTGAAATGAAAAAGAAAATTAGAGTGACGCAGCAATGTACGAAGAAAAATGTAAACAAGGTCAAGAGTCTATACAAAAATGAAAAGATCGATTGTGAATTGAGTGAATTTTTTGATGATATGGAGAGTAGGTTGGCCAATGCTCACTTGGTAATTAGCAGAGCAGGAGCAACTTCAATAGCAGAGATCACTCTTGCTAGGCGTTCTGCTATATATATTCCTTATCCTTACTCAAAAGATAATCACCAATTTTATAACGCAAAATATATTGAAGACTCGGGAGCAGCTATAATAGTTGAGCAGAATAGTGAAGCAAAAAAAAATCTAACAGAGGTACTATTTGATCTATTAAATAATTCTCAAAAATTGCGTGATATGACCAATAGTACAGAAAAAACAGGGGTAAAGAATGGGACTACTGAGTTTGTTAAGGTAATTGTTCACAGGTTTAGTTGATGGCTGCTTGCTTTTTCTTCAAACACGTCCCAAAGATCCTTTTCTAGTGATATATTATACAATTTATTGATATAAACTACTCCCGTGGGTGAAGTTGTGTTAATTTCGAGCAGGAAGTCATCTATAATATCAATACCAACAAATATTAGCCCTCTTTTCTTTAATTCAGGACCAATTTTGTTACATATTTCATTGTCTCTATCGTTCATTTGAGCGGGCTCAAAGCTTGCTCCAAGTCGCATGTTTGTTCTGATCTCCCCACTGATTTTTGGAACTCGTTTCATTACACCAATTGGTTGACCATAAAGTAGCAATATTCTTTTATCTTTATCTATGTTTTTACAAAATGATTGTGCAATCACAGGGCATTCGTATTTTGCTATCATGAGATCCACTACTACTTGAATACTATTCTCATCTTGTATTCTTATCACATCGTTTCCTCCATAACTATACAATGGCTTCAGAATAATATCTTGATAGTTGTAGTAGAAATCTCTAATCATTGATATATTTTCAGTAATCAAAGTTGGCGGAATTAGCTCTGGAAATAATGAAGTTATCAATTTTTCAGGACAATTTCTTATTTCTGTTGGATTGTTAATTACCAATGCGCTGGTTTTTTCTAAGATATATGTTGTTGTAATATAACGCATATCAAAGGGTGGATCCTGTCTGATAAATATGATGTCCATTTCATTCAAGTTGATTGCTACATCCTCTTTAGAGATAAAACTAAAATCATCAACGCTGACTTTCTGAGCCAGAGCAATTGGATGGTTTAGCTTTAGTGCTAAATTGTTAGGAGCATAGACAAAAACTTCGTGCTTCCTCCTTTGTGCTTCCTTTATTAGCACGAATGTAGTGTCAGTTTCAAAATTTATATTTTCATCCATCTGAAAGGCAACTTTCATTTATGTTCTCTACCTATTGTCACAATTGTACAAATATTATAATTTGAAGGCGATTTTTGCCTAATGGCGTAACTTACTGTACCTATATCGTACATAACTTACAACTTGTTTTACTCCCTTTACTTTTCTTGCAATTGCTATTACAGCTTTTAATTCCGCTTTATTTTGGGCTATACCCATCAAATAAACAACTCTATCAACCGTATTAACGCTATAATTAATTGACTTAATATTTCTTTTTTCCAGGAGTCTTGTTCTTATTTCCGCTGTTATCATGCCATCTACAGTGGTATCTAGCATGGAAGCCATTTGAATTGGTATTACTCTTATTTCATTTATCACTTCTTTAATTTCTTTTTGCTGCCAAGCTATTTTTTCTGCTGTAAGTTGTTTTTCAGGAGTGTCAACACTTCCAATGAGCAACACTCTTCCTTCACTTACTTTAACCTTTATGGATGAAAATAGCCCATGTTTTAAGAGCCCCTTATTAATTCTGATGAGCATAGTCGTATCATCAATGATATTTCCCAAGGATTTGTCCTGCATTGTTATTGCTGTTGCTGTCGCTGTAGCCACCACACCACCTATTATAAGGGTTGTGCAACCACTTTGTGTAATCAAAAAAATTGCGAGTAAGAAGCTTGTTATTAATCTCATTATTGATTTTCAGGGTTTAGAGCTTTCATTAAGAAATGTTAATAAGCTTTTTTGATTGTGTAAATACCATAAATTAAGTAAGACTTTAAACCTTGAATATTTTTAATGGAATACCTATAATAGGGTACTGAAAATTTCTTGCGGATATGGCGGAATTGGTAGACGTGCCAGGTTTAGGTCCTGGTGAGCTTGCTCGTGGGGGTTCAAGTCCCTCTATCCGCACTTTAAAGTCATGTAACTTAGGTTTTAAGGGAAAATTTATAATCACTAAATACACTTTTGTTTGTATAAAAATCTGTTCTTAAGGATTGTGTTTAACTTAAATTCTGGTAAAATAACTCTATTAAGATATGAATTAAAATATTAATAAATGAATTATGATGTCTAATAATATACCTCAAAATACAGTCGAAGTAAGTAGCGTATATACCTACAAAGAGCTTAGTATAGATAAACTAAAGTATGAGTATGAAATCACAGTTAGTAGTGATTATATAAAACAAAAGGTAAATTCCAGGTTGCAAGAGATAGCAGAAAATGTAAAATCACCTGGATTTAGGGCTGGAAAGATGCCCTATGACCTTGTTGTTGCAAATTATAAAAACGAAGCTTTAGAATATGTGATAAATAATACAATTGATTATTGCTCAAGTGATTTGATGAAAAAAATTGAAGTCAAATCTCACATTTATCCTAAGGTTGATGTTATATCATTACCAGATCTGGGCAAAGAAAATGAGGAGGGCAATTTTGTATACAAGCTATCTTTTGAGTCGATGCCTGAAGTACCAGTGATAGATCTTGACAAAATAAACTTAAAGAAAATTGAAGCAAAGATTGAAGAGGAAGATATAAAAGAATTTATTGATTCTATTAAAACAAAGTTCCCCAATTTTGCCTCTGTTGATGATGCTTCTTATCAAGCGAAAGATTGGGATAAATTGATAATTGATTTTGAAGGGCGGATTAGGAATAAGCTCTTTCAATGTGGAAGTAGCAAAAATTTTGCCGTTAATTTAGGGTCTGGCACATTTATTAATGGTTTTGAAGATCAATTAACTGGTATGAAAAAGGGAGAAACAAAGAACTTTAAGTTGAAATTTCCTGAAAATTACCAAGCCATTTCCCTTGCAGGACAGGAAGCTGATTTTTCTGTGCGAGTTAATGAGATTCAAATTGCCAAAGATTTTGAAAATGATGATGAAATAGCTAAGAGTATTGGGTTTAAAGATTATTCTTTGCTAATAAATCATGCAAAAAAAATGATTGGTGATCAGTGTACCGAAATGAGAAATCTCTTAATTAAAAAGGAGCTGTTTGATTATTTGGATGCTAATTATAGTTTTGATTTACCCACAGACATAGTAAAACAGGAGCAACAAAGAATAGAAGGAGAACTGGGTGCTCAAAATGATTCTCGTAAAGAAGCTGAAAAACGTGTAAAGCTTGCTATGTTATTTATGAAATTTAGTGCAGAACATAAAATATCATTAACTCAAAATGATGTTTTGAATGTTATTGTAAATCAATATGTCAGTAAGGATGTACCGTTTGACAGAGTACTTAAGCATTTTGAATCAAATAAACAATTTCAAGAATTAGTTAGAGGGCAAGCGCTTGAGTATAAAGTGACAGATTATATAATAAAAAAAGTTAGTAAAGAAGAGCAGATTGTTTCTGTGAAAGAATTAAAGGAATTATTTGATAATATTTAATAGGAAAAGGTATGACTCTTATACCAATTGTAGTTGAACAAACTAGTCGCGGTGAGCGCGCTTATGACATATATTCAAGACTAGTGAAAGAAAGAATAATTTTTGTAACAGGTCCTATTGAGGACAACATGGCCAGTGTAATAGTAGCACAGCTTTTATTTTTAGAATCGGAAAATCCCGATAAAGACATTTGTATGTACATCAACTCACCAGGTGGTGTTGTAACTGCTGGTTTGTCGATCTACGATACAATGCAATATATAAACCCAGACGTTTCAACTTTATGTATAGGTCAAGCTGCGTCTATGGGTTCTTTATTGCTTGCAGCTGGTACAAAAGGTAAGCGCTACTCTCTACCTCATTCAAGAATTATGATACATCAACCATCTGGTGGTTATCATGGTCAAGCAACTGATATAGAAATACATGCTAATGAAATTTTGCGGGTTAAGAAAAAACTAAATCAAATTTATGAAAAACATACTGGAAATTCACTGAAGAAAATTGAAGGAATGATGGAAAGAGATAAATTCATGGATCCTGAAGAAGCAAGGAAAATTGGCTTAATTGACAGGGTGATAGCTGAGCGTACAGATATTGAAATTGAAAATATTAAAGTTAAACAAAAGGTGGGTTAATGGATAACAATAATGATTTACACTACTGTTCTTTTTGCAACAAGGCGCAAGATGAAGTAGATAAATTGATTACTAACTCTTCGGATGGTTTAAAGGTGTTTATTTGTAATGAGTGCATAGAATTATCCCATAAAGCAATAAGTCAAAAGAAAGATAGATCTTTTAATTCAGATCGTATATCTGATATGAAGCTATTACTAAAGAAACCTGAGGATATAAAAAACTTTCTCAGCAAGCATGTTGTAGGTCAAGAACACGCGCAACACGTTTTATCTGTAGCTATGTATAACCATTGTCAATCCATGGTACAATTTCATGCTATAAGTGATATTGAAATCGAGAAGTCAAATATAATGCTTATTGGTCCCACTGGTTCTGGTAAGACTTTGCTAGCCAAAACACTTGCTAAAGTTTCAGATGTGCCATTTGCTATGGCTGATGCGACAACTTTAACTGAGGCAGGTTATGTGGGTGATGATGTAGAAAGCGTGTTGTCGCGTTTATTACAAGCTGCAAATTATGACGTTGTAAAAGCACAGCGTGGTATAGTGTTTATAGATGAAATAGACAAGATTACAAGAAAATCTGAAAGCACTTCAATAACGCGTGACGTTTCAGGTGAAGGGGTCCAGCAAGCTCTGCTTAAGATTATGGAGGGTACAGTTGCTTATGTTCCGCCACAAGGAGGGCGAAAACACCCACAACAAGAGTTTATACAAGTGGATACTAGTAATATACTGTTTATTTGTGGAGGAGCTTTTGAAGGCCTCGATAAAATTATTGAAGCGAGAAAAAAGGGAACGTCAGTTGGCTTTGGAGCAGATATAAGTCAGTCTAAAGAGCAAAAGAAAAAGAATGCTTTACATGATGTTCAACCTGAAGATTTAATCAAATTCGGTTTAATACCCGAATTTGTAGGGCGGGTTCCAATAACTGCTGTTTTAGATGAGTTGGATCATGAAGATTTAATACATGTGTTGACAGAGCCAAGGAATGCACTAATAAAACAGTACAAAGCATTGCTTGCGTTTAGCAAAGTAAACCTTGAGTTTTCAGATGAAGCAATATCAGCTATTGCTAAAAAGGCTATAAGCTACAAAACAGGTGCAAGAATGTTACGTGCTATCTTGGAGTCACTTTTGCTTGACATTATGTATACAGCTGGAAACGGAGGCTTTGAAGGTAGCACTATAGTAATCACTAAGAAAATGGTAGAATTAGGAAAAGCAACGGTTAATCATAATAACAATGGCAATGTTATAACGGTTAATGATTAATTTGAGGCATATATTATGAACATTGAACGTGCTGTAAGCTCTAGTTTTACTGCATTGCCAGTATTACCTTTAAGAGATGTAGTAATTTTTCCAAATATAATGGTGCCTTTATTCATAGGCAGAGAAAAATCTGTTAATGCACTAGAGTATGCAATCAGTAGTAGTAGTCACCAAAATGAGATTTTTCTTGTAGCACAGAAAGATGGCTCTGTTGATAATCCAGAGCCTGAAGATCTTTATGAAGTAGGTGTGTTAGCAAACATTATACAACCATTAATCAAATTGCCTGACAATGCAGTAAAAGTTATAATCCGGGGGATAAGAAGGGGAAGAGTTGTAGAATATATTAGCTCTCATACTTTATTACAAGCCAGGGTAGAGTTAGACAATCATTATAAAGAAGATGAAGACAATATTGATTTAGAAGCTTTAAGGCGATCTGTTATAGACGCGTTCGATAGCTGGTGTAAGCTAAACAAGAAAAATCAGCCTGAAGTTGCCATTAACTCCATTGATCAAATCAAAGAAGTTGATCAACTTGTAGACACGGTAGCTTCACATTTAAATGTAAAAGTATCGGATAAACAAAGCATACTTGAGGCTTATGACCCAAAAGAGCGTTTAAAAAAAGCTTTTGCTTTTATTGAGAGAGAAATAAGTATTTTGAACGCACAAAACCGTTTATATAAGACAATTAAATCGCAAGTTGAAAGCACTCAGAAAGTTTACTACCTTAACGAGCAGTTGAAAGCTATACAGAAAGAATTAGGCGAATTTGAGAATGGTGATGAAGGGAATATACTCAATGAATTTGAAAAAAAGATAAATGAAACAAAGCTTTCTCAGGAAGCAAGAGAGAAAGCTATAACTGATTTGAAGAGATACAAGAAAATGAATCCCATTTCTCCTGAGGCTACAGTTATATCTAGTTACTTGCATTGGTTGCTTGATTTGCCGTGGGGAAAGTACAAAGATGCAAAAATTAACTTAAATGCAGCTAAAAAAATCTTAGATGAAAATCATTATGGCATAGAGAAAGTAAAAGATAGAATAATAGAATTTTTAGCGGTATTAAAAAGAGTAAAAGAGATAAAAGGTCCTATACTTTGCTTGGTTGGACCGCCAGGTGTTGGTAAAACTTCTTTAGCTAAGTCTATGGCAAGAGCAGTAGGAAGAGATTTTGTTCGCATAGCTCTTGGTGGTGTGCGTGATGAGTCTGAGATACGAGGGCATAGGAAAACTTATATTGGCTCAATGCCTGGTAAAATCATTCAACACATGAAAAAATCTAATTCATGCAACCCGCTTTTTCTGCTTGATGAAATAGATAAGATGGGTTCTGATTCGCGTGGCGATCCTGCATCTGCATTACTTGAGGTTTTAGATACTGAGCACAATAAACACTTTACGGATCATTACTTGGAAGTTGAGTTTGATCTTTCAAGTGTAATGTTTGTAGCTACGGCAAACAGCTTAAATTTACCACATCCTTTGCGTGATAGGATGGAAATTATACAATTGTCCGGGTATACTGAAGATGAAAAAATCAGTATTGCTACACACCACCTTATTCCGAAATTAAAGAAGGAGCATGGTTTGTATCAGAAGGAATGGGACATAACTAATGAGGCGTTATACGAGTTGATACTTTTATATACACGTGAAAGTGGTGTGCGGAGTATGGAAAGGGAGCTTGCAAAGCTCATGAGAAAGGCAGTTAAAGAAATATTAACTGATAAAAATAAGAAAATATCCGTAGGGGTTGACAATTTACAAGATTATTTAGGGGTACGTAAATATACCTTTGGCATTGCGGAAAATGAGAGTTTAGTAGGAATAGTAACTGGGCTTGCCTATACTGAAACAGGTGGTGATATTTTGATGATAGAATCAGTCCTAATTCCGGGCAAGGGAGAAATAAAATACACAGGAAAGCTTGGAGAGGTTATGCAAGAATCTATAAAAGCTGCGTATAGTTATATTCGATCAAATTGTTTGTTTTTTGGTATAAAGCCCGAAAAATTCCAAAATAATGATATACATTTGCATGTACCTGAGGGTGCTGTACCAAAAGATGGCCCTTCTGCTGGCGGCGCGGTATGTACGTCTATTGTTTCTCTTATGACAAATATACCAGTTAACAAAAATGTTGCTATGACAGGCGAAGTGACATTTCGTGGTAGAGTTTTAGCTATTGGGGGCTTGAGAGAAAAATTGCTTGCAGCGCTCAGAGGATCAATCAAAACTGTGATTATACCAAGTGAAAATGAGAAAGATATGCAAGAGATTCCGGCAAGCATCAAAGAGGGGATCAACGTAGTTTTTGCTAAGAATATTGATGAAGTTATGAAAGTTGCTTTAATGCACCCTACTACTCCAATTGATGGTGATGATAATCAAAATAGTGTGCCTTCCTCTATAGAAAATAAAGATGATACTTTTCCTATGTCGGAAACATTGAAGCATTAGATTAAGAAAATATTATACAATCTCCACTTCTTTTTTATCCGGCAAAAACCCACCAACTTGCGCATTCCATAGGGTCTTATACATTCCGTTTTTATCAAGAAGTTCCTGGTGCGTGCCATCTTCTACAATCTTGCCTTGGTCAAGAACCAAAATACGATCCATATGTAGAAGTGTAGATAAACGATGGGCAATAACGATAGTTGTAGCATTGCTTGTTTCGAGTACTTCATTTAGTGATTCCTGTATTAACTGTTCTGTTGGAGTATCAAGTGCAGAAGTTGCTTCATCCAGAATTAATATAGGAGCATCTTTTAAAATAGCTCTTGCAATTGCAATACGTTGCCTTTGTCCACCACTTACTTTAACACCCCTCTCGCCTACAATAGAATGATACCCATTGGTCATTTGCATAATATCTTCGTGGATTTTTGCTTTTTTGCATGCTTCAACAACTTCATCAAAGCTTGCATCATGTTTAGCAAGCTGTAAATTTTCTAAGATAGTTCTATGAAACATAGTAATATCTTGCGGAATTACTGATATATTTGCTCGCAAAGATTCTTGTGTAACATTGGTAATATTTTGATCATCGATAAGAATCTGTCCACTATGCACATCGAAGTACCGGAGCAAACATTTAATGATAGTTGTTTTTCCTGCACCAGAAACGCCTACAATGCCGATTCTATGACCAGATTGAATATGTAAATTGAAATTATGTAGCACATCAGTTTTACTCCCACTGTATGCAAAGCATATATTCTCAAATTTAATTTTACCACGCACGTTTGTAATGAGCCCTGCATTTGGCATATCCTCGATGTCATAACCACGATTAATAAATGAAAATGACGCTTTCATTGATGCAATTTCTGGGTTTATATTAAATAACAGATTTGTTAAAAAACTATCCAGCTCTCCATGTATATTAAGCGTAGTAATTGCAATAAAAGCAAAACCACCTGCGGTGATTTGCCCACTTTGATATAAATAAGTAAGTAAATAAATTTGCACTGAATTCATTATCACTACCATGATTGTATCGGCATTATCTACCCAATAGGCATCAAATTTACGAACTTTTTTATCCAGATTTTGCAAATGTAATAATGCTGGAGTTAACTTTAATTTTAATTCTGTCCACAAATTACCAATAATTTTTATACCGAATATGTTCATTACTGAATCATTTATGATTCCTACAACCTCTTGTTTTGCTGTAACATATTGCTCTTGCAGTGCCATCTGCTTTTTTGCTAGAATAACTATCACTGGAGTGTAAATTGTTGCAAATATAAATATTACAATAGCTGATAATGCATTGACATTTAACAAGAATATTATGCTTATAATAATAGTTGTTATATTGTGTAAGGCATAGTAACAACAGGTTGTTGTACTAGCCAAATTATCCTGAAAATCCGTAATCTTATTTGAGATTTCACCTGATAAATGAGAATCAAACCAATGTAATGAATGCCTAAGTGTCTTTGTATACATGTTAGTTATAGTTTCAGCTAGTATTATAGGTTTATACTTTATATCTAGTAGTCGATTGATAAAAAACATTCCATGATGCATAAGTTTATAAAAAATAAATAGCATTAATAATGTTGTAATATTAGCGTTGGATTGAATTGTATCGATAATTTCTTTTATGCTGTAATCAACAGCGACTTTCCAAATAGATGCAAGTATCTGTACTATAAATAATAAGCAAAAATATATCTTATACTTTGTAACAATGGATTTAAGATAGGTTGAAAATTTAGTCATTCTGTTTATTCAAAGTTTTCAGATGATCGTAACAACTATACGGTGAAAATTAGTCTATCATAAATCCTCCTCATCTTCCAATTCATCAACAATAATTTCTGGACAATAATCACTTAAACGAATAACTATTGCAACAAACTCCTGTTTTGTCTTTTTGAGTAGTAACTTTTCAAAGCGATCTTGTTCATCAATGCGATCAGAACACTCTGCAGACGAACAATATCCTTGCTTGTTGTACTGAATCAAAGCAAAACCTGTTGCAGCCATATGCTTACACGGACCAAAATTTTCAAATGCTGGGCAAGAACACTCTCCACCAAGGCACTGACCATTATATTTTAGTGTTACTTTATATACCCTAGATCCAACAACTTTTGATTTAACATCAAAATCACTAACAGATATGATCCGCACCAGCCCATGATTAAAGTAAAATTCTCCCCTGGAGAAGTAAGGTTCATCAACCAAATCCTCAATATTTCCACGATTTAATTTCATCTTACACCCCCTCACCTTCCTTTCTATCTGGCAAAAACCCACCAACTTGTGCATCCCATAGGGTCTTATACATTCCGTTTTTATCAAGAAGTTCCTGATGCGTGCCATCTTCTACAATCTTGCCTTGGTCAAGAACCAAAATACGATCCATATGTAGAAGTGTAGACAAGCGGTGGGCTATTACTATTGTAGTTTTACCTTGCATCAACTCCCATAAAGATTCTTGAATATTACTTTCAGTCACAGAATCAAGTTGTGAAGTTGCTTCATCTAGAATTAATATAGGAGCATTTTTTAAAATAGCCCTTGCAATTGCGATCCGTTGGCGTTGTCCACCAGAAAGCTTAACACCTCTTTCTCCAACGAGCGACTCATAACCTTTAGGCAATTTTGAAATAAATTCATGAGCATGTGCTTTTTTTGCCGCTTCAATTACTTCATCATCGCTAGCATCTGTTTTTCCATAGCGAATATTCTCCATCAAAGTCCTATGAAAAAGCGATGGATCCTGCGGAATCATGCCAATATTTTTGTGTAAAGAATCCTGGGTTACATTGCGAATATCTTGTCCGTCAATTAAAATTTTTCCAGATTTTATGTCATAAAGCCTAAGAATCAGGTTTACAAATGTTGATTTACCAGCACCTGAATAACCAACAAGTCCAACTTTTTGACCAGGTTTAATTATTATGGATTTGTTTTCAAATATTGGTTCTGCACCTTTATAGTGAAAATGAACTTTATCAAAACTAATTTCCCCCTTTTTAACGACCAGATCTGCTGCATTTGGCTGATCTTGGATTTTAGGGATTGAAGTAATTGTTCTCAAAGCTTGAGTAATCCTTCCCCATGACTTAGAGAATTGTGAGAAATCTTTAGCTATCATCCAAAGAAAATTAGCTATTGCTATATTAACAGTAAGAACAAAAGCAAAATCTCCAGCAGTAATTGACCCTTGCCCTCTTCCTTTAATTAGGAAATATAAATTAAGTATTTGCATGATTAGAAATAAGAAGCCATAGAAAGTAAAAATCCACGTATACAGCCACTGAAGTCTTTGCTCTGCTTTAACAGCCTCGCTATGAGTAGCTCGCAAAGATAATCTTTCTTGGTATTTGCTGGCAAATAACCTTACAGACATGATATTTGAGAAGACATCTACCATTTTACCAGTAATGCTTGAGCCAAGCTCTGACCATGCATCTGCAAGACGCGTTACCTTTCCTGCAAGTAAGAGGGAAGACAGAACAAATAATGTAGACCAAGTCAACATCAATAAAGCAAAATTAATATTTACTTGCCATAAAAAGTAAATTGCGATACTAAGCGCTAATGCACGACCCATGACCCTGTCAGCCATAATTTGCATGATATCTGGAATATAATTTGTCAAATCATTAACCTTGTTAGCAAGACTGCCGGAGAAGTTATTTTGATAGTAGCTATTATCCTGATTCAATAATATGGCAATACTCGATTCAACAACGTTTTTACGGAGATTAGGGATCATCTTAATTTCAAAAAAATAGTTGTATAGTCTATTCATACACTCAAGTAAAAATAGTATTAGTACATAGGATATAGCAGGAGTTGCTATGCTACGAAAAAGATCATCTGCACTGATACGATCTATAATAACTTTTATTAAATATGGATTAAAGGAAATATCGATAGCCCAGACTAATGCTGTCAGTAATACTATCCCAATATGAAACAGAAATGGACGCAGCATTTTCAAGATGAAAGATACAACCTGCTTTGTTGTTATGTCATTCATATTTTTTACTTATTCTATCTCCCAGTTTAATTCAAGTAGATGATAACAATCATATTATAATAGTCCTTTTCATGGAAACCTTTTCTGGTAGATTGCTTTCTAGAAAAACATTGGTCAAGGTGCTAACTGTGGTTTATAATAATATAAATTATATCATAGTTGATTTGCATTTATCAGAGCTGAGGTATGTTTTATCTTACAAATTTTTTGCCTATTTTACTGTTCCTATTTCTTTTTGTAGGGAGTGGTATATATTTTACTGTTCTTGGCGTGTCAAATGCTTTTTATCAGTTATCTCGACTGGTAGCCATTGTTCCTGCCATAGCTCTGGGCTGGGTTTTATACAAGGGCAATACTGAAGAAAAAATGTATGCCTTTCTAGATGGGGTAAGAGATCGTAATATTATCACTATGTGCATCATTTTTTTACTTGCAGGTGCATTCAGTGAAGTAACTAAAGCAATCGGTAGTGCTGATGCCACAGTTAATTTGGCTCTTTCATTTATACCAACACAATTTTTACTCATAGGATTATTTTTTGTAGCAGCTTTCATCTCCACTGCTATTGGTACATCAATGGGTACCATTGCAACAATTGCTCCTATTGCAGTTGAACTGACACAAGCTGGGATTTCTCCTTCCTTAGGAGTTGCAACCGTTGTAGGAGGAGCAATGTTTGGCGACAATTTATCTATTATCTCTGATACTACAATTGCATCTGTGATGTCTCAAAAGGCTGACATAAAGAAAAAATTAAAACTGAATGCAAAAGTGGCACTAATTGCTTCTATATTCACAATAGTTATATTATTTTATAGCTCAAGCAATAGTGCTGCTATTTCAGTTAAGGAGTATTCTTTATTGCTTGTGGCTCCTTACATCATACTTATATTGCTTGCAAACTTTGGAATCAATGTATTTACGGCATTGGTTTTAAGCATAACGTTTGCTGGAATTATTGGATTTATAAATAACAACAATTATGGTTTATTGTTTTTAAGCCAAAACATCACCAAAGGGTTTATGAGTATGCATGAAATTATGCTACTGTCTTTGATGGTTGGGGGACTTTCAGGATTGGTAGGTAAAAATTCTAAGGAGCTTGCAGATAAACTTTCATCTTGGGTTATGATACAACGTGGTGGACAAAAAACTGCGCAATTATTTATTGCAAAAATAGTCAGTATATTTGACATTTTACTTGCAAATAATACCATCGCTATAATTTTTAGCGGTGAAATTGCTAGAGATATTGCTAAGAAATATGAAATACCGCCTCACTATAGTGCAGCATGGCTAGGCATATTTTCTTGTGTATTTCAAGGATTAATACCGTATGGCGCTCAATTGCTTTTGGCTAGCACTATTGCTGGAGTTTCACCTTTGGCAGTCATGCCACACGTATACTATTGCTATGTTTTAGGTATTATTGCAGTGTTATATATTGTATTGAACAAAATTGAGAAAAAAGATTGTGCTTAATATACAAGACAATACTCCACTTTGCAAACAATGGATATTCTTAGCAGTATGTGCCCTTGCTTGCTCTGGGTTACTGTCAATAATTGTTATTTTTCTACGATTGCCTTTTATCTCCTCTCTTGTTCCTTTTGCACAATATATTTTTGATAATGCGCTGGTAATACACGTGAACTTGTCAATTTTGGTGTGGATGTGCTCTATAATATCTCTGCTCTTTATCATAAACCTACAAAATACCAATATTTGGTTTAACTTTTCGTGGGTTCTATCAACCCTTTCGATGCTGCTCATGTTTATATCCGCATTTGTTCCAAACACTGAAGTTATCAAAAGTAACTATATTCCCGTATTACAAAACAAATTATTCTTATTTGGTCTTGGTTTGTTTACCATCAGTATATTAGTAAATGCAATGCTAGCATACACATCAAAAAAAGAGGTTTCATATCTCTCTGTGGGGCAAATTGGGCTGGTTATTATACTTGCTTCATCGTTTCTTTGCTTTGTTTTAGCATATCAAAATATGCCTCCAGGTCTATATCATTCAGATAAGAATTTGTTTTACGAATATCTCTTTTGGGGAGGCGGACATTTATTGCAGTTTGCTTTTACTCAAGGAATGTTTTTAGTGTATTTAATAATCAGTGATGTTAGTTTAGCTTCAAACAGTAAAATTACTATTTTACCACTATTTATAAACACAATTTTAGCTGTAGGTGCACCGTTTATATATTTTGTTTATCCAGTTGATAGTGCCAAGTTAATACAGTTTTTCACTTGGCATATGAGGATTGCTGGAGCAGTTTTGCCGTGCTTTTTGATAATATTAGTGTGCTGCAACATCAGAACTTTTTTTAATGATAAAAGCAACTATTTATTACATTCATTTTTGTTGTTCACTTATGGAGATGTGCTTGGAGTGCTGACTATTGAAGGAAATGTCACCATTCCCGCTCATTATCACGGTTCTGTAGTTGGGATCACTATAGCTTTTATGAATTTCATTTATTGGCTGTTACCTGAATTAAACTTTAAAGAGGTAAAAAACTCTATCGTAAAATTGCAGATTTATGCCTACAGTATAGGGCATTTTCTCCATATTACTGGCCTTGTTTGGCTTGGTGGATATGGTGCCTTAAGAAAAGTTGCAGATCTGCCAAGTATTTCATCAGTGTTAGCACGCATGTGCTTCATTATAGGTGGCGCTATATCAGTTGTTGGTGGAATGTTGTTCGTAATAATTGTGCTTTTACATCTGTTAAAAGGCAAAGCGCGTACCAACTGACCCATAGAAACAAAAAAAAATTACTTTACAAACTCCGCCAGCCCCCTTATCATGAAACTGAAGCTATTTATTTATCTTCTCTGTACAGATTAAATGACAAAAAAGTTCACGTATCTGGCGTCTCATGTTTAATTTTTTGCACTATGTGCACCTTATGTCTTTATCAAATTTCTAGGTTTTTACCTATACAAGCTGAAATACGCTTATAAAGCATTTAAAACATTAAAAAACGCCAACTTAAAAAATGGATAGTGAATAACTAGCTACCCTAGGGTTTCTTTTGCCTTTTTTTCTGTTTAGTAAATTTCTTAACGTTTATAATTTAGATTAGTTGCGGCTTAAAAGCAGCTAAATCGCGGTTATTAAGTGTTTAGAATAAAAAAACGCCATACTTGAAAGTATAATGTAAGTAATTAGCCAACCACAGGGTTTCTTTTGCCTTTTTTTTCGCTTGGTAAATTTCTTAATGTTTGTGGCTAAAAGAGCCCAAGAGAGGTGTCATGCCAGTGCTTGACACTGGAATCCAGTTTTCCATATAATCTCATCGAAAATGTTGTAACCACTTTCTGTGCTAGTTTGCTTGCTTACAAGCAAACTTTCCTGGATCCCAGCGTCAAGCACTGGGATGACACCATTCTTTTTCCTGGATCCCAGTGTCTGGGCACTGGGATGACACTATCATAAGGTGAATCTGGATCCCAGTGTCAGCTACTTGGATGACATCATTTTTTTCCTGGATCCCAGTGGGCTTTGTTGCATCGCTAGCTATGATGGATTAAAGATAAAAAAGGTGGAGAATATCAGTAGCTTATTATTCTGGTATTTATAACAAGAAAGCAACAAGGACAACATTGCAAATTTAGAGTTCAAAAGGGTTATTCCTCGAGAATTCCTGCGTCAGAAAGCTGGCGTTGAATTTGTATATAATGTTGATCTTGGAGGTTTTTATGAATAATAGTGAGAGAAAAGAGAAATTAGAAACTCGCATTTTATCAAGTAGAGGCAGGTCTTTACTTGACCATGAGCTACTGGAACGTACTCTATCTGAATATGCAGAAGGAAGAGAAGTGGCAAAAAGGCTAATTGAGCTCTTTAGTAGTTTAGGAAGGGTAATTAATGCTGACTTTCATGAACTAAAAAATGTTACAGGAATGAATGATGGAGCAATAGCAAATATCTTTTGCCTGAAAGAGATTTTCGATAGGATATTGAAAGGTAAGTTAAAAAAGCTGTCGATTCTTGATAATAGAGAAGAGCTACTAAAATACTTTAAAGCAGCAATAGGACAGTCAAGAAAGGAAAGCTTACGAGTGGTATACTTAGATCGAAGTGGTCATTTAATATATGAGTATATTCAAGACTGTGGAACTATAGACAGAGTACCTCTATATGTGAGGGAAATAATAAAACAGGGATTACTGGTTGATGCAGCATCTGTTGCAATTTCACATAATCATCCAAGAGGAGATATAGAGCCATCTAAAGAGGATGAAGATAACACACTTACATTAGCTGCAACCTGTGAAAATGTAGGAATGAAATTAATAGATCATATAATCGTAACACAGAAGAGCCATTTTAGTTTTTATGACAGTGGTTTATTGTAATCTGTAGACTGGAAGGAAAGTTCTCTAGCTTTCCTTCTTTTTTTCCACTTCATAAATTAAAAAATTCAATATAAGCTTGAACAGCTAAAATTAGTAATGAAAGGTGGAATTAGGCAAAAAAATAAAAGAACTTAGATTATACTGTGGTTTAACACAAACTGAGTTGGGAAAGAAAATAGGCGTTTCGTATAGACAAATACAAAGGTACGAAAATAGTTCAAACCAAATTTTGGCCAGTAGGCTATACGACTTAGCAAAAGCACTATCGATTAATGTGGCTGATTTTTTTACTGATGTGCATGTCGACTCGCATGAAACTTATGATGAAGAAATACTAAAATTGGTCAAAGGGTATAACGAAATTAGGAGCAAAAGGTTACGTAGTGTAGTTTATACGCTAGTAAAATCTTTTTCTCAAAGTTACAATGAAAGTTAGTACTGTTTTTATATATGAATTAAGACATTAACAAATGGATACACAACATCCTATTGATAAACAAATAGGGGAAAGAATAAGGAAAAGAAGGTTAATGTGTGGTCTCAGCAAAAGAGACTTAGGAAAAAAGCTTGAAATTTCATTTCAGCATATACAAGGATATGAAACTGGAGAGGTAAGGCTTATAGTTGATAGGCTGTATAATTTGGCAGAAGCTTTGTCCGTTGATATGTCATATTTTTTTACCAAAGCCTCTGAAGACTTGCATGATAATGCCTTCCGTAGCGATGTGGGCAGCGAAGAAATATCAAGGCTAGTGAGGGAATACAGGAAAATTAAGGATGAAACGTTGCGTGATATTGTGCATTCAGTGATAAAAGCGCTTGCCAATAAATAATATTGCCTGAATATATCTTCAATCCACTTCTACAAGCAATGCTAGTTAAGGTAAATTTTTTATGGTAATCTTGATTAAATTTCAAGAACTACTTTACTTTGCAATAATTATGGCTATGTAAAACATAGCCATCAATCAAAAACGTCCTACAGATGTCGTTTTGTCATTTTTTAATTTATCTACCCAAGAAAAAGTCTCACTACTCTTAGAATTTGGATCGCCCCATCTTCCACACCTAGTAAAACTGCCTTTTTCTACTGCTTCTTTAACAGACATTCCACCAAATAAACAACCTTGTCCTATGATTTCTCCGATTTTTTGCAACTCATTCCACATTTCTTCATCTTCTACCTCAATTTGTACTTGATGATAGTCTTCTGTGTCATGATATACCATTAAATTTAGTTCTCCTAGGCTAGTGCAAAGTGTTACTGTAAAAGCGCTGTTATCGGATATATCCACGTAATTTCTTTTGCCGTCCTTCCCAGTTTTTACTTCAACTTCACCGTCACCTATTTTTATAATATTGCCACCGAGATTTAAATCTCCTTTGCTTAGACCCAAATTTTTTGCACCTTCTACAACTTTTGCAACATCAACTATGCAGCTATGTGAAAATTCCATATAGAAGGTCTTATTATCGATTTCTACATTTTCAACAGTTCCTTCTATAGTAGAGTTCTCTCCAACTTCCCTGAGTTTTTTGAGCCTACTATATATTTGTGGCTCAATTTCTTTTTGCACCTTTTGATGAATTTCAGTTATTTTCTTATCAACTTGTACATTAAAATCTGCTCCATTTAAGGCTAACTTCCTGATTATATCCTCTTGTTTATTTCCTTTGAATTCATCACGATACATCTTAAACATTGTAACGTTAGCAAAGCTAAAGCCATCCTCATTGGCAGCATTTATTCTTATTCCTAAATCCAAAGCTTCATCGACGATTTTACTTAATTTGTCTATATTTTCAGCTGCAATAGCTTTTTCCAATAATTCATTTAGTTTCATATTTTCATATTCACTTAGCCTTATCTTGCATAAAGCTGATCGAAATGGATTGAGCTCTTCAGGATATTCCAATACAGGTAATTTACTAATCTTTTTATTTGCTCTTGGAACAGCTTTTATAAAATTAGGTAACAACCCTTCTTTTGCTATTCGCTCTACCGCTTTTAACATTTTACTAGACAATTTTTTACTTTTTATCTTTTTCATTGTAACCCTCACTTAATCTTATTAACATTCAATCATATCGTGATAAATATTATTTAATTGTTAATATTATACGACTTATTGATTTACTGTGAATTATAATAACAAGTTTAACGGGCATTTACGCTACAAAAACACATCTTGTAAAAATTATTTCAGTTTCAACAAAAATAGGGTATTGTGATTGTAAAATTAAAAGCAATGGATCTCCTATCTTACTCCACTGAAAAATTGAAGAAGCATTGTCAGCTACTTGATGATGAAGAAAAAATAATTCTATATGAGCAGCTGCTAGACAAGGCTAAAGATATACTTGAAAATTCAAGAGATAATGTCTCTGAGTTGAAAAAGATCAGTAAAGCTGCTGTAGCGATAGAGGAAATTACCGATAAAGAGTTGTTAGAAAAGTTTAATGATGATCACTCCCTAAGGGAAGTAGACATTTTAATCTATTCTCCTCAAGGAAACACTGAAGTGGCAAATTACCTGTTCAGCATAGATAACTCATCAGAGCTTTATGATTTAAAAAAAGATAAAGAAAAAGCTCTTTATAATGCAGTTAAGTCAAATGATGTTGAGCTTGTAAAAAAGCTGCTAATGATCCTTTTACCTACAGAAGTAGGTGATTTTGATCTAGAATACTTGGAAGAATTGAAAATATTGCTGTCAGGAATTCACAAAGAATTACAATTATCACAAGATATGAAAAATTATCTTGAGAAGACGATAAAGTTCTATAGTTTTTTATGTAGTAATTTTAGCTTATTAGTTGCAAATCCCACTGATGTAAAAGCTATGATTGATCTATTTGCTGCTCAACCAAATATTGATTACCAAATAGATAAGCTTCTACTTTCCTTTATTGTGAGAGGTGTAGAGGAAGAAAAGCTAAGTTCTAAAATCAGTCACATGATAGAACTTCTTGAGCAGCATGAAAGATTTGCTGAGCTCGAATATAAGGTTAGAAGGTTAAGATCAGAGTTTGCAAGTGGCAAAAGCAGATATTCAGCTGAAGTAATACGAAATAACATTGCAGAACGAGAAAAAGAGATGAGGGAGATTGAGAAAAAATACATAAGGCCAAACGATTTAATTAGCGAGAGGCAGAAATTGTTAAAGCAATTACTTTGCTAGTTTTTTTCCACTTCATAAAATTTGTTGTAAATTTGAGTAAGGGATAAAAGGTGCAATTAGGTAAAAAAATAAAGGAACTTAGGTTATACTGTGGTTTGACACAAACCGAGTTGGGAAGAAGAATAGGTGTTTCATATAGACAGATACAAAGGTACGAAAATGGTTCAAATTGTGTTTTGGCCAGTAGATTATATGATTTAGCAAAAGCACTATCGATAGATGTTGCTGATTTCTTTACTGTTATGCATACTGACTCACATGAAAGTTATGATGAAGAAATACTAAAATTAGTTAAAGAATATAATAAAATTAAGAGTAAAAGGCTGCGTAGTGTAGTTTATGTATTAGTAAAATCTTTTTCTCAAAGTTACAGTGAAAGTTAGTATTGTTTTAATATGCGAGTTAAGATATTAATAAATGACTGTACAAGCTGAACAACATCCTATCGATAAACAAATAGGGGAAAGAATAAGGAAAAGAAGGTTAATGTGTGGTTTTAGTCAAAGAGAATTAGGAAAGAAGCTTGGAATTTCATTTCAGCATATACAAGGATATGAAACTGGAGAGGTAAGGCTTGTAGTTGATAGATTGTATAATTTGGCAGAAGCTTTGTCAGTTGATATGTCATATTTTTTTACCAAAGCCTCTGAAGATTTGCATGATAAGGCCTTTCGTAGCGATGTGGGCAGCGAAGAAATATCCCGATTAGTAAGGGAATATAGAAAAATTAAGGATGAAGCATTGCGCGATATTGTTCATTTAGTGATTAAAGCTCTTGCTAACACAGGCTTCAAATGGGATGTTAAATGCACGTCAATCTCAGAGTAGAGAAGTTAAGGTATTGTTTCAGTATTCTTTCCTCAAGCCACCTAATCAGTTATTTGTACTTTTACTATAGAAAGACAGCAATTCCATTTTTTTAATTCTTTAACATGGATAGCGCTGTTTCGCGCAGGAAATTACTTTATTCCAGAAGACTGTATTCTATTTTGTAATTATTGAGTTTACTCTACTTTCCGGTCTTTTCTGTTTTCCTTTAATCCAAAACTTGCATTTTTAAAATAAATATTGCACTGTAAAATGTTTATATATAACCTATTAATGCAAAGAGCTTTTTGGTGAGGATTTTGTCAATTTTAGAGAGGGTTATATGCCATCAGAGCAGTTTGAAAATATAAAACAAGCTATAAGAAATAATAATAACAGAAAAGTTGTAGAACTTATAAACGATAATGTGACTATTGCTGGGCATTCTGACGTAGATGGGTGGAATTTGCTACACTATACTGCTCAGTATGGCAACTTAAACGCTACAGAATTTTTAGCAAACTTAACAGATATAAACCTTATCGATGGTAAAACCAATGCTCAGCAGAAGCCTATACATATTGCTGCAGATAATGGACATACAAAAATCGTAGAGTTTTTTATTAATGAGAAAAAAATGGATGTTAATGATCCAGGAAAAGATTACGTGACGCCACTTCACTATGCCGCTAAAAAAGGTGAACTTGAGATGGCAAAGTTTTTAGTAGGAAAAAACGCAACGATTGATGCTCTAGCTAATGGTGCTTGGACACCATTGCATTACGCTTCTGAAGAAGGTAAGTACTCAGTTGTGGTATTTCTCGTAGAAAATGGAGCAGATATTAGCAAAAAAAATCCTGATGGTAAAACATCATTACAGCTTGCTGAGGGAAAAGGGTATCAAACTATTAAGGACTTTTTAAAAAGTAAGGAATCAGAAAAGGAAAAGTTACGACAAAATAAAGCATTGCTTGATGCTGCAAAGGAAGGAAGTAGTAAAAAAGTTCGGGAATGTCTTAAAAAAGGAGAAATTGATTATAAAAATCAGAATGGTTGGACAGCCTTACATTATGCTTCTAATAGAACAGTAGATGATTTGGAATTTGTAAGGTTTTTAGTAGATAAAAATGCAGACATTAATTCTAGAAATTCTGATAATAATAAGCCTTTACACATTGCTGCAAGGAATGGACATGAAAATATCGTAAAGTTCTTTCTGGATGAAAAAAGATTAAGTGTTAATGACCCAGGAAAGGATAATTGGACACCCCTACATTATGCTGCTGAAAGTAATCGCGTTGATGTCGTTAGGTACTTGGTAGAGAAAAAGGAAGCAAATATCAATGCTAAAAATTATGGCAATGAAACTCCATTTGACCTCATTAAAGACAAGGACTATGAAAAAGTGAAAAAAATACTGCTAGGTAAGGCATTAATTGATGCCGTAAAGCAGAATGATATTACAGAAGTTGAAAATCTTATTCAGAGGAAAGCTAAAGTTAGCTATCTGTATGAAAGTAATAAGTGGACTCCATTACACTATGCTGCAAGTTTAGGTTATAAAGCTTCAGCAGAAGTGCTCATAGCAGAGGATTTAAGCGTTATTAATGATAAAGACCATGAGAGAAATACGCCTTTACATATTGCTGCTGATCAAGGTCATAAAAATATTGTAGAGCTTCTTCTTGAAAAGGGAGCAAATATTGATGCTATAAATTCTGGTAACAAAACACCGTTACAATTAGCTAAAGAAAAAGACCATCAGGCAACAACACAGTTATTATTGAGTAAAGCATTGCTTAATTCAATAGAAGAAGGAAATATTAACAAGATCAGAAAATGCCTTGAGGAAGGAGCTGAAATTAACCGTGAAGACAATAACGGCTGGGCCCCGTTACACTATGCTGCTAATAAAAAAACAGAAGCTCAAGAGCTGGTAAGGTTACTAGTGGAAAGAGGAGCAAACATTAATGCTACAACTAATGATGGAGATAAACCCTTACATATTGCGTCCAGCCATGCGCATACAAAAGTTGTAAAATTCTTCATTGATGAGAAGGGACTAGATATTAATGATCAAGGAAAGGATAATTGGACACCGCTACATCATGCTGTTAACAAAGGTAGCAACGATTTAGTAAAGTTTTTGATAAAAAAAGAAGCAGATATTTATGCTGAAAATTCTAATAGTGTAACTCCACTTGAGCTTGCTCAACAGCTTTCCCAAGGTGAAAGTAATCGGCAAGAAGTTAAAGCAATGTTGCAGGGCAAGGCGTTGATTGATGCTATAAGGAAAAATGATATATCAAAGGTCAGAAAATATATTCAAAATCTTAATTATTCATACGAGAAAAATGGATGGCAGCCGTTACATTACGCTGCTAGCTTAGGGTATAAAACGCTAGCAACAGAACTTATCAATAAAGATCCAAATGTTGTTAACGCTAAAGATTCTGACGGAAATACACCTTTACATCTTGCTGCTACTTATGGCAAAGGTGACGTGGTAGAGCTTTTTCTGAGTAAGCAAGCAAATATTGATGAAGTAGGAAAAAATAACTGGACACCGCTTCACTATGCCGTTTATGAAAATCGATTACCGGTAGTAAAACTTCTTATAGAAAAAGGAGCAAATATTGACGCTACGGGTTTAAGTGAAGAAACGCCATTGCAACTTGCTGTTGAAAAAGGAGATAGTCACAGGGAGGTGGCAAAGTTATTGCGGAGTAGAGAGCTATTCAATGCTGTAAAAGGAGATAACCTGGGTGATGACATTAATAAGATTAAAGGTCCTTTTGCAAATGAGATTGATGTTAACTATTCAGATCTAAATAACTGGACACCACTCCATTATGCTGCTCGCAACGGTTATACAAAAGTAGCAGAATTTCTGGTAGAAAAAAAAGCAAATATAAACGCAAGAACAGATAGTAGAGAAAAACCTTTGCACATTGCTGCAAAAAATGGGCATAAAGATATTGTAGAATTTTTTATCGATCAACAAGAATTAAGCGTTAATGAACAAGGGGAAAATAAGTGGACGCCCCTGCATTATGCTGCTGCAAGCAATAGCCTTAATGTTGTACAGTACTTGATTGAAGAAAAAAAAGCTACTATTGATAGCAAAGATAGAAATAATTGGACAGCTTTACATCATGCTTCTAAAGAAGGTCATATTGAGATTGTAAAGTTTCTTATAAAGAAAGGAGCGAATATTAATGCTCATAATTCTCAAGGAAAATTACCAGTAGATCTGGCAAGCGAGCCTGAAGTAATTCAATTCTTACTGAATGAAGGGTTGTCTGGTGCTGTAAAACAAAATAAAGTGTCGGAGGTGAGAAATTATCTCAACAAAGAAGTTAAAGGAATAAGGGTTAATATTGACTATAGTGATCAAAATGGCAGAATTTTCCTTCATCATGCTGCACGTCATGGTTACTCTGATGTAGTTGAGCTTTTAGTGCAAAGTTGTCCAGCTGTTAATGCAACTGATTTAAACAATTGGACTCCACTGCATTATGCATCTGAGGGCGGACATCTAAAAATCGTAAAGTTTTTAACGAGGGAGCGGGCAGACATTAACATTAGAAATTCTGACGAGGACAAACCATTACACGTTGCAGCCAAAAGTGGGCATCAGCCAATAGTAAGATTTTTCATTGATGAGCGGGGAATGGATATTAATGATTTAGGTAGAGATAATTGGACACCACTTCATTATGCTAGTGCAAACAACTATTCACAAACTGTGAATTTTCTTGTCAAAGAAGGTGCAGATATTACTATCCAGAATGCCCAAGGTAAAGCACCTTTAGAGCTTATAACTGGTAATCAGGAAATTGTCAGATCATTACAAAATGAGGCATTATTTGATGCTGTAGAACAAGGAGAGTATGCTCAAGTTCAAAGATATCTTGATAATGGAGCTGATCCTAACTCTCTGAGCGGTAATGATTGGACGCTGTTGCACCGTGCAGCTGAAAAAGGTCATTTGCTAATAGCTTCGCTTCTAGTAGAAAGAGGGGCAAGCACTGATGCTAAAAATTCTGATGGAAACAAACCTTTGCATATTGCTTCACAATATGGTCACATAAACGTTGTGAAGCTTCTACTTAATGGTAAAGTTAATGACAAAGGTAAAGATAATAAAACACCACTACACTATGCTGCTGAGAGCAATCATTTTGAAGTTGTTCGATATTTAGTAGGAGAAAAAGGTGCAGATATTAATCTTAAAGATGCTGATGGGGATAAACCTCTGCATCTTGCTGCAAAGAATGGACATACGGATATAGTAAAGTTTTTTCTTGATAAAAAGCTCAGTGTTAACGATTTAGGTAAAGATAGCTGGACACCACTCCATTATGCCGCTGAGCAGGGCAGGTCGGAAGTTGTGGAGCTTTTGATAATAAGAGGTGCAAATATCAATGCAAAAAACTCTGGTGGCAAAACACCTTTACAACTTGCTCAACATGAAAAAGTCAAGGAGTTATTGTTGAATAAAGCACTTTTTGATGCTGTGAAAGAAGGAAATTTAGTGAGAGTACAAGACTCTTTCAGAGATGGAGCTAATGTAAACTCTACTAACAGATGGGGATGGGGGCTTTTACACGCTGCTTCTGTGAGAAATAATTTGCCATTAATCAGGTATTTAGTGGAAGAGAAGGGAGCGAATATTAATGCTAAAAGTAGAGATGGAGATAAACCTTTGCATATTGCTGCCGAGAAAGGCTCTTTAGATGTTATAAGATATTTTCTCAGTAGAAAAAATGGTGTGAATGAAGCAGATGCCAACATTAATGATAGGGGCAAAAATAATTGGACACCGCTTCATTATGCTGCCAAGTATAACTACCCCGAAGTTGCAGAGTTTCTCATAGAGAACGGTGCAGATATTAATGCAATTGACTATGATAATCTAACACCTCTGCAACTAGCTAATGAAGGGCCAATTAAAAGATTATTACAAAATAAAACATTATTACATGCTGTAAAGCAGGGAAATTTAAATGATGTAGAAAGATACCTTGATAATGGAGCTAACGTTAATTATTCAGATAAGAATGGATGGACAGTATTACATGAAGCTGCAAGTAGAGGACATCTAAGAGTTGCTCAGGCTCTAATATCAAGAGGGGCGAACATTAATACTAGAGATCAAGATGGCAACAAGCCTTTGCATATTGCTGCTGATTACGGTCGTAGAAACGTGGTAGAATTCTTTCTGAAAGAGGAAAGAGCTGGCCTTAGTGTTAATGATGCAAATAGAAATGGATGCACACCGCTTCATTATGCTGCAAGCAGAGGTGGTTTGGCAATTGTAGAACTTCTGATAACAAAGAGGGCAAATATTAATGCTCAAGATTCTAACGGAAATAAGCCTTTACATATTGCTGCAGATAACGGGCATAGAAGTATTATAGAATTTTTCCTCAGGTGGCACGGGGATGAGCTAAGCATTAACGATAAAGGTAATAGTGATTGGACTATGCTACACTACGCTGCTGACAAAGGGTATCCAGAAGTTGTAAAGTTTCTAATAGAAAAAGGAGCAGATATTGATGCTAAAAGTACAGACAACAAAACACCTCTGCAACTAGCAAGCGGTAAAAACCATCAGGAAGCAGCAAGATTATTGCGTAATAAAGCATTATTTAATGCTGTGAAACAAGGAGAGTTAAGTAAAGTTGAACAGTATCTTGCTGAAGGAGCAGACCCTAACTACAAAGACGAAAATGACTGGACATTGCTGCATGATGCCGCTAGCAAAGGTTACATTGAAATCGTTAGGCTTCTAAAGGCACAAGGAGCAAATGTTGATGCTAAGTCTTATAATGCAAAGCCTTTGCATTATGCTGCTAGGAATGGATACGAAGACATAGTAGCGTTTTTGATAGTAGGAAAAGAGAAAAGTGAGGGTGTTGACAGTCGTGGTAAGAATAATTGGACACCATTACATTATGCTGCTAGACATGGACGCTTGGCAGTAGTAGAATTTCTGGTAGGAGAGGACGCAGATATCAACCTTAAGGATACTAACAGAAATAAGCCATTGCATGTTGCTGCTCAATATGGTCATACAAATGTGGTGGAGTTTTTCCTAAGGAAAAACAGAGAAGGGTTGAGTATCGATGACAAAGGTATAAGTGGAAAAACAGCTTTGCATCAAGCAGCTGAGAAAAGCCATTTAGCAGTTGTAGAATTTTTGATAGAGAAAGGTGCAGATATCAATATCCAAGATTCTGAAGAAAACACGCCATTGCAACTCGCAACTCATCCTGAGACAATTAAATTGTTACAAGATAAGGCATTATTTAATGCCGTTAAGCAGGGAGATCGTGATAAGATTAGTGAATACCTTACTAGTGGAGCTGATGTCGATGTGACTAACAGGTGGGGATGGGGAATGTTGCATATTGCAGCAGAAAATGGCGACTTATCAATGATAAGGTTTTTACAAAGTAAAGGAGCGAACCTAAACATGAAAAGCATTAGTGGTGAAAGCCCGTTACATGTTGCTACCAAAAATGGGTACAAAAATGTTGCTGAGTTCTTGCTTGAACATAGAGTAAGTGCTAGTGAACCAGGCAAAAATAATAAGACGCCATTACATTATGCGGCAGAGGAAGGTTATTTTGAACTTGTCAAGTTACTAATAGAAAAAAGAGCAGACATCAACGCAAGGGATTCGGACGGTAAAACACCATTACAACTTGCTAAAGAAAAAGAGAATGAAGAAATTACTGAATTACTGTTAAATGAGGCTATGTTTCATTATGTAGGAAGGAATGACATACAAAGAGTTAGAGGTTATCTTAAAGAAGGAGCTGATGTTAATTATTCTGGTCACAATAACTGGACACCACTACATTATGCCGCTTATAGAAACCACATAAAACTCATAAAACTTTTAGTAGAAGAAGGGGCAAATGTTAATGCTGGGTCTCATTACATAAAACCTTTACATATTGCTGCTCAATATGGCCATAAAGGCGTAGTGGAATTTTTGCTTAACAGCGGATCAAATATTAATGCTTCTGGTTGGAATAGCTGGACACCACTCCATTATGCTGCTGATTCTGGTCACTCAGAGATTGTGAAGTTGCTTATAGAAAGAGAGGCGGATATTAATGTTCAAGATTTTCATGGCAAGACACCGTTACAACTTGCTACAGAAAAGCGCCACCTAGAAGTCGTAAAAACTCTTTCAAATGCAGGGTTGTTTGATGCGATAAGTCAGAAAGATTTTAGAAAGGTTGAACATTATTTTAATATAGGTGCAGATGTTAACTCTAGAGATGATAATGACTTAACACCATTGCACAAAGCTGCTCAATGTGGTGATTTAGAGATTGTCAAGTTTCTTCTTAGAAAAAAGGCTTATACTAATGCTAGAAATAATAAAGATTACCTTACTCCGCTCCATGAAGCTGCTAAGAGTGGTAACTTAGAAGTTGTGAAACTACTTATTAACTTTAGATCAAACATTCATGATCAAACGATAAGTGGAACAAAATCTTTGCATATTGCTGCTGAGTATGGACATAAAGATATCGTAGAGTTTTTCCTCAATAGGGGATTAAGTGTCAATGATTTAGATAAGAATCAGGGGACGCCATTACACTATGCTGCCAAGAGTGATAACTTAGAAGTTATAAAGTTCCTCATCAGTAGAGGAGCAGATATCAATGCCAAAGATTCTAATAATTTAAAACCTTTGCATATTGCTGCTGAGTACGGTCATAAAGGTATTGTGGAGTTCTTTACTGTAGAAAAACAGCTAAGTGTTAATGACCAAGATAAAAGTAATAAAACATTAATGCACTATGCTGCTAAAAGTGGCAACTTAAACGTTATTGAATTTCTTGCTGGTAGAGGGGTAAATATTATTGCTTTTGATATTAATGGTGTGAGTCCTTTACATATTGCTGCTGAGCATGGACATAAAAACGCTATTGAGTTTTTCCTTAGCAGAGGATTGAATATTAACTATCAAGATAAGAATAATCAGACACCACTACACTATGCTGCCAAGAGCGGTAATTTGGAAGTTATTAAACTTCTTGTAAGTAGAGGAGCGAATGTCAATGCTCAGGATTCTAGTAATGTAAAACCTTTGCATTATGGTGCTCAGTATGGTCATAAGGATGTAGTAGAATTCTTTGTTGTGCAAAAGCAGCTAAGTGTTGATGACAAAGGCAAAGACAATTGGACACCTTTATATTATGCTGCTAAAGGCAGGAATAATAAACACATTGATGATGATAAACTTTTAGAGGTTATTAGGTTTCTTGTTCGTCAAGATAGAAACATCATCAATAATAAAGATGCTTACGGTGCTGGGCCTTTACATATTGCTGCCCAGCATGGACACAAAGATATTGTGGAGTTTTTTATACAAAAAGAATTAAATGTTAATGATGCTGATTATCAGCAATTAACACCTTTGCATTATGCTGCCCTTCATGGTCGCTTGAGGGCTACTAAATCTCTGGTTGAAGAAGGTGCAGATATTAGAGCTGTAAGCAACGACGGAAAAAAACCTATACACTCTGCAGCTAGCAATGCACATAAAAATATTGTATTACTTTTTGTACAGCAAGGGCTAAGCATTAACGACCCAGATACTAATTTAATGTGGACGCCACTGCATTATGCTGCCCATTCTGGTAATTTGGATTTTGTCCAATCGCTTTTAGCTGAGGGAGCAAATTTTAATGCTGTAGATGCTGATAACGCAAAACCTTTACATATTGCTGCTGAACGTGGGTACCAAAGAGTTATAGAACTTTTAATAAACCAAGGAATGAATGTTAATGATTTAGGTCAGGACAATTGGACACCGCTGCATTATGCTGCAAGACATGGTCATCTGGAAACTATAAGGTTTTTAGTAGAAGAGAAAGGAGCAAATATTAATGCTGTTGATCTGAGTGGTAAAATACCTCTACATATTGCTGCTGAGAATGGACATAAAGATATTGTAAAATTTTTCCTTGATAAAGGAATAAGTGTTAATGCTGTAAGTGCAGATAATTGGACACCTCTCCACTGTGCCGCTAGTAATGGTCATTTAGAAACCGTAAAATTTCTTGTGGAGGAAAAAGGAGCAGATATTGACCTTCTCAGTATTGATCATGAAAAACCTCTTGATCTAGCTATTTCTGCAAACCATGTAAGTGTGGTAGAATACCTAAGGCAAGCTCTGGAAGAAAAAGAGCACAATTACGTTGCTAATATCAGGCATAGTCATCTTTTTGTAGATCAGCCTACTGTAGGTCAGTTTCAAAGTAGTGGGGCAGGTAGACATTCTTCACTGATAGGCAACTGGGTTTCTTGGATAAAAGGTTGGATACAGCCAGTATCTAATACTGAACAGCCATTTTTACCAGGTAAGGTGGCCAGCTGTAAATCATCTACACCTATTATTCAAGAAAGGCTTGGGAATATTAGTAATGCAGACATGATGCTTTATTATGTATTATATAGCTGGTTCAATGGGAATAAATGTAACACGACATGCAGAGCTTATGAAAGTGATACTTTATCAGAAGAGGAAATAATAGGCTGTGCTTTACATATAGTGAAAGAGCTAGAGTCAGTAGTGAAGCAAACAGCTCGTAGTAGTGGTATAGCATGCAAATCATTAAGAATTGATTTTTTAGAAGTGCAAAAAACTATCACAGCAAAAATTACAGGCGGTGACTATAATGCAATCCCTAGTCTTTTGGACTCGTATATAGATAGAGCATTTTCAGAAAATTTAAGTCAAAAGCAAATCGATAGATTTAAAAAAGCCTATAGCGGCGAAAAAGACCGAATATTAAATATTAAATTATTTCCTGAACCGCAAAGCGTGCTCCAAGCTAGCATCCAAGTACCTACCTCTATGCAAAGTGTTGTTATAGAAAAAGGTATCACAAATGAAAAAAGCAAAGAGACCTGCTACTCGTTATTAAAATAGCAGGTAGTAAGTTACCAGTTAATCGTTGCTTTATAAGGAACCATAATTATGATTTCCTCAAGCTTACTTATATCTGCATTGTTGACTTGAATGTTCCAGTCAGTGCCAATTGTAAGTGAAGGATTAACAATCTTTTTAGAATTACGTTCCCAGTTATAGTTATCCAATTTTATAGTTATTTTATCTGCATCTGGCGTTGCAGGTATGATGCAGATATTGTTACCATCATTTAAATCAACTTCTGGATTTTTTACATGAATAGGGAAGATTTCAGGAAATAGCTTGAACTTTAACTCAGAGGATTGCCCGTTTGCCTGTTTAAACTTGTTCCATTCTTCTGGATAGACCGCACTTAGATTGACAATGAACGTGCCTTGATAATACTTTATTTGATCAAGATTTTTTACTTGACGACTTAAAACCTCACCTCCATTTAGAGCTGTATAGTCCAAATGAATTATCACATCAGAAATAGTACTAATATCAAACCTATTGGTTGCTTGAGGAAGGCTTAATTCCCAGGTAGAAACTGCACCTGTGCCTTCAAATGGTAAGTAACGTTCATCACCAAAACTAAGTTCAAAAAGACCACTATCTTGATCAGCTTTTGAGATAGCAATTTCTTGATTTGGCTTCCAATTAACTCTTAAAAGATCAGTTTCAGGCTGTTCTTCTTCACTTGGGTTCACTAAGTATTTAATTGCGTTTATTGCACCATCGCTTTTTAACACTACTTGGTTACTTGTTTGTTGCAAACTTGCATGAACATTTTCATAAGGACCAACTACTGCTGGAACAGTAATCTTTATATCTTTAATCTTACGAGCATAGTGACCAGGGAAATCGAGGTCAAATAATTTTTCCGTGAAGGAGAATTTACAGCTTCCCTTAGTTTTAAGCTCATGAAGTGCTATAGGATCAAGAGATTTAAGTGAGATTACTTTAGTGATTTCTAACCTTCTTTCATTGGTATCATGGTACTCTTTGTCAAGTTGCTCAAGTTCAAACTTTAACTTTTGTCCTGAAAGTAGGCCTTCTTTTAAGCTATTCCAGTGCCCTGGTTGAATGAACGCTTTGCCGTTATCAATCTCATACTGATAAGCCCTTTCAGCTTGCTTTGCGATCTCAAGGGCAAGTCTATAAGTTTTTATATATAAGCTTTTAAGTTCTCCCTTCATCCAGCTATATAGTTCTTGGTTAGTAAATTTGCCCCTGAAGAAAGACTCTTTTTCTTTAATCTGCTTGATTGATTCCTTGTGGGCTCTAAGGTCTTGTATAGCATTTGCTTGGTTTATTTTATTTGCTTCTATTTGATAGCCAATCTGATCAACGTCATGGGTGGCCACAATCTTCTGTAAATCCCAATCTTGAGCTCGTCTTTCATAACTTGCTGATGTGCTTATATTCTGTGATATATTAGATAGTGTGTTTGATGTTAATATCATTGATTCAGTAGTAGCTTTTGCAACCCCTTCAGGTTTACTACCACCACATGCTAATCCAAAAATATTTGGAATAAGACTTAAAGCTCCAGCAATTAGCGTGGCAGGGTTTGAAAGAGTTAAAAAAGTTGTAGAAGCAACAGCTGCAACTATTGCTGCAATTTCAGCAGCTGATAACCCGTCATTAATTAATTTCTCATAGTAAGATTTTCGATCCTTTGCACTGCTTAAGCTTACATTAAGGGCTTTAGCTTCTTCTTTTAATGCTTCTATGGCTTTTTCCTTAATGGTTGTCATCAAGTTTGCTATTATTCCTTCTTGTTTGTTGTAAAGTAAATTAAGCGCTTCAGCATCCTTTTTCTCTAAAACACTCAATAATTCTGAACCAATTTGAGTAACAGTATCAGCAATTGATTTAGCATAAGTAATCATATACTTAAAACGGTAATGAGGCACTTGAGCTTTTGGTAGCATTACAGTACTTCCTCCAGCTGCAGCACTGATTAATTGCCTTGGATCAATTGGTGGTTGGAATAGAGGAAGCTCTAAACGTTTACCTTTGATATCCAAGCAATGTCTTATTTTATAAAGACGATCCTCAATCCTATCCCATAAACCGATAAAGTCTTTATTTTCTGGAGTACAGAAATAGCTGCAATATTCAGCTGTATCAGATGAAGCAGGATTAAGTGCAAATTGACCATTCCCACTACTTTGGGCTGGGGTTATTGTTTCTGCTTTACATAGCATTTTCCTGTTGGCAGTTAATACTTCACACACGTTTCTAGATTTAATTTTAAATTTTCCTTTCTTTTTAGGCTTTTCTCCAAGAAGATTCCAAGCTCTGATATAAAGCATTGTTGCTTGATTAATTCCTTCCCATGAGTTTTGAGAAAATAGCATATCACCCCAATCAATCAAGTTATCTACATATGATATTATCACATACTTTTCAAAAGAAACTCTTCCATCTTTGCCAGCCTCTTTATATGGATCAAGTGAGTCAACTAATTCTCCGCTATCACATTGGTGATTAATATTGCCTGGAGGACATTTGGTTTTAAAAGGAAAAAATTGCCAAGCATTACAATCTTTTTTGAGAGGATTGAAAATATATTGGTACCACTTACGTGCTTCAGCAAATTTTTGCTCCTGATTGAAAAGATATGCAATGAGTGTTGGAATATGGAAGAATATTTCCCATAAATATACTCCGTAAAAGCCATAAAAGTTCAGCATGTATTCCTGCTGTTGCTCACTGGATATTAAAACTGCTTTTGATCCACCCATATAAGCTTTTCTATATAACTTACTAGTAAATTCAATAATTTTAGTGGTATCCTCCAACTTACTTTCCTTACTACTTTTCTCTCTGTCTTGTACAAACAGTTTTTTGACTATACCTTTGTCTACTTCTTCACTTTCATTCAGTTTTTTATTATATTTTTCTAATTCATTTTCACTGAGTTTTTTCTTTTCTTCACTTATTTTATTGTTTAGTGTTTGTATATCACTTTTAAGCTGTTCTATAGTACGACCCTGTGCTGACTTATTCTTTTCTTCTTCTAGTCTTTCTATGCTTTTCTCTAACTGTAATGTAGATATTTCATCCTCTAAACTTTTTACCTTTGTTTTTAAATCATTTAATGAATCCAAATCTGCTTGTTTAGAAGAAAATAAATAAGTATCATTTTTAACATACTCTACAGATTTATCTAATAATGAATCCAAATCTGCTTGTTTAGAAGAAAATAAATAAGTATCATTTTTAACATACTCTACAGATTTATCTAATCTTTCTTTTAAATAATTTATTACTTCTTGTGATTTTTCTTTATCTTTAGATACTGCTTCATCTATTGATTTTTCTGGTAAATCATCTTTTATTGATTTCTTTTGTTGAAAATCGTCTAGCTGTTTTCTTACGTCTTTTACTTTATTATATAATTCATTTGTTGTTCTTTTTTCTATAATTTTTATTATATGTTCTAATGCTGTTTTACGTTTTTCTTCTTCTTCTATTCTCTTTCCTAAGTCTTTTACCCTGTTTTCTATATCTTCTTTATATTCCTCTTTCTTCTTTTCATATGACAATTCAATACTTTTCACTATAGTATCAATGTTTTTTTCTTTTTTACTTCTATATAAATCAGAATTTTCTGCTTTTAGATCAAAATTCTCACTTAAAGAAAATTTGCTATTTTCAAAACCTTCCTCCATAGATATAACAAAAATCTTTTCATTATTTGAGATAATTTCTAGGTTTCCATAGTATTTGGCGCTCTTTAGCTCCTCAATTTGACTTTCTATCGACTTTCTATGTTCTTTAATTTCACTTTCACAATATGAATTTGCACTAGCTCCTTCACCTCTATTTTTTATATGTTGTTCATGTGAATCTATCACAGATAAATGTCTTCTTATCTTATCTTCGTACTTGTATTGCCTCTTGATTTCGCTAGGCAGCTTCTGCTGAGCTGACCAACTATTATCCACTTTTTTAAAAACAAAATTTATGTTCAAAGTAGAGTCATCAATTGATACATCCTCAATTTGTTTTTCCTTTTCAGTTTTTTGTAGCCAAAAAATAAATATTTTACCAAATGCATGGATTATCCTTGCTATCTGAACGGGTATTTGCACTTCAATTTTTTCCCAAGGTTTCCATTTCTGTGAGCTCTCTTCCGTATTATTTTCAAAATTACCAACCCGGTAATAGTAAGTATAGGGTTCAGCCGTTGTTCGACCTAAAATATAGAACTCTTTTCTTTCATCTGCAAAAAAAGTATCTACTGTTTGTAAATTTACAAGTTGTGAAAAATCTTCAAAATACTTAAGGTATGCGTTAACTGCTGCTTCCTCTGTAAGATTACCTTGCATTAAAGTATTTTGTAGTGCCTTGTATTCTGCTGTTGCCGATTTATGCAGTGTAGGATTTAAGTAATTTTCTGGATAGAGAGCAACCTTTTTAGTTGCTTCCCATTCTCTATAATTATCAAGCAAATCCCACATTCCTTCAGTCAACGCAGGATTAACTGTTGCTCCTGCCTCTAGTCCTAATATGCAACGGTGAATATAGAGTTGAAGACTATTCAACCCTGCTTTGAGCGGAGAAATTTTTGAGCAATCGCTCATTTCAACATCGATTAATAGGAATGCGTATAGGCTGCGCATATTCTTGTTTTTGATTTCAGGATATGTGTGTAACATGTAACCTGCCAGAATATTACGCTTTTGATTTTCTAGATGCTCTTTCACTCCTTCTACATAACTTAGTGATTTCCGTAGTTCCTTTTCAGTGCTATTGTACTGATCCCATCCAGTAGATGATGGCAAATTATGTAAGTCTTTTAGTTCTAGCAAAATTTGACCATCAATACCTGTTTGTTCTGCCATATCTACAAGAGACTTAATTTTTAGCAAAGAGTCTATAGGATGATTTTCTTTACTGAAACATTTTTTAAAAGCATCAATTTCTTTGATTTGACTTAGTAACTTTTTGTCCCAATTAGTAAGCTGCGTTATTTTTTCTGTGACTTTGCTTTCATCATAACTGTCATGTAGCCATTCTACATATTGTGAAAGAGTAAGTTCGTTACCAGAAAAAGCATCTTGCAGTGCTTTATGATTTGAAAGGGTTTTAATCTGCTTCTCTGTCCATGTTGCTTTTAGGCCATAAATATTTGAATGACATGTAATGCTTTTTATATCTTCTGCACTAAGCTTAAATGTTGTAAAAACTGCAACATTATTTAGAAGTTCTTCAATCATTGCATCGTAAGTTATAGATAAGTCTATTGAGTACGTTTCTTCATATGTTTTTCCAGATGAATCTTTGCAAGTTAAGATCGCTTTATTATTTCGAATGTCTATCGAAGTACATTCACTAGGCTTGTAAACATCAACAGTCTTCCAAGTTTTAACTATATTATCATAAATATCTATTTTTCCAGAGGACCTTGCACTACTCGTGATTTCTGCAAGCAAATCGTCATGCATTTCATTTCCTTTTGCAATACGTCTTGTCCAGTTTTTAGCTATAGAATTATTTGCAGAATAACCAGTAGAGTCGTAAATATATACTTGGCCAGCAATTCTATTATTCATCTCCTTTGTAAACAATATAGCCTTTGTACCAATTACAGCTACTGATACGTTGTTATGCGCTCTGCTAATCTCACCTGTAAACTTCCAGCTATCAGTAGCGCCATCATAGACGTCTATATATTTAGAATATTCTTGATCACCTTTATTTCCGCCAAAGAAAATAGCTTGTTTATTAACTATAGCAACTTGCACCATATCACGTGCTTCACTGGCAACGTGTTGAACTTCTATCCATTTCTCAGTTTTAGCATCATAAATATCTATTTTATTAGATCTCGTTTGACCTACTTTACCACCGAAGAAAATAGCTTTGCCATCAACCACAGCTACTGATGCATTTTCACGAGCTTCACTAACTGTATGCGTTGTCCATTTTTCAGCTTTACTATCATAGATATCAACCTTTGAAGAACATTGGTTATCACTTTTACTACCACCAAAGAAAATAACTTTCGTATCAATTATAGCTACTGATGCGTTTGATCGTGCTTCACTAGCTGTATCTGTGCGATTTACCCATTCTCCATTATTATATATATCTATCGCACTTGATCTTGTTTTATTAATTTTACCACCAAAGAAAATGGCTTTTTCACCAACTACAGCAACCGAAGCATTTGAGCGAGCTTCACTGGCTGTATGTTTTGTCCACACGCCATTATCATAGACGTCTACTTGTAATGAACATCGTCTATTATCTTTATTTCCACCAAGGAAAATAGCTTTGTTGCCAACAACAGCAACTGCAGCACTATCACGTGCCTCGCTGGCTGCCTCAGTTATCCAGCTTTTGGCTTCTTCATCGTAGATGTCTATTTTTCGTGAGTATTCATTTTCACTTTTCTTACCACCAAAGAAAATAGTCTTCGTGCCAATTGTTGCTACTGCTACGTTTTTTCGTGGTTCACGCATTGAAGACTCTACAGAATTTTTGCTGTGTACTTCACTCTTTGCAAGAAAAACGGCCTTGTTGCCAATTATACCTACATCATGAACAATATTTTTATTTGGAGATTCAAGTCTTAATAACTGCAAATTTGTTGGCTGCTTTTCTGTAAATTGATGAGCTGCAGCTAATACATCAGAGCTTACGTTAAAATGTTTACGTATTTCATTATGAAGATTTTCTCGTTCTTCTATTACCTCACTTATTCTTGTTTTGCATTTTTCAGAAATTGTAGAATCATTGATTAATGCATCCAACCTTTCCTTGCTTGTTAGTTTTTTGTTTCCCGTTTTTTCTATTATTTCTTTTATTTTATATTCTTCAGAAAGTGTAGAGTCATTAATTAGCGAATCTAATTTTTCTTTGCTTTTTAATTCTTCCAATATACCTTTTATTTTCGTTTTACAATCCACAGAAAGTGTAGAATTATTCATCAACGCATCTAATTTCTCTCTGTTTTTTAATTTTTTAATTTCTGATTCTTCCAGTATTTTTTCTATTTGTATTTTCCACTCGCCAGTAAGCTCAGCGTGACTCACTAATGAGTCTAGTCTTTTTCTGATTTCTGATTCTTGATTCTTTTCTATTTCTTCCTCTATCTCATTTATCTCCTTTACATGCTGGTGAGAAAGTGCAGAAGAGTTGATCAATGTGTTTAATTGTTCAATGGTAATAGAATTGTTATTTAGCCAATTATTTAATTCAAAAATACGCTCTATATTATCTAGATTTAGATCAGTGATGTTTAGCTGCAGTAAAATTTGTACTATTTCTGCTGTTGATATATTCATCAACCTTGCTAGCAAAATTTGCTTATGTACTTCCGAGATTAATGATCTTCCAATCTTGTTGGAAATTTCATCGTTATAGTTGACTAAAGAAGTGAGTTCGTTATCGTTAATATTCCAAATTTTCTTTAATATAGTACTATTATCTGTGTTTGTAACTAAATCCTTAAGCTTAAATTCACTTGGTAACTCTGCAATTATCGTGTTTAACTTACCAAACAACAATTTTAGTTGTCCAGCAAGCTGAGTAAAGTTGTGTAGAAACTTTTGCTCTTTAACACTAATTTTTTCTTGCTTCTTAGCCTTTTTGACATGAGTAGTAGATTGACTGAGCAGCCATTCTACTTCCTGACATTTTGCTCCAGTTCTTACAATGAATTCATCAAAATTTTCTTCTTTAAATGGTTCAGAAGGCTCCTCTATACCATAAATTTTCTTTAAGTCTGATTCTTTTACTCCTTGCAAAAAGAATAGAGATTCTGTTGCATTGTTTGCGTCTTCTTCACTCTTACTTCCTTCTATTGATATGGAAGCATTAGGATATAATTTGTACACTTCATTTAAAGGCTTTTTCAATTTTTCTTGTAAGCTTTTTATTCTGCTTACCTCGTTAAGAGTACCTGCGTCAATTTCATTCTTATCAATGGCAAGCAATACATTACACAGCTCATTAAATGACCAGCTAAGCTTATTTGCAAGACGAATAAAGCGATGCAAAAAGTTTAATTCCTGGTCATTAAGACCTTTGATAACCTGGAAAGTTTCATTCTTACCATTAATACTTCTGGTTTCGTTGCCGATAGTCAATTTTTCTGCACCAGCAAGCTTATTATAACAACCACGCAACAACTCTAGTCTATCAAAGTCTATGTTAGTTTGAGCAATGAACTTTTCAGCGTTTTTAAGTTCACTCGCACTTGCACTATAAACTTCGCTTAAATTAGAACTTGTGGAAGTAATAAGTTCATATTCTTCTGATGAAAGACCTAAAGATTCTGCAACGTTATTAGCTTCTGGTTTTAGCACCTTATATAGATCAGCTAAAGTAATGCATTGTTTTTCTAGATAAGTACGTATGCTAACTAAAGGAAAATTAGCAGGCAGATTAAATGGATATTTAGCTGTTGCTAACTTCTTTAGAGCATTGCCACCTAGTTTCCTATCTAGATTCTTCCCCATTATCTCATTAGCAATCTCTAGGTATAACTTTGTTTTGTTAGTGCTATTACAATCTAGTGGAAGCTCAAATAAGTCAGGACGACGTTCTTTAAGCTTATGCCCTGGAATATACTTTTCAATAGTCTCAACTAGCTTAACAAAGTAAGCTGCTGGACTTAAGACTGACTGGCAGTGATCACATTCGTTGTAACCATCTTTAGTTTTAAATATATCTTCAACTATGTTGCTATCTGCATTAGTATTTGTGGTTGTCATATTATTCCCCTTGTAAACTGTGTATAATTCCGTCGCACTCCGCTGCAGTATCATGATCAATATTGCAAACTCGTAGTGCTCGGTAATGTGGTTCGGTCATTTCTCTGGCATTTTCTATATACCGAGAGACGAATTCCCTTCTTGCTAAGGCCTTATGGTAAATATCCTTAGCTTCTTGCTCTGTAATTACGTCTTTTACCCTTTCAATAAAGACATCCTCACATAAATCTGTTATCTTAAATGCTGAGTCATGTAAATACTCGTCATTTTCGTTTTTAAAGCTGAGTAATTTCTCAGTTATTTCAACGTTTTCAATTCCCATCTTTTCTAGGCGAAGTTGAGAATCATTTGCTGTATTTTTATTCATTGTAATTTCCCCTTTGGTTGTAAGAATTCTTATATTTTTGAGGTTATTCAGGTCTATTTATGCACCAGGAGCTCTTTTTCGCTTTTTATTAGAACTACTAGCTTGATTATCGTTAGCAGGTATTGAATATTTAATCAGATTATCAGCCACTTCTAGTATTGTCTTCATTGTAGACTTAACACTTCCTACTGTTGTCATCCCCTGAGATTTCCATGTATCAATCATCACGCCTTCTTTTCCTTGTAATAAATTTTTGAGAATGTTATCACTTTTTACCATTGACTCAATGGCGCCTCTAATGCTTTCAATATTATCTCCTGGCTGTCCATTTGCTATTTCTTCTATTTTTCCTGCAAGTGTTTTTAATGGATCTATCACTAATTTCATATTCTCTGCATGTCCTTGTGCTAAATTATCATTAGCAAACTCTTGCCTTTGTTTAACAAGTGGATGAGGATCACCACTTTTTGTATTTTCCTTATTCTCAACATTTTCATACATCCTCGCGTACTTTAAATTTAGCGCAACAGGAAATATAACTTTCATAGCAGCCAAAGACGTTGCATTGATGCGTCTTGCTTGCTCCATAGAGCCCTTACCTTTTTCAATTCCTTCTGCTTTCGTATAAATATTTTCTATAGCTAAACTCAATTTAAAATTAGATTGTGCTTCTAGACGATCCTTGACATACTCCATTATCTCCCTAGTACAATTTTGACAAGGGCTTCTATCAAGTTTCCATATTTCTTTGTCTATGTTATCTTTCAAACGACCTTCACTACGTTGGCCTGTTATATAAGACGTTTCAGCGTGTAATTTTTTTTCTCCTTTCCCTCCACTTTCATGAACTTCCTCAAATAGAGAAAAATTTGCACCTACTTTTCTTCGAGAAACAGCTATAGATGTTTTACTCTGCTGGTTGAACTTTACGTTATATCGGTCTTTTTTCTTGGTTTCACCAATAGAGTCAACATAGTTAATAGGATTATTGCCAACGAACTGGTAAAGATTTAGCCCATCCACAGTTCCAGCAGGATCAGGATTAATCCATCGTGCCAGCCATGGGGCGTAGTAACGTGCGCCGTAGTAGTATAGGCCAGTGCTCTCATCTCTTTCTTTTCCTGAATATCTATACTCTTTTTCCGTTACTTCACGTGCTGTTTTGGCTGCAATCAGTGCTGTGCCACCAAATGGTAGATACTCTTCATATGTCATGATTTCAGCATTATCATTTAATTCTAAGGCAACTGAATCTAAATGATTACTTAGCTGATAACGACTTTGACTTTCTCTGGTCTCGTCAGAAGTTCCTTTAGTCCAATAATGATGGAGGGCTACTCTACTTTTATCGTCCATTACATGGACAGTATACTTTTCTTTACTTAAACCACTCTCTTGATAAATTCTCGTAACCTCAATATCACCAAAATAAATTTTTTCTACTTTAGTATGATTAGCTTCATTATTCTGATAAGTTTCAGTAACTTTTCTAACTCGTTGCCCACTACTATCATAAACATAATATTCACTATCATTTTTTCCACTTGGCCTTGTTATAATATCAACATACGCTATGTTATCTCGGTAATTCCAGCGTAAATTCTGTGTACCACTCAGCTTCAATAAATTACCTCTTTCGTCATAACTTGCATCTATATCATTTTCATTGACAGGCCTACTTTCTATTATTGGTAAACTTCGATTTGACTTACTTGAGATGTAAAACTCTTTAGTAGAATTATTTTTTCCGCTATGCCTAATTTTCGTAATGTTACTTCCATAATCAAAGTCATAATATTCTGTGTAATTACTGATTGCATTTTGGTTATTTAGATGAGGAATTGGTGTAATAATTTCTTCCTTTCCATTCAGCGCTGGATGTTCCTTTCCTGTTGCCTCAATCAGTCGATAAAGCGAATCGTAATGATAATCAGACTTAGTATCTATAGTCTTGTTGTTTGGAAAGATCACCTTGTATGAATCATCATTCATGCAAGTAATGTTACCTACAGGGTCATAAGTGTAGTTAATACTTTGTAGTTTCTTTTTCTCTTTGACGCTTTCAAGTTTAGTAAGCCGAAAAGTTTTAGGGTCATAACTATAGCTGGTAACAACCCCATTGCCATAGGTAATCGATGTACGCTGACCTTTAGGATTATAGCTGATGTCTGAAACATAGGTTTTTATGTTTTCTCCTTGCTTCTTGAGTTTAATTTGTTTTACTCTGCCTGCTACATCATAGATTGGACTGTGAGTGTTATTTTGCGAATCTGTCTTTTCAATTACTTCACCAATTGCATTATATTTTATGCTTGAATTAAACACTTCTTGTTCAAGATCTGCATGAGTTGTAACGATATTTTCAACGTTTTGCCAATTTGCCTCTTGTTTATAATTCTTCCTCAGAATGTAGCTACTTTTTAACGTCTGACCTTTAAAATCATTTTCTTTAACTTCAGTTAGTCCTGCTTGATCGTAATGGGCAATAAGCGTTCCATAACGATTTGTCACCTTATCTTGAATGTCCTCAGAGTAAAAGAATTTTTCGACGATATTGCCATTTAAATCTAGATCCTGATCAGTAACTTTTACCTTTATTGGCCGTTGCAATTTATCATATTCTGTGTAAGTAAGTGATCCTTTGCCATTCCAATTGTATACTGCGCTTCCTGCAACATTTGCTAAATTCCATGTTTCTCCAGCATCAATACTGCTACTCTTTAAGAGCCCAGCCATCGAATAAACGTGGCGAAAATTTTTTATTTTTTCAGTTTCTTCCTTACCCTGGTTTTGCTCATAAAATCTTGCATCAACACTTTCCAGCTCATTTCCTTGAATATCAAGTTTAACGTGGGATTTTAATTCTACATTGCTTTGCCCTTCTTTACTTAAGGTTTCTATCTGCAGAAACTTTCTTCCTAAACTGTCTAAATGTTCTATTGTTGGTGTATTATAGTGTTTTTCTGCTTTGTCCAGTGCGTCTTTTTCGTCTTTTAAAGCTGCTTTTTCTGCTGTGTTTGCTCTATTCCATCTTTCATTGAATTCTCTGTAATACTCTGAATCTTTTACCGTATCGTTAAGATCAAAGTTTCTAGTAACCCACGAATCAAATTCTACTTTGCTGAAAAACCCTTTTGCCGTATCAATACGAATATTTCTCAGTAGAGGGTCATAATAAAGAGTGTCAGATACTCCTTGATTACGTACGCTCTCTTCGAAGTCATAAAGAGTTAAATTACTATAAAAAGGTTCATACTTTTTCACCTCTGTGCCTTTATTGTTATAAACAACTCTTCCTGAAGCTAGCCATTTTTCACTCTCTGAGTCTGCAAGCATTTTAGTCTCAAGGGTTCTGCCAAACCCATCGATGTGAGTGACAACTCTCCTGATTCTTGTGGAACTCCCTTCTGAAACATGAGTTTCTCTCTGCAAATTAATCACATGCACAGGTTGGCCATTTTTTCTCCATGCTTCCAGATCATAGTAGAAGAAACTTGTTGCATTCTGTAAATAGTACTCAGGACCATTTGCTCCTTCTGCTATACCTAAAACATCTTCAAAATTTGGATTTTTTCTGACTTGATATTCAAGTAATGGTTTATCTCCTTTCTCTTGCCCGTTTTCGCTGCCATAAAGAGATGTGGCAACTACCACTCCAAGTGGATTTAATATAACTTCTGAAACATTATCGTTATGATCAGTGAGCTTTACTGGACTTAATCGTTGATAATCATATTCTGCTGTCGTTTCATAACTTGAGCTTGCAGTTGCTTTTACTATCGTCTTTATTGGCAGTAAATTATACTGATCATAAACAACTGCAGTCTCAGCGCCAAAAACATCAATTACTTTTTCAGGTAAATAATATTTATCACTACCACAATAATATTGCGTAGGACTTGGTGCCCACCAAAAGTCAGAAGTTTTTTTGTAGCCAAGATCTTTGAGCATTTGCTCAGAGGTTATTTTACCAGAAAATACTTCTTTTATTTGACTATCAGAAAATACCATAGCTTCAGTATGGTGGAGAAGCGCTTGCTGCGTTACAGAGCCAAGTGGTAAAGTAGAATCTTGTCCTTCATTCCAATAGTAGTTATGATTTTCACTTAAGAGCCTTGCTTGTGGACTTGTATAATTTAAGTTCTCTTCAAATTTTATCGTATTTTGCAAGGACTGTGTTACGTGAGTCCTGAGGTCATTAATATTAATATAGCCATCAGGTAATCCCCCAATCTCAAAAGCTTGTGATTTATAGAGAGTTCCCAGTAAGTAAAATTCTTTAGTATTGTTAACGTAAAAATTATATTCTAAAGTAGCATGTAGTTTTTGCTGTTCTGAATAGTTGCCTGACTGACTTCGACGAGGGTAAGTAATACTTACTGATTTAATGACATTACCGTATCCATCGATTTCTAAAACAAAATTATGCTGAGTACGTGGATCACAGCAGTTTCTTTCATAGTGATAACTGATAGTTTCTTGTAAATTCACAAAGAATATTCCGTATTTGAATACTTTGTGAGAACTGTTTGTACTAGATTGTAGCAATTTTACACAAGCACTTGATTCAGTCACTGAGTATGGATGTTGGTAAAGATCAGGATTTTCATCTTTATCAAGTCCATATACTTCTTGCCTCAGCATTTGACCTTGAATAGCTCGATAAGCCTGTCTTTTATCCTCTATTGAGGTGATATTCTCATCAAATATTTGCGGCGTTATTTTTAATGCTTTGCCATCTCCTTGGTAAAATTCTTTTCTATAACTTTCAACTAAATCTTCTACTCTTTTATAAGCTCCTGTGTGATACCAGGTTTTGGTATAAATCGGTGCTACGTAATGTTGATCAGTTGTAGTAAAATCTTCAGTATCCCAAGTTTCAACAAAACCAAATCCGCGAAATTCTTTTTCGACGTAATCATAAAATCCATGATGATAACGATATTTACTCGTCAGTTTACTTCCTACTATGTTGTCTATCGTTTCTATTTTTTCAATTACTTGTACTGAAAACGGCAGACTTGTTACCCACGGGCGGTTTTCTTTTCCATCCTCTAAGTAAAACTTAGTAGAAGCTGCATAATGAAGACGGGTAATATTACCCATGTTATTATCTATTTGCTTCAGTAAGTGTGGCTTTACTCCATTGTAAAAATCATAATATAAATGCTGTAACTTTAAGTTTTGATCAAGGTAACTAATAAGCAAACAGTTAGTTCCATTTCCTAGAATGTCAGCAAACTCAATACGACCAATTTGATTGTAATTCACCGGCAATCTCAAAGTTACTGGCTTACTAAAAGAGTTGCCACTATTGTTATAATAGATATCTAAGCTATTATGGTTAGCATAGACTAAATCAGTGGTACCAGAACCATCAATATCAGCAAAGTATAAACGTTTGACATTGAACCCATTCCTAAAATATGGAGCATTTTTAAATACAACTTTTTCACCAAATTTACCATAGCCAAGATTTGGCCAACATTCTACTTTGCCATTTTCTATTTTAACTAGATGACTCTTGCCGTCACCAAACATATCAGCAAATCGTACTAAAGTACTCTCTGAATTAAAACGCTGATTTGGTAGACCTTTTGGTGCACTGCTATAAATAGCTTTTTTGTATCCTTTTTTACCAGCAGATGGATATACTCTGACCTTTTCTCCTTCAAATACTACGATATCAGTTCTTCCATCTCCGGTGACATCAATCATTTCTTGCAGTTCACTACTGATATTGACCACTTGCGACTCAAGAGGCTTAAATTCACTCCACTTACCATCAAAATCATAGTAACCTTGAAAACCACTTTCATTCACATAAAGTTGTAATTCACCGTTTCCTTCCATGCTCATTAGTGAGTAAGTAGTTTTTCGCATTAATGATGGAAAATTTTCTAGCAGTTTAGCTTGAGCAAATTCTCCATTACCATTTGGTCTGAAATAAAGGATTGTGTTGCCATCGTTATATAATATTCCTTCAATACCTTCTTGATATAGATCAACCAATTGGAATCTTTTATCGTTTAAGTACCCAGGAAAGTTTTTGCTTATTCCTTCTATTTTTACCGGTTTAAAAGAGTTTTTATTATTTGAATTATGAAGGTCTAAAAAATTTCCTTTTTCTTTGATTAGAAGGTCTTTTTCACTGTCTTTGATTTTCCAATTTGAGTTTTCTTCAGAGATTTCTGCATTTTGTTCTGAAAAGACAAAATCTTGTTCTTTTAGAATCTGTAGAAGCTCTTTAGACGGTTTACTGCCATCGCTCAGTGTTACCGATGAAACTGTTGAAACGTAGGTAGAATCATCGCTAGTATGAGAAAAAACTAAAGTTGGCGTAGTCTTAGTAAATCTTTTTTCTCCTCTTTTATAATAGCCAACTTGTTTTACAGCTCTTAAGTAGGTAATCGTTGGTCTCTCGTCGTAATCAAAATACGTTCCATTTACTAGCTTTGGCTCTTTATCAAGCTCGTCAAAACGGTGATAAATTCTTATAGCTCGGCATAAGAGTTCAGTTCTAACTGCAAATCCTGTAGTGTGCGAGGTAAATGGATCCGGGCGGAGAATTTCTTCTCTTTCATCGCTATATCTTTTATCTACTGGGCTTGTAAAATCGTTTTCGCCATAATCAAATAAAACTTCAAAATAGTTGTAATTTAACTCTTGGTTATATCCATAAGCAATGCGATCTATTACTCTGCCACCACTTTGTACATTTGTATCTTTTGTACTTGAGCGATAATAATAAAGTATTTTATTTCCATATACATCGCTTAATTCCTCAAGTAACCACTCTGCTATGCGTTTATTACTCTTTGGATCATAAATTTGTGCTTGTTTATTTTTACCATAAATAGCAATGCTGCCATCTTTACTAGTAACTTGCCAGTAAACCGTATTATCACTTTTACTTATCAAACGCTCTATTTTAGCAAACAATCCTTCAATACGTGGCTGATAATAAGTAATATCATATTCACTATTACTTGACTCATTAACGAGTACTAAATCATCTGCTCCTGTAAGTACGAAAATATCTTCATCATCATAAGTTAGAATTTTTTTGGATGTCTTTCTGATAATACTTGCTATTGAAACATTAAACCCTATACCAAATACTCCGTTACCACTGCCAGAGCTGTAATTAACGCTTAAAGAAGGCGAGAAATTACGACAAGTTGGCAGCGCAATTGGTATTGAGAAAGCTCCAGTACCAGTGAATGAGTTAGCCTCAAAAGCTTCACTAATTCCTTTTATCGCTCCACCACCTTTTGGTAGCTCAAGCTTTTTGGCCTCAATAGTAGACTTTTGTGTAGTATCTTTGTTGGGTTCCATTTGATTTGATTGCGTGAAAACGCGCTTTTATGTTATATATATACAAGATTGATAAAAAAAACGTCCAAATTATTTTTTAAAATTTTATCTTTACCAATCTTGTTCTTAAATTTTGTAGCCTTCTGATAAGAAAAAGAAGCCTTTTCATAGACTTATATAATCTTGGTAGCGCAAAAATCATCAATTGCTCTTTGATTACTTTCTATCATTGCCTTTGCCTCTTGCTGTAAACATTTAATATTTTTAGATGTTATATCATCCATCTCAGCTGATGCTACTTTGAGTTGTGATTGTATTCGTATATATTTATCACCCATTACTTGCTCTAGTTGATAATCAACGCAATCCAATCCAGAGGCAAACATCACATTCAGTAGTGGCTTTACCCACCCTATTTTGCCAAATTTCCTTGAGTTAGCATACTTTATACTTCTATCTGTTCCACCAGTGCCTATTGATAGCAGTATAATCTCATCATTTGGAAATAACCTTTTACCACTTGCATATGCACAAGCAGCAGGATTATTAGCAAACACTCCGCCATCTATCAACACTCTCTCTGTTTGGCTAATTTTCAGACGTTTTGGTGTGAAGTACGTTGGAGCAGCTGTTGTAGCTCTGAGTGCATCTTTCAACTTAATGTTTTTTTCTTTCCAACTTTTGAAGAAAAATTCACAACTATTGTGAATGTCATAACTAGTGAGCAGTAGATTACTCGCAACATCGACCATAGTGCTTTCACCGAAGTATTTGTTGAGAATAAATTCCACATTTCTATACGAGTACTGAGAACCACTGAGCCAAGAAGCAATTGATTTTCTCCAAAATGATGATTGAAAGATATAAGCTCCATACTCTTGGTAAAGTTCGACCAAATCATTGGCAGAATATTGAAGTTTATTGCTTTTACAAAGTCCAGCAACAATAATTCCACCGGTTGAGGTTCCTGCCATTAAATCAAAAATCTGGGAAATTGGCTTTTTTGTTCTAGATTCAATCTCTGCTAGAATAATGGCAGGAATTATTCCTCTGATTCCACCTCCATCAACAGATAAAATATACTTTGCCACTTTTTTATTTTTGTCTCTGCTCAAGTTCATTAACTTCCTCAGCAAGGTTTTTGACCCTTTCTTCAAGGCGATAGATGATTTCTGTAGTCCTTTGATTTTGCTCTATAAATTTATCATGCATATGCACTCTTAAGTCGAGCTTAGCTAGCCACCAGATCAATGCTATTGTTTGTATCACCATAGTAGCAATTACTGCTACAGGGATCTTTCCTGTGTTTGTCATCTTTTTTAAAGGAAAAGTTGTATGTATATATACAAGATTCATCAAAATTACGTCCAAAAAATCTTTTCTAAAATAAAGTTAATTGGTTGCACTGAACAAGCGATGCAAATAACATAAGAGACATGAAATTCAGCCTTTTTCGAAAATTATTAATAAATTCAATAATACCAATAATATGTGCCATCTTTTTGTTTCAGCATTTTAAACCGTCAAAAAACATACCAATAAAAAGTAAGGCAAGTGGCAATGATCTGGAAACATTGTCTACTGCAGCTGAAAAATGTAATTTAGATACTGTAAAATCCTTAATAAAAAATGTGGTAGATATCAATGCTACTCATCATTTTGGCGCAACATCATTACACTATGCGACAAGCGGAGGCTGTTTAGAAGTTGTAAAATTTCTAATTGAAGAAGGCATTAATGTAAACACCACTGATGCTTTTGGCTGGACAGCTTTGCACTATGCTGCACAGGAAGGACGTTTGGAAATTGCTAAGTTTCTACTGAAAAATGGAGCAAATCCTTCTGCTAAAAACAAAGATAAAAAAACTCCTTTAGATCTTGCTATAAAGGAGTTAAGCAATAACAAAGAAAAAAGAGATATTTATGAAGAAATTATCAATTTACTTTCCAAGTATCAATTGTTTCCATAACTGCTGTTAATATAGTACGATAACCCAGGTTATCAATCACATGCTCAGCCTTATTTATTATCCATTTACCATAAACTCCCTTGCGAAATCCCAAAAGGTTGATCTTTGCTTCAGCAAACAATTCAGGATTTCCTGGCATTCTAATGTTGAGTGTTGCTGCACCACTCATCAACTGATTTAATTTTGCAGAAGCTGCACTTTGCGCCAAGTCACTACTTGCATAAATATCTCGTAGAGTATAGCTTGGTTCTTGATCACCTATTTTTTCTGTTATAGTCTCTGCTTTCTCATAATCATACCAGTAGGCGATAACCGAGCCATATTGATTACGCTCATTAAATCTTACTTTCCAATTTGTAATATCTGCAGGTGTTAAAGTAATAGTGCTTAAAGTTTTTCCTGTAACTGATTTTGCTTTTCCTTTTGAAACAAACAGTAAATACCCTCCTGCAGGTTTTGCTATTGCTCCATAAATTTGAGCAAGCCTGGTTAAAAAATGCATATCGCTCTCTGCAGTCTGATCAATATGTGATATTATGATATTTGCAAACTCTGCAGCAACCTTAGCTTGATAGCCATGTTTGTTTGCGATTTTTTCCACCAAATCATTCAAAGTAATTTGATGCCACTCATTAAACACTTGTTCCTTTAATGACTCTTTTAGATCCGCTGCATGACTCTTGATTTTTAGTCCTTGTGGCGGGCCTTGTAGCGTAATTTCATTCACTATGTAATCTCCCATCGGTACAATGCCAGTTTCTTTATACCCAAGTAAAATATTCAGCTTTGCTCCGGTTTTAGGAATCTCAAATAATGAATCACGATCATCAAGATGAATTACAGCAGTATCACTTATTACTCCTGCTTCATCAGTAATATGCATCGATACCAATCGACTTTTTATCAACTCAGTGATGGAAATGCCTTCTACTGAAATACTAAAGCCTGGTATCATTTTAATCCCATAGTTTTACTACTTGCTTTTGTATCTCTTTTTGAATAGCAGGAAGTTTAATGATTAACCCTGCAGGAAGAAGTTCATACTCTGCAAGCCCAGGATTAGCTCTTAATACAACCTCCACTGCTTCGTAGCCATAATGCTTCCAGCAGATCAAATCTAACATGTCATTTTCTTTAGTCTTGTAGTATATCATCATTATCAGTTGCAGTATAATCAGTAGCATTATTTAGTGATTCATCTAGCAGCACGTTATCGTAATGTTTCAAACTTAAATGAAACTCAATCTTCCTTGGTTCACCATTTGGAAAAAAATATTTCTGCGTTTCTTCTATTTTCACAATAACAAAATGGCCTAAAATATTACCTTGGCCATCAATAAGTAAAAAAGGTTTTGAAGAATTTCTCATATTATTTATTTGATTCAGCCCTCCTGAATAGATTACTCCCGCAAGCTCAATAATATCCTCTCCAGGACCAATACTTTGAAGCAAAGGCTTTTCTCCAATACGCTCAAGTGCAGGCCAGCGATATTCATTTCTGCGTGTAAAACCTCGCTCAGTTAATGAAAATCTATATGGACCAAGAGATAGCATAATTTAATTTGTATCGTAAAGTGCGCCATTAAATTGTTCTCTAATTCGCTCCATTACTTCATCAGCAATACTACGTGCATCTTGCCCAGGGCTTGAATGAATATTAATACTGAAGTGATTATTTTGCGTTTTATTCTCTATAGCTTTACTGTGTGCCGCAATGGGGTACTTAAGAGAATCGCTTATAACGTTATTTACAGACTTAACTTCTAGTTTAGCCTCATTTTTTTTGCTCCACAGATTATTGATTGTTTTAAAAGGCTGAGTAATATTATTCCAAAACTTTCCTATCCAATCAGAAAAGGACTTCCACACAACTTTCACTGACTCCCAAATAGTAATAAAGAAATTTTTTACTGCTTGCCATTTGGTAATTATCAAAGTTGCAGCAATAACAAGACCTCCGATAATTAGCCCAATAGGGTTACTCATTAGAGCAATTGTCAGTGCTTTAAATCCAGCAATTACCGCTGGAAAAACTGCAGAAAGACCTATTTTTACTAAAGTAACAACAGATGCAAACATTCTCCAAGTAGATAAAAGAGCAAAGAAGGAACCTTTTACAAAAGTCCAAGCATATCCAAGAGATATTGCTGCTATTTTAATACTAATCAACGCTGCAATCGTACTTATGACCACTGTAGTCAGTACTGAATATTCTTTCGCATACAGCGCTACTTGTGTAGTTGCTGACCTCATAAGATTAACAGTAAAGTTTAAAGGTGGTAATAATACAAAGCCAAGATTCATTCCTACTTCTGCTATTGAATTCTTAAGTAGCTGAAGATTATTTGCTGTAGTATTTGCTCTATTTTCAAACTCTCTTTGCATCGAGCCCTGATATTCCGCGTTTATTAATCGTAAAGATTTTTTGTATTCATCAAGACTACCAATAAGTAATGCTATATCATCTTGATATTCAAGGCCAAAGAGATCAAAGAGAACACTAGAACGTTCTTGCTTGCCTAATTTTGCAATCGTTTCTAGAAATTTAAGTAATGTACCTTGTGCATTCTTACCAATTGCTTTCTCAAATTCCTTAGCATTTATTTTTAGCATTTGAAAAGCTTTTTGAAAATTGCCACCTTGTTTGCTTGCAGTTTGCTGAGCATCGCATTAATTGCTGTACCTGCTTTTTCAGGAGTTTTACCAAGACTAATAAAGCTACTTGCTAAAGCTCCTGCTTCCGCTGCAGTTAAACCAAATTGCCTTGCTGTACCACCGATTCTGTTTAGCGCAGGAATAATGTCTTTAGCTTTTGCTGCAGTGTTATCAGAGATATGGTTTATTGCATCGCCAATGCCTTTCATTTCACCAATTTTAATTTGATAAATGTTAGAAAGTTTGGCAATAGCATCTCCTGCTTCTTCTGCTGACATATCAAATGCAGTTGCCATTTTAGCTACAGTGTCTGTAAAAACCGTAAGATCTTTAGCTTCAATACCAAGCTGACCACCACTTGCAGTAATTTGCGCAAGTTCTGCTGCAGATAGCGGAATTGTTCGTGACATCCCCTTTAATGTTTCACCAAGTTTTGTCAAGCCATTTACATCTGTATCTTCAAATTTTACAACTTTCTTTACATCAGCCATGGCACTCTCAAAACTAATTGCAGCCTTAAGTGGTGCTGCAAGTGTAAGGCCAAGCGCCACAGCATCCATCATTTGAGCTTTGAAATTTGCTCTTTGCGCCAAAACTCCTTTACGTTTTTGCATTACAGAATTTAAAGCTGTATAGTTACTTTTAAGCTTTTCAATAGAAGAACCAAGTTTAGCTTGATCTCCAATAAGAGATTTTATATCTCTACCACTTTTACTGAACTCAGTGCGTAGTAGGTGGAGAGCACTTCTTTTTTGTAAATAAGCTGTTTTAGCTTTCAGTGCTGCAGCTTTAGATCTTGTAAACTCCTTTTGCAGACTCTTACTTGGTTCTTCTGCGTTTTTTATCTGCTGAGCAAGAGATTTTGTTTTTATTTCTAGTTCATTCCAAGAACGCCTAGCAAGCAGAGCATCGTGGCTTAATTGTTTAAACTTGGATACTGATTTACTTGATGATTCAAGTTGTTTTATCGTACTACCAATACGAGAAAGTTGCTTCGTGCTACCTGCTATCGTACTATTAAAACTGCTTTGCAGTGTTGCTCCAATTACTATAGAAATCGCCTTCATTTGTATAATTTTCCGCTACTTTCAAACCACGTAATAAATTCTTCAATATCCATATCAAGCTACTGATTGATTCCACCACCAACTATTGAGCTAAGTGATAATATGCTCAGCCTCAATTTTTCTGCTGAGACAAAAAACCTTGTAACACTTCTTGAATCTTACTGTAGTCTGCCAAATCAAGTTCTTCTACTGCTTCTCTTGAAATACTTGCAAGATTTGCAATCAGTGCTACTTCCTTCTCTGCATCGCTATTACCCATACGTTCAACAGCTAAACGATCTCGAACTTTTGGACGGCGTAGAGTTAGCTCTGAAACTAAAATTCCATCGATTTTTATTGGTTCAGTTAATTTAATTTTTTGCATTGTTTTACCCTTTTAGTTAAATTCCTAAAGCTGTACGCATAGAAGTCATTTGATCAACACCATCGATCTTGCGAATCATGTTTTCTGCATCAATTTCAATCAATTCTCTGCCATCAATAGTGAGCTTATAATAGTTGGCAGCAATCATACATTTTAGTGTTGCTTTTTCAGCAGGTTTCCAGCTACCAAAATCAAGTTCTTTAAAGAGCCCTCTTAAGTTAATTACTACTGATTCTGTATCACTACTTCCCTGCAAACCTCCTCTTAAAGTAAGAGAAACAGCATTATTGTTTATCAATCCGAAAAGTCTAAAGAGCTCAGAGTCATATTCAGAAAAAGTGAAATCTGCTTCAAGCTTTTCCATGCCCATATCAATATTTATTGGAATATCCATACCACCAGCTCTGTATTCTTCTGTTTTTATGGTAAGTTTTGGCAAGGTTACTTCATCTATTTTTCCTGCATAACCACGACCATCAACAAATATGTTAAAATTCTTTAGGATCTTTGGTAACATCTCTCTTTCTCCTTTTACAATATTGCGCCACTCACAAGGTGTGACCTGAAAGTAATCTGTTCAGCTGGATATGGTGGCGTGAACTCAAAATCAAAAGACACTTTTCCGCTTGCAATATTTGTTGGTGTATTGAGCTCTGGAGTTGCATAACATTTTCCGCTAATAATCGCCCCTTGCGCTTTTAAATTTGCAAGATAAGAATTTACCCCCTCAATCACATCATCTATATAAGTTTTGGTAATATTGCGATCAACTGCCCATAAATGAGCTCGAAGTAGACTATCGTTGATTAAATCTGCAGTCCTTCTCACTGACAGAAAAGCCCATTTTGAGTCATTTGAACATGTTCTATTTCCCCAAAGCCTATAGCCATTTTGATGAATTATCGTTGTTACTTCATTTTCGTTTAAGTGGTTTGCTCTACAATTTGTATTACCGAGCGTAAAATCAATAGGCCTGCTTGTGCCAACAATACCGTTTATTTCTTTATTTGAAGGTGAATGCCAAAATCCTTGTTCGCTATCTAGTTTCGCTATTAAACCAGCTACAAATGGGCTAGACGGCAAAATTTCTTCTTTTCCTTCAATAAACACCTTAACCCATGGGTCAACAACGTAAACTCTTGAGCTACCTACACTTTTTCTCCATTTTATGGCTTCTTCATCATTGGTATTTGGTCCATCTGCAACTATTATTGCCCTTAGCTTTTCTGCTACTCCTATCAAAGCTGCTACTACTGGGTTTTTAGGATTTTCAGATTCAGGCAATTGATGAGTAAACTGAGGTGCAATTAGTATTCTAGGTAGCACATGAACTATACTTTCACTGCTGAGAAATGCCTCGATTCCCTGATATTCTCCGGTTTCTTTATCAACACCGCCAATTATATTTTGAATAGTTTCACTTTCTTTGAGCTTTGAATCGCTGTTTTCACTTTCTTTAACTCTAATAACTACTACTGTTGCCCCAATTTGGGAAAATATTCCATTTACTGCAGAAGGTAAACTTCCACTCTTTCCAAGCTTTGCTGCTTCCTTTAAGCTTCCTGCTATCAGTACTGGTTTATTCAGTGGAAATTTTTGCTCATCAGCTTCAGGGGCAGTACCAATTACACCTATCACTGATGATTTAGCTGTACGTACTAATCTTGCTCCTGAAGTTACCTCAATAACCTTTACTCCGTGTAAAAATTCTTCTGGCATTTCTTCCCTTTTTAACTTTCTTGCATTTTTTTCCTGAAATCATCGAGCAAAGTCTGTAGCTCTTCTTCACTTTTGACTTCTTTAATTTTCTTCTTGGCGATGTCTTCCAATTCTTCACATTTCATTATTTCTTTTACTGCTTTTTTTGCCTTCTCTTGAATTATTTTTGCCATCTCTACTACTGAAATTCCTCTCACTCTTGCTAAAGGCTCTATAATTGCTGCATCCTTCTCATCTATAGATTCTTGTGTTGTTAAAATGTTCTCCGCGGTTTTTGCTTGAATCTCGTACGACTTAGCCTTTTGATAAGAGTGCCCTGAGAATCTACTAGTAAAGTTATTAAAATGAGTACGAATATTGTCAAATGCACAGAGCTTCGCATTATCCAGTGACTCCTTTTGTATATCTTCTTTAGTACGCTGAGCAATTTCTCCTCCTTCCGTTAGACAATAACTCTTTTGCCATTCAAAATTTTCTGGCGCTTCATACCAATCATTTCCAGCTGGTTTGCTTTTAAGCGTCGTTGTTTCTACTTGTTTGTTATGTTCAAATCTAATATAAATTGGCATTGGTTTTCTCCGTTTTCTAGTATCAATTCCAGATTTTGTGGGTGGCATCTAATCCTGGGCATTGCCAAGCCCTGAGAGTCCTTTCCACATCTACTTCAAGTCCTGTAGTTAGAAAATTGCTACGTATGTTATAAATTCCCCACTGAATAAATTGACCATAGTTGTGTACATAATTTGACGCAAGCATACCTTGACTAACTTTTGTTCTGGAATACAGGTAAGATGATGTGTAAAGTAATATTGCAACTGTTTTTCCTGCTGGAATCTCCACATTACCAGATCCGGCTAACTTGCTATCAGAACTCGTGTATTGGTAAACATTTTTCCATACTATTTTCGAAATTCTTGATTTATCGGTATTGTCTGGCGTTCCCACAAATAATCCTACACCCCCATACTCCGTACTCGAGTATGATGATCCAACAAATTCTATTGTTTTATTTATGTTCACATTTGTTGTATTTTTTACAAACACTACTCCAAGTGCAGCATATGGGTAATAGTATATCTCATCGTAACTACCAGAAAAACTTTTTGTGCATAACTCTCCATAAATAAATGTTCCTTTATTTCCCTCTATAAAACTGAGTTGTCTTGGCCGATAAAAACTAACGTAATCTGTATCGTATGTATGGCTACCTGCTAGTAGTTGCAACATATAGTCTGTTTTTGTTATATCACTACTCCACTTTCCAAGCTCTGTCATAAAAGTTCCGTGGCCAAAGTAATTATTTTTTCTGCCAAGTACACCAAATAAGAAAGGTAATGACCCTGGTTCAACCATATTGCGCTTTCTTATTTCATTTATAAGAGACGCTTTTAACTGTTCATCCCGAGTTTTTATCTCATTTATCAGGGATGTTTTTAATTCGAGTTTCTATTTCCCTAATGATTGATGAGCCAGATGGTACATTATTAACAGCACGAAAATCTTCTACTAAACCTTTAAGACCATCTTTATGACTGTTACTAATGCTATTTATTGCTGCAATATTGGCATTCTTTCTCGTATCAAGTAGTGATAAATTTGTTGTTCCTTTTTCATCAATTCTCTTTAATAACTGCTTCTCTGATTCAGAGATCACTGCTAAAGAACTAGCTTTTTTAGTATCCAGATCAGTTAAGTGTTTTTTTGTACTATCAAGAAGTTCTTTTAGCTTACCATCTGTCATCTGTACAATTTCAGAAACTGCACTTTTGTCGACTATTGATTCCAATGCTTTAGCAAGATATGCAAGCTGATCTGGTGTACTATTTGCTGCTAAATCCTTAAGTCTTGTTTGTAGTGCATCAATTATTTCTTTTATTTTAGCCATTTGCACAATATTGGAAATAGCTTTTTTATCTGCTATCAATTCCAGTGATTTTGCAAGATATGCAAGCTGATCAGGTGTGCTATTTGCTGCTAAATCCTTTATCCTTTGGTGTAACGCTTCTATTGCTTCTTTCATTCCCAAAAATTCAAAAAAGTTTCAAATCTAAATCGTTTAAAATTATTTTTTAGTTCATCTTCTCTTTCGGTGATATCTTCATCTATTTTTTCTATAGCTCTTCGAATACGTACTACATCTTCCACCGCAATATTTTTTGGATGAGGCAAAGGATATCCTCGTTTGGTTTGGTCAATATTCATTATGTTACTATTACTCTAAGATTTTTGACTTTAGGACGATAAACAACCGTTCCACTTAAAACCAATTTTACCCTCGTCTCATTAGCACTAAAATTTGATAGTACATGAGTTCTCTCCACCCAGCTTTCTCCAATTGGTTTTCCTGATATTAAATTTACTAATTGCCATTTTTCTCCTCCTCCCACGTTTTTCTCTACATAAGTTTTAATGTCTGCAGTGCCAGGTATCAGCGCATCATATGTTATAGTAATTTTGGTGTTAGCTCCTGCTGTAATGCTTCTTGTAACATAATCTCCGGACTCTGAAAGATTACCCATAACTAACTGTAACCCAGGATATAGCACTGGACTTTTTTCTTGCCCTCCTTTTAGGCTTACTTTTATCGTTAGTTCCCCATTTATTCTTTCACGCAGTGCAAGCGGCAAGTTATCAGAAAGAAAATTTTCTTTTCCCTCTTCATCTGTTAAGATAAACTCTACATTGGTATCAAATGCTACCTTTTCAACATTTGTTAAAACTATTAAATCTGAAGTATTGTTTGCTGTAACCTTTCCCAGATCAATAACGTGAGAACTTTCGGTAAATTTTGCAGCTAGTAATCGAAACGTTAAATCTAAATTTTGATGTGGAGTCCAAGTACTTGCATTGCTAGATGACAGTAATACTCCTACTTGATAAGGCTGGCTTGTTACCCACCTGCTATTTACCGAATCATATTTTCCCAGCTCTGCAATTTTTACTGCAGTATCTGCATCATCGGTAAGTAAAACTATCGCATATTCTCTGCTAGCTTCACACCAGACAGGAGACCAAGTAATACGTGTTGCTGTGCCATCTATCTTTATACCTTTTGGCTCAATATAGCTTTCAGCAATGACAGTCTGCGAGGGCATTCCCACTGCTGTTTCTCTAATCTGCACAACAACACGTTTTTTGCCTTTATTTATAAACCATAGCTCCACGCCTCCTATGTGTCTGCTCTCATTTAGCGTAAATGTTTGGGCTAAAGGATCAACTCTTCTTGCTGCGATAACTCTTCTTCTTTCCTCTATGGTAATTGTTTTTTTACCAGTATAAGTTGCTTCTCCATAACTGCCTTTATCACCGAAGAACTGCACTAACTTAGTCCCAGCAGGAATGTTTCTTGGTACAGTAAATCTTCCTTTTATTTTTCCTCTGTTATCAGCAATAAATGTTGCGATCATGTTTTTCTTTCAAATATTTTCTATGCTTGAGGTTGAATAAAAATTCCATCAAACTTTAATTCCTTAAGCTTTTCACCAGCTGCAAAACCTTCAATCTCAAAATTTTGAGTTGCTTCTCGCATAAATTCAGTTTCGTATGAGGTACTTGACAGCAGCTCTGTTGTTTCTTTAACATTAAATACTCTGGTTACTGGACTTTTCCAATTTGTTTTTACCTCCGTCCAGTGATCAATATTTTTATTTAAAGTAATTTGTGCTGGTACTGGATCAAAAGCTTGATACGGATTAATTTTTTCACTTTTAGTCTGTAAAAGCTGTTCCAATACCGGCTCAAGTTCATACGGCAAAAGATATCTTTCCCCACCTTTTTCAATATCTGCAACTTCTACATCTATTGGCAGAACTAGCTCTCTATTTACTATTGCTGCAGACTGTGAAATTCCTTGATCACGCATATCATCATCAAAGAATGGGTCAACAAATACTCCTTTTTTGGTGGTAGGTTCTCTTGAATTTGCATCACTGCGTAAACGTTCCTCTGCAACTAGCGCATAAAGATCATTTATTCCTTTTTTCATTGCTTCAAGCTCATTCATCGGTACAGCATGAATAGCATTATTCACTATTTTTACCCCTTCTTTTTCGCCTTTTTTCCACGTCTGATGAATGTAGCAGAGCAAAAGTTGTCCAGAGGGGGCTTTAGGCATCGATGGTCGCCAAGGGTGAGCTATGCCTTTTATCCTTCTTATTGCGCCTTTTGCATCTATAGTGATTAAATCATAACGTGGCATTTTCCAGGTGTAATCAATCAAAACCAAGCTGTTATCAACTGCTCCTTTTACTTTGCATCCCTCTTCACTTATATCTTCAGGACTTACATGAGTACGACAGCGATAGGTTATCAGGTAACTACTTCCAGGAGCTGGCTCTTTACCTGGTAGTGACCAATCAACGTTTCCTGCGTTTAGTTTATAATCTATGCTGTTTTCATAAATAACATTGCCTTGTTTAACTTGAATAATCTCAAGTACTGCAGAGTCAGGTATCGGATCAATAACTCCAGAATATGAACCGTGAGTAATTGTAATTGTTTTTTGAATAGTTATATCTACTTTTTTGATTTCACTGATTGGAAAATCATTAACCTTCAGTTCCATTACCCTTTGGCTATTTGGCTGAAAAGTATGTGGTTCTGATTCAACTGATTTTATATTAGGATCTTCATCAAAAGAAACACGAATACTGTGAGGAAGTTCAATCTCATAGCCATCAACATGAGCTTTGCCCTCATTAATCACAAATATTTCTCCTATGATTATTGTCCAGTAGAAATTTCAAATTTTGTGAAATCTTTAAAAACCCAGTCATTTTTAAGAGTATAGAAAATAGTTATAAGAAATTTCCTAGCAGTAGCAGTTATAGCTTTAGCAGAACCACGCTTCTTTTTTATATGTTCATAAAAACTTTTCAAGTAAGGACTGTAACGTACAGCAATCCAAGTACATTGAACTAAAGAAGTACGCGCTATTTTTGACCCTCGTTTGGTAATTCTTCCAATTGTACATTGCTGATTAGATTGAGAAACTCTTGGTACAACTCCAAAATATGCAGTAAGTTTCTCAGGTCTACGGAAATCATTAATGTCTCCAATTGTTGCAATAAAGACAGCTGCAGAAATTGGACCAATTCCCTTTATGCTGATAAGATTGCTGAACCCAGGAAGTTGTTTAGCAAAAGCTATAATTTCCTTTTCAAGTTTTTTAAGGCTTTCTCGGATAGCTTCTAAATGATAGCTAATCACTTCAATTTCAACTTTTTCTAAAGGCTCCCAATTATGCTTTTGAGTAGCACGTTCAAATCCTACTTTAGTTGTAAGTACTTCTTTTTTAATTTTTATTCCATGATAATTAAAAAGACCATGAACTTTATTGATTAAAGATACCCGTGACTTTACTAACTGATCTCTCGTTTGAAGAAGAGAAGCTAACTGCTGGCATTGTTTGTTTTTGCACCTTGCCTCAGGCAACATATCTTTGCTTAGAAAGAAAGCAATAGCTCGCGCATCATGCTTATCTGTTTTGTTCACAGAGCGACGAACAACTTCAAACTGTCCAGGAGCAATTATTACTATGCGTTTAACGTAAGGTGAAACTGCATCATAAAAGAAACAGCTGTTACCTGTTGCTTCTATGGCTACTTCATATGTTTCTTGAAGATCTTTGGTGAAATTATCCAAGTCTTTTAAGCGAAACGTTTGAATATGCTCAGGTTTCCCTTCTTGTAAGTAACAAGCAGTAAAACTATTGGTATGTAAATCAACTCCAATGTGACGCATATTTTTTCCTCCAATTGCATATTTCAATATATCAGAGTAGAATATTGCCGGTTGTTCCAAACTCCTATACGAGGTCATCACATTTTGTGAGCCTCACGATGATTTTCGGTGGCAGGGGCAGTTAATCTCCCCCACGAAGTCTTCTTTCTACTCCCTGGGCAGAAAGTGCTTCAGAAAAACATCCAACCTGCCACCTATCCACTCTGAGAAGTTATTATCTTCTCTTGCTTCCAACCAAGCAATACTTATTCATACCATCTTCCCCTTTTTCGTCCTTTTGCAAAAACATTACTTCAAGGCCATTTACTACATATGAACCATTTGCTTCACGTTCATAACGAGCAAGGGCAGTATTCACTGCATTTGCTTGTGGTGGTGAAGCATGCTGAATTAATACGCCGTTTTCCACATTGTAAATAGGGTAAAATTCTCCATTCTTGAAACTTGCAGTTACTCCTTCTGCCTGATAATCCCAGGTAATAGTAATCTTAGTTCTTGCTGCTCCCACTTCTTGGTAATTCCTTGTGCCAACAGCAGGATCACGAAGATTTTCATCCTCTAGTTCGGTAATTGTAGATTCAACATACCAAACACCAATGCGAACTGTAGTACTGATAGGAATTGTTAACTCTGCCTTTTCTACATCTCTTACTGCACCACGCAGATATATCTTCCCCTCTTCAAGTGTAACTTTTCCTCCATCTATGATACAATTGCTTCCCGTTATAACATCACCATCACGGAATATTGCATCACCAATGCCTTTGAGCTTCAAAAGAGCATAATCTTGAATTTCATTGAGTTCTGCTGACTGCAAACCTCTTCCTGCAAGAAATAAACTACGTTCATATCTTTTTGCTGGATTAAAGCGGTTATAATAATTTTTAAGTGTCATTTTTTTCTAAAATGTTACAACAAAGGAAAAAGTTTCACGAGTGGCTGCTGTTCTGATTAGTGGTACTGTGTGCTCAAGTACTAACAAAATTCTAGGATTTTCCACGTCTTTTGGCTCAAAATATCTCTGTCCTGTAGGTAATCCTTCTTTTACTTTAGTACCAACCATAACCCCTAATTCCCGTATAACTTGATTTGCTGCGTCCGTGAAATCGAAAGTAAATTTAAGATACAGATTATTGGTTGGTACATTAGATGGTTTAAACCTTCCAGATGGAGTCACAAGTTCTCCATTCTCATCACCGCTGCAGAAGAGTATCTCATCGACAACACGACGTCCAACTTCTTTTAGCAATTGTGTAGAAGTAATAAGTTCCGATGGTGTTCCTTGAATATACTCTATAGTAATTACACTATCTGCTATAATTGCACCATTTTTTATATGCTGAATGGTGCCTTCGCTGCTATCAACTGTATAATCTATGCTTGACTGATAAGTTGTTTGTCCTGTATAAACTTTCACATCTTTAATAGTGTGGTGATCTAAGTTTACTTTGCTACCTGCTACAAAAGTTTTTTCAACTTTGTAGCTGCTTTCCCAGGTAGGATCTCCAGATCCCCAAGCAAGGTATATAGGTTGTTCTCTAATACTTGCAGCAATAGCTGCTCTACCTGATTGTGTAAGTATTGACATAGTTGATTGTGCAGTTGATATTATATATATACAAGATCCGTAGAAAAAACGTCCAATTTTTTTTGCAATAATGGGCTCAAAATCTTTCCAAGGGCGATTTAAGTGGCGATGTTCATGCCAAGTAACCATACCTGGATAGAATGCTGCTACGTAATTCTCTAGCTCATGAATAGAATCCTTCTGCTTTGAATCTGAGTCATTTTGACAATCAATATGATATTCCGCTAGATTAAACTCTATTATTTTTTGATCAGTAAAATTCTTTGTTTCATAGTGATAAGTTACACTAAATCGCTCTAAAATTGGTGTGCGTTGAAAGTTCCAAATCTGCTCAGAGAGCTTATCTTCACTTAAGTAAAATGTACGCTCTATTTCTTCGTAAACAGTTGGTGCAAAACAAGCATTAATATCCCCTAAATTCCAACTATCTGACAATACTACCAATGCTTTAGCAAACTTAATTTCTGGCAATAAACTCTGTGGTAGAGGATATAGTGCTTTTAAGTTATACCACTGATGACTTCTTTCATATATACCGTTGTAATTCTTCGTATGAGGCTCTGTTTCTCCTAATATTGCAACATCTAACCTATATAAATCATTACTGTAGCTTCTATCATAATGTGATCTAAAAGTGCCAAATTTAAATCTTGGATTTCCTATTTTCAGTTCAAATGAATTTTTTCTTCCAAACGATAACACTGGTCCTTCTTGTGCTATTTTTACACCTGAGTAGTCTGAAAGAAGATCTCCAAAAATACTTTCATCTAATATAAATCGCTGAGCATTGTAATAGTCATTGAATATTCGCATTAATCGAGATCTTACCGGTGCAGAAAGTTTTGCCAAAGCAATTACACTATCGACAAAAAAATCATTAGGAACATCAGAGATGCCAATTTGAAATTCAGCAAAATGCTTCCCTGGCGATTCTTCTTGAATGGTAATATTATCAATGTTTGCCCACCTAAGTGCCATCTTCAGTGACTGTGGTGTACCACGCAGATGTTGAAATTTTATTCCGTTTTGAATAATTTTCTTAGGATCTTGCTCTAAACTATAATATACCAATTTTTCTAACGCACTTTTGAGCGATTTATCGTTTAAACGCTCAAACTTTATCTTGGTAGATTTTTTATGCTCTGGTAGCCATGATAAAATTTCTCCCAAACCATACTCTGCTATCAACCATGGTAACATTTCTGTCTTAGAATTAAACTTAAATCCCCGTAGAGAATTTACATCGAGAGAATAATTAATTATATCAGCAAGTATTTGCTCTTGCTTTAATGCATTTGGAGGAAGTATCACCAGTCTTTACCTATTAACTCAATTTGTAAATCGCGTAAAGTAACACATTCATTATTTTGCACAATGATATCTTCTATGTGCTCTGTAAGCTCTATATTCTGTATACCTTCTGTAAAAAGATGAGCAATAATCCATGATCTGGTAATATTCCATCCTAACCCTTTAGCAGATTCAAGATCTTTGACAAATTGTTCTTTTGCAGCTTCGATAACATCTTTTGATGCAGTAGAATAAATATGCACTTTAGCATGAATAGTAATGGGAATAATACCACAGCCAATAACTGTAAGCGTATCTGTTAATACACGAATATCATCGCGAATAACGTGATTTCTGACGATCTCTAGCAATTCTTCTGAAGGTACTCCACCATTTTCTGTGGAAAGTATTGAAATCTGTACACTTCCTGGTATAGGTGATACCACTTGCGCATCTTTTACTCTTGTGTCAGCAGATAATGCATGATAGCAATAATGTTCTTTGCTTCCTGCTGTTGACCAACCAACAATTTTGGCTTTTACCCGCTTTCTTAAGGATTCATCATTCTCTGACTCCTTTCTCAGCACACCATAAAATTCAGCCAAGTGATCAAGGTCATTACCTCTTGCAAAAGCAAGTAAATTTGCCTGTGCTGCATCATTAATCCTTTGCCTAAGAAGTAGTTCACGCCAAGCTGCCACTTCCAGGATTTTTATTGCTGGATCACTCTCAGTTAGCGCAGAAAAACTTGCATCTCGACGCATTAACTCTTCTTTCATTCGCGAAAGGATTTCCTCAAATTTCAATGTTTCGACAATATTTGGTGTTTTCATCCTACTACCTTATACTATAATACCATCAAGGCGGATCAGCTTTCCATTTGGCAGATAGATTCCTTCTAAAATGAGAGTTACTTTACCTTCTTTTATTTCTGTTATTTGTACACGTTTAAGCTTAAATCGACGCTCCCACTTTTCTAATGCTTCTGCAACTGCTGCATAAAGTTCTTGTGCAAAACCAGGTACAATTGGATGATCAATCAGCTCAAATAACCTTGATCCGTAATCTCGGCGCATAACACGAGTGCCAACTGGCGTAGTTAAAATATCAACTATTGATTGTTTTAAATGCTCTATACCACTTATTGTTTTACCAGTTTCAGAACTCATACCACGCATATTATTTACCCTGCAAAAACGTTATCACTCCCTTCTTCTGCTATTGCTCCACAGGAAATTAGGTCACCAGTACGAGCAATGGCTTTGCCATTTACAAACACTGCTTTCGACCCTTGTGTCATTACTTTTCCTTCACTAAAATTATCTCCTCGCCTACAGACAGGTCTTCCGTTTATAAATACATCTCTGCTTCCACTTATACAAAAATGCAGCAACCCTCCTTCACAGTGATCTCCTAGGCGTATAACTGATTTATTCATTCCTTTCCCTAATTTAGATTTACTCTTTTTGCTTTTAGTTTTATTTCGCTCTTTGTTATCTCTACACTTGATTCCCCAACATTCAGTGTTATCTTGTCTACTACTTCAATCTCTAAATGATGTTTCTCTTTATCATATGTAAATCTTGTCCCATCTTGAAATTTTACACTATTTACTTCCTTTTTATTCTCTGGAGGAGGGTATTTTTCCTGATATATTGCCGGTAACACCACCCCCAAAGACAATTCTCCCAATGGTGATAATACTATTACCTGTTCATCAATATTTGGTGGTAACCAATTTTCAGCTCTATTTGTTATCCATGGAAGAAAATCTGTTACAAGTTCACCTATTTTAACTTTTACTTTAGCTTTTTCATAATCTATTTTTTCGACAATGCCTATACGGACAATGTTGGCCAATTTCCTCCGCAATTCTGAAATTGCAAAATTACTTTCCAACATTCACATCGATTAAATGAGGTTTTATTTTACTCACTTCCCAAATCGATCGCCCTACATGCAATTCGTGCGCCCAGTCTACCATCCACACTAAATATGCATCGAGCTCTGGCCTAAAATCATCTCCTCCTCCTGATATAAATTCTCCTGGTGAAACATTTTTCACGTTCCAAGTATTTTTATTTACTACTCTGGCAACCTCAGCAGCTAATGATCTGACAATAATAGGGGCATTTTCTATTGTGCTATCGATTACTATTCGTGCCTCAAATTTTGCTCTCAGCGCTAGCTCCTCTGTTCCTGGATCTTTTCCTTGCTCTAGACTTGACAATTCTATAAATACCGCTGGAGCTGCTAACTCTTTCCTTATTGCTGGATAAACCTCACAAGTTTGAATTGCTGGTATCTCTGCCTTTAGCGTATTACAGATTGCCTCATGTAAATTAGTCCAAAATGCCGTCATAAAATAACTCATGTGTAAAATATTTTTCAAATATCCTTTCAACTTCATAATTAACAAGATTTTCTATTATCCTTGAAGCCTCAGGTTCAAGTGGTAGTTTAACCTCCTGTATCGGTAGTGCTGTTCTTCCTACACGTTTAAAAATACCACGATAGCCTCTTGGCATCGTTGCCATAAATGCATCATTAAATGCTGTTCTTATTTTTGCTTGTTTTATATTTCTCATTCTCACATCATACAGATATGCTCTAATTAAAACCTTCAAAGTGCTTTTCCTTGCCTTGATAATTCTTAGTCTTTTTCTAATTACTTTTAGCCTAATTTGCTTTTCTTCACTGATTTCTCGGACAGCCTGAGATTTTAACCATAATGCCGTTTTGTTTAGCGCTCTTACCGCTGCCAATTCTATTTTGGCTTTGTTAGCATCAATGTTGTGAATAATTCTCTCAATATTTTCATTAACCTCAATGTTAAACATCCTTCTCTCCAAGTACTGTACATTTTATATTCCATACTATTCCTGAATTATCTCGCAGTGGTGGAGAATATACTTTATATTTACGACCATCAATAACAAAAATATCTCCTACAATTGGCCTCAGTACATCAAAAACATTTACCTCAAGAAAAAGCATCTCTTCCACAAATTGTCCTTCACCAATCTCGTATAATTTATCTGTCTCTTGCTTTAATACCTGTACCATATATGACTTATCCTTTGATTTATATAAAGCCACTTCTCCTAAATGGGCAAAACAATCTTTAAATAATCTCTTAATATTCTCTTGCACATTTCTCCGCTATATACTAACATTTATATGCTAAGAAGAGGTAAAGCATTCTTCTGCCTCACACCGCTTTATATTTGCTCTACCTATGTTGCAACGATCTTGACTAGTATTGCTGGACGGTGGCACATTGGCAGAGGGTTTGACTGCGTATGCAAATCAGTCCCTCTATCAAATCTTCTTGGCTCTTGTTTTGCATATAGTGGCTGTCCAAGAGTATTTACTGTCTCATTAAAATCTGCTGGTGCAAAATATGTTGTAAATGTGCTCGCTGTTCCTAGTGGAAAACAATGCCCTGTATCTTTCTCAATAAATCTTCTCACGGTTCCTTCAGGATCAGTTGCTTGTCCTCTATATTCCTCAAATGTGATTCCACAGAACGTAAATCCTGACCTCATATCATTTCTTAGCGCTGCTCCTTCTTGCCATCTTTCATATGCTTCTTTCACTTTAGTATGTGAAGTGAGTGCATCAAAAAACTCAGGGCTTACCAAAGCATGAATTCCTGTCATATATTCACCACTTAGATTATCTTCTATATGCCGCAATACTTCCATACACTTACGCTTGACATCTGTTGTTGCTGTTCCTAGGGCAAAATTTACTACTTTTGGTGTGATTTCAAATTCGTTGTACAGATTTAACAACTCTGACCCGTCAGCATCTAAAATTATTCCTTTCAGCGCTCCCATACGCAAATGCTCCAACGTTATTGCATGTTTGTTTCTCATTAGCTGCAAATGATCCGTTATTACATCTGCCAGCGCTTTAAGTTCACTTTCTGATCCAAATGCCCTTATTCCTTGCACTTCTTCTGGCAGTACTACATCATCATGCGGAATATGTGGAATCGTAAATGTTCTTACTTTTCTTTTTCCTCTTTTTCCTACTGTTGCTGGTGCTCCTGGTATTTGTGTTGGTAATAAACTTAATACTCCGTTGTGTTCTTCTATGGTAATATGTCTAAATCTTACTGATCTACTTGGAAACAAATTTAAATTTTCAATTCGTCCATAATTTATCGGCAATATATTTATCGCATTAGTTAGTGCCGTCATGCTAAATGCTGTATTTGTAAATGGATTTTGCATTTTTTCCCCCCTTATTAATTTTAGTTAAACTCCCTTGCGGACAATGATCCCTCGTGCTTCAAGTTGCTTTATTGCTGCAGCTTTCTGCTCTTCAGTGATATTTGCTGGCCATACAACTGCATGATCGGCAAGAAGAGCAATACGAGTAATTATTATTGCTTTAGTATCTCCATCTTTGCTATTTACATCGCTTGTTATTACACCTATCGCTGTTTGTGTGCCATCTGTGGCAGTTGGATTTATTACCTTAATCATGTTGTCTTTATCACGACCAACAACTGTACCAAGTTTAAGATTTTGACCTTTAGCTACTGCTATTGAGTCTCTTGAATACAGGCTTGATGCCTCATACTTTAATAAATCACCTAGATTATTTTGTTCGGTTATAGTACTCATTTTGCTTTTCTCCTTTTGTTATATATTTTAAATGCCTGATTGCGCACGACTTTTCGCTACCTGCATCATCAACTCTTCTCCTGAATTCTGTGGTATTGCACTCAGTATCTCTGTCTTCTTCGTTCTCTCTGCAAGTAACTCCATTAAAACTTCCCTAGCTTGCTCAACACTTACGCTTTGCTCAATAAATTCTCCTATCTTTTCTGGCATCTTTGATATATTACATAAACGTATTAATTCAAGAACTTCAGTACGATACTTAGTTAAATTATCAGTTTCTAGGTCAGTTGTAGTTTGTTCATTCATAGTAATACTCCTGTTTTTATTAATAGATTTAAACTCAGAAAGAATTGTCATTCCATCTGCAAGGCCTATCTCTACCGCATTTTCACCAAAATATAGCCCTGCTTCAGTATTTTTTATTGCCTCTACAGAGAGGTTTCTATTGCGTGCTATTAGCTCAACCAGCATTCCATATAAACGATTCACTTCGCTTTTTAGGTTTTCTAAACTTTCAGACGTCATTGGCTCATGTGGATTTAAATCATTTTTTCTACTTCCTGCAAATACTGTCGTATATTTTATTCCCTGTTTTTCATCAAACCCACTTTGATCTATATGACTTGCTATTACTCCTATGCTTCCTACTCCTGAAGTTCTACTCACAAATACCTTTTCAGCGCTAGAAGCTATAGCGTACGCTGCAGAATATGCATCATCATTTGCTATCGCTATTATCCTCTTTTTTCCCCTTGCACTGTAAATAAAATCAGCAAGGTCAAACACTCCATTGACCTCTCCTCCAGGACTGTCTATATCCAACAGGATTGTTTCTATATCACTATCTTCTATTGCTTGTGTAATTTGTGCTTCTATTTGATTATAGGAAGTCATTCCAAAAATATCATCAAAAGTTTCTGACTTTTTTGTCAAGATTCCATGTATCGGTATTATTCCTCTTTCACTATTTCTTACTGCATGTTTTATATTTTTAAAGATAGGCTGCTTTCCTGTTTGTAGTGACAGTAATTCAAAACTCCTTGGTTCTACCATTACACATCTGTTTAGCCATATTGTTTGTTGTTTCATATCACCTCTTGATTGGCCGTAACGTCAGAATCAAAACTTAAGCCCAGTTCACTTGCACGTCTTTGATCTTCAGCAATTTCCTGCTCAATTTCTTCTACATCGTAACCCATTTCTGATACTACTTCTGATCGACTCTTAAATCCATTTCTTACTGCCATTTGCTGTGCTTGCTGATCTTTTAGCGGATCGACCCAATCAAATCCCTGTGGTATCCATTTTACTTCTTTTTTTGCTCCTTCTTTTCCCTTTGTCCATTCTTCACCTATGTCTAGCTCTCCAGAAAGTAGTGCTAACTCTAACCACCTATCCCATACAGGACGGCAAAACTGAAATACCATAATGTTATGCTGTAACATCGTGCACCTCCTGCGAAACTCTATCAATCCTGCTCGAATGGATGAATAATTAACGCCTGTTAAATCTCCTGTTAGCTGCTCATATGTTATTCCTGTACCTATTGCTATTGCCCTGAGTTGCTGTCTCATAAACGCTTCATAACTTCCTCCTACATCTGACGGCTCTGAAAATTTTATATCTTCTCCTGGGTCTAAAAGCTGCATTGTTCCAGGTTCTAGGCCAGATAGTGCTATTCCTTGCTCATTACTTTCACCTTCTCCCATGATATTTGCTTCAGGATCAAGTCTCGTAATAAACCCTGTGACCTTACCCAGAAAAAGTAGAGAGGAAGTTAAGACGTTTTTGAAGTAAAATAGAACGTTTTTTCAAAGAGGTGTAATATGGGAAACAGAAGGGAATATACAATAGAGTTTAAATTGGAAGCAATAAAACTAGTAAGAGAAACAGGTCAACCGTCAGCAAAAATAGCAAGAGATTTAGGTATGAGTGGAGATTTATTAAGCAGATGGGTAAGAAAATATAATGAAAAAATGTCAGGAGTAGATGCATTTCCAGGCAAAGGAAAGTTAGCTACTTATGACAAAGAAAGGTTTGACTTAAAGAAAGAGTTAGCAAGAATAACTAGGGAAAGAGACATTTTAAAAAAAGCCCTGGGATATTTTGCCAGCCAAAAGGAGTAAAATATTCTTTTATAAAAGAGCATAGAAGCAGCTATAAAATACAGGAGTTATGTAGGTTTTTAAATGTATCTGCTTGTGGTTATTATAAATGGGTTGCTCAGAAGAAAAGCAATAAAGAATTAGCAAGAGAGGAGCTTCTAGCAGATATTCAAAAAATATATCAAGCATCACAATGCAGGTACGGAGCTCCTAAAATCCATGCTGAACTAAAAGCTTTAGGCAAAAATTATAACATCAAAACAGTGCAAGATGTAATGCAAAAAAATGGCATTCAAGCTAAGCTTAGAAGAAGATTCAAAACTAAAAAACAGCAAACAGACAGTAGGATTATAGCTCCAAATATCCTGGATCAAAATTTTACTACGGACCAGCCCAATAAGGTATGGGTAACTGATATTACTTATATAAAAACCAAAGAAGGCTGGCTATATTTGGCAGCAATAATTGACTTATATTCACGTATGGTAGTTGGTTGGTCAATGAGTAGTTCAATGGATAAACAATTAATTATAGATGCTTTATTTATGGCTGTTAATAAACGCAAACCCGCCAAAGATCTACTGTTTCATAGTGATCAAGGGTCACAATATACTTCTAAAAAGTACCAATTCTTATTAAATAGAAAAAATATTATCTCTAGCATGAGTCATAAGGATTGTTGTTATGATAACTCACCTGCAGAAAGCTTTTTCAGCTCACTCAAAAGAGAGCTACTTATTGATCCTTCACAACACTCTGCTCAACAATCTAGAACTGCCATATTTGAATACATTGAAATTTTTTATAATAAACAACGACGTCATTCTACTATTAACTATTGCATCCCTGAACAATTTGATGCATCATTTTCATGACAAAAACGTCTTAACTTCCTCTCTACTTTTTCTGGGTAAGGTCAATATTAGCCTGCCCAGTAGCATGGAAGATATGTACAAAGGATATGGGAGTAGCTATAGAGATTGTGAGAGTAATACCAAATCAGGAATAAAGCTGCAGTTAGTCTTTGATTACCTGAACCAAGCGCTAGATAAGTTAAATTTAATAGAAGGAATAAGGTCGGATCAAGGTTATAGGGATTATCTGAACGGTTTATCAGCCAATGATTTGCTAATATTTGATTTGGGCTACTTTGTGCCTAGTTCTTTTAAACAGATTGATGAAGCAGGTGCATATTTTGTTAGTCGTTATAAGTCTGATACCAATATATATGATATAGAAACAAATCAAAAAATAGAGTTGTTGGAATGTTTAGAAGGTCAATCCCTTCTAGAGATGGAAGTGCTATTAGGAAAAGAAGTAAAAATTAAAGTGAGAATTATATGTCAAAAATTAACTGAAGAACAGTCTATAATTAGAAGAAGAAGGGCTAATAAGTTAGCAAAATCACATGGATATACATCTTCTCAAAAGAATCAAAAATTGCTGGATTGGTCGATATTCATAACTAACGTTCCAGAGAGTAAAATCAGCGCTGAACAAGTATTAACAGTTTACAGGGTAAGATGGCAGATTGAATTATTATTTAAATTGTATAAGAGTCACATCAGGCTTGACGAACTTAAAGGAAAACCATACAGAGTATTATGTGAACTATACGCTAAATTGTGCGCAATTCTTATATTTCATGGAATAGTTGGTTGTATAAAACTGAAAGAGAATACAGAGCTGAGTTTAACAAAGGCATTCATTGAATTAAAAAGAAGGATTAGGGAGTTGTTTTTAGCGTTAAGCAGTAAAATTAATAATTTGAGAATTTTCCTGAAAAAACTTACCACAGACTGGTCACAATTTTCTGTGAAAGATAGATATAGAAAAACTAGAGTATCCACCTTAAGTTCATTGAATTTTCTTACCCTTGCTTCTTAACTTGACGCGTATGCTCTCACTGACTCTCCAAATGAGCCTTCTCCTGGATGTTCTCTAAATAAGTAATATGCCTCTCTTTGCCCAACCCTGTTAAACTCAATCCCGTTTCTTATTACATTACCATTTGCTAAAGTTTGATTTGTTTTATTATCTAAGTGTTCAGATTCAAGCACTTGTAATTGCAACGGTACACACAGACCATCTCCAGGTTTTCTTGTTCTTAACCGTATGAAACATTCCCCGCCTTCTATCATGCTCCTACAAACCAGTGCTTGCAGTCCATAAAAATCATTTACTCCACTACTGTCTGCTTCATCTGTCCATCTCAGCCATAACTCTTGCACTCTTTTCCGAAACTCTGGATCTTTAGCTTTTGATTGCGGTTTTATTCCTGTTCCAATCGAGTTACTTACTATTGTATCAATGATATTTGCTGCATATGGATTTTTTCTTACCATATCACGAGAGCGGCTACGCAAGTGCTCAAGGCTTTGAGAGAGTAAATTATTTATGCTTCCCGTTTCTCCTTGCCAATACATTACCCTTCTTCCTGAGCCAGATGCATCCCAGGCTGAGCTTTTGATTTTTGGCTTGCTAAATAGTTGTTTGAATGATTTTAGTAACATTACAAAACTCCCTTGTTAGTAGCAAAAATAATTTTCCTCTTCGGCTTCATTCCAACAATCTTTAGTTCAGCCTTAATACGTTGTCTTAAGCTTAGTAAATCATTTATATCTACTTCTGCATATCTCACAACATGGTCACCATATGCAATTGATACCACTCGCTCTCCGTTTTGCAGCTTCTTTATCGCTTCTTCAATTTGAACTAAATACTCTTCGTTATACATTTTCCAACCACTTACTCTGTCTCACCTTTTTAGGTTTTTTACTTTCCATTTTTCCACTCAAACTATTCCATTTATTTTCTTGCCACCTATCAATTCCAAGCGCAATAGATGCAGCTCTCGCATAAATTCGGCAATCTAGCACTTCGTTTCTTTCTCTTACCTTTTGCCACTCCTGTTTGGTGTATCCCTTTACTACCTTGCTGACTAACTGCTCTGCTGTTAGCTGCTTAAAATATTCAGGTGCGTACTCAGGAAAATGACAGTATCCAGGTAGAGCTTTTCCCTCTTCTTCTTTTAAAATATTAAGTAATTGAAAAAGCTCTGATTTTAATATCGATACTCCTACTGGCCAGAGCTTTATTCCTCTCTTTAGCTTTTGACCACCAACTGTTATATCTACTCTACTTGGGCTGCTAAGTGGTACTAGTGCTTTATTTACACCTTTTACTGCCATTACTCTTCCAGATCCTTGATGACCTCTTACCCAATTGTATACTTCTTGTGTTGCATATCCAGCATCAACCGCCATCATACTTATCATATATTCAAGCCCATTTTCACCGATAAAATGATGATTGAGTAACTCCGAAAGTCTTTTCCATACTTCTCCACCCCCAGTATCTCCTTCAAATACTTGGTAGTCTATTGACCAATTTTCGCGGCTTTTTCCCCAGGCTACGACTTCTACTTCTAAACGATCTTTTTGAACATCTACTCCTGCTGTCAAAACCACTTCACCCTTTGGTACTGTGCCTACGGGAAAAAATTCTCTTCTGTTGAATAATTGCTTCCAGTCTGGTACTTCTCCCTTATCTACCAAGGTTTCTCCAAGCGTTGTGTTGATCCAAACTTTCAGTAATTGTTCACTTTCCTTTGCATGCAGAAAATCCTCTACTGCTTGTTGCCAACTATACCAGCCAACTGGACTATAAAGACTTGAAAGATGAAATCCTTTTTTCTCACCTTTCATTGGATTAGTAGGCCTCCATTCTCCACGCTCAAGCATCTCTGTCTTTTGATGATTTTCTATTTTGCCGCTACATTCAGTGCAGATATAATGTGCTGTTCTCGAATCGTTATTTTCCCATTTAATTTGTGCCCATTGTAGAACTTGATAGTAATTACAATGCGGACATGGTACAAAAAAATATCTCTTATCCGTTGCTTCAAATTCCTTTTCAATTCTACTTATTCCATGAATCGTTGGCGTTGACACTAAAAAAATCTTTCGCCGTGCAAATGTATTAGTTCGAGCAATACTGAGCAGTACTGGATCACCTTCTCCTCCTGAATCTCCTGGATAGGCATCTATTTCATCAAGAAAGAGATATTTTACTGGCATAGATCTCAGTGCTACACTGCTATTTGCTCCGGTTATTACTACTATTCCACCTGGAAATTCCTTACTTTGTACAGTATTGCCTGAGTCTCTTGACCTTGGGTCTTTTACTTTACTCTTTAAACATGGCGTACTCTCTATTAACGGCGCAAATCTTCCTTTTGACCAACGCTTTCCCATTTCAACTGTTGGCTGCACAACTAACATTGGACCTGGTGTTTGATCGATAATATAGCCAATCCAATTGTTACCAGCTTCTGTTCCTCCAATCTGGGCTCCTTTCATGAATACTACTTTTTCAGCAGGTGAAGATGGAGATAATGAATCCATGATCTCTTTTAAATAAGGAGTTCTTTCCGTTCTCCATTTTCCTGGCTCTGATGCTGCAGTTGGTGCTAAAACTCGATACTCATTTGCCCACTCTGACACTTTAAGCTGCGGATCTGGTCTTAAACCTTCAGAAAAAGATGTAGCGTATATCATTGTCTGCATCTACTCATAACTGGTTCTATCTCGACATCATTAACAATAGAACTACACTCCTCCATCTCCATAAGCATCTTTTTCTGAAATTCCTTTTCTATATATCTTTTGCTCATCTCACTTACCATTATTGCTATAACAAGAGCAAATATCCCTGTTATTGTTGCAAAAATGATTGCACTGCTTATTGTTGCTGCTGTTAAACCTATATATGCTGCCATTGCTACTGCGCTAACTGTAATACAGATGCAGATAATATTATTATGTTTTTTCATCCTTTTATCTGCTATTTCTCTCTGTGCTATATATTTATTATGAAGGGTTGGAAAATTAACAACGGTATCTCTGCAGAGTAACGCTCCATTTTTTTCATTAAATAAAACTTTAAGTAATTCTAAATTATTTGACTTGATTGCTAAGTGCAAAACAGGTGTATAGTTTGCTCCTTTTTTCAGCAATAACTTTACTACATGTAAATGCCCTTTTTCTGCAGCAAGATAAATCGGTGATAGACCTTTATTACTTACAATATCAATATTGATTTCTTCTTTTAAAATTGCATCTACAATCTCAATTTCTCCTCTTTGTGCAGCTAAATGGAGTAGACTATTCTTTTCAGAACCGTATTTATTACTCATCAAAGCCTTCTTTATCTCAGGTTTAGCGTAATCAAATGGTGTCCTGCCGCTATCGTCTTTTACCAGAGGGTCTATATCTTCTCGCGTTAGTAAAACTTCTATTGTTTTAAGTCTTTCAGCGTAATGTAGTGGTGTTTTACTTTCGTAGTCTTGCAAATTGACTTGAGCATTAGGCTCCTTTATTAAGCATTTGAGGATATCAAGACATAAATCTCTTTCATCGTAATTAGTATTACTTACAGCTATATGAACAGGTGATAATTTCATCGAGTTTTGTCCTACACGTGCGCTATTTACATCTGCTCCTAGCTCCAGTAATAACTTTACTATCTCCAATTTTTTGTTGTTAACTGCATAGTGCATCGGTGTCTGATTTCGTGCATCAAAAACCTCGATTTCAGCATTTCCTTCTCTTATCAAAATCTTTACAACTTCTGCATGTCCTATTCCTGCTGCTAGATGTAATGGAGTATGGTGCAAAGCATTTCGTACATTAACGTCAATACCTTTTCCTATCAAATATCTAACTGCATTAACTTCACCTATCATTGCAGCTAAATGAAGTAAGCTATCTTGTTCTGATCCGTATTTATTATTAATTAGCGCTTTTAATATTTCTGCTTTTTTCCCTTCTTTGGCGTAATCAAGAGATGTTTTACCATCATTATCTTCCACAAAAGGATTAATATTCTTTTTCGTAAGCAGCAGATCCACCATGCTTAATTCGTCAAATTCTATAGCGCAATGTAGTGGTGTCTTTCCATTTAATCCTCTAACATTAACATCTAATCCAGGTTGATTAATGAGACACTTTATTAATTCTAAACTTAAGTGAGCAGACATTTTATATTTAAAATTTAGTGTTAGATAATTCTTTAAGCGAGTTTGTGATCTCTTCAGTTAGCGCCATATGAATCTTTTCAGTGTCACTCAGTGATGCAAGCAGTGCTGAAACTCTATTTGGAATATTAAGTAAATTATTACGGACAACCCTTGCTACATTAAATGCTTCATTTTTTACTTCTTCGATTGACACAAATTTGCCTACTTCAGCTTTCACTTTAGCTTCCAAAAGTTTACCACGCTCCATTTCATTTTTTATTCGCGTTTTTAGCAACATCGTGGAAAGCTTTTCTCCGCTCTCCTTTCTTCTCAGTGGCTGACTTGGATCTCTTATTGCTGCTACCGCTTCATTTGCTTGTTCTCGGTCAATAAGTCCGTCTTCCAGCTCAACTATTCCTTTTTTTACTAAAGAACAGACATATTGCCTCGAAAACCCTTTTTCCCTTGCCCATTCTGCTTGCGTAATTCTCACCTTTTTTTCTCCTTTTTAGCACTGCTCAGCTATAATTTCGTAAGTAGTTAACATTTGAAATATGTCTAACGCTAATCAAGGCCCGAGGTCAGGACCACCAAACCCGCCATTCTGGCCGAAAGGACCCACTTTTTATGATATTTTTAATACACTAAAATCTTTACTAAAATTCATAACATAGAACATTAAAGCTAAAGAATCTGCTTCATTATCATCTGTTGGACAAAAACCCTTTTCCTGTACTGCCTCAATGACATCAGCTTTACTTGCATTGCCTTTGCCTGTTATAAAGCGTTTGATAGTTTTCACAGATACACCTTTGTATGGCACATGATGTTCTTCACACCAAGCAGAAAGGTGTGCTAAAAACCCTCCATAGATATGTGCAGCATCAGTTCCTAAGTGTCTTCTCACTTCTTCAAAGTACACAACTTCAATACCTGGAAATTTATACTTAAGTGCATTAAGCCAATTACGAAAATTTAAAAACTGCATTCCACCACCACTAAACCTGCTAACATGAAAACTCTTACTTCCACTTTGTACTATTCCATCATGTAAAATAGTCCAACCAGTTTGTTTACCAAGATCTAGGGTGAGCATTTCTTTTCAATTGCTGAGTACATATATATACAAGATTTGGAAAATTTTCGTCCAAAAAATCTTCAATTTTTGAAAAATTTTTTATAATTAACTCTTTCTTGAAGATGTTTATTTAAAAACCTTACTTACCCTAAACATGATTTTTCTACTTTTAGAGTTTTTTTTTATTATTCTAATCTTATATTTTATATGTTTTTATATATGTGTATATTTTTATATATGTATTATATATATATATTATATATAAGGGTTTTAGGAAGCTAGAATCCTCCATATTGGCGAACTTCAGATATGCCGTTCCTAGGAACGGTTTTAGGAACGCATGGTGAAAACCCTCCATACAGGCTAATTCTAGATTCCTGATTCCTAATTCCTGATTTAGGAAGCCAGTAATTAGGAACGGAACTTAAGGTCATAGAGAGCACATTTTTCCCTCTTAAAAATTGGTGATATTGAATTTCAAAGTATGAAATTCTTATATATTTTAAATATATAGCCCTTCTCATAATAGTGGAAACAAATGAAGAAAAGCAGAATCGACAGCATGGCGAAAAGATTTAAACAGAGGTATGTTCTTTCTGACTCTGTTTTTGATAGCAAACCAATAGTGTTCAATATCATTAAAATCGGGAGAGTAGGGAAGGAGATACATAATTTCTGCACCAACACTTTTGGCAAATTCGACAATCTTTTTAGACTTATGAAAAGTTGCATTGTCCAAAATCACCATTTGTCCAGGCTGTAAAATTGGTGCCAGAAATTGCTCGAATCAGCCATTAAAAATCTCTGTATCACAATAGCCTTTAAAGGTCATAGGTGCGAAGATTTTTCCCTTGTTTAAAGCATGCTAACTCGCTGAGTTTTTTTACCTGATTTTAATGCATGAAACCTCTCTCCCTCTCTGCAATACCCATATGCTCTGTATTGTCTATACTAGATTCATCAATATATACCAGCTTTTCAGGAGATTTTGCAGATATAACTTTCAAAAATTCAGCTCGTTTTTCTTCGTTCCCATAAGTCTTTTTTTGCGTGTAAATCCAATTTTTTTCAGAGCTCTATGAATTATTTAACGACTTATATTGCACCATAGTTTAGCCACCTCTGACTGTGTTTTACCGCCGTGTTTTTTCACAAATTCTGCAAACGCATTCCAGTCGGTAATTTTATGATTATAGCCCCTATTCCCCAGTTTCTTCGATTCCTGTTTCTTTGCACCTTTTCTCCCATTTATACAATGTTACTCTACCAATTTTGAATCTCTTTGCTACTGCTGTTTTACTCTCTCCCTCATCCAACGCCTGGATAGCTTTTTTCCTTAAGTCATAGCTATACGCTGCTGGCACTTTTACCTTTTCATTACCCTAAGCCCCTATTCTATCCTGTTTCTACTTTTATGAGAAGGGCTATACTTTAGGAAGCCTGAGTACCCATTTTTTTGAAATCCATTTAAAATAGGTTCCAAAAACCTAAACTGTATTATTTTAAATTGCATCAGTATTATTCTCAAAAAAAAATAACAGAATATCAATAGATTAAAAATCGCATCAGTATTATTTATTTTTGCTTCTGTCCTACATAACGGCATTAATAACTCTCATCCTTAAAAGCATCAATTTGTTTTTAAGGAAAGTTATGAAATTACAAAACTACCATATAGTTATTAAAAATGTAAAATATCAAGCTTATAGACTGAAACTTGCTAAGTGCTTTATTAATGAAGCTCACGAAGATCTTGAGCAAGAACTCTTCTGTGAAATTTGGCCATGTCTTGATCAGTATGATGAAGATAAAAGTAGCTTTAACACTTTTGTAGCAAGACTAACTGAAAATAAAGCTATTAACCTGTTAAAGAAACAGCGATGTGCAAAACGTGACATCAATAACTATATTAGCATTGATGTAACAGAGCTACTTGAGAGTGAAATAACAAAACGCATTGATGTAGACTATATGATCTCGGTTTTACCAAAGGAATGGCAAAATATATGTGAGCAACTTAAATTTTTCAACTTACATGAAGTTGCCAAGATAAACAACGTTTCAAGAACCACTTTAAACAATATTATCAAGAAGATACGTGCCAAACTTTCTCCTATTTACTACGCAGGCAAAAAGAAAAATTGAACAAAATTTTTGCCTTTCTTGTATATATATACATCGTAGCATGGATAAATAATGGTTCTTACAATTTTGAATAATAATGAAAGATTGCAAACAATATCAACTGTAAAAATGGTCATCTTTGGTCCTTATGGTATTGGTAAAACAAGTCTCCCAAAGACCGTAGATGAACCAACACTTTGCCTTGATTTTGAAGCAGGGCTTCTTGCCGTTCAAGACTGGCAAGGAGATTCAATTAGCCTTCGCACTTGGAATGAAGCTAGAGATATTGCTTGTCTTATAGGGGGGTCTAATCCTGCGCTGAAGTCTGATCAAGCATATATCCAAAGACACCATGAACATGTATCTCGTAAGTACAAAGATCTTTTTTCTGAGTTTTCTAAATACCGATGCATCTTTGTAGATAGTATAACCGTTGCTTCACGTTTATGTCTATTATGGGCAAAAATGCAACCTGAAGCTTTTTCTGAGAGATCAGGAAAGCAGGATATGAGAGCTGCCTATGGATTACTTGCTCAAGAAATGATGGCTTGGCTCAATCAATTTCAGCATATCAGAGACAAAGACATCATCATAGTTGGTACTTTAGGTCAGTATTTAGACGATTTTAACCGTCCAAACTGGCTACCTCAATGTGAAGGAACTAAAACTGCCAGTGAAATTCCTGGGATAGTTGATGAAGTAATTAATATGGTTGGTATAAAACAGGAGGATGGAACAGAGAAACGCTCTTTTGTTTGCCACACTTTAAATCCCTGGGGATACCCAGCTAAAGATCGCAGTGGACGCCTGAGTATGGTTGAAGAACCGCACTTGGGGAAGCTGCTTACAAAGATTAAAAGCAAGTTTTAAAATTTAAACATGGAGAATGATATATGTTAGAAGACCTGTTAACTGACTTTAACACTGTAAAACCGCAAAGTAGATTAATACCAAAATGTACAATAGTAAAGGTAAAAATGACAATCAAGCCTGGAGGTTATGAAAATTGGTTTACTAAAAGCTATGCTACCGGCAGCATCTATTTAAACGCTGAATTTATTGTCACTGAAGGTCCATACGCAAAACGCAAGATTTTTCAAGTAATTGGTATTAAAAGTGGCAAAGCAAGCGTTGAAGGAGATACTTGGGGAGAATCTGGTCGTTCCATGTTTAGAAGTATTTTGGAGTCAGCACGAAATATTCATGCACATGACACTTCAGAGAAAGCAGTTATTGCTAGAAAAATCAACTCTATAGCTGATTTTAACGGGTTAGAGTTTACTGCAAAAGTTGGTATTGAAGCTGATAGTAGATACGGAGACAGGAACAGAATTACTGCAGTTGTTACTCCAGAACAAAACAATAGCATTGAATCTGATTGGGTCCCGTTTTGAAGTACGACGAGGAAAAGCTTTGGTCTGCTGTCGTTACTAGAGGTATTCAGGACGCAGTAGGAAAAAACCCAAAGCTAAGAGAAGAAGCAATTAATTGGCTGAATTCAAAATCTTTTGAAACTGTTTGTGAGCTAGCTAATCTCAACTTTACACGTATGAAAAATATGTATGGGAGTTTTATGTCTAAAAAGCAAGAAAAGATAAAAGCATTATTAATTGATAATATCAAGGAGTGCCTTTCTTACCTACTTCCAAATGGTGAGTTTTACCGAGAAAAAACTTATATTGGAGACTTAAATGGAAATACAATTACAGTTAAAATAGTAGGTAAGGAAGCTGGTGATTGGCGTAATTTTACTGAAGGAACTGGTGGTGATATTATTGATCTTTGGATTTTAATTAAGGGTGATATATATTCTGCTAGAAAGTGGCTCAATAAAAAATCAAAGAGTGGAGAAAAAAAAGGGGGGAAAAGAGAAGAAAAAATATTTTCTGTAAAGCAGTACTTAAGTGATCAATCACCAATACCAGAAGATATAATAGCTCCACGAATTCTCACTCCAGGTGGTCTTTTAGTCATTGGTGGTACTCCAAAGGTTGGCAAAAGTTATTTTCTTCTCTCTTTGCTTGCACATCTTGCAGCAGGAGTGTCGTTTCTTAAGATGAAGTCAGCAAGGCCACTAAAAATAGTCTATCTGCAAAATGAGATGGAGTACAATTATATCAGGGAACGCATACAACAAATCATAACTAATCAAAGGCTGCCAAATCTAGCAGAAGAAAACTTGATTGTTACTACAAAGATGAGATTAATTTTAAATGATGAAGGTATAGAGAAAATAAAAGATATTATAAAAGAAAAGTTTGATATCAAAATGATAGACCTTATCGTTTTGGATTCTCTTGACTATGAAAATATATTTTCTGGCCTGCAAAGCAGAATAGAAAGACTACGTTCTGTGATTAATCCTACAGCTGGAATAATTATCACACGTCATACCAGAAAAGTATCCACAGCTACATTAGCAAAAAGTCCTTTTCAAGCTTTAATTGGTGCTAATGCTTTAAGAAGTTTTTATACGTCTGGTATGGTAATGTTTCAACCAAATAAACGTGCAAATGTCTTGCAAGTAGTATATGAGCTAAGAAACGGTAAATCAATACCAGCAAAATTTATTAGCAGAGTAAATGGGCGTTGGCAGAACTCTAAAGTTATAGCTACGGCTTAATTTGTCTGCAAAAACGTGAAAACTCAGCTTCTGCAAAACATCAGATCTTGTCTTTTTCACCTACTACCAAGAGGAACATTTCGTGGCGATAAGTTTTATGTAGGTGATGTACAGGGTAACAAAGGCAAAAGCACTGTAATAGAGTTAACAGGTGAAAGAGCTGGATTATGGAAAGATTTTGCAACAGGAGAAGGTGGTGACATTATTGACCTTTGGGCAACAGTACACGGGAAGAATGCGAAAACAGAATTTCCTGAAGTAATGCTCTCAATAAGTGAATGGCTTGGCATCAAAGAAAAAAATAATATTAGAGATCTAGAACAATACCTGACTTGTAGTTGGAACTACTACGATGAAAATAACCAATTGATTGTAATAGTCTACCGTTATGATCCTCCTTTAGAGAAAAAACAGTTTAAACCATTTGATGTTAAAAAACAAAGATTCAAAGAGCCAGAGATAAGGCCACTCTACAACATTCCGGGTATTTTAAGGTCCGATAAAGTTGTTCTTGTAGAAGGAGAAAAATGCGCAGAAGCACTTATAGAGAAAGGAATTACAGCTACAACTGCGATGTTTGGAGCAAATGCGCCTATTGATAGAACAGATTGGACTCCGCTTAGAGGTAAACATGTTATCATTTGGCCAGACAACGATGAAGCAGGTAATAAATATTCCAAAAACGCTGAAAAGAAGCTTTTAGAACTTGGTGTTGCATCACTTGCTACGCTTAAGATTCCACCGAATAAACCAAGGAGTTGGGATGCTGCTGATTGTGTGTTAGAGGGAATAAATGTTTCAGAATTTATTGAAAAAAACTCAAGAAAAATAATTATTAAACCACCACTTGATATTTTTAGCTGGAGCGTAGAGCGTTTTGTAGGTCCAGTACCAAAGCAAAGATTCTTGGTTGAAGGATTATTTCCTTTGGGTGTAACATCTATTTTGGCTGCAATGGGTGATACTGGTAAAGGTATGCTTCTTCTTGACCTAGCCCTCAAGGTTGCAGGTAGCATAGATCAGGTATGCGGATTTGGCCAACTTGTTACTGAACACGGATCTGTTGTGGTATTTTCTGCAGAAGATGATACAAATGAAATACATCGTCGCTTAGAACGACTTGATCCAAAATGTGAAAGATTAAAATATAAAGATAGGCTATTTATTGTACCATTACCAAACATAGGAGGATCTTTTGCCATACTTAAGAATGTTCGCGGTAAAGTTGTAGAAATATCTCCAGAATTTGAGTCGGTAATGAAGCAGCTGAGCAGGATAAAGGATTTAAAGCTCATTATATTTGATCCCCTTGCTTCTTTCATTCATGCAGATTTAAATGCTGATCCAGCAGTAGGGGATTATCTCATGTGTTTATTATCTGATTTAGCATGTAGCACTGGAGCTTCAATAATTACTGCACATCATATGAGAAAGCTGAAGGGAGAAAAGCCTATATCAACAGTAGAGCAAGCACGAGATGCTATTCGAGGTACTTCTGCTCTCGTAAATGGAGTTAGGTGTTCTTTTGCTTTTTGGCCTATTGAGGATATAACTAAACCAATGATTTTTAGATCAATTGGAAAAATCCCAAGACAAAATGCCTTATTTTATGGAGCTGTTGTTAAGGCAAATGGCCTGGCTGATCGTACTGTACGTACTTATCTGAGAAATGAAGAAACAGGGCTATTAGAAAACATCACTGAACAATTAAAAGCTCAAAATACTAGTGATAAGGATCTTAAAATATATCTTATTGATTCAATTGCGCGAGCTGCTATTTCAGGACATCCATTTACTCACACAGGAAGTGCAGGAATACATAAACAACGACATAGACTGCCTGAAGTTTTTCATAGTATGGGAAGAGATAGACTAGAGCGTATAGTTCAAGAGCTTTTACAAGCAAAGCAAATAGTTAAAGGAATGGCTAATGGTTCAAAAGAAGATAAATGGCTTGATGTAAAAACAGGACCATTTGCACGTGGAGTTGGAAAATTTACTCATGGAGCTGAAAATTTTTAAAATCAGGAAATTCTATTTTTTTATAGTCAAAGTAAAAGGGTTAATACGATAACCATGTGATGATCTTTGCCAACCAAGTGTTTGTATTACATCATCACGTTCAATATTTAATCCTAATTTCTCAGCAAGTGCAGATTTGATTGTTCTTTGCATCTTATTTAATGGTTTTCTGATTTGTTGTTCTAAATCTGCTTCTAAACTAAGTCCCAAGAGTTTTTCTAACTGATTAATATTGAGAAGCGTATGTTTTTCAGGTGGTAACTCTTTCTCGCAGTCATGTAAAAATTGCCTAAATAATATTCGAAAAATATTAAGACATGATACAGCTTTTTTATTTATAACTTCAATACTATTAACATATACCATACCTTTAACTACCTGTAACTCCAAAAGCTTTGTTGGCACAATTGGTTCAACACGTTTAAGCGAAATATATGAAGCTGGTAAAACTTGCAAAGAAGTATTTTCTACTACCTCTGGTACTCCTCTTTTAGCTGCTTCTTGAAATATCTCAGTTAAAGTCTTAAGCTGACAAAACAGTTCTACCATTGGCACTACATATAGGCTCAATAATAGATTAGGTATATCTTTTTTTAGAGTGATGAGAACTGTCGGATGGACTCTAAGTTTATCTATAGTTAAAAATATCGCATCAGTACAAAAATCAAGGATTATTAGATTTACAATACGACCTTGATTACAAATATAATAAACTCCTTTTTCCACTTTTTCCCACATAAGTCTTGAATCATTCAACTTAGTTTCAAACCAGTCTATGATTCTCTCTGTATTTAAGTATATAGATAAGAGATGAAATCTCTGTTTTTGATAAGTATTAGGCAGAATATGACGAGAACAGTTTTCACAAATAGCGTCATCACATACTTCATCAAAGTCTGGATCAATGAAAATCTCATTGCTACAACTTGAATCAATTACATTTGGCCAATCAAGATAATCTTCTTCACAAGAGCAAACAATATAATACCTTTCTTGCATTTGTATCCATCCAAGATCAAATAAGTATCTTGCTGCTTTAATGTGATTTTGACTTGGATTAACCCAAGAACTATTTGAACTTAAAAGATCAGCAATTTGCTTGTGAAAGGATCTTAAGGCCATAGGATTGTTCCATATGTTTCTTTAGCTCCTCTCTTTCTTTTTTATTGAGCGGATGCTCTGAATAATAAATTTCCCCACTTGATTTGAAAGAAAATGTTACCTTTTTGTTTTGGAACATTACTTTAGCTGATTGAATAGATTGTAGTATGTTGCCAATAGATGGCTTTAAAATATGTAACTCTGGTGCAATAGGATCATACGGCTTTACACTTAAAGTAAGATATGTATTACTATTTTTAAAATAATCTGACTTAAAATTTAACTCAAATATACAAATATTAGGATCAGAACCCTCTATACATGTTTGAAGAAATTTGTGCACTTGTAGTGGAAAGTTCTTATCTTGTATATTTATAAAAGTACATTCGCAGTCAAAATACCCACTTACAATGCTATTTGCTATTTCCACAGCTTTATTAGTATTTTTAGCACAGAGATTAACCTCAGTACCATCGAGCGAAAAATCTAAAATCATCCACTCAGGTTTATGACCATAAACAACTTTATTTGAATTAAGCAGTAAATCCATGTCACTTCCTCGACGTACAAACATATATATTCGATCTTGATGATGGAAAAAACCCTGCAATTGGTTTTCAAACTTAAGTATCTGCTCTACAGCTTTTTGTGACATAAATGCCTTGAATGAAGTATTTATTTGTCTTGGTGGTTTCTGCAAAGCAAATGATACGAAGCCTTTCTTTTGCACTTTATCAAAGTGATAGACAGATTTTAGAAGTTCACAATTTATGTGAAATAGTAAAAACAATAAGGATCTTTTATCATACTTGGTATTATTTTTTATCAGATACGATCTCATTAACTTCTCAGTCAGAGCAAATCTTGCTACTTCACTGACTGTAGCCTCAAGTTTTGTACGATCAAAGTGGCTAATGAGATAATAGTTAAAAAGAGAGTCAGAGTAACCGGTAAGTATCTTACGTTTTTGTTGAGTAGATCTATCATCGTAGTCTCCATCTTGAAAAAGCTGCCCATTTAAATGACTTTTAAAGCAATGCTGAAAAATGATGCTCAGTTGTTTACCAGAAAGAGAATCTAACCAAGACTGACGTATCTTTGAATCTTGAAAGCGATCTAGTAAAAGATTAACAGGAACTTCTAAATCACTCTCCCAAAATTTGTAACTTGGATGAATATTCATAACAGATTAAATAAGCCATATTATACATAATATGACAATTCAAGCAAAGATTTTTTGGACATAATTTTTTCAAATCTTGTATATTTAATTAAGGAGAATTTTTGTGAACTAGATAGCTTTCTTAAATAAGGTGTGCATAGGTTTAGTTTAATAGAAGTCTCCTAACCTTATAAAAAAACTCACAGGAAGAAAAACATGCAAAAAGGGGAATTAACTATTAATTGCCGTTATGAACCTCACAGGTTAGCGGGTACATATTTGGCAAATGCCTATGAACAATTATTGAAATGTAAAACAAAGGAGGTAGAAGAAAATGACAACGGTAAGCTTGTATGCAAGAGTTTCATCAAGACAACAGGCACAGGAGAATACGATAGAGAGTCAGATTGTAGAATTGGAGCGTCGCATTAGTAGTGATGGACATGAATTGTTAGATGAGCATAGGTTCATCGATAATGGTTACAGTGGATCAAATTTAGAACGTCCTGGCTTAGAGAGTTTACGTGATAGAGTAGCAGAAGGTAAGATTGATAAGATATACATTCATTCACCTGATCGGCTATCACGTAAATTTTCATATCAAATGATCTTACTCGAAGAGTTTAAAAAGGCTGGATCTGAAATAGTATTTTTGAATCATAAGTTTGATGATAATCCTGATTCCCATTTATTTCTACAGATTCAGGGAGCAATAGCAGAGTATGAACGTGCAAAGATTATGGAACGAAACCGTAGAGGTAAACTTCATGCGGCCAAAGCTGGGTGTATAAGTGTGATGGGTAGGGCGCCTTACGGTTATCGCTACATAGCAAAACATGTAGGTGAAGGAAGTGCTCAATTTGAGGTTGATGAAGAAGAGGCAAATATAGTGCGTAAAATATTTAGTCGGGTTGGCCAAGAAAGAGCAAGTATAGGAGAAGTTGTACATGAACTGAATAAGATACCGGTAATAACACGAACAGGAAAAAGGTATTGGAAAAGGAGCACTATTTGGAACATGTTAAGAAATCCTGCTTATATAGGAAAAGCAGCTTATGGTAAAACTAGGACATGCTCAAAACCACAAGTAAAAAAGTCAAAAAAAGGAACTTGTGGTAAACTTAAAAGTGGTCGCTTTAACATTGATAAAGAGAACTGGACTTATATTCCAGTACCAAAAATAATCAATGAAAATTTATTTGATTCAGTGCAAACACAATTAGCTGAAAATAGACAAAGAGCAAGAGTACGGCAAAGAAGAGAAACATATTTATTACAAGGTTTAATGGTATGCCAACGTTGTCAATATACTTATTGTGGTACAAACCACGTTCATAAAAAGTCGACATATTATTACTATCGTTGCTCTGGTACAAACTCTAGCAAATTCAATGGCAATAAAATCTGCGATAATAAATCAATACGCACTGATGTATTAGATGGAGTTATATGGGAAGAAGTCAAGAGTATCTTGAAAGAGCCAGATAGGATTGCAAATGAATATCAACGTAGATTGTCAGAGAACAAAAAGCCTTTACATAATCAAACACGTGAAAAGCAAGAAAGTAAGCTAAGATTAAGTATCAAAAAATTTATTGATAGCTATGCCAAAGGGTTTATAAGCCAAGAAGAATTTGAACCAAGAATCACAACAATGAAACAACATTTGAAAGAAATTGAAGAAGAGAAAGAAAGAACGCTTGATCAAAAAAAACTACAACAAGAATTGATCCTTGTTACAGATAGCTTGAAAAACTTTTCCTCAAGTGTTGAATCAAAGCTTGATCAAGTAGATTGGCAGACTAAACAAAATATTATTAGAATGTTGATTCATCAAATTGAAATCAATCACAATCACTTGTATATAGTATTCCGCATAAAAAGTCTTGCAAATTTTGATCAAAATAGCCATAATAGAATTATGCAATGTTGTACTAGCAGTCAACGGTCAGTGAATACCTAAATTTGAGTAAAAGAAATTTCACTACCGCTCACTAATCCGGCTAAAATTCAAGAATTTCAATGCTTTAGCTATTTTCAATAGAATTAAGTTTATTAATATAAATAACAAATTACTATTCTTAAATTTGATCAGATTGATTGCAAAAAAACAAGATTTTCAATAGGTTGCTTATAATCCTAACTATAGTTAGCCTTTCATAAGTAGCGATGCAACAAAGCCATCCCAGTGTCGGCTACTCGGATGACATCCTCCCTAGTGGAAATTGCTCTCAAATCACAATGTTCGTACAGTTGTTCATAGGATGACAAAAGAGTAAACTTTATCTGTGTGAGCTATAGACACAAATTACAACAAATGCAGTAGCGTAATCTCCATCGTCACTCAGAGAAAGATGAATTTTGGAGATAAAATCCTTGCTAACGGTAAGATATGGCTTGCCTCTCACATCATTGTATATTTCTATATCTTTCATTATAATACCCTGACCACTACCTCGTGCTTTAACAAAAGCCTCCTTTGCCGCAAAGCGCTTAGCGAAATACCTTGATCGCATTTCTTGACTATTATACTTTCTACTTAGCTCTATTTCCTTTTCAGTGTAGATTCTATTGAGAAATTTTTCCCCGTATTTTTGTAATATTCTCAATACTCTTGGTATATATACTATGTCAGTGCCGATACCACGTATCATTTTGTGCTAAAGTGATTTATTGCTTCCTCAATCTGCATTTCCTTTACCTCTCCAGTTGCTCTATTTTTTACTTCAGCTATCTTTTCATCTATTGCCTTTTTTCCGACAATTATTTGCCACGGCAAGCCTATCAGATCCATTCTAGAAAATTTTACTCCTACACTTCCTTCTGTATCATCGTAAAGCACTTCATCACTTTTCAAAGCTTTATATATTTTATCTGCAGCCTCCGTTACTTTCGTTTGTAAATTGATTAAACCAATTCTGAAAGGAGCCACCGATTCTGGCCAGATAATTCCTTTATCATCATGAAAAGCTTCTATTATTGCACCAACAAGCCTTGAAACCCCAATGCCATACGAACCCATATGTATATTGACGTTTTTTCCATCTTGAGAAGTAACACTTGCCTTCATAGGCTTTGAATATTTATCACCAAAATAAAAAATATGCCCTATTTCAATACCTTTACTAACATTTAACTGCTCTTGCGGCACAAGGCAAGTTTTAGGATCATGCATATCATCTGCAACTGCGTATATACTCTTCAGATTTTCAATATCTTCTCTCTCTAGTAGTTCAGAAAATTTATTGTCATAATATAAAGTGCTCTCACCAGTGTTTGCCAATATATGAAACTCGTGGCTCAAATTTCCTCCAATTGGCCCCGTATCAGCTCGAACTCCAATTGGAGTAAGTCCCATGCGTTTGAAGATTTTTATGTAAGTTTTGTACATCAAATTATATGAATTCAGTGCACCTTCGTAATCCACATCAAAACTATACGCATCCTTCATCAAAAATTCCCTACCCCTCATAACACCATAACGTGGTCTTACCTCATCACGGAATTTCCACTGGATATGATACAAACAAAGTGGCAAATCTTTGTAACTTTTTACCACATCTCTAATTAGATCAGTTGCCACCTCCTCATGAGTTGGACCGAAAAGCATGTCTTCCTCATGCCTATCCCTTATACGCAACATTTCCTTACCGTAATCATCGTAACGCCCTGATTCTCGCCAAAGATTTGTCGGTTGCACACAAGGCATTAACACTTCAATAGCGCCAGATTTGTCCATTTCATTTCTGATGATGTCTTCAATATTTTTAAGCACGCGCAGACCAAGTGGTAACCAGGAATAAATGCCAGATGCTACCTGTTTTACTAAACCTGCACGCAAAGAATATTGATGGGAGATAATTTTAGCATGAGCAGGCTTTTCCTTTAGAGTTGGTAGGTAATACTTGGATAAACGCATATAATAGATCTGATTGTATTAAGTAATCTTAATACAATCAGACCTATAGGTAAACTTATTTTGAAAAAGAAGGGAAGTGCGTGGTTGACCATTTCATAGAACCCGTGGTCCTAGTGCAACATTTTCCTTTTGGTATCACAACGCTTTTCCACCAAACTGTGCTATGCGATCCTTAACAGACAGAGTAGATAAATCTCGCACCTCATTATCCACTGGGTTGACCTTACCCAGAAAAAGTGGAGAGAAAGAAAGGAGTTTTTTCGGGTAAAATAAAATTTTGGAGGATGAAAAATGGTAAGAGAATATACAGCAGAATTCAAATTGGAAGCTGTTAAACTGGCAAATGAGCAAAGAAAGGCAGGTCAACCAGTTGCAAAAGTAGCAAGAGATCTAGGAATAAGGGATAGTGTATTAGGAAAATGGATGAAGAAATATAACGAAAAAAAGTCAGCGGCAAATGCATTTCCAGGTAGGGGTAGCGTGGCTCCTTACGACAAAGAGAGATTCGATTTACAGAAAGAGTTAGCAAGAGTAACAAGAGAAAGAGACATTTTAAAAAAAGCCCTGGCCAGTCAAAAAGAGTAAAATATTTTTTTATATAGCAAATACTATAAAGTGCAGGAATTATGTAGGGTTTTGAATGTATCTGCTAGTGGCTACTATAAGTGGACTACAAGGAAAGTAAGCAGTAGAGAATTAGCAAATAAAAGCAGATATTCAAAAAAAGCTTCTAAATGTAGATATGGAGCTCCTAAAATTCATGCTGAATTAAAGGCTTTGGGTAAAAGTTGCAACTTGAAAACAGTGCAAAGTATTATGCAGAAAAATAGTATTCAGGCTATATTGAGAAGAAAATTTAAAATTAAGAAACAACAAACGGACAGTAGAGTCGTAGCTTCCAATATATTAGACCAAAACTTTATTGTTGATCAACCAAATAAAGTATGGGTAACTGATATTACTTATATAAAAACCAAAGAAGGATGGCTATATTTGGCAATAATAATCGATCTATACTCACGCATGGTAGTTGGCTGGTCAATGAGCAGTTCAATAAATAAACAATTGGTTATGGACTCTTTATTAATGGCCATTAATAGGTGTAAACCTGCCAAAAACCTACTATTACATAGTGATCAAGGTTCACAATATACTTCGCAAGGTTATCAATATCTCCTAGCCATAAAAAACATAGATGAGTCATAAAGGTTGTTGTTACGACAATTCTGTTGTAGAAAAGTTCTCTAAAAAGGGAGCTACCAATCGACACTTCTAAGCACTCTAAACAGTATATTAGAACTGCTATATTTGAATATATAGAAATTTTTTATAACAAACAACGTCACTATTAACTATTGCATTCCTGAGCATTTTATTCTCTTTGTAAAAAACATTCCAAACTTTCTCTCCACTTTTTCTGGGTAAGGTCAGTGTATTCTTAGTGCACAAAGGTACAATTCTTATATAAAAATCTTCTTTGATAGGCTATATGATCAATACAAAAAACCATATAAAATTGCTTCTACTGCTGCCATGAGAAAATTACTTATTCTTGCTAACTCTTTAGTAAGAGATGGTAGAGTGTTCACTGAGGAATATAGTCCTAATTCTACTTTTATCTAGTACTAGCGTAGCTGTGAATAAATACGTCCACACACACTTTAAGTATTTATTCACAGCTACATCAATTTTTCTATTGACTTTTAACACAACTGCTCCATCTAATGCTTAGTATCCGTTCAGCAGAGTGGTAGAATAAGGTAGACAAGGTGATCTAAAAAGATAATCATAGAGCAAAAGTGAGGTAATGTGGTAAACCTTTTAGAACTTTGCAAAAATTTACAGCAAAAAATAGAAAAGTTAGAAGCAAAAATAGAAAGGCTGGAAAGAGAGAATGAAAGTCTAAAGGCAGAGAACAAGGCTTTAAAGATAGAGAACGCTGAATTAAAGGAAAGGCTTGGTTTAAATTCAAAAAACTCATCCCTGCCCAGCTCAAAAGAGCTATACAAAATAAAAAAGGACAAGCCAAAAAGCGAAAGAAATATTGGTGGTCAGATCGGACACAAAGGTAATTATCGCGCTAAAGTGGATGCAGATGAGGTGATAAAGATAGAGTTCTTGCGAATGCGGAGGGAAGATTGCAGTATGTGAAAAACCATATATTCATCAGAAAGTTGATCTGCAGGAAATTAAGCCGTATGTAGTAGAGTATCAGCTAGAGCATGGCCGTTGTCGGAAGTGCGGAAAAAGAAGAAGCAGCAAATTACCAGAAGGTGTTACATCAGATACATTTGGTCCAAAAGTTAAATCGATAATTGCAGCACTCAGCGGATTTTACAAGAATTCAAAGCGCGAAGTGGCTAGCATTATAAATGATATTTTTAATTTGAATATAAGTGTTGGCAGCATATCAAACAGTGAACACAGAGTTGCATCGAAATGCGAAAAAACATATGAGCAAATCGAACAAGAGATAAGTAGAAGTAAAGTTTTACATATTGATGAAACGAGCCATTATAACAAAGGTAAACTCGCTTGGTGTTTGCAAGCAATACGGCAAGTTTTGTAAAATTGACAGAATCAAGAGGAATGAAGGTTTTACAAAATAGCAAGTTCTGCAATCGCAATAGCTTACGACAGGTATGCAGCATACAACTACTTTGCCGATAAAAACAGGCAAATCTGTTGGGCACATTTATCAAGAGATTTTGAAAGATTAGCACATAGTTGGAATATTGAAGTTAAAGTTCTGGGTTGTTACTTGAGAAACGTGGCCACTGAATTATTTGCACTAAAAAAGGCCTTGCTAAAAAATGAGATAGATGTTTTTAGATTTACCAGACGTGCCAGAAAGTTGCGAAAATGTACAAGGTATTATTTGAAGGAAATATCTCGCTTACCTGAAGCAATTGGAGCTTCTCGAGTTGCAAAGAATATTTTGAAATCTGAAAGAATGATGTGGAAATTTTTAGATGAACCAGAAAATATTCCGCTGACAAATAACCATGCTGAACGGCAAATACGGCATTATGTCGTTTATCGCAAAAATTCATATTTTACCCAATCGAAGCGGGGAAATGCATTCCTTGAACGGATAATTTCGTTATACTTAACATGGAAACAAATGGGTCTCAATCCTTTCCAAAACCTCTTATCTATCGTCTCTCACACCACTTAGCTGAACGGATACAAATAGGTAGACAAGATAAACCAAAAAATCAAGAAGAAGTGAGTTTACAACAAATGGTGTCGTTCCAGTCTGGAATCCAGCTTTTGAGTAACCGTTCACAGATTTCCACTTAATTCTTCAATCTCACTAATAGAAAGGCCAGTAAATTTGACAATAGTGTTAACATCAACATTATTAGCCAGCATTGCTTTTGCTACTTCAATTTTCCCTTCAATTTTCCCTTCAATTTTCCCTTCCTCTTTACCAATTTTGATGCCTCTTTCTTCACCAATTTGGATGCCTTTTTCAGTAGCAAGGTCAAGTCTGTATTCAAGAATGGCTTCTTCCTTACGTAGATCCATTATTCTTTCTTCGTAAGCTACTAAATCTTTTTCATTCCAGCTAAACCTGTCTAATTCATCGTAGGCTAACTTTATTATTGGTGCTTTTTCTGCTATTTTCCTTAAGTCTTCTTCCGTAGTTTCATCTGCATATTTGAAGAAAAATAACCAACGATCCACTATGCTTTCTAGCTGTTCTTCCTTATTCTTAGGAAATTTAGGTAGTTCAATAAATACAAATTGAAAATCTTTTAAGTCATGCTCATTGGTTTTCTCATCTCTTATAGTGTGGCTGGATATATAATCAAGCTTATCAGGAAATAAATTACAATTAGAGATAGCAATAAAGAAAATCTTCTTTAAATCAATGTACTTACCAGATTTATCAGCTTGCCTTGAGTAAGCCTTAGCAGCATATAGTTGAGCTCGTTTTTCGAAGCCTTTATCGCGAGTAAGCTGCATTTCAATCACATACCTAGCCCCACTAGAATCCCTGCAAAGAACATCAACTATACTTTGCTTATCAGATGCAATTTCAGGATCCATTATAGTACTGAGGAATTCCACTTCTTGTATAGTATTTATCTCGGTAAATCCTAAAATATCATTCAAAAAATGTATGAGAATATTCTTATTTTTTTCAGTGCCAAATATTTTTTTGAAGGTCAAATCCAGCTTAGGGTCGAGAAACTTAGATAAAGCCATAGCCAAAGTGCTTAAAAATATTAATAATTATACACTATTATTAACAATTATTCAACCATATTTTTGAAGATAGCTAGTTTCTGTATTTACTTTAAATTGAAGGAAGCTCAAATGAAAGATCGTGTTTTGCTAAAAATCACAGAATGCAGTCTAACAGTGAACGGTTACGCTTTTGATCGAAAATGTTGTATAGTGCACAATCAATTTTTCTGGATCCAAGTAGTCAAGGCACTGCCTTTGTGTTTGAGGCAAAATCGGCTATAACACTTAACATACTGCCTTTGCAAACAAATTTCGTACAGTTATGTGTCAGCTACTTGCATGACACCATTGCCTAAACGGATACCAATAATTACCTATCAATCTCACCAAAAACTATATCGAGTGAGCCAATAATTGCTGCAACGTCAGCAAGCATGTGTCCTTTTGCCATAAAGTCTAAGGCTTGTAAATGCGCAAAGCCAGGTGCTCTTATTCGGCACCTATAAGGTCTATTGGTACCATCTGAAACTATATACACTCCAAACTCACCTTTTGGTGCCTCAACAACTGCGTAAGCCTCACCTTCTGGTACGTGATATCCTTCTGAATAGAGCTTAAAATGGTGAATCAGAGCTTCCATAGATTTTTTCATCTCTGCTCTTGGCGGTGGGGAAATTTTTCTATCTTCAGTTTTTATTGGCCCTTCAGGCATTTTCTCTATGCACTGCTTCACCAAGCTGATAGATTGCCTAATCTCTGCCATTCTAACTAGATAACGGTCATAACAGTCGCCATTTTGTCCGATCGGTATATCAAAATCTAGTTGATCATATATCTCATATGGCTGGCTTTTTCGCAAATCCCAAGCAAGCCCAGCAGCGCGCAACATTGGGCCACTAAAGCCCCAATCAAGTGCCTGTTTAATTGATGTTTCACTAATTCCTACAGTGCGTTGCTTCCATATCCTATTTTCTGTTAAAAGTTCATCAACATCGTCTATATATTTTGGAAATTGCTCTATAAACTTTGCAATATCCTCAATCAAACCTTCTGGAACATCTGCTGCAATTCCACCTGGCCTGATGTAAGCTGCGTGAAACCTTGCACCTGAAGCTCTTTCGTAAAATTCCAGTATTTTTTCTCTTTCTTCAAAGAGCCATAAAAGAGGGGTCATTGCTCCAACATCAAGCGCTTGAGAAGAAACGTTCAGTAAATGATTTAGTATTCTCGTCAGTTCACAAAACAAGACACGTAAATATTTTGCCCTAATTGGCACTTCACATTGCAACAATTTCTCCACACAAAGTGAATATGCATGCTCTTGTGACATTGGCGATACATAATCAAGGCGATCAAAATAAGGCAAAGCTTGAAGATACGTTTTATGTTCTATTAATTTTTCAGTGCCACGGTGCAAAAGCCCAATATGAGGGTCAGCTCTTTCAATCACTTCGCCATCCATCTCCAAAACAAGACGCAACACTCCATGTGCAGCTGGGTGCTGGGGTCCAAAATTTAACATCATTGTCTTTAGATCGGGCATGTCCAGTAGTTTAAGATATTAAAATTGTATAGGCTAAAGTGCGCTCAAAGTCAATAGACTTCTTGCATAGGCTACAATTGTCATTCAATAGAAACAAAAACTTTTACAATGGCTAATAAGTGTTGGTAAAACTAAGTCACTTTAGCTATAGAATGACAAAAAAGGTTTGCATTAGCCAAATTTTTAGTTGAAGTAGCATAAGAGGTTAAAGGAAAAGCTTTGTGTTAATGGGTTTATTTCAGGTATAGTATAGATAATACCACAATACTTATAAAATGGATCATGTTGTTAATGCGTATAATAGACTTGACACTCCTATAGTCAGGGGAGAAGGGGCATATCTTTTTGATAAAGATGGTAAAAAATATTTAGATTTTGCTGCAGGTATTTCTACAACTTCTTTAGGGCATTGTCATCCATACATTACAGATAAGCTGAAAGAGCAATTGAGCTCATTATGGCACTGCTCTAACATTTTCACTATTCCCGAGCAAGAAAGACTTGCTGACCGTTTAACAACCCTTACTTTTGCAGATAAAGTTTTTTTCTGCTCAAGTGGGCTTGAAGCAACAGAAGCTGCAATTAAGTTTATTCGTCGTTACTTTTATTCAAAAGGGCAAGCAAAACGTAATCGTATTGTTACAATTGAAGGAGGGTTTCATGGCCGCAGTATTGCTGCAATTTCTGCTGGAGGCAATGAAAAATCACGCGAAGGTTTTGCTCCGCTCCTTTCTGGTTTTGATAAAGTGCCAAGAAATGACATTAAAGCTTTGGAGAAAAAAATCAGCGATGAAATAGCTGCTGTATTTTTAGAGCCCATACAAACCGAAGGTGGAGTATATCCACTAGACGTAGAATATCTTCAAAAAGTAAGGGAAATAACAAAAGCTCAAGGAATAATTTTGTGCTTTGATGAAGTGCAGTGCGGATATGGACGCATCGGTTCTTTATTTTATTATCAAAATGTTGGCATTGAACCTGATATGCTAACCTGTGCAAAAGCTATGGGTAACGGTTTTCCTTTAGCTGCATGTTTAGTAAAAGATTACATAGCAGAAGCAATCACTCCAGGAACTCATGGATCAACCTATGGTGGCAATCCACTTGCCATGACTGTTGGTAATGCAGTGCTCGATATAATGCTAAAAGAAGGCTTTTTTGATCATGTTAAAAGAATTAGTAAATATTTAAAAGAAAAGCTGTTGCCTTTAGCTAAAGAATTTCCTGAGATGATTTTAGAAGTTCGTGGAGAAGGGTTACTAATGGGAATAGAACTAGCAACTCCTGTAGCTGATAAAATTATTAGTCGATCTCTTGATAAAGGTTTAATAATAACTAGGGTTTTAAACAACAAAGTAGTAAGGGTAACCCCACCACTTATCATTGAGGATGAGCATGTGAACGCAGCGTGTGATATGCTTTATGATTTGTTTTTTAAGATTAAAGATATATAAAATTCGGCAATATAAATTCAGGCTTGCAAATGCCTCTCATAACATGTAAAATTAATTTTATTTTTTATCACAATAACATCGTACTTTAATGGATTGGTTATTGGTCTTAGTATCATCAGCAATTTTTGTTTTGTTAGTTTTATCGTTTTTGTTCTCGGGAGCAGAAATAGGCTTAACCTCAATTAGCCGTTCTCGAGTTAATAAGCTAAAGCTAGACGGTAACAAAAGAGCCAGGGTAATAGATCGCTTATTAAATAGGAAAGAATTGACAATAGGAACGGTATTGCTCGGCAATACAATTATTAATATTACTTGCTCTGCTTTATTTACAGCAATATTTATCAATTTTTTTGGAAATGAGGGCATTCTCCTATCAACAATTATAATGACATTTTGTATTTTATTGTTCTGCGAAGTTCTACCAAAAACTTATGCTATTCAAAATCCTGAAAAATTTGCATCATTTTCTGCTTATTTTGTATTGTTTTTTGTAAAGATTTTTTCTCCATTGACGCTAGGTATTCAATTTATTGTTAACCTCATCCTAAAATTATGTGGGCTGCATAAAGATAAGGAAGTGATATCTGCAGCGGATGCAATGCGTAATATGATTACTCTTCACCGCAGTGAAGGAACTATGTTACAACAGGATTTAGATATGCTAAGCAGCATACTTGATTTGGCTGAGACAGAGATATCACAAATTATGACCCATAGAAGAAACCTATTTTCTCTTGATATAGATTGGAATAAAGAAGAGTTAATAAGAGAGATTTTAACCAGCAGTCACAGTAGAGTACCTTTATGGCAGAAGGAACCAGATAACATTGTAGGTGTAATTCACGTGAAAGCTCTAATAAATGCTTTGCGTGAAAAGAATAATAAAGCGGAAGAAGTGGACATTACCCAAGTTATGTCAAGGCCTTGGTTTATACCAGAAAGTACACCACTCAGCGTGCAACTTCACAACTTCCGTAAGAACAGGAAACACCTTGCATTTGTTATTGATGAGTATGGAGCACTGCAGGGAATTGTAACTCTTGAGGATATACTCGAAGAAATAGTTGGAGAAATTTCGGATGAACATGATTTGATTACGGAGAATTTTATAAAGAAAATATCTGATAATATGTATCACATAGAAGGAAAATCTACTATTAGGGACATTAACAGGCAGTTATACTGGAATCTCCCTGATGAAGAAGCTACAACTCTAGCAGGTATGATTGTGAATGAAATAGAGCGCATTCCTGACGAAGGCGAGGAGTTTTCCATGTATGGTTTTCGCTTTAAGATTTTAAAAAAAGATAAAAATATTATTACTGTTGTTGAAGTGCAAGTAAAAACTGGTAATATTAGTAGCAGCAATTAATTAGTGGAGTTTCATGGAAGATACAGTAAAAATAACGGCTGAAGAGTTGAAGGGTTACATAGAGAGAATCGAAAAACTTGAACAAGAAAAGAGGGATGTGCAAGATCACATTCGTGATGTATATGCAAAAGCCGCAGATGAAGGTTGGGATACAAAAGTGATGAAACAAATTGTTAGGCTGAGGAAGATGGATGATGATGACAGAGAGGAACAGGAAATATTGCTTGATACCTATAAACGTGCATTGGGAATGAGCTACGAAGAAGAGTTAAGTGAATAGCAGAATTGTAATTGGAATAAGTGGAGCATCTGGTTCTATTTACGGTGTACGTATCTTAGAAGCACTAAGAAATGTTAATAAATTTCTTGTACAATCCTCTGTTGCCCCTATACCTTCTTCTGTCATCCGAGTAGCTGACACTGGGATCCAGGGAAAAAGAAATATAGATTCCAGCGTCACGCGCTGGAATGACACCAAATTTGGTTATGAAACTCATTTAGTGATAAGTCGTGCTGGGAAAATAACTTTAGCTCACGAGATTAAAGAAAAACTTGAAGATATTACATCATTTGCAGATTTTTACTATTCTGAAGAAAAGATTGGAGAAAAAATAGCAAGCGGCTCATTTAAAACCTCAGGAATGATTGTAGCACCATGCTCTATGAAGACAATGTCTGAAATCGCATCAGGTGTTACTTCCAATCTATTGACAAGAGCTGCAGATGTAACGCTAAAAGAAAGAAGAAAGTTAGTTCTTATGGTACGAGAGTCACCACTACATCTTGGGCATTTACAAAATATGTTAAAATTAACGGAGATGGGAGCAATTATTACTCCACCAGTGCCTGCTTTTTATATTAAACCGAAATCGTTGGATGATATTATTAATCATTCTGTTGGCAAAGTATTGGATTTATTTGATATCAAATTACCTGACTTTAAGGAGTGGCAAGGAAGTGACAATTATTATTGATGGTAAAAAAATAGCAAACGACCTATGTGAGAGGCTATCACAAAAGATTAATGTTCTAAAGAGGGAGCATAATATTTTTCCTTGCCTGAAAGTAATTCTCGTGGGCAGCAATCCAGCAAGTCAGGTTTATGTTCGCAATAAACAAAAAAAAGCAGAATCAATAGGCATAAGTTCTGAGACCATTGTTTTGCCTAATAATATTTCAGAAGATGAATTGATTGAAAAAATCAATGAGTTAAATGAAGATCCATCTGTGCACGGGATTTTAGTGCAATTGCCTTTGCCAAACCATATTAGTGCAAGCAGAGTAATTAATGCAGTAAGTGTTGAAAAAGATGTAGATGGCTTCCATGATGAAAACGTTGGCAAATTAGTTAAAGGTGAAAAGAACTGCCTTATACCTTGCACTCCTAAAGGTTCTTTGCATTTAATTAAATCAATTGAAGAGAACCTTTCCGGTAAAAACGCAGTGGTAATTGGTAGGTCAAATATCGTGGGTAAACCAATGTTTCACCTATTGCTGCAGGAAAATTGCACTGTTACCATCTTGCACTCACAGAGTAAAGATTTAGCTGAATATTGCTCTAAAGCGGATATAGTAGTTGCAGCAGTCGGAAAGCCAAATTTTGTTCAAGCAGACTGGATAAAGAAAGGTGCAATAGTGATCGATGTTGGCATAAATAGCGTTAACGTAGGAGAACAAAGTAAACTCGTAGGTGATGTTGACTTTGAGGGAATAAAAGGGAAAGCCAAAGCTATGACTCCAGTACCCGGGGGCGTTGGCCCAATGACCATTGCATTTCTAATGATGAACACTGTTATTGCTGCTTGCTTGCAAAAGGGAGTTGATGCTTCCAATTTCATTAGTTGAGGTATGAAGAGGAAGCTGTATGAAGATAGAATGTACCACATCTCACAATTAATAAAAAATTGAGATTTTTGAAATTCCTCAGTAGTCAAATTTATTAAATATTTAGGATCATCATCTATTCTTTTTTCTCTACAAGTATAGCTAAAGTGGCTTAGGTTTACCTACAATTTGAAAAACAACAGATTCGTCATTCCGCTACTCGTTAGCGGAATCTATCCCGCGAATGAATCCATAGCTGTACGAACATTCATTTTTGAAGGTAAATTGCACAGCAAATGGTGTCATCCCAGTGCCCAGACACTGGGATCCAGGTTGCTCACAAGCAAACTAGCACAGAAAGTGGTTACAACGTTTTCGATGAGATTATATGGAAAACTGGATTCCAGTGCCAAGCACTGGAATGACATCGTTTATTATGTGATATCGTGCCATATTGCAATGTTCGTACAGTTGTGGATTCATTCGCGGTATCTCAGCAGATCCCGCTAACAAGTAGCTGGATGACGAATTACTTAACCGTCATGCTGCCGCGAACCGTCATACCGTGATTCATTCACGGTATCTCTTAGCCGCTAACAAGTAGTGGTATGACGGTTGTCGTTTAGCCATAAATATTAAGAAATTTACAAAACGAAAAAAAAGGCAAAAGAAGCCCCGGCTAATATCTATTTAAAAACATTGGCGTTTTTTAAGTCTTAAACACTGCAATTTAGCTGCTTTTAAATGCAATTCACCTTAGTTTGAATATTTAAGAAATTTACTAAGCAGAAAAAAAGGCAAAAGATGTCCCATGTTAGCTATATCAGTTAATATCAAATTTTTATAATTAAAAAATATGCTATTTTTTAAAACTTTCATTCTCCTTGACTCTATCAACTTCACAAAACAACTCTTGGACTAAATGTATCTGGCATAACACCTTTTGGTAACTTGCTACTTCTTTTTTTTCCGCATCTCCGACAACGGCCATTGATATTCCACTACATAAGGCTTGATTTTTGGTAGATTAACTTTTTTATGAATAATACTATGCTTCTCCTTAAATTGACCATTTCCCCTAAACGCTATTAGCTTCCTTAAAACTTACATTAATGCCTATTTTGCCTAAACTGAAGCGTCTTTTCCAATTTTTTCTAGCATCAACTCAGCAGCTTTTTGTTCAGCAATCTTTTTACTAGAAGCGCATGCAGAAACTTTACCATAATCTTCTATGCAAACTGATATAGTAAATTCAGGATTGTGCGCTGGTCCAGTTTGTTTTACAAGCTCATACTCTGGTAAAGGCAATTTGTTTTTCTGAGTCCACTCTTGCAGTGAGGTTTTAGGATCTTGAGGGGGGTCAAGCATGCCTTTAGCTAGCTTTTCCCAATATTGGGTAATAAATTTTTCAACATTTTCAAGTCCACCATCAATATAAATTGCACCTATTAGTGCTTCAAGCGAGTTTTCTAAATTTTTTAAGTTACATCTCCCTCCATTGCAGCGTTCACTATTATTCATGATGATAAAGCTGCCTAATTTTATTTCTTTAGCAACATTAGCAATAGTGTTGCCACACACTAAATCCGTCTTTCTTTTTGCCAATGCTCCTTCTTTTTCTTCAGGAAATAGTTTAAACAGTGTGGCAGATACGACCATATTCAAAACACTATCGCCCAAAAACTCTAGTCTTTCGTAGCTTACAATCTGGTTTTTGCTATTCCTTTTATTTACGCTTGGGTGAGTTAGTGCCTCTTCTAATATTGCATAATTTGTAAATTTATAATCAATGATCTTAGATATTGCATCATTCAAACTCTTCATACCCATTATTTAAAAGAAAAACACTTCCTACCACACCTTTATACCAAAGAATTAGTTTTGTTTTATTAAAATAGTACCAACAACTTCCAAAATGTACAGTTTAATAGACTTCTTGCATAACCATTATTTGAGTAATGATTCATCGATGTCATTCCGGCGTGTGACGCTGGACCAGTGTCGGCTACTTAGGTGACAGAGAAGATGTCTAATGTATACAACCCACCACCTCACTAATGTTACTAAATCCATCTCTCCTTATTAGTTCTGCAAGTTCTAGATTAATTTTGTTTACAACTTGAGGTCCGTGGTATATGAGAGCAGTGTACAACTGCACCAAAGAGGCTCCTGCCTTTATTTTTTTATATGCATCAGCACCACTTGAGATTCCTCCGCACCCTATCAATAATATTTTGCCCTTAGTAAATTTGTACATATCGCCCAATAACTCGGTTGAAAGTTTGAACAGTGGTTTGCCACTCAATCCGCCACTCTCGTTGTGGTGGGAATGTAAGTTATTCCGACTGACCGTAGTGTTGCTTACTGTTAAACCATCAATTTTATATTCCAATGCAAGCTCAGCGATATTTTCTTTCGTTTGCTGATCTACATCTGGTGAGATTTTTAATATTATTGGTATGGATTTAGAATTATCAATTGATTTCCGGGTTAGAGTTACGGATTTCAACAATTCCGATAATTCTTGCTTATTGTGCAGATTGCGTAAATTAGGGGTGTTTGGGGATGAGATGTTCAGCACTATATAATTGCTTTTTCCATATACCATCTTTATTAAATCAACATAATCGCTGATTTGGTCCTTTGATGTACTGTTTTTTCCTATGTTGATGCCAAAAATGCAATCATCAAGCTTAGTCTCACTGATCTGTTTAAGAAAATAGTCTATTCCTTTATTGTTAAATCCCAATCTGTTAATTACCCCTTGATCTTTAATTAACCGAAAAATTCTTGGTTTTTTGTTTCCATATTGTGGATTACGAGTTACAGTACCAGTTTCAATAAACCCAAAACCAAATGAAAGCATAGGCCTTATAACTTCTGCATTCTTGTCAAAACCTGCAGCCAGACCCACGGGGCTTCTGAGCTTATTACCAAAAAAATTCACACTCAAAGATTCTGGTAGCTCTATAGGTTTTCTATAAGGTGTTTTCTTTAATGCCATAATTGCCAAAGAGTGAGCAATTTCAGGCGGCAGTAAAAACAATAAATTACGTAATATCATTTTGTAAAACACTTTGCTTATTTTTAGTTTATTTTTTACCATGAAACGCTATAAGAGTATAACCATAACTTGAAAAGAAATTGATTTTACTTATGAATAATTTTCTCTATAGGTTACACACTTAAAGCTACTGTTGAATTGAGCAACTTTTACAAGATATAGAAAATGAAAGAGGCCGGGACCGGAATTGAACCGGTATAAAAGGATTTGCAGTCCTCCGCATAAGCCATTCTGCCACCCAGCCGTTTTTTATGTGTAGATATCCATTATATCTTTTAGCATAGATAAAGCTTCCTCCCTTTTGCGTTGGAAAGTGTTACGTCCAATGATTGAACCATTACCACCACCCTGCTTAATTTCTTTTGCTTCATTGCATATGTCATTCACTGATTTCGACTCACCACCAGAAAAAACTACTATTCTTTTTCCTGCAAAACAAGATCTTTTAACATATTCAATTCTTTTAGATAATGATTCAATATTTTTTGTTTCTATTTTCTCCCTTTCCAAATATTTAGTTGGAAGTTTTACTTTTATTATATTAGCGCCAAGCAAAGCTGCCATGTGCGCAGCATAGGCAATAACATCAACTGCCGTTTCACCTTCTTTGGAAATTCCTTCACCGCGTGAATAAGACCATAGCACTACTGCAAGCCCATAAGATTTGGCTTCAGCTACGATTTCACGGGCTTCTTCCATCATATCGAAACACTTAGCAGAACCAGGATATATAGTAAATCCAACAGCCAAGCAGCCCAAACGCAGCGCATCTTTCACAGAAGAGGTTATTGCTTGATCAGAAGTCAGATTCTTCGAATGTAAGGAGTTGGAACTATTAAGTTTCAAAATAAGTGGGAGCATTCCAGCATAAGTTGAAGCACCAGCTTCAATCATACCAAGTGGAGCAGCATATGCACTTACTCCCGAATCAACTGCAAGCTGAAAATGATAATGTGGGTCATAAGCATCAGGGTTAACTTCAAAACTTTTTATTGGCCCGTGTTCAAACCCTTGGTCTACAGGAAGAATTACTAATTTGCCAGTGCCACCAAGCTTTCCATGCATGAGAATACGAGTAAGATTTGCTTTTACCCCGGGGTTTTCACTTTCGTAGTGGTTTAAGATTTGTCTTATTTCTTTACTCATTAACGCTATGAAGTTCATTTAAAGTATAGTAAAAACCACAGTTGAAGCAAAGATCTTTTTATGGTTCTTGTCCTGCAGGTGTACCTAAAGATGTAATGTTAGGATTGGTGGTGTGCTGTTGTGGCTCTTTTTGGATTAAATCTCTAAAATACATTTTGACAATAGGAAGAACAAGTGGCATAAGCACTAGCTTGTAGTCATACCATGCAAATTTTTCTTTATAGCTAAATTCTGTATCTTCTTCATATAAACGCTGAATGCAATGTTCACTATATAGTTTAGACGCCTTTGTAAAAGTTCTAAGTAAAGCAATAAGTAATAAATCCAATGCTAAATTAATCATCAGCATTGTTCCATATTGAGCAGGCCAGCCATTTTGTGCTACCTCTGACACTAGACCACATATAGCAAATGTTGCTGCGATACATATCACATAATTATCAGCAGTAAGAAGCATATTTGCTCTTCGATTTAATTTATCCAAATTTTCTTCTTGTGGACCCCTTTGTTTACTTGCTGCATAAATAACACCACAAAAGGATATAATAAATAACAACGGCCAAATCCCTATGCTAAATGCATAAAATTGATGAGCGATGCTTTGCACCGTGCCACTATTAGCAAGTTGTGATAAGCAAGATTCAACTTTCAACGAAGGAGTAAACACCACATTTGCTAATATAAAAAATAAAAGTGCTCCATTTATAGCTTCACTTCTACGTGATAAAATCTCATCGACTTTTCTCTGCTTTTCTGCTATTTCTTCTTGTAATGTTGTAGGTCTACCAGGAGTTCTTCCTGATCTTAAGGCGTTAAGATGTTGCTCTAATTTCCTCTTGTTATCAGTAAGTTCCTGAAACTTTTTCTTTGCCTGCTCTTCATTACCTTTGTTTTTATCAGGATGGAATTTCAATGCCAGCTTTCTATAACGCCGTTCAACTAACTTGAGTATATCGTCAAACTCCTGGCTTATTACTTCTTCCGCTTTTATTCCTAGTCTTGAAAATAAATTCTGTAAATCGCGATTACTGTAATACTGATTTCTAGTTAAACTTGCCACTATAGCCTCATTATTCTTAAAATAAAACAAATATACTATAAGTGTAATAAAAAAACAAGAATTTCAAACTATATCAAAAGCAATTTTATTTTCTACTCTATTCATATAGATTCTTAATTTCTTTCCTTTTATTAATTTACGATTCAGTATTTCTTCCGCTAAGTAACTTTTTATCTCTTTTTCAATAAGTCTCTCTATCGGACGTGCTCCCATTTCCTTACTATAACCCATTTGTACAAGATAAGATTTCACTTCATCCTCTACTAAGCAGTTTATGCCTTTTTGCGTCAGTTGCTTTTTCAGTTCTAGGACAAATTTATCCACAATATGCAAAATCACATCCGTACTTAAGTCAGAAAAAGAAATAATCGCATCAAGACGATTACGAAATTCAGGGCTAAAAACCTGTTCTATTGCTTTTTCGCTATCACCAATGTTAAAATTTTTATGCCCAAAGCCAACAAAACTTTTGCTGCATTCAACTTCTCCTGCATTAGTTGTCATAATTAAAATTATATTGGAAAAGTTAACTTTACGTCCGTAAGTGTCTGTAACGCAACCATAATCCATAATTTGTAGCAATATATTATAGATATCGCTATGAGCCTTTTCAATTTCATCAAGCAGCACAACACTATATTGATTGTTAGATACAGACTCTGTGAGTAATCCACCCTGATCATAACCTACATATCCAGGAGGAGAACCAATCATCCTTGATATCGTATGAGACTCAATATATTCGGACATATCAAAGCGTATAAGATTCATGCCCATGCTTTCTGCTAATTGTTTTGCTAGCTCGGTTTTACCAACACCGGTTGGCCCTGCAAAAAGATAATTTGCTAAAGGCTTATTGTAATTTCTCAACCCAGATTTAGCAATTTTAATAGAATTAACAAGAGATTCTATTGCCTGCCCTTGGCCAAAAATCACCTTCTCTAGATTAGCTTTTAAAGACTTTACTTTCTGCAAATCATCAGATTCAGATCCGCAAGGCACATTTGTAATTCTAGTAATGGTATTCTTAATATCTCTACTATTTACAATTTTACCCCTGTTTCTTAGCAATTTACAATATGCCCCTGCCTCATCAATAACATCAACCGCTTTATCAGGTAATATTCGCCCAGTAATATACTTATGCGAAAGTTCAGCCGCAGACCTAATGGCATTCTTTGTATAATATACTCCATGATACCCTTCATAGTAGTGCTTTATACCATCTAGTATCTTTATCGTTTCATTAACAGAAGATTCTTTAACATTAATTTTTTGAAACCTTCTCGCTAGTGCTTTATCTTTTTCAAAACTAGCGCTGTATTCTCTATATGTGGTTGCACCTATACAACGCAGTGTACCTCTTGCAAGCGCAGGTTTGAGCAGATTACCGGCATCAAGAAAGCTACCACTTGTAGAACCTGCTCCAATGATAGTGTGTATTTCGTCAATAAAAAGGATAGCACCTGGTTTTGCCTCAATTGCTTTTATTATAGATTTTATTCTCTCTTCAAAATCACCTCTGTAGCGTGTCCCTGCAAGGAGTGATCCTAAATCCAAAGCATAAATTATACTGGACCTGAGTGCACTCGGAACACTGCCTTCAATGATCTTTAATACCAAACCCTCAACTATTGTTGTTTTGCCAACACCTGGGTCTCCAACATATAAAGGGTTGTTTTTTCTACGCCTCAATAATATTTCTATAGTGCGATTTAATTCATAATCACGACCAATAACATAATCTATTTTTTTGCTTCTTGCATAGTCATTTAAATTTTTACAATAACTTTGTAGAATTTCTTCATCTTTTAGTAGCTCACCTTTATTTACTGTAGTAGGAGCGTCATTATTTTTATCAAGTTTTACTTTATGATTAGTGGTGTATTCATCTATATCGTTAGAGTATTTCATGTTAGATATGTGGTAAATCAAATTGGAATCTTTCGCACTTTGTTTCTGCAATAGATCTTCAACGTATAAATCTTGCCCAGACAAAATTTCTACTAGAACACTTGCTCCATTTATTTCTTTTTTCCCCAAGCTATGAGCCCGTATTATTGCTCTGTGTATTATGCATTGAAACATTGAGCTAGGTTTAACTCCACTGATAATCAATTCAGAACTGCTTTGTAAAAACCCTTTTATATTATTATTATAATCATTAGCCTTAATATTGCATCTTGATAGAATGTTATCCATATTGATGATTTCATCGGCTCTGATATTACATCTTGATAAAACGTAATTTACATCCACGTCTTTAGTTAACGCCAGCAATAAATGTTCTACTTTCGCATATTTAAGATTAAAATTAGAAGCAATGAATAGTGCTCTATTCAAACTTGCCTCTAAGTTTTTGGAAATCATCTCCTATTCTCTTTAAAAGTGGGAACTCATATATAATGAATAGCACACAATTATTAAAAAAATTGAAATCCAGGAGTTCGCTGTAGCCAATTTGAATCCCCACTCTGGATTATAGCTTACACAGATAAGGCTGTCATCCTATATAGAAAAAAATCTGGATTTTAGGCATAGAACCCCCTATATGAATAAAGATTCAATAGAAATGCAACGTACATTGGGCAGATACGTCCATGTACGCTGAAGAGGATACGCTACATTTTTACTGAAATTTGATTGTTTTTAATAGAAAAGCCTGCAGGCGAAGATAAATTTTGAGCTCTCTAAATATCTCTACTGTCATTATAATCGGGCTTTAAGTATGCGGAAGTAATTTTTTGCGTTAGAGTAAAAAATTTTTTCTATAGCTAATCAAAGTGGGATCAAGAGAAACTTACCACTTTCTTTACAAAGGGTTTGATGTTACCATTTGACTGCCTATTCTGAATTTATTGAATGAACATTAACATAAAGAATCTAGTTCATGCTTTCTCTAAATTGCCAAGTTTAGGGCCATCATCATCACGCAGGTTAGTTATACATTTACTTCAAAACAAAGAAAAAGTTATGCTACCACTTGCATCTTTGATTAAAGAGCTAGCAGATCTTATAATAGAGTGTGAAGTTTGCGGAAATCTAGATACTAAGTCACCTTGTTCTATTTGTACTAACCCAAAACGTGACACTAAGTTACTGTGTGTAGTAGAAGAATTGGGTGATCTATGGGCGTTTGAAAAAGGAAATATATATTCAGGTTTATACCATGTTTTGGGTGGCAGATTGTCTGCGATAAATGGCATAGGTCCAAAAGAACTCAACCTTGATACTATTCTGAAAAGAGTGACAGAGTCTAAAATTGAAGAGATAATTATCGCAATTAATCCGACATTAGAGGGCCAAGTTACTGCACAATATATAATTGAATTGCTAAAAAATTTGGATGTGAAAATATCACGTCTTGCTTGCGGCATACCAATGGGCGGAGAAATTGACTATCTTGATGAAGGAACGCTGAGGATAGCACTTACTTCAAGACAAGAATATGAGTTAAATATAAAATAAGGCATGTGCTTAAAAAAACTTGTATCGCTAGTAACATTCAAAAAGAAAGGAATAGCGCCACCACTTAAAGTGGTGGCTTGGAAAAATGACCGCCTAAACTATAAGCAATTTTCAGGTAAATTCAACACTATAATTAAAACAATTGATCAGTCTTTTACAATAATATCTTTGGAAGGATATAGTGGATGGGGCAAGACGTTTTTTTTGAAAGAATGGGTAAAAGAGTTAAAACAGCAAAATGAAATTGCAGCCTATTATAGTGCATGGGATATCAATGCACTGGATCAACCACTTCCTTCTTTTTTAAATTTTCTATTTGAAGATTTATTTGCATCGTATGAAGTAAAAAGAAGCGTTATACAACAGTTCAAGAACATAAACCAAGAGCTATTTTCTCTAAACACACTAGGAAAGCTGATCAGTAAATCTCCACTTGCTATGCTTTCAGTATTTCTTGATGCTGCAAAAGAGGCTGATAAAAAAGACATAGGTTTTGTCTTGAGTGAATTAAGTCTTCTCCAAAGAAGAAAAGAGAGTACTAGAGATTTTAAAACACAGTTAGCGGATGTGGTTAATAAAATCAGAAAAGACAAAAACATTTATATAATGGTGGATAATCTTGATGTGTGCCGTCCTAAATTCGTTGTCGATTTTTTGGAATCTATAAAGTATATGCTTGATGTGGAGGGGCTGGTTTTCATTATTTCTGTAAGTAAAGATAAGAGTAATGTACAAAGAGCAATCAGCACAATACTTGGACCAAATTTTGACCTAAAATCTTTTACTGATCTCTTTTTACATTTGCCAAAACAACCGATAGAAAAATTTACAAAAGAACTATTTGAAAATATTAAATTACCGAAAAAATCAAAAAGTTTAATTATAGATAGTTTTATATTTTATGCAGAAAGTCTATCACTATCGCTGAAAACAATAGAATACTGCGTGAAAAAAATAAAACTATGTCTTCTGAATTATATAAAGGAAGAATTACCTGATCCGAATTTGTTTTCATTTTTGGTAATACTGCAATCGATAAATATTGATATATATGAGGAATTAGGTTTTTCATATCAAACAGCATTGGAAAAAATTGAAAGTGAATACAAATCTTTAGTTATAAATGGTCAAGAAGAATGGGAAAAACTTAAAACCTCTCTAGAAACTGCTTTTGCAGAGAGGGAGTCAAAAATTAACAAAGCTATAAAGGACATAATATTTTAAAAAGATACCCTACCTTTGCATATACAAGGATAGGGTAACATTTGATTAACGCCCTTTTACTATGTCATTACCTTGTTCAAACTTTCTGATTAATTCGCTTACATTGACATTAGATAATTTTTTACCTGCAGATTTGTCATTATGTGAAGCATCAGGTTTATGAAGGTCCTCCTTACTGTTACTCCTAGTAATATTACATCTAACAATGTTTGAATTATTAGACTTATCGCTTACATCTGAAATATTGCTTTTTTCACTACATGAAGACGAATTACTCGACATATCGCCTAAGCTAAAGAGCTTTTTACCTTGATAGATTGGATTCCAATCAAGTGGATTATAAGTTTTAGCTTTTTTATCAAGAGTACTGCTACTAACATCACTGCATGAAGATATGCCACTATCCCCTGAATCACGGCGTTGTTTGTTAGGAGTGCTATGAATGTTGTCTTCCATGAGTTTTTGCATTGTTGGGCCAAATGTTCTTCCAAGATTGCTACTCACTGTTTTATTACTATCATTTGCTTGAGAATGAGGTGCATTTCGCTCAAAAATCGCTTTTATTCCAGCAAATTTAGCTTGGGAAGATTTCGGAGGAACAGGTGGAGCAACTTTCTTAAGCTTTACTATTTTTTCTAACTCATTCTGCGACGATAACTTGGTCTCTGGTGCTCTTGGTGGTACCGGTGGGGCAACCATGCCTTTTGAGTTAATCTTTCCTTCATTTTTAGGAAAAATTTTTGGATTATTTTTTTCTACTGTAGTATTCATTTTTTTACCTCTAAGCCTATTAACTAGTAGAATTATAAACTTAGAGTATTAATTTTGTAATAACGATGCTAATAGGTTACCGCAGTTTCAATAAACATCACCAGAGGATTCTCTATATAATGCTTAAAGGCATTTAAAAATTTTGCTCCTAATGCTCCATCAACTGCTCTATGGTCAACAGAAAGTGTTACTGTCATTATTTCTGCTATCTCTATTTTCTCATTCATAACAATTGGTTGTTTTTTGGATGCACCAACTGCCATAATGCAAGATTGCGGCGGATTGATTATAGCACTGAAGGCTTTTATACCAAACATCCCTAAGTTGGAGATAGTAAACCCACCTCCTTGAAACTCTTCAGGTTTTAATTTTCCAGATCTTGCTCTGCTTACTAAATCTTTCACTTCTTTTGATATAGATAAAATACCCTTTTTATCAGCATTTTTTACTATAGGAGTAATTAGCCCATCTTTAAGTGCCACAGCAATTGAAATATCTACATTCGAGTATTTAAGTATTTTATTATCTATCCACGAAGAATTTATATCAGGAAATTTTTTCATACTGAAGGCCACAGCTTTTATTACTAAGTCATTGATTGTTACTTTGCTGTTTTCATCTGCTGAGTTAATCTCGTTTTTTAACGATATTAACTTATCAACCTGGCAGTCTACAGTTAAATAAAAATGTGGAACATTCTGTTTTGATTCAGTTAGGCGCTGTGCTATCACTTGGCGCATGTTGCTTACTTCAACTATCTCAGGACTTTCAGTACGTATACCACTGCCTAAAAACTCCAACACATCAGCCTTAATTATGCGACCGTATGGTCCTGTACCTTTTAATTGCTGCACATTAACCCCTTCATTTTGAGCTATTTTCTTAGCTAAAGGGCTTATTTTTATTCTACCTTCTGTTGTCTTAGTATCTTCTTCTTTTCTAGATCCCAGTGTCAAGCACTGGGATGACATTGAGGGGTTGGATTCCAGCGTCACGCGCTGGAATGACACCGAAGAATGACTTATTGGCTTTCCGTTTAAATCTTGGTGTTCTGATTTTTGATTATCAACAGCACTTTTTGTCACTTCCTTTTTAACTGCACTATTGATGGAAGTTGAAGTATAGTTGTTAAGTGCACTTTCATCTTCTCCTTCTTCCAGCATTAAAGCTATTGGTTGATTTACAGGCACGCCACTTGTTCCTTCTGTTACTAAAATTTTTGCTAAAACTCCTTCATCTACAGATTCAAACTCCATTATGGCTTTATCAGTCTCTATCTCAGCAATTACGTCGCCTACTTCAACTTTGTCTTGTTCTTTTTTATGCCACTTTACAATTTTTCCTCCAGTTTTGCTCATTGTCGGTGAAAGAGCAGGCATTAATATTTCTATAGGCATTGATTTTGCATTTAAAGATCTATTCAATTTTTAATTTACTCTTTATCTTATGTCAATCTAATCGTGAATTATGATGAATAAATCTGTTACACTATCCCTCACGTCATCCCAGTGCGTGACACTGGGATCTTGGTTCAGTACTATTATCCTATTGTTTTTATTATTTAGCCATAGCTTGTTTGCTAATAACTTTGTTTCAACAAAATCAAATAAGATCAACATGAGAACAGGACCAGGGTTTCACTATCCTGTAAAATGGATATACACTTGCAAAAATCTGCCCCTGAAAGTGATAGAAGAGTTTGAGAGTTGGAAAAAGGTCTGCGATATAGATGAAGACTGCGGATGGATAAAAGGCAATCTTCTTAGTGATAAGTGCTACGCGATTGTAAAAGAAGATACTTATGGATATCAAAAACAGAGTGTAGACAGCAAGATTACTATGAAAATAGACAAGTTTGTTGTAATGAAAATAGAAAAATGTAACGAAGAATGGTGCTTTTTTTCCACCCCAAAACGCAAAGCATGGGTACAAAAAAAACATATATATGGGGTTGATTAGGTTGACAAAGGATCTGGACTAACACTAGTTTCCGGACCTTCTGTAGCATGCTCTTCATGTGAAGCAGAGGATGCACTGACTTCTTCATGCTCTGGAGACTGTACAGGGCTATCACAGAAACTCCTTAACATCTCCTCAGCGGATGAATCTAAAATTTGTACAATAGACTTTTCACTTTGTTCTTTTAACGATTGATCAAACCTAGAGATCAACTTAGAAAACTCGCTACCTGATTTTTCAGCTTCGCTTTTTATTTTACTTTCTATACTTGCAATATTACCTTGTTCAATTTCTTCTTTTGTTATGTTGAATGAATTTGCAGCATCTTGATATCCAATCTTGCAATTTCCACAACCAATTATGCAAAAAGCAATAGAATCAGATATTTCGCTTGCAGCCCACTTATGTATAGCGTAAGCCAAATAATTGGCATGGTATTTAATGCTAAATTGTTGTTCTATTAACTCAGAAATTTTATTCTTTAGAGACATAAAGCACCCTCCTTACATTCGTTATACCTTTTTGTTAAAATGCGACAATTACACCATTTACTACACACTTTACTTTAATTAATTATTAAAACAAGAGCATAATTTTCAGAGCTACGATTTAGAATCTTTTGGCTCCAATCCTAACAATTCTTTTTTGATTTCTTCTTCAATCATCTTAATTATACTCGTGTCAGCATCACCTGTCAAAAAATCCCTAACATTCCCGAGATCATATCGATTTCCTATCATTTTTTCAATAGCATCATTTATTATGTTTATGTCAAATCCCTTTATAATAGGCGTTACCTTCACATACCCTGCAGAACCTTTACCATAAATTTTTTTGCTTTTATCAATGCAACCACCTGCACCAGGTTTACTGCTGCTTCTAAAACCACTGTTACACTCTACTGTTTCATACTTGATTTCACCATTTTCTATATATGCTATCCTATTATCTTCAGTAAACTGCAATCCTTTTACTATAGTTTCTTTTTTTAATTTTACACTATCATCAATTATTGTTTCCATATAATCCCTATACCGACCTTTATACTCATACTCTTTATAGATGCCTCCACCTCCCATAGTGATTAAATCCTTGCACTCTTGTTTGCCTAAACGACACTTTCTTATAAAAATAGGACCCCCATCCTTATCTGTGTATCTCTTTTCTCTGTTACCTCCTCCCTCTGAAACTTCAATGTCAATGATAGGATAATCAGGATCAATTTCCAATTCAGCTTTAATATAATCTCCTGGCATTCCTGCTCTAGTTTCAGTGGAACAGGCATTCTTCTTGGTGGCCGCCCAATCTATCTGAGATTTGCAGTAAGTGGGTGTATCTTTTATGTGACCTGCTTCACCACATCCCCACACTTCTATTTCAACACGGCTAGATGTTATTTGTGAGCCATCCACATCATGATTTCCACTTCCAAAATCATGGGACTTTTCGCTCTTTTTTTCCGGTTCTTTCTCGATTATCTCTTTTGATTTCTCTTTTAATTTTTCTTTTAATTTCTTTTTGAGACCTTCTAAATCGAACCTACACAATTTATCAGCGTAAAAGACCTCTGTTCTATCTGCTTTAATCGGTTGATCTTTTAATTGTGTACACTTTTGTACTTCATTTTTTTCATCTCTTAATACTTTACCATCCTCATCTTTACAATCCTCTTCTTCATATCTTAAGTAAAATGGCTTATCATCTTCATTTTTATTCAAATATTGTTTTGAGCGACTACACACCCCATTAAAACAGATGCAACCATCATCACCTTGCTTACATCCTTCTTTATGTTCTGTATCTATCAACTTATATACTACTTTGACTTTATTGTTTATAAATTTTTCATCTATGTCTTTATCGTGATCCACGCAGTAACTGCATTTTCCCTTTTCCTGTTTATTTTCGTCAGGGAAGAAAACATACCCTTGCTTATTAAATATTATTTGATCCAACCAATTTTGAGGTTTTGTCAAAGGGTCAATTATTTCCTTGCTTGGAAGATAATAGAACTGATTTGATTCCTTGGAGTAAACAGCATTGTATTTAGTATATCTTGTTCCCATTAATTTTAGTGGTATTATTTTATTTTCTCTTTCAAGAACAAACTCCTCTGGTTCTGGCTGCCATCCAGAAAGACAAAGCATTTTACTGTTAGAATTTCCTTTATACTTTACTTCTATTTCTGGTTGTCCTAAGTTGTTCAATTTGCACTTATTCCCCTGAAACTCTTTACATTCCGTTTCAATATCAGGAACATAGCCATATTCTTTCAGAACTTTAAATTGTTGCGGATTACTTTCTAATATACCTTCTATAATATTATCAATATAACTTTTTTCGTTATCACTATCAGTTGTTTTTGCTACTATTGCTGGTTTTACTACTTTTAAAGATAGAGGACCAATATTTACAGGATGTTTGTGGTCGGTATTAACATTAAAAGTACATAAACCATCACTGTAGGTTCCACGTGCTTCATAAGTACAAGCGCTCTCACTCATCTTCATTCTTATCTTTAACGTGTCACTCTGCTTTCCAGACGCGTTACTTTGTACTATTTCTACTACTTCAGGCTCTGGAGTAGGTGGTGCCGGGAAGCAGCGGACGAATTGCGGATTTTTTTCATCTATACTTTGAGTTCCAAGGTATTCAGCGCAGAGCTGGCCCTTTTTTCTATAGGTTTTGAAGTAATAGTGAGTATCCTTATCTGTAACAGTATATGAGTGATTTGGAATATTCTCATTATTTGAAACAACGTGTGGAAAACCTAACCCTTTTCTTTCCTCCAGTCCGCTAATCATCACTCCAACTCTTGGATTAAAGTAATCATTGTCTTTATCTGTTACAGGAACAATTCTAACTTGTGGAGGTGACATCGCAAGTTGTTCACAAAATGGAGGTGGGCCAGGTGCAAGTGGTATAGGAGCACATTTTACTTTTTCCTGATAGCAAGTATCACAGGTATTTGCCATATCTCCAGGACGAAAAATATTTGCTCCTTCACCTATTTTAATAAAATATGAGAGAAAACTATCCATGCAGGCTGCTTTTTGGCTGCAAGCACATATTTTAGGAGAATTAGCAAATTTCCTTTTTTCTTCATCAGTAACATTATCTACCCACTCCCACTCGAGACCTTTCGCAATCCCTTCCTTAAATTTTCCATCATTTAACACTGTATCTCCTTCCCAGTCGATAAAAACTGCTGCAAAAATTCCAGCTCCACTTGCCTGTTTTCCATATATTTGGCGGCAGGATGTTCCTTTACCTAATTGATAGCAGTTATCTTTTCCTTCGTAATCACAGACTTGAATCCTTGGATTGAAATAACCATCAATTCCTTGGTCTTTTATTGCTGTGACTCTAATGTATTGTAATAACTTTTCATCAAAATCTAGATTGCTCCAATTAAAGGTAAAAAAATTTGCTAAGCCTTTTCCAGTTTTGTTAGCTGCAGCTTCAGCATTAGTATGAAAACGTATACTTCCACAGATATCAGAATATCCATTACTTGCAATTAGCAAAATTAATACTAGGAAAAAAAATTTAGCTTTAAGCTTTACACTTCTCATAAAACACCGGTAACCACTCATTAACTTCTTCTCCTTTTTCTTTTATTGCCTCATACATATACTTTATAGTCTCTTTGTTAGCTGAAAGTACATGTATTTCTTGCATATCCTTCAAATCCAGATTTAAGGTTACTAATCCTTTGTACTGTTTTATCAAAAATAAACCTTCCTGTGTTGGCGTCTGCAGAATTATATTCAGCTCCTCTTTCGATAGAGAAAATGCTTTCATGTATAATCTATTTGCATTGACGTTCGGCATCAAGATTCTTGTATCAACATGTTTATCTAAATATTGAGTAAATTTGCTAGCAAATGCGAGATTTAAATTTTCAGTACTTAGGATTACTACAACATTTAGTTCCGTCATTCTTTGCATCCAGTTATCAAACTCTTTCTCTGTAGGAAAAATATTACTTATCTCCCATGCTTCATCCAAAACAAGTATTGCAGGCGAGCCATCACATTTTGCCTCAAAAGAATATAAAAAATAGTAAAGTATCACGGACATACATTCCTTTTGTTTTGTAAGGTTTGCGGTGTTGAGAGATATAATTTTTGTTTCCCAGTCAATATCTGATTCATCACCATCTTGAAATAAGTAAGCAAACTCACCACCATCACACCATCTATTTATCTTACCCCCAAGGAGCAAGAGCACCTCAGAAATTTGTGAAATAGAACGTGATTCCTTGGGTATAGCAAATATAGAATCTACAATTTTTCTTATCTTTTCTTCTACGTCCACCAAGCTCGTATCGGCTACCATTCTTTTGATCAGTTCAACCAACATATTGCGATTGGAAGCACTATCTTCAATGTTTAGTGGATTAAATTTTAGGCTTTTGTCCTTATACTTCGGATCGATTATATAATATTTACCACTCACTGCTTTAGTAAAAATTATCGACTTTCCAGTGTTATCCAATATGACAATTCTTGGGTTAAACTTTCTTGATTCTGATAATAGGAAATTAATGAGTGAAGTTCTGCCTGAATTTGGAGCTCCAAGTATCGTAGTATGGCCATTATTTCTTTTTCCATGGAAATTAAAGAAGTAAGGATTTCCTTCTTTTGAGAAAAAAACTGTTACCGCTTCTTTCCACCTTCCTCCTTTTAATGTACCTGACGTAAAATCATGCAGCATAGCAAAACTGCAAGCATATTTTGCTAATATATTTTTTGGTTGTGTAATGAAAGTAAAATTGCCCGGAAGTTGTGCCCAAAAATGACTTTCCATATGTAAATCAGTTCTAAATATCATGAAGCCAACTAATGACATTATAGAAGATAAATCACTAATATTTTTGGCTAACTTATTCCTATCGTCTGCAAATATTGTAAAAATAATTTTCTGTTGGCAGAAGTCTATACTAGAGGTCTTTTCAAGCTCTATTATTTCTTCAATTCCTGAGCTTTTAAGTAAGGTATTATCCTCACTAATTTGCAGCATGTTAATTTGTTTGTTAAATTCTTTTATTGCCTTACTATTACTAGTAAATATCATTATTTCTGTAATGATAAATTCAGATTCAAGCTGCAAGCACCTATCTATATTGCCTAAGGGGATTTCTCGGTATTCCTTTATGCTGAAAATAGAGCCAAATTTCTGTTGATTCTCAAAGATTGTTTGAAACGTATTGAAACCAAAAGCTACTTTAAAATTTCTAATATATTGCGACAGGTCCCCTTCATGTATTGGATAATCTTTGTGCGTTAATGTAACAATATAGTGGAGAAATTCTATCATTTCAGAATATATTTTACCTTCACTAAACCTTAGACCCAGTTTTTTAGCTCCAAAAGGTCCTAAATCATTTTGAATTAAGTCAGTTATCTTTTGCAACTCTTGGTGGCTTTCCTGTAAAGACAGCTTATGCTTATTCTTTATTCTATTAAAAAAAAATGAATTATTAGTATGCTTGCCAAAATCGCTAAACAATATTACAATATATAATTCATTTATATACCGTAATTTACTATCAGTGAGTTTATCAAACCGCGCTGAATGTAGCTTATCAGAGAAGTCTTCAGTTTTATTCCATTTTAAGCTCAACTTATTGCGCTTTCTAACGGTATGAATCCAAACGGTAAAATATAGGCTATTAATATTTTTTGATATACTTTTTCTAATTTCAGTTCTAAGGTCGCTGTAATTATCAACAGAAGAATAATCTTCTAACTTGATTATTTTTAACAATTCCCCCTGTTTTGTTAGTATAGTTTCTTCATCGTAGTGACAAGCATAAGGAATAAAATCTAAATCAATGCTTTCTAGTAATGCTAAGTTGTTCTTTTTCTCAAGCTTATGGTTAATTGCTGGTACTTTTAGCTGCATATGCGTATTCAATAAAGATAATTAAAAAAGATAAAAATACTATCTTAATTTTTATCTTTTTTTTCGCTATCGGATTGTAATTTTATATCTTTTGTAAAGTTAAATTTTTCTTTTAAGTAGTCTGTTGCCTTTTCTGTACTACCGAACATCAGGACCAGTACACCAAACATTATCATAAAAAAGATTAGACCTCTGAATACTACTGCAAGTATCACCGCAGCTATACACAACCCTATGATTGTTGAAGGACTCATATTTTCTACAGTATCTTTAATTGAAAATGAAGAAATAAAATTTTTTACCGTTTCTTGTACATCCTTTAATTCATCACTCGCCGAACTTGCTTCGCTAGAATATGATGCAAAAATGAAACTTAATAAGGCTATAAAAACCAAAACTTTATTCAATTGAGTGCGCATCAACTAAACACCTTTTAAACATTCCTCAAATATAACAACTTTTATATCAATAGGCAAGAACTGAATTCACTTATCCACTACAAGTAACACATATTTAATTTTTACAGATGCGAACATGCTGTAAGCTCTTTATCATCAACAGGACAACTCACATTAATGGACGTTAATTTACTTGATAGGAAGTTTGAATGCAATTCAGCTACTGCTGCTATAGCAAACACTACAGCCATAGCAAGTAGTCCTGCTCCTATCAATCCTGATGTCATTGCTCCTGCAACAATGCACCCTATTGTGGAGAGAGCACAACCTGCTACAAGTGCAACGTGAAGATTTCTGTTATTGGGTTGTTTTGTAGGTGGAGTATCTTCACCCTTTTTCTTATTCAAAGGAAATTTCTGCACGATTGTAATGGCGTTTTTTCTGTCCCTTTTTTCTTCGGGTTGCATTGAATCTTTTGCCTGGCTGCCTGTCATCTGAGTAGTTTGACTATTTGGATCCATACTTTCTTTTTCTCTGGATCCCAGTGTCACGCACTGGGATGACACCTGTGGCTCTTCTTCTGCAGTCTGCTCTGGTTGCATTTGATTCCCAGTATCTTCTTTTTGTGGATCGTTATTTTCTCCAGCAGAGCTTAATATTGAGCTCACACTGCTCCTTCTACTACTTATTGGTGATTCTAAACTTTCTTCACTCGGTTTGCGTGAACTTACTCCACTATCTGAGTTACTAGCACATACTTCTTCTTTAGTTGGACTTTCTACATTATTTTCTGTCATCCCAGTGCTTGACACTGGGATCTCTTCTTTTATGGAATTAATAGGTTGTTCTTCTATTTTTGAATCTTTATTGCTGCTCCTTTTAATAATCCCTGAAATTATTTCTAATATTTTCCCTCTTCTTGTTGGTGATCTTTGTAATTGTTCTCTTTCATTGTTAGATACTGAAAGCTCGACCTCTAATTTCATTACCTCTGTTTCCAACACTAGAAGAAATTTTTTGGTGTAATAATTATAATATTTTTCTTGCTCTTTCAGTGATTCTTCTAATCGAATTAATACCTTAGGATCAGCATCTTTCTCGAACAATTCTATGCATTTTTTGATAGTTCCATCTCCCTTTTGTGGGCTTGCATATTTGTGATTTTCTTTTGTTACCTTTTTGTATATAATTTCATGCAATGATTGGTTAATACCTTTTTCATTATTCTTAGGGTTTTTTAAAGGACTTAGCATAGACTCCTCCATACATAATAAAATGTATAGATACCTCTTTAGCATTAATTTTACATTAAAACTGGACAATTATGCCGTATTATGGATAATTGCGGCAACTTGCTTATTGTGAGGTCGCTTAACTATTTGCTTTCTGGGCTTTCTACTTCTACAGATTTGCGTTCAATATGATTGCTTGCCTGTTGAACTAACATATCCACTACTTCTTTTACAGGCTTTTCCCTATCAACCATGCCAACACTTTGGCCAGCCATCAGAGATCCAGTTTCAACATCTCCTTCAATCACCGCTCTTCTTAAAGCTCCAGCCCAGAACTTTTCTATTTCAAGCTGCCCATCTTCTTTTGAGATCTGTCCCTTTTGATATTCATCAATAACTTCTTTTTGACGCCTCATGAAGTCATCGCTTGCTTTGTTGGCTATAGCTCTTACTGGAATTACAGGAAAATCAGCACTTATCTGTACAGAAGGTATTGCATTACGTGCGGCTGATTTAATAAACACTTCCTTAAAATTTTTGTGGGCAATTGACTCATTAGTGCAGACAAATAATGTACCTATTTGACAGCCACTTACTCCCATTTCTAAGTAATTAACTATCATTTCACCTCTGCCTATTCCACCTGCGACAAACACTGGTATTTGTTCATTTTTAAAATGAGGCAATATTTCTTGTGCAAGAACAGAAGTGCTAACTGGCCCTATGTGCCCGCCTGCTTCCATCCCTTCTATTATTAATGCATCTACTCCCATTTTTACTAACCTTTTCGCAAGGCTTAATGCTGGTGCAAAGCACATAACTTTAATGCCCGCACCCTTGATTTTTTCTATATTAGGCTTTGTTGGCAGTCCACCGGCAAGAACTATGTGGCTCACTTTCGTTTCAATGCACACATCTATCAACTCACTCAACTTTGGGTGCATAGTAATTAGGTTTACACCAAATGGCTTGTTAGTTAATTGCTGCGTCTCTATGATTTCTTTTTTTAGCAAGTCTGGAAACATTGCACCACATGCAATTACACCAAAGCCGCCAGCGTTTGAGATTGCTGAAACCAAATTCCTCTCTGAAACCCAGCTCATAGCACCACCCATTATCGCAAACTCACTACCAAGAAAATCTGTTCCTTTTTTCCAGAGGCTACTTAACATATAACCTATATCATACGTTTAAAAATGTTTTGTTTATCTATAAATGTGTGTTTCAAAGCGCCAAGTATATGTAAGATTATAAAGAGTACCATAAAACATGCAAGCATCGAATGTAGCTGATTAGCCGTGTTAGCTAGGTCTTTGTTTTGATTAATCAACAAAGGGATATGAAAAAAATACTTGATCTTTTTGCCAGAAGCAGAAGACATAACATAGCCAGATAGTGGCATTAGCACCATCAAAGAATATAAACCAAAGTGTACTGTTTTACTTGCATTGATTACAAACCGAGAAAAATTTGCTGGAAGTGGTGGAACATAAGTAAAGACGCGAAAAAATATGCGTACTATGATTAATCCAAGAATAGTGATACCGCAAGCCTTATGAATAGCGTATATGTTGAACTTAATTTCATTGCTAAGTGGTAAGCTTTTCATATAAAGTCCAGAGCAAAGCATACCGATAATAAAAACAGCCATCAACCAATGGATAACTCTTAAACCTAGGCTATATTTATTATCTTCCATTTTGATTACCCTAAAGTAGCATTTATATAATAGAAAAACTATTTTTCAATCAAAATTATTAAAGCAATTTAGATTTACCGACAATGTAGCTATACAAATTCGACCCAGCCGAGAGTCAAGTAGCAGGCACTGGCATCTAAGTCATAGAAACGGATTAAATGCAAAACTTACTTGACACCCTTTGCCAGCCCCCTTATCATGAAACTGAAGCTATTTATTTATCTTCTCTGTACAGATTAAATGACAAAAAAACTCAACGTATCTGGCGTCTCATGTTTAATTTTTTGCACTATGTGTACCTTATGTCTTTATCAAATTTCTAGGTTTTTACCTATATAAGCTGAAATACGCTTATAAAGCATTTAAAACATTAAAAAACGCCAACTTAAAAAATGGATAGTGAATAATTAGCTACCCTAGGGTTTCTTTTGCCTTTTTTTCTGTTTAGTAAATTTCTTAATGTTTGTAATTTAGATTAGTTGCGGCTTAAAAGCACTAAATCGCGGTTATTAAGTGTTTAGAATAAAAAAACGCCATACTTGAAAGTATAATGTAAGTAATTAGCCAACCACGGGGCTTCTTTTGCCTTTTTTTTCGTTTGGTAAATTTCTTAATGTTTATAACTAACATGAACTGGGCAGTGCGTGACGTTAATTTCTATCCAAGAGGGTGTCATGCCAGTGCTTGACACTGGCATCCAGTCTTTATTATGCAGCCACTTGGTTAGAATTAAGTCTTCTGGATCCCAGTGTCAAGCACTGGGATGACATCATCATAAAGGAACCAGTGTCAGCTACTTGAATGACATCATAGGGACACTGGGATGACAGGGGGGAGAGGCTACTTGGATGACACCATATAGGCTACTTAGAGGACCCAAAAAGGGTGTCATTCCAGTGCCAAGCACTGGAATCCAGTTTTCCATATAATCTCATTGAAAATGTTGTAACCACTTTCTGTGCTAGTTTGCTTGCTTACAAGCAAACTTTCCTGGATCCCAGTGTCAAGCACTGGGATGACGAGAAAGGAGCACTGGGATCTAGGAATTTTATTAAGTTGGTAAGCATAAAAGTAGCCGTTTTATGCTAAAATACAACGTTTTGATGATTATGGAAATGCTGAATCCCAGTGTCACGCACTGGGATGACAAGAAGAGGGCACTGCCCTCTTGGATGGAAACCAGTGTCAGCTACTTGAATGACACAGTTTTTGCTTAAACCCGTAACGTTCGTACATTTTGCTAAAAGTTTAAATATCAACATCATGCACGTTGAGTGCATTGCTATTAATAAAATCACGGCGTGGTTCAACTATATCACCCATTAGTATTGAAAATATGGAATCAGCTTCTTCACAATCTTTTATTTCAACCTTCAGTAAAGTTCTAGCCTCAGGATTTAACGTAGTATCCCATAGCTGATCAGCATTCATTTCACCAAGACCTTTAAATCTCTGCAGAGTTAAACCCTTTTTACCATAGTCCATTATTATTTTTGCAAGCGTACTTGGAGAAGTGATTCTTATTTCAGTTTCTTGTGACTTTAAAAATGAATCACCATTAAATAAATTACTTATACCATCAAGCAAACTTAATATGTTTTGCATATCTTTGCCTTCAAGCATACTAAGTGCAAATATATATTTGTCTGCCAATCCTTGAAACAATTTAGAGATGTGCATTTCTTTTTCTTCATCTTTTATTTCCACTTCCCAAGTATATTCGCTGTACATTAACTTCAAATACTTTAATATCTCATCAGCCGATGATAGAGCATTCTTTTTGCTTAAAATTAGCAATGACTCTAAGAGATTTTGTGGTATTTCTCTATCATAATTTTTGCTAATATTAGAAATGCTAACGCATTTATTCAAAATAAGGCGCAAATCGTTAAATTCTGTAGCTGTACCACTTAGTGTTAATCTTTTAACTGCTGAGTTTATTATATACTCTTCAAAAGTTTCGTCATCTTTAATATAAGTGTCTTTAGCATTCTTTGTAACTTTATAGAGGGGTGGCTGTGCTATGTATAAGTAGCCTTTTTCAATAACTTCACGCATGTGTCTAAAAAAGAAAGTCAGAATCAAAGTTCTGATATGTGAACCATCAACATCTGCATCTGTCATGATGATAATTTTATGATATCTAGCTTTTTCAATATCGAAGTGTTCACTCCCTATTCCAGCACCAATTGCAGTAATTAAAGAGCCTATTTCTGCAGATGAAAAAATACGATCTAAACTTACACGTTCTACGTTTAGAATTTTTCCTCTTAAGGCAAGCACTGCTTGTGTTTTACGATTACGCCCCTGCTTTGCAGTACCACCTGCTGAATTACCCTCTACTATAAATAATTCCGATAACTCAGGAGCTTTTTCCTGACAATCAGCAAGCTTTCCTGGCAGAGTTGCAATATCAATATTGTTTTTGCTTTTAACTAACTCTCGTGCTTTTCTTGCGGCTTCTCTTCCTTTTGCTGACCTAATTGCTCTTTCTACTATGCTTGCCGCCAATTTGGGATCAGTTTCAAGGATTGTGCTCAATTTATCAGAAACTATACTTTCTACAACTGCACGTGCTTCAGAACTAACTAGTTTATCTTTTGTTTGTGAAGAAAACTTAGGATCAGGCATCTTGAGAGATAAAACACAAGTTAAACCTTCTCTAACGTCCTCTCCAGTTAAATTTACTTTTGCTTTCTTTAAAAACCCTTCATTAGTTGCATAGTTATTGATACATCTAGTTAGTGCAGATCTAAATCCTGCCAAATGCGTACCACCATCTCGTTGCCGTATATTATTAGTGAAACACAACATATTCTCATAGTAGGAATCATTCCATTCCATCGATATTTCCAAGCTGATGCCAAGATCTTCTGCATCTCCTTTCATACTGGCAATTTTAGTTACATATGTCTTATTCTTATCTAAGTACCGCACAAAATTCGCTGTACCAAAATTGTCTTTAGATTGATTACTCTGATTGAAATGAGATTCTGTATATGGTTCATTGCGCAGATCACGTAAAGTAATGTCGATATTTGAATTTAAAAATGCTAATTCTCTTATACGACTTTCAAGCGTTGAGTAACTGAAATTAATGCCATTAAAAGTCTCTGTTGATGGCATGAACGTGACTTTAGTTCCTCTTTTGTTTGTATTTTCGTTGACTACCTTTAAAGGTTCAATAGACTCACCATCTTCAAAACGTATAAAGTGTTCTTTCTTATTGCGCCAAATAATTAATTCCAACCAGCTTGATAATGCATTCACAACTGAGATTCCAACACCATGTAATCCCCCAGAAACTTTATAGGTATTACTGTCAAATTTACCACCAGCATGGAGTTGAGTCATTATTACCTCTGCTGCTGATATTCCTTCTTCTTCATGAATGTCAGTTGGAATGCCACGACCATTGTCGGTTACTGATACTGAACCATCTTTATTTATGCTAACTTCAATTTTATCACAATATCCAGCTAAAGATTCATCTATTGCGTTGTCAATAACCTCATATACCATGTGGTGCAAGCCAGATCCATCGTCAGTGTCACCAATGTACATACCTGGACGTTTCCTTACAGCATCAAGACCCCTTAAGATTTTTATTGCATCGGCATTATAATTATTTTCCATTAGATTGCTTTATTTATACAAGTTAATTGATGTTACATTCAGATATACTAGTTAGCAACATTTTTAAACTGATAACCCATGTTAAAAGCACAACTTTACGAGTATCTGTTCAGATGCATGGCTAATGTACAAATACTGAAACAAAAATTCCAGTGCTCCCTTTCTTGTCATCCCAGTGCTTGACACTGGGATCCAGATTGGGCACTAAGTTGGTAAACACGAAAGCGCTTTACAACGTTTTTGATGGAACTGTGTGAAAGGACTGGATGCCAGTGTCACGCACTGGCATGACACCCATTTGTTCCTATAGTTGTCTTTTCTCGTCTACCTTATTTTGCCACTCTGCTGAACAGATACCTTTACGAATGTTTATTTTTGAAGACAGCAAATAGTGTCATTCCAATGCGTCTTCCTGGTGAAGATTAAATTATAATGCTCATGCAGTTGCATGCTCGACTAATTAACAGAAAAATCTATAATTCAGTTTACGTATTTTCTTATCTCAACCAAAATCTTATCAGATTGACTTTCGTCTGAATTTAAATCGGCTGCAAAGTGTGTAACATATTTTCCTCCAGGGCCAATAAGATATATTATCGAAGAATGGTTGATTTCTTCTTCTCCACCAACTTTGCTAGCGTATACTTTATACTTTGCAATTACTTCGTCTATTTTTTCTCTTTCACCAGTTAGCATTTGTATTCTGCGGTCAAATTGCTGTTGAAATTCTTTAAGTCTTTCCGTGCTATCGCGCTCAGGATCAACTGTGATGAAGAATGTTTGTAGCTTGTTGTTAGTTTTCTCATCTAACTTTGCAAGTGTTTCTGAAATTATTCCAAGGTTCATAGGGCAAATTCTTTTGCATGAGGAAAACCCAAAGAAAATCATCATGTATTTATCTTTAAAATCACTACTGCGCAGGATCTGTCCGTCCTGATTAATTAAAGAAAAATCTCCTCCTATCTTAACTTCTGCGTTGTGAATCGCTGCTGGGGCAAATATGCCTTTTTTAGTGAAATAACAATAACCTAAAAAAACAACTGCTAATGCTGCTAGCACATTAGATAACAATCTTATAAACCTTACCATTAGAATGCTCTCAGTAAAATTAAATTGTATCTTTATTGGTTAACCTACTCAATATATTTATTCCAAAGTGTATTGTTAATTTTGTCTAACAGTTTCTTATGTTCATCAATTTCTTCACTATTTGGTGAATGTTCTCTGGGAGTTAGATTACGCACTTTATGCTGAACGAATGTGGAGTTACTGTCCTGATTGCATTCATTATCAAACAGAAAGGTTTGTAACCCTCCTGTAAGTTCAACATATACCTTTGCAAGCAATTGAGCATCAACTAGTGCTCCGTGCAATTCTCTATTCTCTAGCGATATATCAAAACGCTTACATAATGCATTCAAAGAAGCAGGTGATCCTGCGAATTTTTTCCTCGCAAGAGGTAATGTATCTAGCACTCTATCTGAGGAAATTAACCCGGCATTCAGCTTGCTTAACTCCATGTTAAGGAACTTAACATCGAATTCAGCATTGTGAATTACCAAAATATCATTAGATATAAAGTCAAGAAATTCAAGTGCAACATCTGAAAATAATGGTTTATCTTCTAAAAATTCTTCACTAACACCGTGAATCTTAAACGAGTGATAAGGTATATCTCTTTCTGGGTTAAGGTACCGATGGAATACTTTACCTGTTGGAATGCGGTTAATTAATTCCACACACCCTATTTCAATAATTCGATGACCAGATCCAGTGTCAAGACCTGTTGTTTCAGTGTCAAGTACTATTTCGCGTAGCTTGCTTTCCATTTCAAATAAAACTAATCTTACTTGCCATTTGTCTTATCATTATTTGTCTTTTTATAGTGAATAGAAACAAGCAAACAGCTTGGGTCTGATGAATTAACATTTTTTTTGAATTGCCATACATCCTCAACTTTATTAATGGTGGATGTACTACCTGATATGATATCTCCTTTATTATTTTTAACGAAGTTAATTTGCTCTGAAAGGAAATATACTACAATAAACACCACATTTTTTACTAGCTTTATTTCTAAAATCTTTTGTGAAACGATAGAAACAATTATAGACTCGTGCACCTCTTTACGATGTTTAATCTTCTCTACGAAGTTGTTGTATAAATCTTTATCCAAGAGAGATTTTAACTGGGGCAGATTTCCTTGATTGAAATATTTTATTATTAATTCAAAAGCTATGCTTGAACCTTCTATAAAGTGGGAAATGGAGAAGTTCTTGTTTTTTTGTAATATTTGTTCATAAGTAACTTTTATTGAACTTTTGTTGTTGCTATCAATGTAACCCTCAATGTTTTCTACTACATCTTCTCTACTTTGACTTACATCCAATACACTAGTTAGGTTTTTTAGGTTGGCTGACCTTCCTAAAGAATTATACAAACGTGAAAGAATGAACGCCGCTAATAAAGCATATATTACAAGCTCTATCATAGTAACTCAACTCCTTGGCATATAAAGTATCCGAATATTATTAATTATTAATGAAAATATGTTTTTCATATCAACTTATAATCAGGTTTGCTATTCGTTTGTAAATGAATATATTATATAAGAAAGTATTAAATATCTCAACTTAATTAAAGGAGACGTAAGAAATGCCACAACAAAAAATGAGAATTCACGGTCAATATGTTAAAGATCTATCGTTTGAGAATCCGAATTCGCCATTCCTTTCTTCTAGTAGAGCTCCCGATATTAATGTAATGGTTAATATCAATTCAGCGAAATTAGAAGGAATGGAAAACAAAGAAGGAGCGAATGAAGAAAAATCTTTCCATGAAATTACTTTACATATAGAAGTCAGAGCAACAGTAAAAGATGAAGGCATAAAAGATGGTGTAGCTTTCATTTGTGAGACGAAATATTGTGGTATTTTTTCAATAGAAAATTTTAAAGAGTTGAGTGAGGAAGAGGTAAGACAAGCTTTGTTTATTGGCGGACCTACTTTTCTTTTCCCTTTTGCAAGAGAAATAATTGCAAGAGTTACAAGTAGTGGTGGATTTCCCCCACTGATGCTAGATCCTATAGATTTTGAAACTATGTATGAGCAGCAAGGTCAACAACAAAAAAGTAACGGTAGTAATTCCAATTTTAACTAATACAGTATAATATATAGCTGAAAATAGCTGTGCTACTGAGGTACCAAAGGAGGAAATATCTGAAATGAGGCAGAATATGCGTAATAATTTTGAATGTGATCTATATATTCAGTTGTCATCCAAATGTACTTCATCCTTGTCATCCAGGTGCAAATTATTCTTGTCATCCCAGTGCGTGACACTGGGATCTAGTTCACAACTGTACGAACGTTGCAATGTGACACGATGTTGCATAATAAATGATGTCATTCCAGTGCGTGACACTGGAATCCAGTTCTTATTATACAGCTATCTGGTGTACTTATTTAAAATTAAGTTTTCTGGATCTCAGTGCCAAAGCACTGGGATGACACCCTTCCTGGCGGAGATTATTCTCAAATCACAATGTTCGTACAGTTGTGGATCCAGTTTCGTTGTTCAATTTCATCAAAAGTGTTGTATAGCGTGCTTATTTGCAATCAAATTTTCTGGATCCCAGTGTCTGGGCACTGGGATGACATTGGTAGTTATGCTTACTCTACTGCAACACGTGACGTTCGTACAGTTGTGTGTCACGCACTGGAATGATATCATTAGTTGATTTTTCACTTAAAAATGGTTATGCAGGATGAATAATTCTTTAAACGCAAAAACGACTTTAAACATTGACGGGAAGTCATACAACTATTTTAGCCTAAGTAGTGCTAGTGAATTTTTAGGAATAGATGTGACTAAATTGCCCTGCTCACTTAAGGTTCTGCTTGAAAATTTATTACGCAATGAAGATGGAGTAAACGTAAAGCTGGATGACATAAGAGTACTAGCAGACTGCGTTAATAAACACACTAATCACGAAATTAGCTATAAACCAGCAAGGGTGTTGATGCAAGATTTTACAGGGGTTCCTGCTGTTGTTGATCTAGCTTCAATGCGGAGCTATGTTAAGAAAAATGGAGGAAACCCGAGCAACATAAATCCGTCTGTACCGGTTGATCTTGTGATTGACCATTCTGTTCAAGTAGATAGTTATGGAAGTGTTTCCGCATTCAGTAAGAATGTTGAGCTAGAAGTAAAAAGAAATTTGGAGAGATATCAATTTTTAAAGTGGGGGGAATCGTCCTTCACAAATTTTAGAGTAGTGCCGCCTGGCACAGGGATTTGCCACCAAGTGAATCTTGAATATTTAGCGCAAGTTGTGTGTAATAATGATGGAGTCATATATCCTGATACTTTAGTTGGTACTGACAGCCATACTACAATGGTTAACGGATTATCAGTTCTTGGTTGGGGTGTTGGAGGTATAGAAGCTGAGTCTGTGATGCTTGGTCAACCAATTAGTATGGTGATTCCAGAAGTAGTTGGATTTAAATTAATTGGCAGATTATCGGAAGGAGTAACTGCGACTGATTTAGTGCTGACGGTTACCAATATCCTAAGAACAAAAGGCGTTGTTGGTAAGTTTGTAGAATTTTATGGTGATGGTTTAGATTATTTATCTTTGGCAGATAGAGCCACTATAGCAAACATGGCCCCGGAGTATGGCGCAACTTGTGGATTTTTTCCAATTGATCAGAAAACACTCGATTATTTACATTTAACAGGGCGACCAGAAGAGCTGATCAAATTAGTTGAAGTCTATTCAAAAGAGCAGGGATTGTGGCGCAGCAATGACGAATTAGCATTTTTTGACACACTAGAGCTTGATTTATCAAGCGTGAAGCCAGTAATGGCTGGTCCCAAAAGACCACAAGATAAGGTTTTTCTTTCACAAGTGGCAGAGTCTTTTTCTAAATCATTTTCAGTTAATGAGTCAAAGGAAAGCGATAAACTCCAAGATGGAAGTGTAGTTATTGCAGCAATAACAAGCTGCACTAATACTTCTAATCCAAGTGTGATGATTGCTGCAGGTCTTGTAGCTCGTAATGCAATTAAACTTGGATTAAAATCAAAGCCTTGGGTTAAAACTTCTCTTGCTCCAGGGTCACAAGTTGTAACAGAATATTTAGAAAAGTCTGGATTGCAGGTAGATCTAAATGCTTTGGGTTTTAATCTAGTTGGATATGGTTGCACAACTTGCATTGGGAATTCTGGTCCACTTAATAAAGATATAGAAGATGGCATTAAAAACAAAAACTTAACCGTTGCTGCAGTTTTATCTGGCAATCGTAACTTTGAAGGAAGAATTCATCCGTTAGTCAAAGCTAATTACTTGGCATCTCCGCCACTTGTTGTTGCATATGCACTTGCTGGTACTGTGCAAACTGATTTGACAAAAGATTCAATATGCAAAGATAAGAATGGAAATGATATCTATCTCAAAGATATATGGCCAACAAACAATGAAATCGAAGATTGCGTTAAAAGTGTAGTAACACGTGAGATGTTCATACAAAAGTATAAGGATGTTTTTTCTGGTGATGAACATTGGCGAAAGATAAAGTATGAAAAAAGTGAAATCTATAATTGGGATGCAAACAGCACTTACATACAAGATCCGCCCTATTTTGATAATTTATCACCTAAAAATAATAAAATCGATATAAAAGGTGCACAAATATTGGCAATGTTTGGCGATAGCGTAACCACTGATCACATTTCCCCTGCTGGAAATATTGCTTCAAGTAGTCCTGCAGGTATATATTTAAAAAATCTTGGGATTGAGCCACAGGACTTTAATTCGTATGGATCTCGTCGTGGTAACCACAATGTAATGATGCGTGGGACTTTTGCTAACATTAGAATAAAAAATGAAATGGTAAGCATCGAAGGTGGATATACAAAATATATTCCTTCTCAAGAAACGATGTCAATTTTTGATGCAGCAATGCGTTACAAGGAAAATAATGTACCTCTAATCATTGTTGCAGGAAAAGAATATGGCACAGGTTCAAGTAGGGATTGGGCAGCAAAGGGTACTTTATTGTTGGGGATTAAAGTTGTAATTGCAGAAAGCTTTGAGCGTATACATAGGTCCAACTTAGTTGGCATGGGTGTTCTTCCACTTATATTCCAAAATGGAATAACCAGAAAGATATTTGATGGTAGCGAGGTAATAAGCATAAAAGGTGAAATAGTGCCAGGTGGAAATCTAGAATGCGTCATCAAAAGAAAGGATAATTCAAAGCAATCAATTCAACTCAAATGTTGTGTACAAACCGCAACTGAGATTAAATACTTGATGTGTGGTGGAGTGTTGAGCTACATACTTGCACAATCCTTTTAAAGTTATTGCAGTAAGATTATAGCAGTATTGGAAGTTTATTGTCTGTAAGTTTTAAGTAAACACGCAATTGTATCTGTTCAGCAGAGTGGCAAAATAGGTAGACAAGATAAATCAAAAAATCAAGAAAAAGTGAGTTTACAACAAATGATGTCATCCCAGTGCCCAGACACTGGAATCCAGCTTTTTCATAATCATCAAAACGTTGTATTTTAACATAAAACGGCTACTTTTATGCTTACTAACTTAATAAAATTCCTGGATCCCAGTGTCTGGGCACTGGGATGACACCATTTATTGTAAGGACTTACCTCACATTTACTCTATGATTATCTTTTTAGATCACCTTGTCTACCTTATTCTGCCACTCCGCTGAACGGATACGTTTTTTTGCCTTCAGGCTTATAACTAAAACTACTGTACCACCTAAACAAGCACAAATTGGAATGGTACTAAGAGCATATTGATAAGCATAAAGATCATACAACTTAACCCCATCTTCACTTAAAGTTCCAGACCAAGATAAGTCTAGGATTTTGCCTATCACGGTGTGGAAAAATGAACCACCTAACATGTTTATGCTGTTTAAAAATGCTGTAACAGTCCATAAATTTTTCGTCTCTACTAATTCGCTACCTACAGCAAACATTATAACTTGGTAGCAGCACATAATCCCTACAGAGAAAAGGAGACAAGATAGTGCAAGTGCATCGTATGTTTTGTTCATTAAGAGTAATATAAAAGCTGGTGCCGTACTGAATCCGCACATTGCAATAACGGTATAATTACTCAATTTTTTGCTGAGCCAAGCTAATAATGGTCCACCAAGAAGTATACCGAAAAATATAAATGACGCAATACCAGCTGCATCACCTCTGTTTAAGTTATAGGCTGTCGCTAGATATGCAACTCCCCAAACATCAGCAAGTCCTTCTAATGAGCCTGCCATCAGGAAATTAGAGAGGGCCAAACACCAAATCAATCGGGAAGTAAGAATAGATTTCAAATTACCTATTCTAAATTGCTCGTCTGAAGCCATAACTTTTGTATTTTGTGGTGGACACAAAGCAAAGTATGCTGCAAAACCAATTATTATTGATATTACTCCAAGTGTTAAAGCAACATTTTGCCATTCATAATTTTCTATTAGTAAACTTATGGGTTTGCCTCCGTAAATCGCACCCATAAACCCCAAGGTAAATGAAAAACCTATCATCCTTGCATATTGATCTTTAGGAAACCACTCTGAAACTACCTTAGAAACACCTAAAAACCCAGTTGCAGAGCATGCCCCTATTAAAAATCTACCTAATACTGCCAAGTAGAAATTGTTTGTATATGTAAACATTAAAGTAGCAATACCACAAAACGTAGCGGACACAAATACAACATATCGTGCACCAAATCTATCCAGTAAAATTGCAATTGGTATTTGCATTCCAGAATAACCACAGTAATAAAATGCTGCAAGTACTCCAAAGTGGCTAGCACCTATAGAGAACTGATCTATGATCTGATGCATCATTAGTCCAGGCCAAAGACGTAAGATAAACTGATATGCAAAAAAAGATAATGGAAAAAACCACATAAAAAATGGCAAACATCTATGTTTAATAGTAAGCATAAAAACCTCAATTTATTAATTATTTAAAAATTTTGACAATGAAAAAGAGCTGTAAGGATATGTACCGGCCTTAGCCGACAATAATGAAAGAAGTAATAATGAAATTAGAATGCTTGTAGTACATCAAACTTTAAGTTATAAATATAATTCTTATTTTATGCTACTAAGCTTTGCCATAAAGTCAACAACTTTATTTCTGTAATATCACATTTATGGAAATTTTTTTCAAAAAGGTAGAGATTTTAAGAAAAATTAAAGGAAGGGAGCGTTACTAATTCCTCACAAAACTGCACTTGCGGCTCCCATTTAGGCTTCTTCATCCTAGCCCTTTTGTAAATAACAATTTGCTCTGTGCAAAGTTATGATATAATTTCACCATACATATGGTGTCGGAGTATTTTTTGGAGATAATTATATATGATAAGTTCTATACAAGAACCTAATGAACTCAGAAAACGTTTACAAGGATTTTATCGTACTGATGAAAAGAGTTATATACGTTATCTTGTAGAAAAAGCAGAGCTTTCAGCTGATTCAAAAAATAGAATTTATAATATAGCAAAACAAGTTATTGAAAAAATCAAACACAATAAATTAAGTATTGTAGATTCCTTTATGCAGCAATACTCGCTTTCCAATGATGAAGGAATAGCATTGATGTGCCTTGCTGAATCGCTACTTAGAATACCAGATGATTATACAATAGACGAACTAATCAAAGATAAAATTGCCAATCAAGAATGGAGTAAATATTTAGGATATTCTTCTTCAGTGTTCGTCAATGCTTCCACGTGGAGTTTAATGATAGGTAGCAGTATATTGAGAGATAATGAAGGCGATTCGAAGTTCTATTACGCAATTTCTAAGTTACTTAAGAATTTAGGAGAACCGATCATTCGCAAAGCAGTAAAACAAGCAATGTCTATGCTTGGTAATCATTTTCTTGTTGGAGAAACCATAGAAGAAGCTTTAAGGTACGCAAAACTAGATGACAATAGTAAGTTTTTATACTCTTTTGATATGCTTGGCGAAGCTGCTCACACAACTGAGGATGCAGAAGAGTATTTTAATTCATATATGCATTCAATAAAAGCTATAGGTGAATCCACTGAAATAAATGATTGTTTTAAATCGCATGGAATTTCAATCAAATTGTCTGCATTACATCCACGTTATGAATTCAGCCAATTCGATAATATAGCTGAAGAGTTGAGAGCTAAACTGCTAGAGCTTTGTCATGAAGCAAAAAAATACAACATTTCATTATGCATAGATGCAGAAGAAACAGAAAGACTTGAAATTTCCTTAATCTTGTTTGAACAATTACGGCTTGATGAATCACTTTCTGAGTGGGAAGGGCTTGGCTTGGCTGTGCAAGCATATCAAAAACGTGCTTTGTCTGTTCTTGACTTTGTAGAGGATGTTGCTATTCGATCAAATCATAAAATTATGGTCAGACTTGTAAAAGGTGCATATTGGGATTCAGAAATCAAGCGTACGCAAGAATTGGGATTAAATGATTACTCAGTATTTACAAGAAAAAGCTATACTGACGTATCTTACCTCGTGTGCGCACAGAAACTTTTGAGTAAACCAAACAGCTTTTACCCATGCTTTGGAACTCATAACGTCTATACTTTTGCTTCTATCATGGAACTTGCTGATAAAAACCACCCTGGATTTGAATTTCAACGCTTACATGGAATGGCAAAAGACTTATATGATTATGCAATGTCAGAGCTTGCAACAAATGTTAGCTGTCGTGTCTACGCACCCGTTGGGGAACATAGTGACTTGTTGCCTTATCTTATAAGACGCCTTCTTGAAAATGGAGCTAATAGTTCGTTTGTTAATCAAATAAGTGATCCTAACGTTAAAATCGATGAGTTAATTTCAGATCCACTGGAAAAAGCTATAAATTTTAATTATGAACCTCATCCAGGCATTCCATTACCACAAGGTATTTTGGGACCAGAAAGAAAAAATTCCTTGGGAATGGATATTAGTGATTCTGTGATAGTTTCACAATTTGCAGATGATATAAAGGATTTTAGTGAAAAAAAGTGGCAAGTTGGACCAATAATTGATGGAAAGGCACTATTTGATAGTGCTGAATTTATCGAAGTAGTGAATCCTGCACATTTGGAAAATATAATTGGAGAAGTGTCAAGTGCAACAAGCGATCAAGCTTTAAACGCTCTTGAAATAGCACATAGTGCTTTTACTAAGTGGCAGAATGTTTCAGCAGTAGAGCGCGCTAAATACCTCGAAAAAGCTGCGGATTTGCTTGAAGAAAGAATGAGAGAGTTGATTTACATTCTGATTGTGGAAGCAGGAAAAATTTTATCCGATGCAATAGCAGAAGTAAGGGAAGCAGTTGACTTTCTGCGTTATTATGCAATGATAGCAAAGAATGAACTGAGCGACTGGAAAAAATTGCCAGGTCCAACAGGTGAAGATAACTTCATCTTTTTTGAAGGCAGGGGAGTTTTCTTATGCATATCACCATGGAATTTTCCACTTGCTATTTTTCTTGGGCAGGTTTCAGCTGCACTTGCAGCAGGTAACACGGTGCTTGCAAAACCGGCAGAGCAGACACCTATTATTGCTTATGAAGCTGTTAAGATACTACATGAAGCTGGGATACCAAAAAATGTGTTACACCTCATTCCTGGGGATGGTGGATATTTAGGCAAAATATTAGTTTCAGACAATAGAATTGCCGGAGTAGCTTTTACTGGCTCAACACAAACTGCTCAAATAATCAATAAAATGCTTGCAAATAGGGATGGTCCTATCGTACCACTTATTGCTGAAACAGGAGGGCTCAATGCTATGATAGTTGATAGCTCTGCTCTTTTAGAGCAAGTGACTACAGATGTTGTGCTTTCTGCGTTTCGCAGCACCGGCCAACGCTGTTCTGCACTTAGAGTGCTGTTTATTCAAGAGGACATAGCAGAGAAGCAGATAAAAATGATATGCGGTGCAGCGCAAGAACTCAAGATTGGTGACCCAATACAACTTAGTACTGATATTGGTCCAATAATTGACAAAGCATCTATCGATATGCTAACTCAACATACGCAAAAAATGTCAGAGGACGGAGATTCAAATCTGTTATTTAAAGTACCCATGGATACAAATTCTCATAATGGTTATTTCTTTCCTCCATATATTTATGAGATACAAAAAATTTCGCAATTAAAGCAAGAAGTATTTGGTCCTATTTTACATATCATACGTTTTAACAAGTCACAATTAGATGAAGTTATAAGTGATATAAATAGTACTGGATATGGACTTACGTTTTCTTTGCAGAGTCGTATACAAATTCAAATTGACACTATAAGTAAAAAAATATCAGTTGGAAATGTCTACATCAACCGTAACCAGATAGGTGCAGCAGTTGGGATACAACCATTTGGTGGTAGAGGACTATCTGGCACTGGGCCAAAAGCTGGTGGTCCTCATTATTTACAGCGTTTTTCTACAGAAAAAGTTGTAAGTGTTAACACTACAGCATTTGGTGGTAACACTACACTTATGTGTTTGGATTAATTTGCGGGCCCTAATTTTTCTCCTATCTTACCTACACCGTCATACCGCCGCGGTATCTCTTAGCCGCTAACAAGCAGCGGGATGACGAGGTCAGGGTGTCATGAAAGTAGCTGACACTGGTTTCCATCCAAGACAGCAGTAGCCCCTTCGGTGTCATTCCAGTGCCCAGACACTGGTTTCTATCCAAAAGGGTGTCATCCCAGTGCCCAGACACTGGGATCCAGGAATTTTATTAAGTTGGTAAGCATAAAAGTGTTATGTAAAATACAACGTTCTTGATGGGATTGCGTGAAATGCTGGATCCCAGTGTCAAGCACTGGGATGACAAAAAAAGGAGCACTGGGATGACATCACAGGGGCACTGGAATGACACCCTTTATGGTCTCTTAAATTGCAACTAATCTAAATATTTAAGGAATTTACCAAATGAAAAAAAAGGCAAAAGAAGCCCCGTGGTTGGCTAATTACTTACATTATACTTTCAAGTATGGCGTTTTTTTATTCTAAACGCTTAATAACCGCGATTTAGCTGCTTTTTAATGCAACTAACCTTTAGTCATAAATGTTTAAGAAATTTGCTAAACAGAAAAAAAGGCAAAAGAAACCCTAGGGTAGCTAGTTATTCACTATCCATTTTTTAAGTTGGCGTTTTTTAATGTTTTAAATGCTTTATAAGCGCATTTTAGCTTATATTAGGTAAAAACCTAGAAACTTTATAAAGACATAAGGTGCACATAGTGCAAAAAATTAAAAATAAGACGCCAATTACGTTGTTTTCTTGCTGTTTAATCTGCACAGATGAAGATAACTGAATACCTTCAATACCATGATAAGAGGGCTGGCGGAGGGTGTCAAGTAAGTTTTTTCGTTTCTATTTCCAATAAAAGTTTGTTATATGGTTATGCAAGAAGTCTATTATAAATGAAATGAATGTGAAAAATATCTTGTTAGCGTTTTTAGTACAAATGGTGTTCAGTTTGCCGCTATTTGCAGCTGATCCTGTTTTGCTCAACTGCATTGAAACTCCAGAAATTTATGACCTTGATGCAAGGCCAAAAAATTTTAGCTCTTCAAACAATTTAAGAAGGAAACCCGGTTCTCCAAATAGTGCAACAGGAGAATTAATACACATAGTGGGTAGAATTACTGATATAAACTGTTTACCAATACAAAATGCTGTAGTTTCTATATGGCACGCGAATTCACGTGGCGTGAACCATTACGATAAGGATATAGAGGATGATCCGAATTTTGCTGGATCAGGAAGGTTTGTAGTGAATAACCTTGGCTATTATAACTTTATTACGATAACACCTGGTAAAATTGGTGATAGAGCTCCACATATTAACTTTCTAGTGCAACATCCGGATTTTCCCGAATTCACAACGCAAATGTTTTTTGCTGACCATAATTGCGATAATTGTGCTGATCCTGTTCTTGGAGATTTTGTTAGTAATGGGCTTGCAAGCCTTCTCATAACACCATTTACTTACAGTGATCAGGTCATAAAAACCTATACGTTTAACATTACCTTGGGCGGATATAATAAGTTCTCTAATAAAAGATAAAAAACCCTTGCATGTAAGGGAGTCCATAGTAAACTTGAGTGTTATTGTACTTAGGATGTATATGAAAAATATCTTACTGATGTTTTTGCTATGTTTTATGTACAGTTTACAATTATTTGCAACGGAGATGCCAGCAATGAAAATAACAATTTCTAAAATTTCGCCCGATTTTAAAACAATAGTAATGGGTTTATTTGAGGACAACGAAACCGTAAATGATGGCGGAGTTTTGCAAGGAAAACAGGTCATAGATAATATAAAGCAATTTAGCGATTTCAATGGAAGTTTTGGTGAATTTTTCTCTACTGCTTTGCCAGAAGAAAAAAATGTCATAGTTGTTGGACTGGGTAAGAAGGATGAATGGAATGAAAATAAAGAATTAAATATTGGTGGTAAAATATATTGTGAGTTAAGCAGATTAAAAATTAAAAAAGCAGCGGTTTTAATCGAAGGTAGTGCAGCAAATGTTGCATATGGTGCGTTTCTGCGTAGTTTTAAGTTTGATAAGTATAAAACTAAAAAGGATGAGAAAATTACAGAGGTAGAGGAGATTACCGTATTAGTAAAAGCTGAGCAATTAAGTAATGCTGAAAGATCATTTGAGCACTTAAGGCAAGAAGGTGAGAGTATATTTCTTGCGCGCTCTTTTATAACAGAGCCTCCTAACATTCTATATCCAGAATCCTATGCTGATCATATAAAAAAAGAACTTACTAAGCTTGGCCTTGAAATTGAAGTGCTTGATAAAAAGCAGATGGAAGAGAAAAAAATGGGAGCCTTGCTTGGAGTTGCACAAGGAAGTAGTAAAGAACCAAAATTAGTAGTGATAAAATGGAATGGAGCTGCTAAAGAACAAAAGCCAATAGCTTTTGTTGGTAAAGGCATAACGTTTGACACTGGTGGAGTATCGCTCAAACCTTCACGTGGTATGGAGTCGATGAAATATGACATGGCAGGCTCTGCTGCTGTGGTTGGGGTGATGCATGCTTTAGCAGGACGAAAAGCAAAAGTAAATGCAATCGGCGTGGTCGCACTTGCAGAAAATGCAGTGGGTGGTAATGCTCAAAGACCAAGTGATGTAGTAACTTCAATGTCTGGACAGACAATAGAAGTGTTGAACACCGATGCAGAAGGAAGGCTCATACTTGCAGATGCTTTATGGTATACGCAAGACAGATTCTCACCAAAATTTATGATTGATCTTGCAACTTTAACTGGTGCTATAGTGGTTGCACTTGGAAATAACGAATATGCTGGTCTTTTTTCAAACAATGATGAATTAGCAAACCGTCTGATTGATGTAGGAAATGAAGTAAATGAGAAGTTATGGCGTTTTCCTATGAATGAAACTTATGACAAAATTATTGATTCACCGATTGCTGATGTTCAAAACATCGCTCCTGCAGGCTCTGGTGGAGATAGCATAATGGCTGCACAGTTTTTACAGCGTTTTGTGAATGAAACTTGCTGGGCACATTTAGATATCGCAGGCACTGCTTGGCACGAAAAAGGTACTGACATTTGTCCAAGAGGAGCAGTAGGTTTTGGTGTAAGGTTACTTAATAAGTTGGTTGAGAAGTACTACGAAGCCAATGATTAAAGATCTTTATACTGGATTTATGGCTTGGCTACATGAACGTTTATTTTCGAGGCGCAGCAAATGAAAGTAGCTGACGCATATTTCTTTTTTTCTGGATTCCAGCGTCAGCTACTTTCATGACACCCTGACAACCGTCATCCCGCTACTTGTTAGCGGCTGAGATACCGTGAATGAATCGCGGTATGACGGTTCGTGGCGGCGTGACGATAAGCTCGTCATCCCGCTGCTTGTTAGCGGGATCTAGAGATAACGCGGCGTTATGACGTAGGACTGCTGTCATCCCAGTGCTCCTTTTTTTGTCATCCAAGTAGCCTCCTATGGTGTCATCCCAGTGCCCAGACACTGGGATCCAGTTGAGCTATTTCAACAAAAATACTGCATTTTGAGATGAACGTTTATTTTCACCAGATTATTTACAAGTATAACAATTAAAGTCTGGATTCCAGTGTCAAGCACTGGAATGACACCGTCTTGGATGGAAACCAGTGTCAGCTACTTGGATGACATCATAGGGGCGCTGGGATGACACCCTGACAATCGTCATCCCGCCGCTTGTTAGCGGCTAAGAGATACCGCGGCGGCATGACGTAGGGAAACCTTTTTTGGGTTAGCTATAGCAGTAGTCAGGAAACAATAGCTTAAAAAGAGACTTAGTGTTAAATTTCTAATAGATTACTTATAAAAACAAATCTTATGGAAAGCAGAGCTAAGGCTTGGTTCATTTGGCTGATTAGTAACTTGGTTGTTATATTCAGCAACATGCAGATAATTTATACCTTTATAAGTGTAAATCTTGAAAAGGAACTTGGACTTACAATCGCGCAAGTTGCACTGGCTAATTCAGCATATACTTGGACTTTCGCCATCTTACAATTTTTTAGTGGAGCAACGTTTAATGTTTTTTCCAGTAAAAAAATTTATTTTTTCTCATTATCAACTATGATCTTGGGGTTTTTTGTCCTTATTAATAGTGACAATTTCTCCCATTTGATTTTGTCTCAAGTGTTGATTGCAACTGGAGCATCATTTGGTTTTATTGGTGCTGCTCACACAAGTAGCATATGTTTTTCCGCTGCCCAATTTGGATTGATGTTTTCACTAGTGCAGACAATTTCAAGCCTTTCTGCTTTGGTAATTCAAATACTGTTCTCTAACTTGCTTGCCGAAGATGCATATTGGAAAAATCTGATTGTATGCATAATACTATTTGGTGTGTTGATATTTGTACTTACGCTTTTTTGTCCAAACACACTTCCAGAAAGCAGCTCAGAAAAGCGCACAATAAAAGGCTCTATGAAGACAGTAATGTGCTCTGTACTCACAGTGCTAAAATCAAGAGATATCTGGATAACTTCAGTGATGGGTGCTATTACTTTTGGAACATTTTTAGCACTTAATACCTTGTGGGCTCCAAGGTTACTGGGCAACTCAGAACTCAATGCAATGGAGTCAGGTATAGCAACTGCAATACTATGGCTTGGTCTTGCAGTTGGTGCTCCAATTGCAGATCGAATCTCAAACTTATTTAAAAATAGGAAACATGTAATTTCTGCTTTTGCTTTATTGCAAGGCGTCTCAATTATTATTTTACTATACAGCCATTTAACAGTCCACGTTGTGTACTTTTGTATGTTAATGTTCGGGTTTTTTGCGGGAGGACATATGCTTAATTTTACTGTCGGCAGCGAGATTGTGAAACGAAAATACATCAGCACATCATCATCCATTATCAATGGATTTATGTTTATTGGCAGTGGAGTTATAGTGTCAATGTTAGCACTTTTTACAGATCATCAAATGGCACTTTTTGCAATATTTGCGATATTGATAGCTACCGGTATTTTAAATTATGCAACAAAAGAGACATACTCTAAAAAATAAAGTAGCTGAATCTCGAGTCGATTGCTATATTATATTTACGTATTGTAATATTTATCAATAATGGATCACGTTACAACAAAAGACATAACAGTAACTAAGGCAACGATAGCTGGAAATATAAACCAAGAAATAGGATTATCAAAGGAAGACTCTGTTTCGATAATAGATGATATATTGGACGAAATAAAGACAAGCTTGGTAAAGGATGGAATAGTGAAAATATCATCATTTGGAACATTCTTGGTCAAAAAAAAGAAGGAAAGACCAGGAAATATACCAAATACATCGGAGAAAGTGATGATTCAGGCAAGAAATTCAGTTTCTTTTAGGCCTTCAAAAATTATAAAAAAATCAATCAATAATTAATGAACAAGGAAAAATTATTTTATACGATTGGGGAAGTAGCTGAAGAGCTACATTTGGAACAGCATGTTTTGAGATTTTGGGAAGGTCAATTTCATCAAATTAAGCCTACAAAGAGTAAAGGAAGAAGGCTATATGATTGTAAATGTATAGAGGCCATAAAGAAAGTAAAATACATGCTATATGATAAAGGATATACAATAAAAGGAGTGCAAAAAGAATTTGGTAATGATATAAAAGTCACAAAGAATTTGTTGCAAGAACTCACCGATTTGAGGGACTATTTAACTAGTAAAATAAATAACGAGGAAAGTAACAAGCAGACGTGAAACACTACGTCTCGCTAAAATTTTGGAGTTTTGTGAGAGTTTAAAATGTGGCATATAGCCTCATTTCTTATGTTATTAGCAATATTAATAGGCTGTGGCCTGCAAAAACCTGCACCTGTGTTGCTTAAAGGCGAAGAATTTTACGGAAAAAGAGATCTGGAATATACAAGAGAGTACCATTTAATTAGGGAGCCTTCAGTGCAAAAAGAAAGTAGAAAAGCCATCATAAATAGGATATACAAAGATAACAATGATGCACAAAACGTGGAGGTAAATTGTAAATTTGTAATGCCAGTTAAAGGTTCAGCTACCTCTTCTGATGAAATGTGTAAGGATGGCATAAAAATTGCTGCTCAAAATGGAACGAACGTAATTGCCTCTGCACCCGGCAAAGTGATATATGTAGGCAAAGGGCTGAGATGGTATGGGAATTTAATTATAGTGGAACACAAAGATAATTACATGACTGTGTACTCCTATTTAAAAAACATACATGTTGAAATTGGCGATAAAGTAAAGCAAGGTCAAGTAATTGGATCTGCAGGTAAATCAAGCACACAAGATAAAGATCCACAGATGTGTTTCACAATACGACATAATGGCCAAGCGGTTGATCCTTTGATGCATATGAACTGTAATTGAATTTGGATTTATATGAAATATGATTTTAAAAGTGTTGAAAAATTTTATCAAGATAAATGGGATTTTTCTGTAAACAAGAGTGGTAAACAAGAAAAGTGTTACGTGTTGGAAATGTTTCCATATCCATCTGGTAAAATTCATATGGGACACTTACGTAACTATGCAATAGGGGATGTGATAGCACGTTACAAGAGAGCTAATGGATTTGAGGTTTTGCATCCAATTGGCTGGGATGCGTTTGGATTACCAGCCGAGAATGCAGCAAGGGACAACAATATTAGCCCCGAAACATGGACAAAAGAGAATATAGATAATATGCGTACACAGTTGAAATCTATAGGTCTTTCTTATAATTGGGAGCGTGAACTCTCCACATGTGAGCCTGATTATTACAAACACGAACAAAAATTTTTCCTGGATTTTTTAAAGCATGGGCTTGCCTATCGAAAAGAGTCATGGGTTAACTGGGATCCAGTGGACCAAACAGTGCTTGCAAATGAACAGGTGGTTGATGGAAAAGGATGGCGATCAGGTGCAGTTGTTGAAAAACGTAAGTTGTCCCAATGGTTTTTAAAGATTACTGATTTCGCTGAAGATTTACTCAAGTGCCTGCAAAGTTTGAAAAATTGGCCAGAAAAAGTCAAAACAATGCAGGAGCGTTGGATAGGAAAATCTGAAGGAGCAACTATAGAGTTTGAAATCGTTGGCCTGAATAAGAAATTAAAGGTTTTTACAACTTGTCCTCATACTTTGTTTGGGGCTTCTTTTTGTGCAGTGGCAGCAGAGCATCCTATTGTGCAGGATTTAAAGAATGGTTCTTCTGTTGTTATCCCAGTGCTTGACACTGGGATCCAGGAAAAAGATGAGATTCCAGCGTCACGCGCTGGAATGATAATTGATGAAAAAATTGGAATTTACACCGGATTAAACGTCAAACATCCATTTCTTGATAAGGAATTGCTGCTTTACATAGCGAATTTTGTGTTGATGGAGTATGGGGAAGGGGCAATTTTTGGATGCCCTGCACACGATCAGCGTGATTTTGAATTTGCACAGAAATATGATTTGCCGATAATTCCTGTTATTTGTGAAAAGGGTGCACAAGCCATAGTGACTCTAGAAGAAGCCTACACTGGTGGCGAAATAATGTGCAACTCTGAATTCTTAAATGGATTGACGGTTAGTGAAGCAAAAAAAGTAATCACTAAAAAACTTGAAGAAAAAGGGATAGGTAAGAAAACAACAAACTATCGTCTACACGATTGGGGAGTTTCAAGGCAGCGTTATTGGGGATGCCCTATACCTATCATATATTGCAAAGACTGCGGAACTGTTCCAGTGCCAAAAAAAGACCTTCCTGTAGTTCTACCAATAGATGTAGAATTTACAAGTGGTGGCAATCCGCTGGATAAGCACCCAACTTGGAAATTTGTTGATTGTCCAAAGTGCGGAAAGCAAGCAGAGCGTGAAACTGATACATTCGACACCTTTTTTGAATCTTCCTGGTATTTTGCTGCATTCTGTAGTGAAGATAAATCAATAGACAAAGATGCATGTAATCGTTTTATGCCTGTTGATTATTATATAGGTGGAATAGAACATGCAATTCTGCATTTGCTTTATTCAAGATTTTTCTGCCGTGCTTTAACCAAATGTGGCTATTTTGCTATTAAAGAGCCTTTCTCTACTTTAATCACTCAAGGAATGGTCTGCCATGCAACTTATAAAGACGAAAATGGTAAGTGGCTATTTCCCGCAGAAGCAAAAGAATTAATAGCGCGAGGTGCAAAAGTTCAAGTGGGCAAAGTTGAAAAAATGAGCAAATCGAAAAAGAATACAGTTGACCCAAACTTTATCATAGAAAAGTATGGTGCTGATACTGCTCGCTTGTTTGTGTTGTCCGACACTCCTCCAGAGAAAGATATGGAATGGTCCGATGATGGCGTAGAAGGTTGTTCTCGTTATGTAAATAAATTGTGGCGTATGGTCATGCAGTTGAGACCTGTAAATATACACTATGATAATGAAAGTGTTACGGGTGGACTTCTAGAGTACAGAAAAAAAATTCATAAACTCTTACACGGACTTACAGATGACTTAGAAAACTGCAGATTAAACTGTGTAGTGGCAAAATTTCGTGAGATGACGAATTTAATAGCTGAAATAGACGTAAAAACTGGAAAATCTCTTATTGATGAAGGTATATGTATATTAATCAGAGTAATCGAACCATTCATACCACATCTAGCTGAAAGCCTATGGCAAGAAATAGGAGGTCAACCTTGGCCAAAAGCTGATGAATCATTATTAGTTGACGATACGGTAACTATAGCAGTGCAAATCAATGGAAAATTACGTACAACAATCAAGGTGGCAATTAACTTGCCTCAAGAAGAATTGAAGAAAATAGCGATAGACTCTGTGTCCAGTAAGATCGATCAAAGCAAAGTTCGCACTGTATATGCTGTACCAAATAAGATAGTAAATATAGTTATATAAAAAATCCGAGTGTATCTGTTCAGGAGCATCGCAAATATTGAAGCAAAAGTGGTCAGTGCTTGACACACAGCTGTACGAACCATACGCGTCAAGTTAAGAAGCAAGGGTAAGAAAATTCAATGAACTTAAGGTGGATACTCTAGTTTTTCTATATCTATCTTTCACAGAAAATTGTGACCAGTCTGTGGTAAGTTTTTTCAGGAAAATTCTCAAATTATTAATTTTACTGCTTAACGCTAAAAACAACTCCCTAATCCTTCTTTTTAATTCAATGAATGCCTTTGTTAAACTCAGCTCTGTATTCTCTTTCAGTTTTATACAACCAACTATTCCATGAAATATAAGAATTGCGCACAATTTAGCGTATAGTTCACATAATACTCTGTATGGTTTTCCTTTAAGTTCGTCAAGCCTGATGTGACTCTTATACAATTTAAATAATAATTCAATCTGCCATCTTACCCTGTAAACTGTTAATACTTGTTCAGCGCTGATTTTACTCTCTGGAACGTTAGTTATGAATATCGACCAATCCAGCAATTTTTGATTCTTTTGAGAAGATGTATATCCATGTGATTTTGCTAACTTATTAGCCCTTCTTCTTCTAATTATAGACTGTTCTTCAGTTAATTTTTGACATATAATTCTCACTTTAATTTTTACTTCTTTTCCTAATAGCACTTCCATCTCTAGAAGGGATTGACCTTCTAAACATTCCAACAACTCTATTTTTTGATTTGTTTCTATATCATATATATTGGTATCAGACTTATAACGACTAACAAAATATGCACCTGCTTCATCAATCTGTTTAAAAGAACTAGGCACAAAGTAGCACAAATCAAATATTAGCAAATCATTGGCTGATAAACCGTTCAGATAATCCCTATAACCTTGATCCGACCTTATTCCTTCTATTAAATTTAACTTATCTAGCGCTTGGTTCAGGTAATCAAAGACTAACTGCAGCTTTATTCCTGATTTGGTATTACTCTCACAATCTCTATAGCTACTCCCATATCCTTTGTACATATCTTCCATGCTACTAGGCAGGCTAATATAGCTACTATCCAATAGCTTAATGCTTCTAAATTGCTTCAAAATTCTGCAATCAACCTGTAAGCTGTTTTTAAATAAAACTAAAGATTCATTATACATTCTTTTCATAAATTCCACTGCTTCTTCAGTAAATCTAAAATCCAAACCCTGTTTTGTAATTTCTATCGAGTCTTCATTTAGCAATTGGCACATTGTTTCTATGCTGCAATCACCAACTCCTATGTTACCAAAAACCATAGCTTTTATGAATGATGAGCCATTAAGTTTTCTCTTTCTTTTTATAAAACCTACTGCAATTGATATTTCGTCTGCTTTTTCATTAAAGAATTCATTGAGGTCTTTTGATAAGCAAGCTATTCTGTCCATTGTAAGTTCTCTCATTCACATATCCAAGAGAACTTATACCTTATTCTTTTCCTTCACTCTATCAATTTTACTTACACTTTTCCTTAACTTGACGCGTATGATTGAGTGTACAGTCCCAAAGTGTGATGGTATGATATATAAGAAGTTACCATCGGGAGGAATTATGGTTACACATTTATATGTAACCATTGGACACAAGTATCCTGAATTATTTATACTAAATCCATACCATCACACTTTGGGCCTAGTTCTTTATTCATTCTCACAATCCGTGAACGGTTACAAATACTGGAGTTTACCCTTTTTCTTACTATTTTTCCAATCTACAGTTAGCGTTCAAAACCATATTCGAAAAGCATCTCATATGTTTCCGGATTTTTTTAATGCTGTTTATTTCATCCTCAACATTGTCTCTACCTTTATGAACTAAGTTATAATTTAGCAGCATTAAAAATTATAACGTATTCCTACCTCCAGAGTTGCATCTGGTATTTGCAATGCTTTTATACCACTCAGTTGCCCGCCTGCGGTAACACCAACTGCACCAACTATCTGTGGAGTAATTTCATAATCAACACCAACCTTCAGTTTATAGGAAATAGAACCCAGTATGTTGTCTACTAAAGGTGCCTTCTCTCCAGCAGCTCCAACATCTGTGCTTGCAGGTTTACTTGTACCACCGTTACCAAAGCCAAAAGGTACTATTTGGAGATATCCTCCTAAACCTCCACTGACGTATAGCTTAACAGGATCAATATCAAGGTCAGGATAATAACGATAATTTGCCAATAAGCTAGCCCCTATTTTCCTTGTATCCTTAGCAATATCACTCATATTAGCAAGAACCTCAAGTTCAAATTTAGAGTTTTTGTCATGGTGATAACCAAAAACAACGCTAGGTTTCATTATAAAGCCACCACCCCATCCAGCACCAAAGTTTAAACCTGCATAGTACTTATCTTCTGACTTACTTGCACTATTACTAGCTGCACCGGCTAGAGATGAAGTAAGCAAAACAGCCAAAACGCACAATCTCTTTATTTTCATATAACTCCTCATACAAAAAAATATATAATGCATAAGTATATATCCTTTATATTAAAAAAGATATAACTATATGTTAAAAAAAGTATAGCCACAAAGTAAAGGATGTGCTACTCGGATGTATCCGTTCAGCAGAATAGCAAAATTGTAAGTTAAAAATGTGATATAAATAAGAGGGAAAGATAACCCTACTCACTATAGGAATAGCGGGCGTGTGCGACCGATGCGGCAACAACCGTTCATATCAAGGTACACCAGCCCATCTCTCGAAAGGAACCAGTGTCAGCTACTTGCATGACACCCTCCTGCAAATTGCAATGTGTGTACAGTTATGCGCGTGACGCTGGCTCATGATTACTCCCACTCAATAGTTGCGGGTGGCTTGGAAGTTATATCGTATACAACTCTATTTACTCCGGGAACATTATTAACAATTATACTGCCAACATTCTGTAAAAAATCCCAAAATACTAGCAAGTGTTGATCCTTATTTTCAAATGGAAATGCATCAGCTGTCATACCATCAGATGATGTTACAGCCCTTAAAGCACAAACATATCCGTATGTACGACCATCTCCCATGACGCCTACAGTTTTTATTGGTAATAATACAGCAAAAGCTTGCCATATCTTATCGTATAGATCGTAATTTTTCATCGTATTAATATATATTTCATCTACTTCTTGCAATATTTGCACCTTTTCTTCATCGACTTCACTTATAATCCTCACCGCAAGTCCGGGTCCTGGAAATGGATGTTGAAATATTATCTCATCTGAAAGCCCAATTTCCTTTCCAAGTAGCCTTACCTCATCTTTAAAGAGGTAACGTAAAGGCTCCACTAGCTTCAGGTTCATCTTTTCTGGTAACCCACCAACATTATGGTGAGACTTAATTGTACTAGTGTTGTCTGAGGCATGCCCTGACTCAACTACATCAGAGTAAATAGTACCTTGCATCAAAAAATCTACATCACCTATTTTTTTTGCTTCTTCTTCAAACACTTCAATGAAAGCGTTACCGATGATTTTTCGCTTTTCTTCTGGATCAGTTATTCCCTTCAACCTACTCAAAAATAAATTTGATTTATCAACGTAGTTTATCGGAATCTCTTTCAACATAGCAATGGTCTGGTTCTTGCGTAACAACCCAGTATCGATAAAAATACAGTTCAATTGTTTTCCTATAGCTTTATGTGTGAGAGCCGCTGCAACACTTGAATCAACTCCACCACTTACTGCAGCGATTACTTTTTTCTCTCCTACTACATTTCTGATTTTTTCCTTCTGCTTTTCAATAAACGACTTCATTGTCCAGTCTCTTTTGCAATTTGCAATATCCAAGAAGTTAGAGAGCAATTTACTACCATTTGTTGTGGGCCTCACTTCAGGATGGAACTGAGTACAGTAAATCTTCCGCTGTTCGTTGACAATCATTGCAATTGTTTGATTTATCACACCTGATGCGATAACAGTAAATCCCTGTGGTATAGTATCAACACTGTCCGCATGGTTCATTAATACACCCACTTCAGAATTAACATCCCAGGTATCCTTTATAATGGGGGATTCTTTTAGTATCTTGATTTTAGTTCTGCCAAACTCCTGTTTAAAACTCTCTTTTACTTTTGCTCCAAAATAATGACAAATGAGTTGCTGTCCATAGCATATTCCAAGTATAGGAACGTTTGTTGCCTCATTAAGTTTTATAATTTCATGTACTACTCTACTTGTTTCAGAACAATCATCATTTACAGATTGTGGTCCTCCAGAGAGAATAAACCCATTGAATTTTGATATTGTTTCAAAACTGATGTTGCTTGGAAATATCTCACAATAAACGCCCATTTCTCTGACTTGTCTTGCGATAAGCTGTGTAAACTGTGAACCAAAATCAATAATGGCAATTGCTGACAATTTGTTCCTCCATATTATTTAAAATGATATCTGATAATAAAGAAAATAATGGAGTAAGTAAACCAAGACCTGTTTAAAACTTTGACGGACGGCGTGGGTTGGCTATGATCTATTTTTATCTAAGAAGAACTTTTTACGGTGGTACTTCAGAAGTTGCAGCCCCTCTTTAGGGTTAAGACATACTTCCAATTCTTCCCAACCACTATAACTTCCACCACCAACCAATGCTATACACACTCCGGATAGAGACTTAGCCTCAATCACTTTTCCAGTTTTGTTATCTACAAACTTTTCCACTCCCTCAACTTTAATTTCGTATTTCTGACCACTCTCTGGGCGATCCCATACAAGTATTTCCCCTATAAATAGAGCTTTGATGACCTCTTTATTTTGCGCTCCACCATATCTATTCCTAACTATCCTTTTAGGCTTATCTGTTTTGGGTTTATCTATTTGGAGCTCACCTATCGGTTTATTGCCCATCATATTGTTGAATACTTTGTTTGTTATATAAGTTGCTGCCTTGTCCTTAATTTCTTTTGCCTCTTCATCTACATATTTTTCTACTTCACTACGTACATGCCCTTTTAATTTTTCAAAAAAGTTCTGCAAGTCGAGTAAAGTTAATTCAGATGTTTCCATAAAACCCTCCAGTTTTATTATCACGTATCAATGATACATTCAGTATACTTAAAATACCTTTAAGAAAGGCGGTTCTGACCCTCAGATAGCTAATGTTAACTACCGATATCGTACGTGAACCAAAATCAATAATGGCAATTGCTGACAATTTGCTCCTCTATATTATTTAAAAGTGATATCTTATAATAAAGAAAGTAATGGAGCAAGTAAACTAAGACCTCTTAAAAGCTTTAATGTGTGGTGCAATTTAGCTATATAGCTAATTTTCCTACACCATACCGCCGCGGCGCTAACACGTAGCTGGACGACGGTTGTCAGGCTAGCTGTCATCCCAGTGCCTCTATGATGTCATCCCAGTGCTTGACACTGGGATGGCTTTGTTGCATCGCTAGCTATGATGGATTAAAGATAAAAAAGATGGCGAATATCAGTAGCTTATTATTCTGGTATTTATAACAAGAACGGTCAGTGAATACCTAAATTTGAGTAAAAGAAATTTCACTACCATTCACCAAGCCATACGCGTCAAGTTAAGAAGCAAGGGTAAGAAAATTCAATGAACTTAAGGTGGATACTCTAGTTTTTCTATATCTATCTTTCACAGAAAATTGTGACCAGTCTGTGGTAAGTTTTTTCAGGAAAATTCTCAAATTATTAATTTTACTGCTTAACGCTAAAAACAACTCCCTAATCCTTCTTTTTAATTCAATGAATGCCTTTGTTAAACTCAGCTCTGTATTCTCTTTCAGTTTTATACAACCAACTATTCCATGAAATATAAGAATTGCGCACAATTTAGCGTATAGTTCACATAATACTCTGTATGGTTTTCCTTTAAGTTCGTCAAGCCTGATGTGACTCTTATACAATTTAAATAATAATTCAATCTGCCATCTTACCCTGTAAACTGTTAATACTTGTTCAGCGCTGATTTTACTCTCTGGAACGTTAGTTATGAATATCGACCAATCCAGCAATTTTTGATTCTTTTGAGAAGATGTATATCCATGTGATTTTGCTAACTTATTAGCCCTTCTTCTAATTATAGACTGTTCTTCAGTTAATTTTTGACATATAATTCTCACTTTAATTTTTACTTCTTTTCCTAATAGCACTTCCATCTCTAGAAGGGATTGACCTTCTAAACATTCCAACAACTCTATTTTTTGATTTGTTTCTATATCATATATATTGGTATCAGACTTATAACGACTAACAAAATATGCACCTGCTTCATCAATCTGTTTAAAAGAACTAGGCACAAAGTAGCCCAAATCAAATATTAGCAAATCATTGGCTGATAAACCGTTCAGATAATCCCTATAACCTTGATCCGACCTTATTCCTTCTATTAAATTTAACTTATCTAGCGCTTGGTTCAGGTAATCAAAGACTAACTGCAGCTTTATTCCTGATTTGGTATTACTCTCACAATCTCTATAGCTACTCCCATATCCTTTGTACATATCTTCCATGCTACTGGGCAGGCTAATATAATCCAAACCCTGTTTTGTAATTTCTATCGAGTCTTCATTTAGCAATTGGCACATTGTTTCTATGCTGCAATCACCAACTCCTATGTTACCAAAAACCATAGCTTTTATGAATGATGAGCCATTAAGTTTTCTCTTTCTTTTTATAAAACCTACTGCAATTGATATTTCGTCTGCTTTTTCATTAAAGAATTCATTGAGGTCTTTTGATAAGCAAGCTATTCTGTCCATTGTAAGTTCTCTCATTCACATATCCAAGAAGAACTTATACCTTATTCTTTTCCTTCACTCTATCAATTTTACTTACACTTTTCCTTAACTTGACGCGTATGACCTACTTAACCGTCATACCGCCGCGGTATCTCATCCGCTAACAAGAGATCCCGCTGCGGGATGACAGCAATCCTACGTTCATACCGTGATTTATTCACGGTATCTCATCCGCTAACACATAGCGGAATGACGAATTACTTAACCGTCATACCGCCGCGGTATCTCTTAGCCGCTAACAAGTAGCGGGATGACGGTTGTCAGGCTAACACCTTCCCTGTCATCCCAATGCTTGACACTGGGATGACACCACCTGCTACGCAAATTATCTACAAATTGCAATGTTTGTACACTAGAGCATTACAAGCAATGATGTAGAAGCTTTTGTAACTTTATATCTTCTTGCGAAGAGCATTTATCTTCTCTATATCACCTTTTAAATCCACCTCCATAGAGAATTTAAGATTCATATTGTGGTCATCTTCATGGGCATTATAAATGTAACCATCAATAGTTAAGTTTCCTATCATATTATGGCTTTCATCTAGTATTTCGCTTCCTACTTGATAATGGCCAGTATATTCGTTAAAGGAACCATCTGTCAATTTGATGTATCCGTTACCAAATTCCTGCTCTAAATTTAAAAGATGATTAGTGTTAATAAAATCTATTTCGTTCATTATATACCTCACTAAAAATTAAATTATAATTAAAATAAGGTGTTAAGTCAAGATATTGAATAATTTAATAAGATTAGTAAATTTTAAAATACAGAGCTGACTGTAATTAACACTCTAATTACATATTTTGTTAATGTATCAATGTTATAATAACACAAAGCCTTATCTTAATTCTTGACTTTGTCCTATAAAATTCATACTTTATTTACTGTTTATAGTTCAGATTAAAATGGCATTAAATCCACTGGAACAGTTTAAAGTATATACAATAATAGAGTTACCTAGGTTATTTGGGTATGACGTAAGCTTTACCAATTCATCTCTTTTCACGATGATTTCGGTGATATTGGTGATACTCTTTTTGCTTTTTGGAATAAAGAAGGGGGCAGTAATACCAGGATATTTGCAAGCTGCAGTTGAGTATGTATATGATTTTGTTATTTCAATAATAGAAAATAACACTGGAAGCAAAGGCTTGCAGCACATTCGATTGATATTTACAGTATTTATTTTCATTTTATCGTGTAATTTAGTTGGTGTTCTTCCTTATAGTTTCACGGTCACAAGTCATGTGATAGTCACCTTCGCTTTATCGATGGTGGTTTTTATTTATATAACGATTGTTGGATTTAAAGAAAGGGGAGTAGAATTTTTACGCATATTGCTACCAAAAGGAACTCCTTCGTGGCTTGCACCTATAATAATTATTATTAAGTTGTTTGCTTATTTAGTAAGACCGATTAGCCTATCAATAAGGCTTGCAGCAAATATGATTGCTGGTCATACAATCATCAAAGTGATAGCAGGGTTTATTGTAAATATGAACATATTTCTCACTCCTGCGCCGTTTTTGTTCATAATTGCATTGATAGGATTTGAAGTATTTGTTGCAATTTTACAAGCTTATATATTTACTATATTAACATGTGTATATTTGTCAGATGCAGTAAAGTAATTGACTTCCTTGTAGAATATTTTACAATTATATTATGAAGAAATAATTAAAGGTAATATATGGATTTAGTAGCTTTAAAATTTATAGCAATTGGTTTAGCTGTGTTTGGAATGCTCGGTGCTGGTTTAGGTATAGCTAATATCTTCTCTGCTATGTTAAATGGGATTGCGAGAAACCCTGAGTCAGAAGGTAAAATGAAAAGTTACGTTTATATTGGTGCTGCCATGGTTGAAATCATGGGATTGCTTGCGTTTGTACTTGCAATGTTATTAATATTTGCTGCTTAACAGATGCCACAGCTTGATGTTTCAACCTTCTTTTCTCAAATTTTTTGGTTTTTAATTTTTTTCTCTTCACTTTTTTTCGTAGTAAGTTGTTTATTTTTACCAAAGTTAGATGAAATAATAAGCACTAGAAGTAAAGAAGTATTGGGTTCTTTTAATAGTTCTGTTCATCTTTTAAGACTCACGGAAGAGCAGATTGCAAAGTATAATGCCGCTTTAAACCAAGCTAGAATACAGGCAAAAAGGATCATAGATGATGCACTTGCTCAGGTAGAAGAAATGAGAGCTAATGTTAAGAGTATATTAGAAGAGGAAGACAAAAAAATGAGCAAGCTTATTGAAGAAAAAGTAGCAAAATTTAAATGTGAGTACACTAGTGAGTTAAAACAAATGGCTACTAGTATTGCTTTAATTTACTACACTAAATTGACCAATTCTGAAATTGAAGAGAAATTTATTGCTGACTTGGTGTCCAAAGAATTTTAGGGGTTTTTATGTCTACATCACTGATTATCGGTCTTGCCTTCTTGGTAGGCCTTGTTCTTTCGTATAAATTGCTGAAGAAAGTGATAAAAAATGCGCTTAACAATAAGCGTAATAAAAGCAAATTTTCAAGTGAAGAAACTGAAAAATTCAGGAAAGATATGTTGGAGTATTACAAAAAATCTTCTGAAAAATACAAAGAATTAGATGCAGAAGTTAATAAAATGATGAATGAAGCACTTGATAAGGCTAATAGTATCATTAAGCGCAATAGACAGCAGCTAGATCAGACATTAGATGACAATGCCCATTCTAACTTGAAGAAAGTCACTGACCAAGTTGAAAAAGCTCTTGGAGATTTACAGGCTAACACAGCGAATATAGCTGCTGATGCTGTAAAAAAAATAATGCATGAACGTAAAGATGATAAGCGTAGTAGCGAGGTCATATCTTCGTTTTCACGTGACTTAAATAAAAAATTGCATTAGGTTTAATGCCTATACTTCAAGCTGATAATGTAGAAAAAATTAAGTTTGATTCTAGTTTGTGCAAAGAGCAAGAGAAACTTTTTTACTATAAATTTAATATAATTCCTTGGCAAAAATTAAATGATACTACTTTTTTTATGGTTGAAGACACAAGCCAAGATGTCAACCGTTGGGTCGAAGCTCATTACGGTATTGACTATGTATTAATAAAAGTTGATAGCGAACAGATTTTAAATCTTCTTAACTCGCACTTTGGTATTTCAGAATTTGCAAGCAACTACTTATATTACAAGAATCCTAATTTTTCAGTCAAAAGCATTAAACTAAGCTCAATATTTTTTGCTTCTTTCTTTATTGTAACTTCAATTTTAACACTAACAGAGAAATATACATATTTTGCTTTGATGTTGATATTTATAATCGGCTGTTCTAGTTATTTATTCAAGTTTATAGCTACAATTTTTAACTTATGTGAAACCTCCAACCAAAAAGTGGATTATAGTAAGCTGAATGAAGAAGATTTTCCTATATATACTATTTTATTGCCTGCTTTTAAAGAAAGTGCAGTGATAGAGCAATTGATCGAAAGCATTGAAAGTTTGGATTATCCAAAATCAAAATTAGATGTGAAGCTTCAGGTAGAAAGTGATGACCAGGAAACGCTAGCAGCTATAGAAAAGTACACTTTACCGCAGTATTTTGAAGTAATAAAAGTGCCTCGTTCTTTGCCTAGAACAAAAGCCAAGTCATGCAATTATGCTATGAGCTTTGCTAGAGGAAAGTATGCAGTAATATATGATGCGGACGATAAACCAGACCCATTGCAGTTAAAAAAAGCACTGATTGAATTTAATAAGGGCGACGATAAGCTTGCCTGTGTACAGGCGAAATTAAATTACTATAATTGTGATTATAATTTTCTCACAAAATCCTTTTCTCTGGAGTATATGAACTGGTTTCAATACTTATTGCCTGGATTCCAAAAAATGAACATGCCGATGCCTTTGGGTGGTAGCAGTAATCATTTTTCAGTAAAAATTCTAAAAAAAGTGTTTTTCTGGGATGCTTACAGTGTTACCGAAGATGCTGACCTCGGTTTGAGACTTGCGCAAATGGGATATAAAACCAGGATGATTGATTCAGAAACATTGGAAGAGTCACCAATTGCTGTATTTGCTTGGATTAAGCAAAGAGCGCGCTGGATCAAAGGCTATATGCAAACTTATATTGTTCATTTAAAAAATATAAAGTCACTTTATAAACACACTGGATTTAAGGGAATTTTGCTATTGAATTTTTTTGTTGGCTCTGCAGTTTTTATATTTTTTACTACTCGATTTTTACTGCTTTCATTGATATTAACTAAAGTTTTAAATGAATTATTTTTGTACTACTTTGTAGTGGTATACGTTACTAACCTGATTCTTTTGGTAATAGCTGTCAAACAGCAAAAGATGCCTTTTTATTTTTATATAGTATCGATATTTTTTCCGGTCTATAATCTGCTACATAGTGTTGCAGCTTTTCTTGCCTTGTGGGAATTTATTCTTTACCCTGAGCGATGGAACAAAACTCAGCATGGTTTATGGAAGTAAAACCTGTAGCTATTTGGCTTTTTCTCTGCTGTATTATGGTAATTCTCATGGTGGGGATTGGTGGATTTACCAGACTTTCAAAAGCAGGATTGTCAATCACAGAGTGGAAACCAATTACTGGAACATTACCACCACTGAGTGAACAAGACTGGCTACAAGAAAAATTAAAATACGAAGCTACACCTGAATATAAAGCACTTAACTATGGTATTAGTATGGAGGAGTTTCGCGCTATATACTTAATAGAATATGTACACAGATTGGTGGCAAGACTAACAGGTTTAGTTTTTGTCCTGCCATTTATATATTTTACATTAAGAAGAAAAATATCTAAAAAGGTAGTAATAAAGCTATTTGTGGCATTATTATTTGGAGCTTTACAAGCTTTTGCTGGTTGGTATATGGTTAAAAGTGGTTTAGTAACTGAACCTCATGTTAGCCACTATAGGCTTGCACTTCACTTGTTATTAGCATTAATTATCTTTGCATTATTGTCATATCAATTTTTTGATTATCAGCCAGCGTCACGCACGCAACTGCACGAACATTGCGATATAAGAGTAACTTTCACCAAGAAAGATGTCATCCCAGTGCGTGACACTGGGATGACAGGATTTCAATCTACTAACAGTAGTATATATTACACAATACTTATTATGATTCTAGTTGCTATACAAATAATTTTCGGTGCGTTTGTTGCGGGATTAAATGCTGGTTTGATTTACAATACCTTTCCACTAATGGACGGACAAATCGTTCCAGAAGATTTATTTTTCTTACAGCCTACATGGTTAAATATCTTTGAGAACAGAGCAACAGTGCAATTTATACATCGAGCATTGGCATTGCTAATATTAGTTCTGACAGCAATACTTACAATAAAAAATGCCAGTGTAAAACCGGTATATATTATGCTGCTCTCCGTTATCATTCAGATTATTTTAGGTGTAATTACTCTATTATTGCACATACCAATAGTCATTGCCATAGCTCATCAAGTGTTTTCATTTATCTTGTTTGGGTCAAGTTTATACTTCTTGTGTTATTTAAGAAAGCAGACTACATCACCAATCTGCACATTTTTTCCTTCTTGAACGGGAATATTTTTTATCACCATTGCTGCTTCAGCACATATAATATTTTCCATTTTCATTGCCTCCACCACAAATAAAGGTTGTCCTATTTCCACCTGATCTCCTACATTTACGTGTAATTTAACTAATAAGCCAGATATTGGGGATCTTACGGCATCTGCTGAAATCTCTTCTGTTTCATTGTTTAGCATTAACTTACTTAATTCAGCTACATGAGGTTTAAATATGTAACACTCAGCTTTCATGCCTGCATGTCTTATGAAGTATTTGCTGCCTTGTTTTTCTACTTTAAATGTTATATCAGCATCATCATTAATTGTAATATATAGTAACTTATGACTTGATTTCCATTTGCCTACTACAGAGTATGTATTGTGGTTATATACTGTTGTTAATATATTATCTTGATATCTTGCACTTATGGAGTACTCATTATCATTTATATTCACTATGAATAAATCTCTTGCATAACCACCTGTAATCTCAGCGCTATGAGATATTGCCCCAATATCATGAGGTGTTATCCCAATACCACAAGATGTCATCCCAGTGCTTGACACTGGGATCCACTCTTTTTCTTTTCTGGATTCCAGTGTCAAGCACTGGAATGACACCGGAGAGTGAGTAGCTGATACTGGTGCCCCTTCTTTTTTACTAGATTCCAGTGTCACGTACTGGAATGACACCTGAGGTGTTTCATTCACTGGTTGATTGTGGTACCTTTCTTCATTTTCTAAATGAACATATAACGTAATGAAAATAAATATTTTAATATACTCTTCTGTAATAAAATCGCCGTGAAACCCACTAGGGTAATGGTCTGGAATGAATCTCGTGTGGAGCTTCGCTGCAATAAAATTTGGGTGATGGAAGATGGATTCTAGAAATTCTATATTATTTGTTACTCCTCCTATATAACATTCAGACAATGCTTTTTGCATTCTGCTGATCGCTTCTACTCTATCTTTTCCATATGTTATCACTTTTGCAATCATCGAATCATAGAACGTGCTAATTTCTGAACCTGCAGCAACTCCATCGTCTATTCTTACATAATCATTTGCACTAGGTTTATCGTAATATTTTATTCTTCCGCTGGAAGGAAAAAATTTCTTTGATGGATCTTCAGCGCAAATCCTACTTTCTATTGCAGAACCAGTAAGTTTAATATCATCCTGACTAAACCTTAGTTTTTCTCCACAGGAAGTTCTAATCATTTCTTCTACTATGTCTATTCCAGTTATAAATTCTGTTACTGGATGCTCAACTTGCAATCTCGTATTTACCTCAAGAAAATAGAAGTTTTGGTCTTTATCTACAACAAACTCAACAGTACCTGCTGAAAAATAGCCAACTTGCTTTGCTAGAGAAACACATTGGGCATACATTTTTTGTCTTACTTCTTCACTAATGAATGGACTTGGTGTTTCTTCCATTATTTTCTGGTTATTCCTTTGTATCGAGCATTCTCTCTCTCCAAGACACACTATATTGCCATATTTATCTGCTATGATTTGTATTTCAATATGTCTTGGTAACTCTATATATTTCTCTATAAAGATACTGCCATCCTTAAAACTTTTCTCTGCTTCATTTGTTGCTGATGTGAACGCTAGTTCAATTTCTTTTTTGGAATTTACAATTCGCATTCCTTTGCCACCACCGCCTGATGCAGCTTTAAGCATAACAGGAAAGCCAATTTCTTCAGCAACTTGAGCTGCGTGGGCAGCATCGCTGATCTTACCCATATATCCTGGTACTACATTCACTCCAGCTTTTTTTGCAGCCTCTTTTGCTGTTATTTTATTAGCTGTAACTTCTATTGTTTCTGCACTGGGACCGATGAAATCTATATTATGTTTTTGAAGAGCACGTGGAAAATCTGGATTTTCTGCTAAAAAACCATAGCCAGGATGAACTGCCTGCGCGCCTGTTTCAACTGCTACTTCACATATTTTTTCAATGTTTAAATAACTGAGGCAAGATGGCGAAGGGCCGATATATCTTGACTCATCTGCTTGTCTTACATGCACAGAATTTACATCTGCATCCGAATATACGCATACACAAGATATACCCATCCTACGAGCAGTTCTGATAATCCTGCAGGCAATCTCTCCTCTGTTTGCTATTAAAATCTTACTGTACTTCTTTTCCGTCATCGTATGAGTATACTTTCTTAAGTTGAGAAAGTAAATTATTGCCTGCAAGTAATTTTTCTTCTTTATATATTAGATACCATATATCATCTTTGCAGCATCTTTATCACTGATACTTTCCATTAGAGTGCTTACGTCATGCGAGTCGTATATTTCACCAAATACTTTAGCTGACAGATACGCAGCCCCACCAGAAATTATCCCAGCCATCGAAGCCAATGCAAGAGACTGAGAAACTAAAAATAAAAAGTATAAAGACAAACATAAAGCAGCAATACATGCTATCGCTCCTACTATATATAAGCATAGGCGAAACTTCTGATTACATATAAGACTGTCCTTTATGCCTGCAATTTCTTTTATCTCTTTCCTAACTGTTTTACTAACCCAATCAAGAGGAGTCTTTTTAGATTTATCTAACGCACATCTATTACCTAATGCATTTCTAATGTAACTTTTAAAATTTTCTGATTTTTCTTTTGTTACTTTTTCCGAAGAATCCAAATGCTCAAATGCTCCTTTTACTACACTTGGTAATATCCCCATCTTTGCTGCTATATGAAATGGATTTTCATGATCTTCATTGTACTCTAACAAGTGAACATTACTTTCAACACTTTTCTTGAAAATAGATAAAAACTTATCAACGTTTCCTGTTTTTGCAGCTAAATGCAGGAGATTATCTCCCCGCACTATTAGTTTTGTTTTGTCAGATGAACCTGCATGCCAACAGACATTACCTTTATTGTTTTCGAGAAATTTTGTTATTTCGTCAATATTAGCTTTACTTTCTTTGAGAAATTTTGCTATTCTATTTTCCTCATCTGTAGATCTAGTCATAACTTACCTAACTATATTTAACCAACACTAAATTATACAACATAACTTATGAAAAACAAGTAGATTTTACCTCTCAGAATAAATAAATTCTACATTGTTACAAACGTGGATTTTGGGTATCATAGCCTATACTTTACTGTAACAATAACATGCCAGACATAGTCACGAGATTCGCTCCATCACCAACAGGGTTTTTGCATATTGGTGGGGCCCGCACTGCGTTATTTAATTGGCTCTATGCAAAGCATCATGGTGGCAGGTTTTTGCTAAGGATTGAGGACACCGACAGAAAACGTTCAACGCAAGAAGCAATTGATGCAATTATAGAAGGGCTAAAATGGCTCGGTGTGAGCTGTGATGGGGAAATAGTATATCAGTCAAAAAGAATAGAGCGGCATAAAGAAGTAGCAAACCTTTTAGTTGAGAAGGGTAGGGCGTATCACTGTTACTGCCCTGAAGATGAAGTTGCAGAAAAGAAGGCAAAAGCAAGAGAAGAGGGCAAGATATACAAGCATAAATGTACTACAAAACCTCCTTCTTGTCATCCCAGTGCTCGACACTGGGATCCAGAAAAAAATATGTGGTCACGCGCTGGAATGACATCGGGTGTGAGGTCAGTTATCCTTTTCAAAGTGCCAGACTCGCAAGAGATCGTCATTGATGATAAAATATACGGCCAAATCAAAGTAAATAGCGAGCAGCTTGATGATATAGTGATCTTACGCTCTGACAACACTCCAACATATATTTTTGCCGTGGTAATTGACGATCATGATGCTGGAATAACCGATATTATACGTGGTTCTGATCACCTCACTAATACCTTTAAGCAGTTGCTAATATACCAGGCTCTTGATTTTGATGTTCCACGTTTTGCGCATGTGCCGCTTATTCACGGGGAAGATGGGAATAAGCTGTCTAAAAGGCATGGTGCCACAAGTGTTTGCGACTACGAAAAGATGGGAATATTACCTGAAGCGATGCGTAATTACCTACTGAGGCTTGGTTGGAGCCACGGTAATGACGAGATTATTAGCGATGAGCAAGCAATAGAGTGGTTTAATTTAGAAAGCATTGGTCGTTCACCTGCACGGCTCGATTTCAAAAAACTGGAGCATTTGAATAACCACTATATTAGTAATATGAGCAATGAAGATATTTTAAGTATTATTATTCCAATGTTCGAGAGTAATGCAAAAGATCTTTCTTTAACCCAATCTTTGATGTCATTCCAGTGCGTGACACTGGAATCCAGAAAGACAAAAGAATGGATCCCAGTGTCAGCTACTTGGATGACAGGGGGTAATGCGGAAGGTATCTTTTTGACTGACAAGAAAAAGAACTATTTACTGCAAGGGCTGACAGAGCTAAAAAAAAGAGCAAACTACCTGACCGAATTATTGGATTTAGCAAAATTTTATATTCAAGATCCGCCACTTGATTTAAGTGAAGAAGCTTGTCAAATTGTCAAATCTAACCTCGATATAATCAAGTTACTTGCGTCATTTCTGTTAAAGATCGGTGATGAAGACTGGAATAAGGGTTTTTTATCTTCTCAGATCAAGGAATTTTCAAAATTGCACGATATGAAAATAAGCGATGTGTACCACTCATTACGTGCCCCTATAACCGGAGTAATGGATGCACCTGGAATCATTGATATAATGGTGATTCTTGGTAAAGATGAGTGTATAAGGAGATTGCAAGAGCTATAAGATCAAACGAAAAACTTACTTGACACCCTTCGCCAGCCCCCTTATCATGACAGTGAAGGTATTCATTTATCTTCAATCTGTGCAGATTAAACGACAACAGTATTACGTAATTGGCGTCTTATTTTTAATTTTTTGCACTATGCACACTTTACGTCTTCACAACATTTCTGGGTTTTTACCTATATAAGCTGAAACGCGCTTATAAAGCGTTCAAGACATCACCCAACGTCAAATTTTAAAATAGAGAGTGAATAACTAGCTACTGCGCGTTTTCTATGCCTTTTTTTTCTGCCTGGTAAATTTCTTAAATATTTATAGCTAAGGTTAGTTGCACTTAAAAGCAGCTAAATTGCAGTGTTTGAGGCTTAAAAGACGCCAATACTGAAAATAGACATTAGACTTCTTTCAAAATTGTTAGAGGGAGTGTAAGATGAAGTATTTGAAAGCATGAAATATAAGGAAATAGAAAAGTTAGAAGGAGAAAAGTTTCGACGTTTAACAGGGGTAAAAAAAGCAACATTTGAGCGAATGGTAGAAATTCTAGAAGTGGAGGATAAAAGAAAAAAAGCTAGAAGTGGAAGAAAAAGTAAACTTTGCATAGAAGACAGGCTACTTATGGCACTGGAATATATAAGAGAATATCGTACATATTTTCATATTGGGCAAAGCTATGGCATGAGTGAAAGTAACAGTTTTAAAATAATAAGATGGGTAGAAGACATATTAATAAAACATCCAGATTTTGCATTACCAGGAAAAAAAGAGCTATTAAAGAGTGATGTAGAATATGAAGTTTTAGTAATAGACGGAACTGAAACGCCAGTAGAGAGACCAAAAAAAAGCAAAAGCCCTTCTACTCTGGAAAGAAAAAAAGGCATACTATAAAAACACAAATAGTAACAGAGAAGAAGAGTAGAAAAGTCATATGCACATCTTTCTCGAATGGTAGAAAACACGGATGTTTAGAGAATCAAAGGTAGCAGTATTGCCGCAAACTAAAATCTTAGCTGATGCCGGCTACAGGGGAATGCAGAAGATACACAAAAATGTTGTATTACCGCACAGGAAAACGAAAAAGAATCCGTTAAGCAAAGAACAAAAAAAAGAGAACAGGGCACTTATGAGCCAAAGGGCAATTGTTGAAAACGTAATTGAAAAGGTTTAAAATCATCTCGGACAGGTATAGAAACCATACGCGTCAAGTTAAGGAAAAGTGTAAGTAAAATTGATAGAGTGAAGGAAAAGAATAAGGTATAAGTTCTTCTTGGATATGTGAATGAGAGAACTTACAATGGACAGAATAGCTTGCTTATCAAAAGACCTCAATGAATTCTTTAATGAAAAAGCAGACGAAATATCAATTGCAGTAGGTTTTATAAAAAGAAAGAGAAAACTTAATGGCTCATCATTCATAAAAGCTATGGTTTTTGGTAACATAGGAGTTGGTGATTGCAGCATAGAAACAATGTGCCAATTGCTAAATGAAGACTCAATAGAAATTACAAAACAGGGTTTGGATTATATTAGCCTGCCCAGTAGCATGGAAGATATGTACAAAGGATATGGGAGTAGCTATAGAGATTGTGAGAGTAATACCAAATCAGGAATAAAGCTGCAGTTAGTCTTTGATTACCTGAACCAAGCGCTAGATAAGTTAAATTTAATAGAAGGAATAAGGTCGGATCAAGGTTATAGGGATTATCTGAACGGTTTATCAGCCAATGATTTGCTAATATTTGATTTGTGCTACTTTGTGCCTAGTTCTTTTAAACAGATTGATGAAGCAGGTGCATATTTTGTTAGTCGTTATAAGTCTGATACCAATATATATGATATAGAAACAAATCAAAAAATAGAGTTGTTGGAATGTTTAGAAGGTCAATCCCTTCTAGAGATGGAAGTGCTATTAGGAAAAGAAGTAAAAATTAAAGTGAGAATTATATGTCAAAAATTAACTGAAGAACAGTCTATAATTAGAAGAAGGGCTAATAAGTTAGCAAAATCACATGGATATACATCTTCTCAAAAGAATCAAAAATTGCTGGATTGGTCGATATTCATAACTAACGTTCCAGAGAGTAAAATCAGCGCTGAACAAGTATTAACAGTTTACAGGGTAAGATGGCAGATTGAATTATTATTTAAATTGTATAAGAGTCACATCAGGCTTGACGAACTTAAAGGAAAACCATACAGAGTATTATGTGAACTATACGCTAAATTGTGCGCAATTCTTATATTTCATGGAATAGTTGGTTGTATAAAACTGAAAGAGAATACAGAGCTGAGTTTAACAAAGGCATTCATTGAATTAAAAAGAAGGATTAGGGAGTTGTTTTTAGCGTTAAGCAGTAAAATTAATAATTTGAGAATTTTCCTGAAAAAACTTACCACAGACTGGTCACAATTTTCTGTGAAAGACAGATATAGAAAAACTAGAGTATCCACCTTAAGTTCATTGAATTTTCTTACCCTTGCTTCTTAACTTGACGCGTATGGGTATAGAAACCGACGAAAACGTTTTGGTTTAAGGTTTAATTTGATTGCTGCAATTCACAATTTTGAGCTCCCTACATGAATTTTGAAAGAAGTCTATCTTTGTGTATCTTCTGCATTCCCCTGTAGCCGGCATCAGCTAAGATTTTAGTTTGCGGCAATACTGCTACCTTTGATTCTCTAAACATCCGTGTTTTCTACCATTCGAGAAAGATGTGCATATGACTTTTTTACTCTTCTTCTCTGTTACTATTTGTGTTTTTATAGTATGCCTTTTTTTCTTTCCAGAGTAGAAGCGTTTTTGCTTTTTTTTGGCCTCTCTACTGGCGTTTCAGTTCCATCTATTACTAAAACTTCATATTCTACATCACTCTTTAATAGCTCTTTTTTTCCTGGTAATGCAAAATCTGGATGTTTTATTAATGTGTCTTCTACCCATCTTATTACTTTAAAACTGTTACTTTCACTCATGCCATAGCTTTGCCCAATATGAAAATATGTACGATATTCTCTTATATATTCCAGTGCCATAAGTAGCCTGTCTTCTATACAAAGTTTACTTTTTCTTCCACTTCTAGCTTTTTTTCTTTTATCCTCCACTTCTAGAATTTCTACCATTCGCTCAAATGTTGCTTTTTTTACCCCTGTTAAACGTCGAAACTTTTCTCCTTCTAACTTTTCTATTTCCTTATATTTCATGCTTTCAAATACTTCATCTTACACTCCCTCTAACAATTTTGAAAGAAGTCTATTGATAACCCAAACGTTGAACAATTTCAAAAAGAAGCCATTAAGGTTGTTTAATTAAAGTAATACACATAGGTCCCAGCGGGCCTATGTGCTCTTATAGTTAATGCCGACTTAAAGTCCTATAATTTTCACTTTGTAAACATACCAAGAATTCTGTCCATTATTCCACCCATATTTGCTTCAGCTTGAGTATACTCTATTTTACCACCGTGCAAGATTAGTTTAATATCTGATCCAGGTGATATATTAACAAATTTACTGCCAACAACTCCACTGCTAGTGATCAGAGCTGAACTATCAATTGGCAATTTTATGTCTTTGCTTATACACATATCGATTCGTGCTACATAGGTAGCTTTGTCAAGTGATACACCAGTTATGTTTCCAACATCTACACCAGAGATCTTGACACTATCACCAACTCCTATACCGTTAGCGTTAGCAAAAAGACCATATATTTTATAGCAATCCTTATAGTTTTTCTTTATGTAAGATAGCTTATCAATAGCAAAGAAAATCAGAAAAATAGTGAAAATTAATACAAATAATCCAGCAGTTATTTCAAGTATATTTGACCTTCGCATCTTTAGTTATCAGGACTCCAGCTTTTATAGTAATTTTTCACTTTTTGGTTTGGATAGTATGCATCTTTTGTACCCGTTAAATTAGGAGTATGTTTTACTTTTCTTTTTTTATTATTAACTGGTACTACATTATCAGTATAGTGAAGCCATATATGCCATTCCGGAGGCACTGTTGTAGGCTCAGAAACACTGCTATACATAACCCACCTTTTTCCTTTACTTGATTCATAGTAAGAATTTCCATTTTCATCTCTTCCTACAAATTTATCTTCTCTTCGTAATAGGCGTTTTATTGCATTACAAATTTTAGATAACATAAGGGTATTAAAACAAAAAGTATTATATATACTAATACTTTAACGATATATTAACAACAATTTAATGCAATTACCAATCTTACAAGTTATTATCCCAATAATTGCATCAATGTTTTGCTTTCTTGCCAAGAAACACAAGGTATCTTGGTTTATTTCTTTTATTGCAACAACAATCACTCTTATCATTTCATCAATACTACTCATTAAAACATATAAAGGTGAAATTATAACTTATCACCTTGGAAATTGGGCTCCTCCGTATGGAATAGAGTTAAGAATCGACGTGTTAAATTCCTTAATTCTAACCCTAGTGAATTTTATAGCGCTGATTAGTGTGCTTTATAGCTTTTATATTAACGAAAAAGAAATTAGCAAAAACAAAATCACTGGTTTTTACTCTCTATTTCTACTGTGCTTAAGCGGACTGCTTGGGATTTTAGTAACAAACGATATATTTAACCTTTACGTTTTCTTGGAGATTTCATCTCTTTCTTCTTATGTATTAGTTTCAATGGGAAGGGATAAAAAAGCCTTGGTTGCAGCATTTGAATATCTAATTAGTGGCACTATAGGGGCAACATTTTATTTATTTGGTATCGGGCTCTTGTATTCAATGACTGGAACGCTCAATATGTCTGACATGGCTGAAAGAATAGTTCCATTATACGATAACAACATCATAAAGCTTGGCACATTGTTCATTTTTGTTGGTCTCTCAATCAAAATGGCACTGTTTCCATTAAGCAGGTGGCTGGTTAATGCATATAGTGAGGCACCAAGTCTCATTAGCATATTCTTTTCAGGCACAGTGACAAAAGTGATGATATATGTTTTCATCAGAATCTTTTATACTGTTTTTCATCAAAATTTTTTCTTGTTTAAGCCGCTACTGGACAATGTGATAATTATTCTCGCACTTTGCGCTATTGTATTTGGGTCGATATTTGCAATAACCGCAAAAGACATAAAAAGACTGTTTGCTCACTCTAGTATTAGCCAAATTGGTTATATAATTTTAGCACTGAGTTTTAACTCAAAAACAGGTGTATTTGCAGCAATTCTTCACATAGTAAACCACAGCATAATAAAAACATCTTTATTCATGGCTGCAGGATGTATTTCTTACAAATTTGATACAACAAAAATAGAGAATTTATCGGGACTCAAGAAATCAATGCCTTATACAGCACTTGCGTTCACTCTACTCAGTTTAGCATTAATCGGTGTGCCTTTAACAAATGGCTTTGTAAGCAAGTGGTATATAATGAAAGCAATTATCGAATCTCATGCGTGGATTTCCCTTGTAACATTTGCTGCTGGCTCTTTCCTTGCATTGATATATATGTGGAAGATGGTAGAGAAAATGTATTTTGAAAATGATGCAACGTCATGCACTGGAATGACACTAGGCAAAATTAATGATGTGCCATTTCCTATGCTTTTCTGTCTATTGTTTATGGCAGCTTTAACAGTAGTAACTGGAATATATAGCACTCCAATTCGGTTAGTAGTTGAGAAGTTGGTTTTTTGATTTTTATCTTTGTTTCATATTTTACTATACTTCAAGGTTATAAGGTCTTTATTGTGGATAGGCTGAAGAAGATTCATTGGTTATTAGTCATTAACGTGATAGCGCTGTTTTGCGTTGGCATTGTTGTTCAATACTCTTCTGCTGGAGGAAAGTGGGTGCCATTTGCGATTCATCAACTGATCATATTCTCTTTCTTTTTCCTACTCGCTATAGCTATGTCATTCATAGAGCTAGATTTTTATTTGAAGTACGCCTACTTTTTTTATATAGCAGCAGCGATTTCACTATTAGCAGTAAATTTTTTTGGCTCACACATAATGGGTGCAACAAGGTGGATAAGAATTGGATCAATTAGTTTGCAACCATCAGAATTTGCAAAAGTAGGCTTAATACTTGCGCTTGCTCGCTATTTTGATAAGCAGAGTGTGTATAAAATGATGGAATTTAAAAGATTGCTTAAGGCATTTATAATTATTTTCTTACCCGTGTTCTTGGTGTTAAAGCAACCTAATTTAGGCACAGCTGTGATAATGTTATTTATAGGGATATCAATTATATTCACAGCAATAATAAAAAGATCTCATTCAGTAATATGTGGAACTCTTGGCATTTTTGCAGTACCGGCTATTTGGCCTTTTTTACGTCCTTATCACAAGCAAAGGATATTGTCATTTTTGGATTCATCAGTGGATCCACTTGGAATAGGTTATAATGCGCAGCAATCTCAAATAGCTATTGGTTCAGGAGGTTTGCTTGGTAAGGGCTTTGTTAACGGAAGTCAAACTCAACTTGGATTTTTGCCGGAAAAGCATACAGATTTTGCTTTTGCAGTGCTGAGTGAGGAGTGGGGCTTTTTAGGTAGCATGGCTTTAATTTTGCTTTATACCTCATTACTTGGAATAATTTTCTCTATCGCTTATAGGTCAAAAAATTATTTTTCTAAGTCGGTATCTATCGGCATTTTCGCCTTTTTTAGTGCTCATTTCTTTATAAACATCGGAATGACAATGGGCCTCTTGCCTGTGATAGGCGACCCATTGCCATTTCTGTCCTATGGAGGAAGTACAACTGCTGCAAGCTTAATATGTATAGGGCTATTGCTAGCAATAAAAGCAGATGAACAACAAAATACTTGTATTTTACCTATGCTAAAGTAAAATTTAACTTTACTTAATAGTTTTTATGCTAGATGAAATGCGTGAGGAGTGTGGAGTATTTGGCATAAGTTGCAACCAAAGTGCTGCTTTTAACTCTATACTTGCTCTCCACGCTTTGCAGCATAGAGGTCAAGAGTCTTTTGGCGCAGTAACCAGTAACAACGATAAGCTGCACTCTTATCACTTTCAAGGTCAAGTGAGCAGCGTATTTGATGATGTAGATGAAATAAAGAAATCCTTACCTGGAGATTGTGCAATAGGTCATGTTCGATACTCAACAAGTGGTAGTAAATTTGGAGTGCAGCCCATGTTTGGCAAAAGTGGCAAATTTGGGGATTTCGCCATAGCACATAATGGTAATTTAATTAATATTTCTCCAATACGCGAACAATTAATTAAACAAGAGTGCGTTTTTCAGTCAGATATTGATACAGAAGTAGTAGTGCATCTGACAGCAAGCGGTGAAAAAGATAGCTTCTTAGAGAGTTTTATATATGCATTAAAGCAAATACAAGGTGCTTATTCTTTTGTGGCAATCAATCAAGAAGTAGTTATTGGAGTACGTGATCCATCTGGAATCAGGCCTCTTGTTTTAGGGAAGTTAAACGGTTCTTATGTTCTTGCATCTGAAACTTGTGCTCTTGATATAGTAAATGCAGAGTTTGTTAGAGAAATAGAACCAGGTGAGTTAGTCACCATTGATCGAAATGGTAATCTAGCTTCAGCATTTCCTTTCCCACAGCAAAAATCAAGTTTTTGTATTTTTGAATACGTTTATTTTTCAAGACCAGACAGCATAATGGAGAATAGGTCCATATATGATATAAGAAAAGAAATAGGAAGAATACTTGCAGAAGAGAGCCCACCAAAAAACAATGTAGATATGGTTGTACCAATACCTGATTCTGGAATACCTGCAGCTATTGGATATGCAAAGCATTCAGGGTTACCCATGGAACTGGGAATAATTCGTAATCATTACATAGGAAGAACTTTTATACAACCAACTGCTGAAGTCCGTAAAGTTAGAATAAAATTAAAATTCAATGCTAATAAGCACACTTTGAAAGGTAAAAACATAATTTTAATAGATGATAGTATAGTGCGTGGTAGTACGTTAACAAATATAATAGTTATGTTAAAGGATGCAGGAGTAAAAGAGATTCACCTCAAAATTTCAAGCCCACCAATTAAGCATTCTTGTTTTTATGGAATAGATACGCCAGAGTGCAAAGATTTAATTGCTGCAAATAAATCTGTAGAGGAAATTAAGGAAGTTATAGGAGTAGATAGCCTAGCCTTCTTGAGTATTGATGGACTATATCAGGCTGTTAAAGCAGAAAAGCGTAACAATGCTACGCCACAATATTGTGATGCTTGTTTCACTGGTGATTATCCGATTGGCAAATAGTTTACGCAAGATCACTGGAGCTCAGATCTTAAACCGCCAAAATTTCTCTTGGCCTTTACTAATTCCGATTCTCGGGGTGCAAATATAATCTGGTTTGAGATGAGATTCATAAACACAAAATTCGTGGCTTATAGTAAGGTCCTGTTTGTTATGTTCTTTTGTAATATTTAATCTTTTACACAATATTCCTGGCCCACCTAAATTTGCCTCAAGCGGTTCAATGAGCTTTAATCCCCGTATTAACACTGCTGCTGGGAACCCTTCTGCTTCTGTTACAATATTTAAACAGTAATACATTCCATATATAAAGTACACGTATGAAAACCCCGGCACACCAAACATTACTGAGGTTCGATTAGTATAGCCTCTTGCCGCATGACAAGCTGGGTCACTCATTCCTATATAGGCTTCAACTTCGGTTATTATTCCACTAAAGTTAGAAAATTTGAGGACTTTTCCCAATAACTCTCCAGCTACAGTTAAGGTCGGCCGCTCGTAGAAATTTCTTGGTAGTATTATGTTGCTCATTATAAGAGTATAAGTTACTTGCAGGTGCAAGCAACTTATACTAATTACTACTTTTGTTTTTTCTTACTTACTCACTTGAGCAGCAGGAGCCTGGTGTTTTTGTGTTGTGCTCTCTGTTACATCTGTTGAAGGTTGCGGCAAAACTTTCACTGCTTCAGAACTTTTTTGTTGCAATTGTGATGCTAATGCTTCATGTAAAGGCTTTGCTTCATATTGCCTTCCTACTTTTACTTCTTTATGTGCAGCTAATTGCTCCATAGTAACACCATTACCCTCAATAAGTTTTATAGAACCATCATCGTGAATGCTAATTTTTATGTTACACTCTTTTCCTTGAGCATTCTACTTTAGAGTCATTTGATATGATCCATTAGCCACTTCATAAATTCTTGCCCCATCCTTATCAATTTGGCAACGTACCCCCCTTGTTTTTTGGTCAGGTAGTAGCAACGTAACTGTCTTTACATCGTACTTTTTGCACATATTACCACTTAGAATATCATGCAAGTTTACTTCTTTTGTATAATCGTTCAGCGCAATTCTTATGACAGGCTTAACACTGTTATCTATATTTTTAGTTTCTCTTAATTTTATAAGCTTTGCATCAATATTTTTAGATATCTCTTCTTCAATTTGTTTAGCAGCTTTGCCTACAATTTCCCGACCATGATATTTGGTCTCCTCAGCAGTATATCTATACATATCATCGCTATTCTTATGAACATGAGGTTTCACTATTACTTTATTAGTAGTATTAGTAGAAGGGTTGTTCTGATCTACAAAGAACCTCTTCCATGTTTCTTCATCATCAAGAGTGACGTACCTACATTTATCCTTATTCGGTATTGACCCAGATACGCTATCAGCAGCAATATTTTGATCAACAATCAAAGATACAGTTTCATTACTATCTAACATATATGCCTCCATTATTTTTAATATATAAATGTTAGCATATAGATATCATTCCAATTAGTCAATATAAATTATGATGTTTAATGTTGAAAGCTCAAATACTCCTTTGCTTGGTCGGTTAGAACGCGTCCTCTTGGTGTGCGCTTTACAAAACTAATTTTGATTAAATAAGGTTCTACTGTTTCTTCAATATTGCCAACATCCTCTGATAGCGCAATAGATATAGTGTCAATTCCAACAGGTCCTGAGGTGTTGAATAAAAATCTTAGATAATGCACATCAAGTTTATTGAGTCCCATTTTATCTACACCTAATTTTAGCAATACAGAATCAGCGACTTCATAAGTGATTTTTTTATCATCTTTCACTTCAACAAAATCCCTTATCCTTCTGAGTAACCTCAAAGCAATTCTTGGAGTGCCGCGCCCACGGCAGGCAATTTCCCGCGCAGCACCCTCTTCAATTTCAGCAGAAAGAACTCTTGCGCCTCTTTTTATAATATCGACTAGCTCCTCAAAAGAATAAAACTCAAGATGCAAAGGAATGCCAAAACGATCTCTGAGTGGCGCAGAAAGTAATCCAAGCCGTGTAGTTGCTCCGATTAGCGTAAATGGTGGTAGGTCTATCCTTAAAGTGCGAGTAGATGGACCTTCACCTACTAATATGTCCAAGCAAAAATCTTCCATAGCAGTATATAAAACTTCTTCGATGCTGCGATTTAATCTATGGATTTCGTCGATAAATAGAACATCTTTTGCATTTAAAGTGGTAAGCACTGCAGCCAAGTCCCCAGCTTTACTAAGTAAAGGACCAGAAGTTGCGCGAAAGCTAACTCTTAATTCTTTAGAAACAATTTGTGCTAAAGTTGTTTTGCCAAGCCCTGGAGGACCGTACAATAAGACGTGATCTAAAGCTTCAGTTCTCGTCTGTGCAGCGTTTATAAACACTTTTAAATTTTGTATTAAGTCTTTTTGCCCGACAAAATCATCAAGTTGCTCAGGCCTGATGTTGATATTGCGCACATCTTCAGTATATTCTTTACCGCACGATATTGATTTCATAGTGTTTTAAGCGCCATGCGAATAATATCCTTAGTGTCCAGGTTTGACGATTCGTCTTGTATTTTTTTTATCGTATCATAAGCTTTCATTTTTTCATACCCAAGATTGATCAATGCTGAAAGGGCATCTTCATTAATTGGATTAAAGTTATTGTTATTTATTTCTAGTTTACTTACTTTGCCACTCAATTCAGTGATGATTCGATTTATGAGTTTCAAGCCAAGTCCACTCATCTTGAGTGTTACTTTATCTTCATTCATAATTGCCAAAAACAGCTGTTCTGGAGTTAATTTACTCAAAATTGACATTGCAGTTTTATAGCTAACACCGCTTACTTTAACTAGCAACCTCAAGCACTGCTGTTCTTCTTTGCTTATAAAACCATATAGCTGAGTAGTGTTTTCTCTGTTATTTGCATAGGTTTCGATAAGTAATTTGATTCTACTTCCAATTGCACAAGCACTTAAAGTTTTGGCTGAAAGGTGCACTATATAGCCAACATCATTCACGTTCAGGATTATGTGATCACTGCGCACTTCATCAACTATTCCGCTTAGATTTCCTATCATTTTTAGTACTATATAGGGTTCAGTTTAAATACTCCTGGATCTTAGGTCAAGCAAACGAACATTATAACAGGGAAACGTGGCTAAAAAACCACTTGACAAGCTTTGCCGTTTCTATTCCCAATAAAAGTTTGTATGCAATAACACAGAAGCATGCACTGCTATTCCTTCATTTCTTCCAATAGAACCTAATTTTTCTGCAGTGGTTGCTTTGATATTTACAAATTCATCATCAATTTCTAATGCTTTTGATATGAATTTCTTCATTTCTACTTTGTAAGGCGATATTTTAGGCTCTTCACAAACTATAGTAATATCTAAATTAGACACGCTGTACCCTTTTTCCTTTGCTTTTTTAGCAGCAAAGTCAAGAAAGTGAGATGAATTGCAATCTTTCCATTCAGAGGAACTAGGAGGAAAGTGCTCTCCTATGTCGCCATATCCCAGTGCTCCGAGTATTGCATCAACGATTGCATGTATTGCAACATCACCATCTGAATGTGCTTCTATTGCCATATTGTGCTCAATTTCTACACCGCAAATTTTTATAAAGCTTTCAGCACCATTTTGAACTTTAATGAACTTATGTATATCATAACCGGCTCCGACACGAAATTTTGGCTCTTCAAAAAGAAGCTTTGCCATATTGATATCCTCTTTTGTGGTTAACTTAAAATTGCTTTTCTCACCTTTAATAATCGCAACATGTTTTTTGTGCTCTACCATTAGTGATGAATCGTCAGTAAATTCTTTGACTGATTGATGGCATGATAATAATTCTTTGAAATTAAAAATTTGAGGGGTTTGTATGGCTCTGAGCTTTCCTCTTGAAATCGTAGATTCAATAAAACTATTACTCACCAATGACATAGTGTCCTCAACTTCTATTGCTGGAACTACTCCTGTATATTGATCATTAATCATAGATTCAACCAAGTTATCTATCAGAACATCTGACACAAAAGGCCTACAAGCATCATGTATAACTACAAAATCTGGGTTAACTTTTTGTAAGCTTTCAAGCCCTAGTTTAACTGAATTTTGCCTGTTTTCTCCTCCATATATTGGACTTAGTAATTTAGTGTCTACACCTCCTGTCATCCAAGTAGCTTGACTACTTGTTTCTTTTTTTCTAGATTCCAGCGTCACGCGCTGGAAGGAGTGTACTACTGATTTTTCACTTAAATAATGGTTGGATAAGAGATCCATTGCTTCCCTATAAAAACTTTCATGGTCTCTATTAATTGCTATTCTTATGTAATCTATATATTGGTTAGCCAGAAATCTTTTAATTGTATGAAATAAAACAGATTTACCTGCCAGTTTTATATATTGCTTAGGAATCGTAGAATTGCATCTACTGCCTACTCCCGCTGCAACTATTAATGCTGCTATTTTGTATTTCTTGAATTTGTTAGCACACATGTTTATCACTTTTAGCGTAAGTGTATGATAGCAGGTTATTGATAGTTTTAAAAAAAGAGTGTATTATCTTAATTAAGATATAATACGATGCTAGAATGCACATTACTAAGTGTAATAAAGAAAATGAGATATACCTTATATTCTTTCATGGAATAGGGGATAATCATAAAAATGCTCAACAATGCTTACAGCATTTATGTGACAGAAATAGGCTAAGAGCTATTGCTCATACACATAAATATCCGGCTACATTCCAAAACTACATAACTTGTGTCATAGCCAGCTTTTTATTTCTCGGAGCATCCGTATTAGTGCCCGTTATAATATTACTTATGAATTCAATAACACCTAGAACAGTTGGTTTAGCAGGCTTAGCTGCTCTAATTTGCATTTTTTCATCCATAATGCTTATTATTATTCCCTTTATAAATAGAGATCAAAGTTTGCTTAAGCCCTCGATAGAAGAAATCAATAAATTAATGGACAAGGGTGTGAGGCCTGAAAACATTATACTTTTTGGCCATTCCTTTGGAGGAGCAGTTGCATCGGCAGTTTTGAAACACTTTGCAGACAAAAACGTTAAACTTGGAGGTGTTATTTTTACTAGCACTTTCAGCTCTTTTCATACAGCAATAGGGCATTTTCCGATCCCTCAAGCAAAAATTTTAAGTATGTTGCCCTCATCCATTTTTAAAAAATCGCTAAAGGCTTTAGATCTAGATTTTGATTTAGTGAACGATATACGAAAGTTGCGAGATGAGGGAAAATTGAATATGCCAATAGTAGTTATTAATAGCAAAGGAGATTACTTAATACCACAACCTGCACAATTGGCACACGCAATAGAAAATGATGTATTGCTACGTGGAAAATTGATCAAGACTGTTAATTTGAAAGGGTGTGAAAATGATCCACATAACGGAGTTTTATCTAGTTGTGAATTGAATGAAAATTTGACTGATCTAATACTTAATAAAATTGATAAAACAATGAATAGATAGTATTTACAATAAACTGTATATTTTTCAGTAAATTGACTATGCTAAAAGCATGCAAAAACGTCATATAACTATTTGTTTTATACTGCTTTTTATAATAGGGATGTTATTCCTGATGCGTCCTATGATTTTTCCATGTTTAATATCTATTATTATTGCATATTTGTTTAATCCGCTAGTAGTCAAGTTTGAAAAGTATAGAATACCACGTTCATGTTCTGTAATTTTTATAATACTTGTTTTATTAATAGCTTTTATACTAGTCATAACATTTGTTTTACCTATTATATATGTTCAAATTACTTCAATATTAAATTTCTTAGTGAGTAAAGTGCCTTCATTAAAGCTTAAAGTAATCCCCTCTGTATTAGAATTTCTTAATATAAAAATCGAGGATAGCTTATTTGATCACTTATCTAAAAATCTAGCAGAAAATTACAGCAACTATGTATCTTATTTCATGAATGCTCTTGATATTGCTAGTAACTTTATAATCCAAGTGTTAAGTTCAAGCTTTAGCTTGATTCACACAGTATCATTAATGGTGATTACTCCTGTAGTGTTTTTCTATATATTACGTGATTGGCCTTTAATTATAGAAGAAGCTAATAAATTAATCCCTATTCCTTACAGAGGAAAAATTGCAGATTATTTTTCCAAAGTGGATTTCATTATATCTAATTATCTAAAGGGGCAGGTAAATGTATGTATTGTCATGATGGTCTTTTACTCTGTGAGCCTGAGCATAATCGGATTGGAACACTCTATTGTTATTGGAATTTTATCAGGAATGTTAACGTTCATACCTTACGTAGGGCCATTATTATATACCATTATTGGGTTTTTGAGCGCTATCACTCAATTTAGTGGATGGTTTGAAAGTGCTGCTGTTTTGCTATTATTTGGTGTTGGGCAATTAATAGATTCAAACATATTAGTTCCTTTATTAATAGGAAAAAAAGTTCATATACATCCAACTGTAATTATTCTGGGAATTACTATATGCGCTTCATATTTTGGATTTATAGGTATATTACTTTTTATTCCAATAATAGCAATGTTCAATGTATCAGTAGAATATGCAATCAATAAATATTTTAAAAGTGAGCTTTATAAAAACGGCTAACAGACCTTTTGCATAATCAATTTATGGTAAGAGGAGAAATGAGCCCAGAATACCTGAGATATTTGAGGAGCGTAAGTAAATTTCTGCGCAAAAATTACTACCAGAAAGAGGTTACGTAAGAGGTTCAACGTGCAATTAAATTTATTTAACAACAATCAAGCTGATTATAGTCGGCAAAATTACATCATCTTAGATGAAAATAAGCACGTGTATAATTCGGTAGTTAATGATTTATCTTGGAAATGTCTGATTCTTTTTGGACCTAAAAGCTCCGGTAAAACTCATCTTGCTCATATTTGGCAATCAATAAACGATGCAATTTTTATCAATGTGAATAACTTCGTAAGCGAGATTAGGTATAGCGATGCTTTTATTTTAGAAGACGTACAAAACATTAAAGATGAAGCAATGTTATTACATTGTTACAATTACATGAAAGAAAGTGACAAGAGGCTGCTAATCACTTCTTCAATTTCACCAAAAAAGCTTAACTTCAAATTAAGAGATTTAAGTTCTCGAATATTATCAACTATCAGCGTAAAAATTTTGCCTGCAAGCGAGGAATTATTAAGAATTATGCTAATAAAACGATTTTCAGATAAACAGTTAAAAATTGATTTAAAAGTGATTAATTATATTTTAGCAAGAATAGAACGTTCTTTCTATAGCATTGATAAAATTATAGAGAAGATAGATAATGAATCTATAGGATCGAATGTGACCGTTTCTTTTATTAGCACTTTATTAAAAAAAGATGCCATTTGATTTCTTCTTTTGTAAAGGTATATATTAAAAATTTATTAACATCCATAACACTAACGTAATTGAAATCTCTATCTGTCCATGTTAGAATTATAATAAATGTTATGTTATAATAAATATAGATAGATACAGCTAAGAAGTATTCTATATTTATAGTAGAGCTCACTTTATAAGGTGTTTTTTATAGATTTAACGTTATAATTTAACTATGATAAGAGTAAGATTAAATTTAAGAAAAAGGTTAAAGCAAAAGTTTGCGATGTTCACTCTATTGATAAATGCTTTATTTGTCTCATATTTTCTCATAAGAAACACAGGGAACACTTCTAATCAAATTATAGCCAGAGAAATAAATATAGGAGCTGATAATGAAAAATAAACAGTCACAAAATAAAAAAGAAAATCTTTACATAACATATTACATAGATGCTTTAGCTTCAGAGAGGTCCGCTACACAAAATACTCTGGAAAGTTATCGTTCGGATTTACACCAGTTTGAAGAATTTTTATTGGAAAGCGGCACTACCTTGGTTGGTGTAAACAAAACCAATATTAAAGATTATGTGAAATCTTTATGTACACAAAAAAAATATAAAAGTAGCTCTATATCAAGAAAAATATCCGCTATGAAAAATTTTTACAAGTGTCTATTTAATGACGGAATAATAGATTTTAATCCAGCACCGGCTAATGATGCTGAATTAAAGAATCCAAAAGTTTCTCGTCCTTTGCCTAAGTATTTAAGTGTCGAAGAAATATTTTTGCTAATGGACACAGTGAGAAAATCAGCAAGCGAATCGAATAAAGAGATAAGCAGTAAAAGGCTATGTGCGATTTTAGATATCCTTTACTCTTCTGGAATGCGTGTTTCTGAACTAATTAATATGAAGTTATGTGAAGTGTCACATTTAATAAACAGTAATAATAAAGAATGTTATATAATAATAAAAGGAAAAAGTGGTAGAGAAAGGCAAATCCTTTTTAATGAACAAGCATTGCAAAGCCTTAAAAATTATTTATCAGTCCGTGACAATCTGCTCTCTAACAGAAAGGAGTCTGATTGGCTATTCCCAGGTGATAAACCTAATAAACCAATTACAAGGCAGAGGGTCGGTCAATTAATGAAGGAGTTAGCAAGAAAATGCAATATTGATGAAAATAAGATCTCTCCACACGTGATTAGGCATTCTTTTGCTACCCATCTACTGGATAGCGGAGCAAATATTGTGTTGATACAGAAAGTTCTTGGCCATACTAACCTTTCTACAACACAAATATATACTCATATTGCTAACGAAAAGTTAAAGGACAAATTAGCTGATTCGCATCCTATTACTCAGATGATCAATAATTAAATTTATTGTTTTTAATTTGTAATAAAGTTAAATTTAAATAAATTTATGTGAGTTTGTGATTTCAAGTTTATTGTTTAATTTCTTCCTTATACTATGGGAGGTATTCTATACTTTCATTACTCTCCCTGTAATTTTCTTTCCTGAGTGTGTAATAACCATTTTCCTCGTCTATTCGGTGAGAGTTGTATTATTCATGCTGCATTTATTATGTGGCATTAAATATGAAGTGAGGGGAATGGAAAACATTCCTAAGCAACCTTTTATCATTGCATCTAAACACCAATCTCCATTTGAAACATTTATTTTTATACTACTATTTAGAAAAGCGGTTTTTATTTTAAAACGTGAATTGAAATGGATTCCATTCATTGGTTTGCATCTTATAGCGCTGAAAATGATTTTTATTAACCGTTCAGATGGTATCAGTTCTATACGCCATATAATCAAACTAGCAAAAATGCGTATAAAAGAAAATAGAAGCATAATAATATTTCCTGAAGGTACAAGAACAACTATAAACCAAAATATAAAATATCAACCAGGTATTGCTGCTTTATATAGCGTATTATCTGTTCCTGTGTTACCGGTTGCTTTAAACACTGGTTTGTTTTGGCCAAAAAGCATACTTTCTCTGAGAAAGAATCCCGGAAAGGCAGTAATAGAAATATTGCCCCCAATATATCCTGGGTTAAACAAAAATGAATTCTTGCAAAGTTTAGAAAAAATTATTGAAGAGAGAAGCAGTAGATTAACCATAGAAAAAACTGATATTGCAAATTAACAAAAAAACTTTATAATTAAAAGAAAAGTACAGTATTTTAGGTATTAATATATGGCAAATCATAAGAGTGCTAAAAAAATGATAAAGGTAATAGCAAAACGCACTTTAATAAATAAGATGCGGAAAAGTAAAACTCGTACCGCTATTAGAAAATTGGTTGATATAATCAAGTCTGGCGACAAAGAAAATGTTGTTCTGGCATTTCGGAATGCTGAATCTAATTTACACAAGTGTGTGAATAAAGGTGTTATTCATAGGAATACTGCTGCGCGTAAAATAAGTCGCTTAAATGCAAAAGTAAAAGCATTGATGACCGCTTAATACGGCTAATGTAAAGTTAACTGTATTAATATATACTCCTCAGTTTGTATATTCTGTATAAAATTTAAGTAGCTTAAGTGATGGATAAAAAAGTGCTATTAGAACTAAGTAATGGATTAAAAATCGAGCTACCTGTATTAAGCGGAACAACAGGTCCTGATGTGTTAAATATCAAGGATTTATATAAGATGACAGGATTATTCACTTACGATCCAGGGTTTGTTTCCACAGCTTCATGTTCTTCTTCGATTACATTTATTGATGGAGATGAAGGAGTTCTTAAATATAGGGGACATAATATAGCTGATTTGGCAGAGAATAATAATTTTACTGCTGTGATTTATTTATTGCTCTATGGTGAACTACCCAGTTCAGAGCAACACAAAGAATTTCTTCTCAAAATACAAGAATCATCCAAAGTATCAGAGCAAGTTACAAATGTAATTAAAGCATTTCCAAAGACTGCTCACCCTATGTCGATTTTAATTGCATGTTTTGCAAGTTTGTCAGCATCTTACCATGAAAAGCATGGCAACAGTGTCAATAGTGAAGATCTAGATTTTGGAATTTCTGCAATAGCGCAAGTTCCTGCAATTGTTGCAATGATTTATAGGCATATCAACAATCAGGAATTCATAAATGCTAACCATGAATTAAGTTACAGTGAAAATTTCTTAAAGATGATATTTGGCGATGCTGTTGATAATGATAAAAGCGCCCTTTTTGCAAAAGCTCTGGATAAAATATTTACTCTCCATGCTGATCATGAACAGAATGCTTCTACGGCGGCTGTCAGATTGGTGGGATCGGCTGGTTCTAATCTATTTGCAAGCCTCTCTGCAGGAGTTACTACACTTTGGGGACCAGCACATGGTGGAGCTAATGAGGCAGTTATAAATATGCTAAAAGAGATAGAGCAAAGTGGAGATATAGACAAATTCATCGAAAAAGCTAAAGATGATAAAGATCCATTTAAATTGATGGGATTTGGACATCGTGTTTATAAAAATTATGATCCGCGCGCGCGTATATTGAAAGATGCTTGCCATGAGGTTCTAAGTAAACTAGAACAAAATAATGAACTGCTTAAAATTGCAAAAAAACTTGAAGAAATAGCTTTAAAGGATGAATATTTTATCGTGCGTAAGTTATATCCAAATGTTGATTTTTACTCAGGTATAATAATGAATGCTATCGATATCCCTTCAAGTATGTTCACGCCCATTTTTGCACTTGCAAGAACCACTGGTTGGGTTACTCAGTGGTATGAAATGATAAATGATAAAGAAACTAAGATCTGTAGACCAAGGCAACTCTATTTTGGTAAATAAATTTATTTTCACTTCATTAGACTTCTTGTATAACCTAAACTAAGTAGAAAAAAGGTACCATCCGAGTAGCTAACACTGGCTTCTTTACGACGGAAGTGCCCAGAGGCAGTGCCCAGACACTGGAATTCAGGAAACTTAATTGCAAGTAATGCATTGGGTTTGGTGAGTATAGGTTTTGCGTTATAGAATGAAGCACTTTTGGTGAATTTGTAAAGAAAACTAGATTCCAGACGGCTTTGTTGCATCGCACCTTATGCGGTAGTAATTTACGATAAATTCATGTAGCCATTTCGAATTTAGCCATACCAATGTCAGTAAATTGATTAAGCAAATAGCACTTAATCAGCAATTCTTTTTCACGATTTACTTCGGATTTATTCCTAAAGCTGAATCCAAATATTTGCTTTAATCTTGAGAAAAATCCTTCAATGTGAGCTCTCTTTCCATAATTTACTTCTTCTTTCCATCTTTTTATACCATTCTCACCATGTAATTTCATTAACTGAATAGCGGCATTTCTATCAAGCATATAATCTATTTCTGGATGTTCTGCCGCATTGTTTATTGGTGGAATTTTTGTCTTTATATCTATTTTCTTTGCTGTGTGTTGTTGTATATACTAATTCCTGTACTGTCTATAGCAATTTCGATATCTTCCATGTTATTTTCTGCAATCATTGATCTTAATATTAAGTTTCTTTTGATGTTTGTGAATAGCTGATAACCTGCAAATTTTTTTCCTATTTGTTCAATGTATCCCTCTAACAATCCCACTCAAACCTATTCTGAATAGATGGGTTATTATATGTGTCAAAATCACCACTTTATTATTGTAAATATTGTTGCCACCCTGCATTTTTGGCCCAATTTCATACCAATTTTCTATGGCTTCGTTGATATAATGAAAAATATTTCCTCTTTTTTCTAGAAATTTGTTATATTCGCTATGGTTACTGACTCTCATTTTTTGTGGCATATTTTTTCTTCAAAGGTTAAATGGCTATTTTATAATGAATTTTGTCAGTAATCACTAGTTTTTCTGCTGCTATGTGACAAAGCCACTGGGATCCAAAAAAATTGACTGTAAATAAGCATGCTGTTTCGATGAAATTGTGTAATAGAAACTAGATTCCAGTGTCAGCTACTTGCATGACACCAGGTTTACGTTTATAAATTAAGGCAATTATGCTAAAAGAATTTGAAATTGAACCTCTGTTAAAAGATAAAGATCCGCACCAGACCAAGGCTATTGTTGCAATGTCCGGGGGAGTTGATAGCTCCGTTGCTGCAGCACTGCTACATAACCTTGGGTATCAGGTGATAGGTGTGACTCTTCAACTTTATGGCACTGATGGCAATGCTAACGCAAGAAAAGGCGCATGTTGTGCTGGACAGGATATTTACGACGCTAAGCGTGTAGCTGAAAGTGTTGGCTTTCCTCACTATATTTTAAACTATGAGGAAATATTCAAAAAGGAAGTAATAGAGGATTTTGCGAGTACCTATATGCGTGGGGAAACTCCCATACCATGCGTGAGATGTAACCAAACGGTAAAATTTCGTGATCTATTGCAAGTTACAAAAAATCTTGGTGCGGATGTGCTCGTAACAGGACATTACGTGAGAAGGTTAGAAAAAAATGGTGAGGTAAAGTTGTGCAGAAGCATTGATAAAAGTAAAGATCAAAGTTATTTTTTGTTTGCAACAACTGAGGAGCAGTTAAAGCTTTTGCGATTTCCACTAGGTGGGTTCTATAAAAGTGATATAAGAAAATTAGCAAAGTATTTCAGCTTACAAATTTCTGAAAAGCCAGACAGTCAAGATATATGCTTTGTTTCCGAAAGCTATAGTAAAACAATAGCTAAATTAGCTCCACAATCTGTACAGAAAGGTAAAATAGTGGATGTTAATGGAAAAGTGCTAGGTGAGCACAGTGGCATAGTAAATTTTACAGTGGGGCAAAGAAAAGGCTTAGGTGTTGGGTACAGTGAACCTCTTTACGTGATAAAAATTAATACAGAGAATAATGAGGTTATAGTAGGTCCGATCAACGCATTAATGCAAAAAAAAATATTGATCAAAGAGTTAAATTGGTTAGAACAACCAAAGGAAGGTATGGAAGTAACTGTGAAGCTGAGATCATCACATGCGGGAAGTTTAGCAACAATACATTCAACTGACGAAAAAAATAAAGCCTGTGTCATTTTAAACGACGATTACTTTGGCATCAGTCCAGGTCAAGCCTGTGTAGCGTATAAAGATGAGCAAGTAATTGGCGGTGGATGGATATGTTCTTAACTGAAAGCTTTAATGCAGAATGTAAACATACAATAGACTTCTTGCATAACCATATAACATTGGGAATAGAAACGAAAAAACTTCCTTGACAAACTCCGCCAGCCCCCTTATCATGAAACTCAAGGTATTCAGTTATCTTCATCTGTGCAGATTAAACAGCAAGAAAACAACGTAGTTGGCGTCTTATTTTTAATTTTTTGCACTATGTGCACCTTATGTCTTCACAACATTTCTGGGTTTTTACCTATATAAGCTGAAACGCGCTTATAAAGCGTTTAAGACAGTATAGTACGCCAATTTGCAGGATTAGAGAGTGACAATTAGCTAACATGGGATTTCTTTTGCCTTTTTTTCTGCTTAGTAAATTTCTTAAACATTTAAACTAAGGTGAGTTGCATTTAAAAGCAGCTAAATTGCAGTGTTTAAGACTTAAAAAAACGCCAATACTGAAAATAGATATTAACCGGGGCTTCTTTTGCCTTTTTTTTCGTTTGGTAAATTTCTTAATATTTATGGCTTAGGTTAGTTACAAATTAAGAGCAATATTCATGGAAATGGTGTCATTCCAGTGCTTGACACTGGAATCCAGTTTTCCATATAATCTCATTGAAAACGTTGTGTTTTAACAACCACTTTCTATGCTAGTTTGCTTGCTTACAAGCAAACTTTTCTGGATCCCAGTGTCTGGGCACTGGGATGACAAGAAGAGGACACTGCCGTCATAAAGGAACCAGTGTCAGCTACTTGGGTGATACCTTTTTCTACTTAGTTTGGGTTATGCAAGAAGTCTAATAACATTTATTGCTATTTTACCCTGTATCACTTATACTATAAAGTAGAACATTATAGGTTTTAGCAATGGTTAAGGAAGTTGAAGAATTAATAAAAATTGTTGGTAAGGGCAACTTATTAGAGACTTTGTTTATTTTTTTAGGTGGCTTTCAACATGCTGACTTAGATCGTTTTATGGATCACAGGAATCACATAGGTCTGTCTGCATTCATACAGAAGCAAGATGAACAATTAGATTACTATTTTAACTTAAAATTTAGTCTACAAGGGCTGTTTTTAATTTATGCTCTAGCTTATCGAATTCTAAGTGAAAACAATAATCTGAATACTAAAGATATCATAGATGAAATATATAAAGTTATTAAGGAGTCTAAGTTAGGTAAAGATATAAATGAAGTAGTAGATGGAAAAAAATTAGATTTACTTAACATCTTAGCAAATCCAAAGAGAGAACCAATATTTAAAACAGAAGAAGATTTTGAAAATAAAGTACTTACTGACGTTAAAAAATTATTAAATGAAAAATCTGATAGAAAATTTTCTTTTAATAAATTTGTTATCGGCTGTTACTATTCTATTCATCAAGATATAAAAGTAGATAAAGATGTGGCTTTATTGTTTTCTCTATTATCTTCTTTTAGCGGTAGTTATAAAGAACCTTTGTCATCTGACAAAATAGTAAAAAGAGAAGTACTAGAGCTAGATAAGAGCCAGTTAATAGCATTATTAGCTAAAATGTTAACATGTATCGATTTATCAAGTGAGAATAGATCTACTAAATATACGCTGAATCTCGAAAAGATAGGTAGCCTAAACAGAACATTTAATACGTTGGCAGATCAAAATAATCAAGATTTTCCAACCTTTAAAAGCATTGGATCAACCTTGAAGCAATTGCTAAAAAACCAGAGTAGTGATGAATTTGAACAATTAGTAACGAGCCCTGATAATATATACTACTCAGTGCCGCAAGAAGAGAATGAATGTAGGCCAAATCTTATCATCAGCAAGAAAAAAGAAAAAGACCATAAAAACATAATCTGTAAACTTATTTTAGGTATATTTGTATTGTCTATTGGGTTATATGTTGCTGATTATTTCCTTATGGAGCAAAAATTGTTCAACTCAATAAAAAATGTTTTGCCACAAGACAACCTTACTAACCTGATAGTTGCTACAGTGCTTACTATCGTAATAGTATATGCCTTATTTCAGTTATTGAAATCACCACAGGAACCACCACTTTCAACAGTCAATGAGACGACGAATGAAAACTTAGAACCGCTCCGTACAAAATAAGCTTAGAACTACATAAATGTAGCAACTTAAAAGCACATATTGTATAATGCTTATTCTTAAGTTAAGAGGTAATTTATGGATTTAAGTAAAATAACAGCGGGACCAAATGCGGTTAATGTGGTAATTGAAATAAGTGCAAATGCTGAGCCTGTAAAGTATGAATTTAATAAAGAGCTTAGGTTGTTACAAGTTGACAGATTTTTATCTACCTCAATGACTTATCCTTGCAATTATGGGTTTATACCAAATACCTGTGCAGGTGATGGTGATCCTGTGGATGTTTTGGTGCTAACTCAATTTCCCTTAGCATCTAGTGTTTTGATATCGGTGCGTCCAATAGGCGTATTACTCACTAAAGATGAAAAAGGAGAAGATGAGAAAATATTAGCAGTGCCTGTTTCCAGTGTTGATAGCTATTATGACAATATAAAGGACTATTCTGACTTATCTAAAAACCTACTAGATAAAATTGCTCATTTCTTTTCTCATTATAAAGATCTAGAAAAGGGAAAAACGGTAACAGTTGGAGAATGGGTTGGTATAGAAGAAGCAAAGAAAATCATTGAAAAAAGCAGAAATTAGTTTGCATTGATTTAGCCTGGAATTACAGTTATTCGGGAAAATGTTGTTGTTTTTAATGGGTAAATATTGGTATCCGTTCAGGATAGCGGCAAGGTAGTATAACCATAGAGTAAAAGTGAGTTTACAACAAATGGTGTCATCCCAGTGCTTGACACTGGGATCCAGTCCTTTCGCACAGTTCCATCAAAAACGTTGTAAAGGATTAACCGCTTTCGTGTTTACCAACTTAGTGCCCAATCTGGATCCCAGTGTCAAGCACTGGGATGACAAGAAAGGGAGCACTGGAATTTTTGTTTCAGTATTTGTACATTAGCCATGCATCTGAACAGATACAAATATTGCAATTAAAAGCATTAGACAGGCGGTAGAGGTCTTGGTATTATATAATCTTTAGATGATAAATTTCTAAATTTGGAAGGGTGGCCGAGCGGCTGAAGGCGGCGGTTTGCTAAACCGTTATACGATTGAAAAGTTGTATCGAGGGTTCGAATCCCTCTCCTTCCGTATACTGTTTTAGCACGGTCTAAATTCGCTATGTTGGCATGTTTTTAGCCTGTTTACCTGATCTTGTTGCAATGGTTTTTATTTCCGTCTTTAACTATTAAAAAGTTGGCTAGCGTTGACTCAGTATTTATTATAGAATTAGTTATTAACTAAACAACTTTACTTGTATGTATAAAATACTAATCTTATTGTTGATAGTGTTGCCACTTAGGTTGCTTGCAACCGAGATTGAAATTATTGCGGATGTAAATGGCGAGCCAATTTCAAATTTAGATATCGAAAAACGCATCAACTTTATAAATTCATTGTTTGGCACTCAAAGTGTTAATCAAAAAGAAGCAAGGCCTCAAGTTCTTAGGGAACTAATAGACGAAATTATCATTACCAATGAAGCGCAGAGGCTGAATATAAAATTGAGCAACGAGGAGTTAGATAATGCTGTCATGTTATTTTTAACCCAAAGTTTTAAACTTAAGGCTAATGAAGTTGATCAATACATAGAGAAGCATAATATAGATCTTAGTATTTTAAGAAAACAAATAAAATGTCAGTTACTATGGAGCAAAATTATTGAAGTAAGAATTGTGCCATTTATTAATATAAGCGATAAAGAAGTAGATGATGTAAAAAGGCAAACAGAAAAGCCGGATTATCTTATCACGTTCCAAGAGTTTATAATTCCTGATCAAAAAGACAAGGACGTTTATGGTATAGCTGAAGATTTAGTAGAAAAATTACGTAATAGTAATAACCCAGAATCTCCAATAAAGATGCGTAAAGCAACAGTTAATTTAAGTCAGCTAAAAGGAAAACTCAAGAGCGTTTTAGAAGGATTAGAAACCAGCGACATAGGAGGTCCATTCAGTTTCAGTGAAGGTTACTCTGTTATAAAAGTAATAGATAAAGTACAACTTAATCATACACTGCTGGAAAGCACTTTAAAATTAAAACAGATTGTGGTTGAAGGTTCAGAAAGTTTATTAGATAATCTCAAGGAGCAAAAAGTTAATTGTTTAAATTTTGATAAATTGGCAGATAATTTTAAGCTGCCAAACGCAAAAGAATTTGAAATAAAAATGCGAGATTTAAACCCTGATTTACAGATTTTATTTAGTAAAACAAGTGTGAATGAAATAGTAGAATTGAGAGAAAATGGCACTGCAAAGTTGATGATGTTGTGTGATATCAAGAGTAATGTAGCGGATATAGAAGCAATTAAACAGCAGATGTACCAACAAAAGATTATGATACAAAGCAACCTGCTATTGGATAGTATGCGTAAAAATGCAGCTATCAGTTATCGGTATAGTTGAAGTCAGAGAGTGTCCTTGTCTCTGTCTTTGTGTGCGAAAATTACTTTATTCTATAAAATTTCAAAAAATTTGAACAAATGTAGTTAAAGTAGCACATGAAGAATATAATGCTAATTGGTGGTGGAGTTGGAAATGCAGTGTTATTTTCGATAGGGAAGGCATGTCTTGAAAATAATAACAAGGTTTTGTACTTTGCTGGCTATAAGAAGTTAAGTGATGTATTTAAACGAGCACTGATAGAGCGTGCATCAAATGCAGTAGTTTGGGCATGTGAAGAAGGATTGATAGAAACAAGCAGAGATCAAGATAAATCCTTTCATGGTAATATAGTTGATGCAATAGTCTCTTATCAACAAGGAAGATTAGGTATTAATTTGAACGTTATAGATAAAATTATCACTATTGGTTCTGACAAAATGATGAAAGCTGTGAATGAAGCTAGAAAAACAATTTTAAAGCCATATCTGAAATCAGGCCACATAGCAATATCATCAGTTAATTCTCCTATGCAGTGTATGATGAAAGAAATCTGCGCTCAGTGTGTGCAGCAACATATAAATGCGAAAACAGGAGAAAGGAGTTTTGTTTATAGTTGCAGTAATCAAGACCAGGATATGGAGTGTGTTGACTTTGATTTTTTAAGTGAGCGCTTGAAGCAAAATAGTTTACAAGAAAAACTTACTGCGAAATGGATAGATCATGTTCAAAGATATTAAACAGCACAAAAAGGAAATAAGAGAGCAATATAGAACTATAAGAAAAGATATTGATGAAAGTTATTCCAGTTATGCGGCAAATTCTCTTATTAATCTCTTTAATCAGAACTTAAGCTACGTTAAAGGCAAAACAATAGCAGCTTACATTCCAATGGATGGGGAAATAGATGTTGTGCCTTTGATGCATAGTTTACTCGATTTAGATTATAAAGTAGCAATTCCTAATAAAAATAAGTTACTAAAATTTGAGGAATGGAACGAAACAAATGAAGATGTAATTCCCGACACAATCATTACTCCTGTTATTGCTTTTGATGATCATTTTAATAGATTAGGTTTTGGCGGTGGTTGGTATGATACAATGATAAAAAAATTACGGCCGCTTGGAAAAATATTTATAGGTGTAGCCTATGAGAAACAATATTGTAAAGATTTACCTGTAGAAAAACATGATCAAAAATTGGATATTATAATCACTGAGATGTGTGTTAGATGTGGAGGTGGATTGCTCAAAAAAGTGGATAAAAAGGAGTAGCGTAATCCCACTTTCTAATAGTAATTTTTGCGTCAAAACGCTCCTCAAATGCATCAAAAACTTTGTCCTTTGGTTCCTTCTTCACTTACTCGTTCAGCACTTGAACTATCTAATTTAGGACTTGGCTTCATTTCTTTAACTTTATCATCAACTATTTTTTCCACTTTCTCTATTTTATTATTACCACTGGCCATAATTGCAGGTAGAAAATCTTTCATCAAATCTAGCAATTTCTGCATATCATCCTCTTCATGAGTACTATTACCTTTTTCCACAAGCTTTTGCATTCTTGAAAAATTTTTGATGGTCCCATCCTCTATTAACTCTTGTATAGCAGATCGCTTCCCTTCGTCTTGAAGCATTTTTATGATCCTTATTTTATTCTGGGCCTCTTTTGATTTTTCATCGTCTGTAGGGTATACCATATCGTGAATGAACTTTTTCTCTAATCTAGAGAAGTTAGTCTTTTCCCAAGTCAATTCATCGATCACATCTTTCACAAAACTTTTCACTGCTTTTCCGCATTCAATTGCACCCTCTTTTACTTTACCAATACTTTTATCTGCGTTTTCTTTTATTTCATCTCTATGCTGATATATGGCATAACCAATAGCAGCTATAGCCGCTATTGCTAAAAGCCCTAACAATGCTATTCCACCACCCACAAATGTGCCAGCCACTCCCCCTATTGCTAATGTACCTACTAATGCACCCGTCAATGTTGTAAATGCTGCTACACTTATAACTCCTTGAACTAACAACCGATTACCTAAAGCTTCAAGCTTTTCCTCCATCACTAGATTTTTACCAACTTGCTCAGCTAATTTTTTGAATTTCTCTTCTTCTGATAATTTTTTTGACATAATTGTCAAAAATTCAGCACTTTTATTGCCATTTAACAAGTCGATTACGTCTACCTCGTTAGCTAAATTTAGATTTTTTAGGTTTTCATCTTGATTCAGAAATTTTTTCCTTCTGCTTGCAAGGCTTCACTTCCCTGAATGATTTCAAGCACACCTTGAGCAAAGTACTCACTGTTACCAGTACCATACGCGTCAAGTTAAGGAAAAGGGTAAGAAAATTCAATGAACTTAAGGTGGATACTCTAGTTTTTCTATATCTATCTTTCACAGAAAATTGTGACCAGTCTGTGGTAAGTTTTTTCAGGAAAATTCTCAAATTATTAATTTTACTGCTTAACGCTAAAAACAACTCCCTAATCCTTCTTTTTAATTCAATGAATGCCTTTGTTAAACTCAGCTCTGTATTCTCTTTCAGTTTTATACAACCAACTATTCCATGAAATATAAGAATTGCGCACAATTTAGCGTATAGTTCACATAATACTCTGTATGGTTTTCCTTTAAGTTCGTCAAGCCTGATGTGACTCTTATACAATTTAAATAATAATTCAATCTGCCATCTTACCCTGTAAACTGTTAATACTTGTTCAGCGCTGATTTTACTCTCTGGAACGTTAGTTATGAATATCGACCAATCCAGCAATTTTTGATTCTTTTGAGAAGATGTATATCCATGTGATTTTGCTAACTTATTAGCCCTTCTTCTAATTATAGACTGTTCTTCAGTTAATTTTTGACATATAATTCTCACTTTAATTTTTACTTCTTTTCCTAATAGCACTTCCATCTCTAGAAGGGATTGACCTTCTAAACATTCCAACAACTCTATTTTTTGATTTGTTTCTATATCATATATATTGGTATCAGACTTATAACGACTAACAAAATATGCACCTGCTTCATCAATCTGTTTAAAAGAACTAGGCACAAAGTAGCACAAATCAAATATTAGCAAATCATTGGCTGATAAACCGTTCAGATAATCCCTATAACCTTGATCCGACCTTATTCCTTCTATTAAATTTAACTTATCTAGCGCTTGGTTCAGGTAATCAAAGACTAACTGCAGCTTTATTCCTGATTTGGTATTACTCTCACAATCTCTATAGCTACTCCCATATCCTTTGTACATATCTTCCATGCTACTGGGCAGGCTAATATAATCCAAACCCTGTTTTGTAATTTCTATCGAGTCTTCATTTAGCAATTGGCACATTGTTTCTATGCTGCAATCACCAACTCCTATGTTACCAAAAACCATAGCTTTTATGAATGATGAGCCATTAAGTTTTCTCTTTCTTTTTATAAAACCTACTGCAATTGATATTTCGTCTGCTTTTTCATTAAAGAATTCATTGAGGTCTTTTGATAAGCAAGCTATTCTGTCCATTGTAAGTTCTCTCATTCACATATCCAAGAAGAACTTATACCTTATTCTTTTCCTTCACTCTATCAATTTTACTTACACTTTTCCTTAACTTGACGCGTATGAACCTTTATACCTGCTTTTCTTACCAGCTCATCGTATTCTGCATCAGTGATTTCTGGTTTGTTTTTCCGATAGTATAGCTCGTTGTGGCGTTTTATTTCTTTTTGTAGTTCTATTGCATTTTCACTCATAATGATTTACCTACACTATTGTTTCAGTATACAGTGTCAATTATGAATAAATTATTAACCATTGTACATGTATAGCTAGTATTTTATGAATAATCCACTAGCTATACTACTACTTTTGTATTGATATTTAAATAGAAAAAGAAAAATATTTAATTAGTAGAGATTTTTGCTCGCTTCTAGCCTTAGCTACATTGTGAGATATCAATTTCCCGAAGTTTATGCCTATTGTTTTGGCAGAAGTAGTAAAACTTTAATCAAACTCAATAATACTGTATTATATGTTTGTTCTGCAATTATGCAAAAAATGACCACTACCAGAGAGAGAATTGCTATCGACTCTTTAAGCTATCAAGTAGTTCAAGAGATAAAAAAGTTGAGGTTATTTAGGAGATGGTCTCAAGCGAAGCTAGCAAGGGAAAGCGGTATATCAACGTCACAAATACAAAGATATGAACAAAGGATAGATGCTATTTCACCTGAAAACGCAGAAAAGATGCTAAAAGCATTATCGGCTAGCTTTAAAGACATATTTCCTAAGTTAACAGGTTATGTTAGCCATAAGGAAGAGAAGATGATGAATATACTGCAAAATTTAAAAAAAATTAAGGACCAAGAATTTCGCAGTACATTTTGTGTACTAGTCAAACTTTTGTCAGGGAAAATTCAAATTGGCAAGAGTGTAATAGATACTAAGTCTATAAAGTACAAAATTGGACAAGCGGCAAAAGATTGGAGGTTCGTAAGAGGATGTACTCAGTTGGAGTTAGCGAATAAAATCGGATTGTCACAACAGCAAATACACAGATATGAACAAGGTGTAGATTGCATGTCATTTAAAAAGCTATCTGAAGCAGAAAAAGCGTTAGTAAATGCTAGAGTTTTACTCTGTGAACCAACGGAAGAAAATTATTACGAAGATGAAGATAGTGAAGGAGAAACGAAGATATTAAACATAATGAAAGAATGTCAAAAAATTGAAGATCAAAGATTACAGGATTTATTGAGTTTGTTTTTATCAGAGGTTGTAAAGATTAACGAATAAAATTTTATTTAGATGCCTTTATAAACATTCGTATGTAATATTTTTTTTACACATAGTTTTTAAATTTAAGTAGCTAAGGGACTGAAAGTGAGAAAACTACGAAAAATAATAAGAGCGATAAAAGGTGTATCTATAGCCAGATTCAGCGATACGTTATTTTGTGAACCCGAATTGTATAAAGCTGTTTCAAGTAAAGATTTAGATAAAATAAAGTCATTAATAGAAAGTGGTGTTGATCTTAACGAATGCAGCAGTAATGGCAACACACCCCTGCACAAAGCTATAATGTTGGAAAATATACCTACTATAAGATTATTAATAATTAATCGTGCGCAGCTGTTTATAAAGAATAAAAAGGGTGAAACAGCATATGACCTGTCTAAAAACAAAACTTCAGTGCAGGAGCTATTTACCAGCGAAAGAGCAGTTGAACTACAAGTCGCTACGCAGGGGTTGAAACATCACATGGATTCCCGATATGAACGCATGTAACAGTCTACCTTCCTCTCCCTTTGTATTTACCTTGAGTTGAAGCCTGAGCTTTCACAAATAGCTGCCAAAATCCTTTCTGATCGCCTTCTTTCTGTATCAATTGTGCCAAACGCTGCATCAATCCATCATTTAGTATAATCATTTGTGTCCATTTGCCCACTGGCTTTGCAACGCCAATTATTTTTAGATTTTCTTTATAAACCTGGATCTCCTGGATCCCTTTGATATCATGATTTTCAAGCTGTTTTTTTTCACTCTCTCCCAGCTTGACGAGGTTTGTGCATATTCTCCTGAAAGAGAGAAATATTTTAATAGCAATAATTAGTATTATACCACATACAACAATCTGCTCGTAGGACATTTCCACTATTTTAAAGTTATTCCGTGAAGCAGAAATAATGCTACAATTTCTTCGCTTCGATTTGCTATAGCGTTCTCCAGTGCTGTGTAACCTTCTTTAGAGTTATAAAAACATTTCAGATGAACGTTTGCCTTTTTGTCTAGTAATAATTCAACAATGTCTTTATTGCCCTTCATAACAGCAAGATGTAGAGGAGTACAACCACTTTTCCCAATTGCGTTAACGTTTGCCCCATTTCGCAATAAAATCTCCACAGAATCTTTATGATTGGATAAAACTGCTAGGTGAAGAGGAGTACTTTCTTCTTTGTCTTTAATTTCAAGGTCAGCCCCTCCTTTTATCAGCAATCCCAACGTTACCCCATCAGCATATTTTACAGCCGTATGAAGAGGAGTTTCACCTAGATGATTTTGACAACCGATGTCTGCACCGGATTGTAATAGATCCTGCATAACATACAATTGCTTATACTTTATCGAATAATGCAAAGGAGTGTCGCCATCGATATTCTGAGCATTAACATTTTTGCTCATAACTACAGCAACCTCTGCTATTGCTGTTGGTCCATATTGAGAAGCAATGTGTAGTGCTGTATTGCCCTTTTTATTTGCTGTATCAACATTAGCACCACACCCAATGAAGAATCGAAATAACTTGTAAAGATTCCATCTTACACAGAAACGTAAGATTCCAGTACAAAATCCAGTATTAATAATAGTTTTGATAATCTTGAAAATGATCAATGAAAGAAGACTAGGATGTCTGAACTCATAAATCTTCTTAGAAGCGTCTTGTAAAATCTTTTCAATTGTCATAGCAACCCCACAAAAAATGTGTTTGTATACAAGTATGCAGCGATAAATATTTTTAAATTATTAACTCATATACGCGTATAGCTAGTATTTTACAAGCAAACCACTAGCTGGGCTACTATTTTTGTGTTGAATATATAATATTTAAATAGAAATAGCAAGGTATTTAACTATTAGAGATCTCTGGTTGCTGATTTTATGCCGTTTCTGACCCAGCTACAGTCTTTACTCAAGATTAAAATCTCATTTGATTTTTTAGAGTTACCCATTCCATAACTCCATTTGGGTTCAATGATGTGATGTTCTGTATACATATCCCGTATTTCCTCACAATCATTATACGATAAAACCCATCTATCGCGAGTCGACAAAAGTTTCTTCATGGTCAAAATCTTTGCCTCTTTTTCCATATAGTTTTTGGTCAATCAAGTAAGGAGGATCACAGTATAAGAAATCATTTGCGTGTTTAGGAATGCTTTTTTTGAAGTCGGCTAAATCTACAGTAAGATTTTTAATTGAAAACTTTGCTAATCTTTCTATTGAACTTGGCGTAAAACGTCTGGAGACATACCCCCAGACAATGTTGTGCCATTGAAAGATGAACGATTTAATGCAAAAAATGCTGCAGCAATTTCAACTCTATCTCTTAGGGTGAAAAATGTTTTTTGTAGGCTATAGAACATGGCAGATGTCATATTCTGGTATTTCCGCACTACCTCTGCAAGGATCTTTTAAAAGCACCTGCCAAAATCTTACTAATGGTTCAAAGGCGTCATAACCATAAACTTTTGTTCCTCTGCTGGCTAACGCTAACTCCTCCGCCTATAAAAGGAGAGCAAAGCGTAGGTAACCCTTTTGGAATATATTCATTAATAATTTGAGAAACGGCACGACTCTTGCCGCCGGGATAACGAATAGGGGACTTTACAAACGAAACTTGCTCCCTTTTTTTTGGATTTTTTTCTACACTAGCAAGCATTAGAGGTTATAATTTATTCTCTGGAATTTTGTTTAGAATTTTCCGCTACTTGCTGAATCGATACATCTTGAATTTCTTCTTCCGGCTTAGCTACTTCTTTAGATTCTGCCGCTAATTTGCGTTGTTTGATAAGTTTCTTTAGTGTTTTAACTGCGATGAAGTTAATACTGAAAACACATGCCGAAGTTATGGCTAATGCTGAAAGAGGAGCTAAATTGAACATCGGCAAAATTGCCACAATCGTGCCAGATGTCAGTAAAAATGCTAACTTCTTGCTCCCGATTATTTTATTCTTCTTAACCTTTATCGGGTTTAATTTTTTTATTTTCCCTTTTAGCTTTTTGAAGCCTTTTTTGAACACGTTGCCTTTTTTCAGCTCTTTTTCTACGGGTTTTGTTTTGAAGCTTTTTATTTTTTCTTTTATTCCTTTTTTATCTTTTTTTACTTTAGAGGTCTTCTCCATCAACTTTAGAAGTTGCTCATGTGGCGGTTTTGGCTTAGCTTCTTGACCCTTAGTATGCTTTTTGGGCGAAACTATGTTTTTTAAACCTTTCTTTGCTTTGTGGTATAATTTCTTTAGTTTGCTTGGCATTTTTATGTAAATTAAGATACGATATCGCAAAATTTATCGATTACTTTTTGATTACCTTCTATCATTGCATTTGCCTCCTGCTGCAGACATTTAATATTTTTTGATGTAATATTATCCATCTCAGCCGACGCTATTGTCAGTTGTGATTGTATCCTGATGTATCTGTCGTCCATTACATTACCTAGTTGATAATTCACTACATCAAGGCTCGATGCAAACATCACATTTAACAGAGGCTTTATCCAGGCTATCTTTCCTAATTTTCTGTACTTGATTCGATTAGATAGCCGACCAGTGCCAATTGATACCAGCACTATTTCTTCATTAGGGAAAAGTTTTTTGCTATTTGCGTACGCACATGCTGCTGGGTTATTGGCAAAAACACCTCCATCTACTAACACTCTTTTCTCTTGCTTAACTTCTAAATACTTAGGTGCAAAGTATGTTGGTGCTGCTGTTGTGGCTCTGAGTGCGTCTTTTAACTTGATAAAATTCCTGTCTTCTTTCCAGCTTTTAAAGAAAAATGGACAGTTATTGTGAATATCATAACTGGTAAGCAGTAGATTACTTGAAACATCAGCAATAGTACTTTCGCCGAAGTATTTATCGAGTACGCATTTTAAATCAGGCTTTGGTTCTTATTTTACAATAATTAACATAATGATAATAAATTATTAAATGGTAAACTACTATATTTATTCTTCAACTTATTATACAATGGATGCACTAGCTGAAGGTTCAACATTACTACCCTCAAGTAAACTTGAAGGCCTATTACAACTAGCTGGAGGTTCAACTAAATTTGAAGGTCTGTTACAGTAATATATGATTGTAGCTGCAACTAGACAACAAGCTCCAACTACTATTCCTACCATTAGCATTTCCAAGTAAACTGCAATAGCTATCCCTGTAGCAACTCCGGTTATTGCTAACATAGCAGCAGCTATCACAGGCAACTTACTTTTTGCATTTTGTGGAGCAGGGTTGTTTTTGTCTGGATAACTAGGTTGTTTGCTGTTACCTTGAACATTATTTACTCGGTTAGAGTCTTTACTAGCTACTAAAGGTACCCCTGTTGGTATTAGTTTTGGTTGTGTATCTTTTTTACCACTATTCTTATCTAAACTTTTTGGTGCAGTAACATCTCCATTGTTTGGATTAGTAGACTGCTTGCCGTTGGTTTTGATATCACTTTTTTGTTCTAGAATTGGTATTTTAACATTTTCATTTGTAACAGCTATATTATATTGATTGGATACTTGATCACTACCAGTTCGTGATTCATTTAACTGAATTTTACTTGAATCACTATTATCATTACTTGTAGAAGCTTGACTTACTGTAGCCACATCATCTTCGATCAATGTAACTGGAGGAGTTTGTGCAGCAAGTTCTTCCGGAACTATAGGGATTGCTTGTTGAACAGGAATTTGTTTATCCTCACCATCGCTACTGATAATAGAGGTTGATTGATCATTTATAGTAGTGCCAACACCTTCATCGTTAATATTAGCTGTAATATTAGAATGATGTTCGTTAAGGATTTCTAAAGTTTGTTCTGGACCACTAGAATGTTCACTGCTGCGTTGAGTATTATTAACTTGTGCCTCCTCTGAGTTTGTATCTTGACTTTCTACTGCATCATAAAAATGTTCATCATCTTCTGATTGATCCATAAGGGCAATACCATTATCTCCCTGAATTGGTTGATCACTTTCGTTTACAAGTTGAACATTATTATCCCTAATATTTACTAAACTTTTCGGCTGTACTACTTGTATGGGATCCTCTCCTATCACATGTCCAGCTAATTGAATAGGAGCTTGTTCATTCTTACCACTTTTTTGTTCTAAAATTGGCACTTTAACAGTAGAAAAATCATTAATAGCATTAGCTAGAACTGAATTTTCTTTATTAAATAGCACTTTTAGACTTTCTTCATTAATCAAATGTAAATCAAGTTCATAGGTATTACCATTAGGGAGAGAAAGTTCAGCCTCTCGATCAGACTTTTTAAAAATTTGAGCAACACTCTGAACATTATTGAGGAGAAAAATTTTAATTGTTCTGTTGTTAGGCAAATTCTTTAATGCCTCAATAGTACCAACAGTCCCTCCACGAGGAACAACCTGTTGAGCATCCGAAGTTGCAACATATAAAGCTCTACTTGTACTATTACCTATAGAAAGCACTACACTTTCCTGCTGGGGTGTTGTTTGATCATTACTTGTAGAAGCTTGACTTACTATAGCCACATCATCTTCGATCAATGTAACTGGAGGAGTTTGTGCAGCAAGTTCTTCCGGAACTATAGGGATTGCTTGTTGAACAGGAGTTTGTTTATCCTTACTATTGCTATTATCCTTAAAGGTTTTCGATAGCCTCGGACTAATAGTGTTTCCACTGAGATAATAATTATTGTTAACAAAAAAAGCAATATCAGGAAGGTTAATTTTTAACCCTTTACTTCTTCCATGTTTATGTAAAGATAGCATCACAAAGGTTATAAATCCGTCCTCACCAGGTTCAGAATGCTCATAAATTACTACTTTCTGTTCATTACTAGATCCAGAATATTTCATCATTTCAGAAAGTGAAGCATCTTTATGTTTGTTCTTTACTTGCTTAAAATATTGTTCATCACCATTTGAATGGGTACTTGGAATGAGGTAACTTGGTGCAGTAATTATATTATACAATACTGTAGCAAGGTAAGAAGGATAATAGTATATAGATACGCTATTATCAGACTTAAATTTGTCAGGTTCAATATTTACAATAAGATTGCGATACATATCCAATGAATGAGCATAAAGTAAAGAACTACTACTTATTCTTAACTGTTCACCCACGTGCTTATAACCCATAGAACCAGATGGTAATGAAGGTATGAAATCTGATAGATTAACTACTCTAATAGTATTCTTCCTAAGGCGCTCTTCATAAACCTTAGCAGCATAAGGGTCAAAAACCCTTGGAGAGGCAAGAGTTGCAACATGCAAATCTTCTGCACCCTCTTCTACACTCAAATGTAGAGCAGCTATGTTGGCAATTGCACCTCCCATACTATGACCTGTAAGGTTAAATTTAAAATCTTTAATTTCTAACTTTTTATCATTAGCATGTCCTTTTAATATCTCATAAACACTGCCCCAAGAATCCTTAAATAAAGAATAAAAACCTGAGTGGATCTTTCCACCTTCAGGCAAAAGCTCAGGTGCACAAATTAAAGGTATTCTAATATCTGTAATATAGTCAAAGAGATTACGACTACCGCGGTAAACTATAGTTATTTCCTTATCTTTTATAAAAACATAACCAGCATGTCGATATGGTTGTTCATTATCACGCATATTATAGAATTGAATTATTTTATAACCTTCTTTCTTAAGTTGGGCTGGAACTCTATAAGATCTTTCCTCTAACTCAGAAAATTTTTTATTATTAAGGTTACAATCACTAACATAATAGCCTATCTTAACAAAATTGATGATTTCTAATAACTTCTCTTGGCTAAATCCTGCAATTTCAGTTTTATTTGGTCCTAAAATACCTGGCCTTTGCTCTTCTTGAATATCAGTTATTTCAAATTCATTTTGTTCTAGACTTGAATTATCTCCATTAGGTTCCTCATTAAACTGACCGGCAACATTATTATCTACACTTATAGAAGTATGACAAGCGTTTCGATATCTTTGTTGGATGGTTAAAAACTCCACTCCTGAATTTTCAGCGAGTTTCAATATAAAATTTGTGTACACATTTTGAATAATTGAGAAACGTTTTTCACGTATAACATTATCTAAAATAGTAACTAGACTATTTTGCAAGAAGGTCTGCCTATCCGTATCACTTAAAAATTTGGGATCATCTTTAATTAAATTTAGTACTTTTATTATAAAATCCGTACTGCCAGTGTGTAAAGCAGCTTTTAAAATTAGGCCGTAAATCTTTTGTTTTTTCTCCTTACGTTCCACGCCAGCACTATGAATATTTTTCAAAATTTGTTTATCAATCTGTGCAACAATTTTCTCATCTGCAAATGCTTCTTTATAGATTTTTTGAATTATTGGATCTTTCTTTTGAATACGTTCTCTGCACAAGTACTCAACAATTGAAACATGCTCCTGACTTATTGCAGTTTCCAAAAGAGTGATGAAACTGTTCTTTAATAAAGTTTTTCTAGTTAGGTCATTTAAAAAAAACTTAACATCTCCTTCAACTACATCTAATACTTTCTCGATAAATTCTTCATTTTGTACTAATGACGCTGTTTCAAGCACGCCATATAAAGGGTTAATACTTGTTTGCAACACTTGTTCAAGATCTTTTAAGACGTACTCAATAAGAACTGTATCTAATAAATTTTGTTCTTTTCTTAATGCTATAACTGAAAAAAAGCCAATCTTGTTGAGCTCGTTAAGTTGTACAACTTGATCTTTTAATTCAATATAAAGGTCAGGAAATCTCTCTATAAAAGCTGCAATATATTTTTGACTGCCAATAAGTAGAGGTAAAAGACTCAAATTTCCTTCAGCAAAAAGTATGTCCTGGTATTTTTCTGCAAGTTTGTCATTAGCTGCAATTGCCAGAAGTAACAACTCTTTTGCCGAATAATTACAGTTATTTTTTTCTATATCATACCTGTGAGAAAGTATATTGCTAAATATATACGAATGATCGCCTCTAGATTGTCTTTCTTCAAAGCTTTCTACCCTTTGGTCTTCTAATTTTAAACTAAGGTAATCTATACAAAAATTTTTGAAACTTTCAACATCAAGATCAGCAACAAATGAATCTTCATAACTTTTAATATTTTCTACAACCTCATCTAGTTTTTTGAAATTATTTTCGTTCATTGCGTCATTTAGAATATTTATAAGAGCCTGAATACGTGATATACTCGAGAGCGTTTTAGCATCTCTGGTAATAATAAGAGACTCGAGATTTTGATCAGTATTTGCAAGAATATGGTTCTCTAGACTTAGATCATCATGGTACGTGGCCTCACTACTAAGTGAAATAGCTGGTACCACCCGATTTCCACTGTCTGAAATTTTGGACTCTACTTCAATATCTGAACCTCCAGAATGGCGACGATCTTTAGTTCCAATTGTTTCTCCGCTTAAATCAACCAAACTTGAATCCAGGGAATCATCATGAGCCATATTTTAAACCTCTATTAATAATTAATCAAGTATAGCATAAAAAACTATTTTCCCAAGCAAAACTTTTAACCCCAATTCTGTATGGTCACAGAGAGTGATGAATTGTAAATAAATTAGGAGCACTGGTTACATATAAATTCATAAGGTTTTGAGAGTTTTAAGTCTTTTTGTATAGTCTTGGTTGCACTTTTATGCAGCTTAACATAAGTAAATTTGATCTATAGCAACAAACAAATGCTTATTTTAACTTATTTCTGTTGGCGTTTTATAGTAGTAATTGATGTTAAACCGTTCTAAAATTGGTAGCTTGCTCTGAAGAAACACTATAGTTTTTCTAAGGTGGGTTTAAAAAAAATTATCTATAAGGTTAATATTCAATTTATTTATATTGAAATATACGATTTTAAAAAATGACTATCTATGGAAGAACATGGTGGGGAGAGAAATGGCTTCAGTGCTTCAATAGAATTGATTATGATACCGTCACGGTATCCATTAGCCGCTAACAAGTAGCGGGATGACGAGGTTGTCGCCATGCCGCCGCGAACCGTCATACCGCCACGAACCGTCATACCGCGATTCATTCGCGGTATCTCAGCCACTAACACGTAGCGGGATGACGATTGTCAGGCTAGCCTGTCATCCCAGTGCCCAGACACTGGGATCCAGAAGACTTAATTTCAACCAAGTGGCTGCATAATAAAGGCTGGATTCCAGTGTCAAGCACTGGAATGACACCTTCCTGCCCAGTTCATGTTGCCATAAATATTAAGAAATTTACCAAGCAAAAAAAAGGCAAAAGAAGCCCTAGTCATTGTCTATTTTCAGTATTGGCGTTTTTTAAGTCTTAAACACTGCAATTTAGCTGCTTTTAAGTGCAACTAACCTTAGCTATAAATATTTAAGAAATTTACCAGGCAGAAAAAAAAGGCATAGAAAACCCGCAGTAGCTAGTTATTCACTCTCTATTTTAAAATTTGACGTTGGGTGATGTCTTGAACGCTTTATAAGCGCGTTTCAGCTTATATAGGTAAAAACCTAGAAATTTGATAAAGACATAAGGTACACATAGTGCAAAAATTTAAGCATAGTACGACAAATACAAATTTTCTTGTCGTTTTAATCTGCACAGATTGCGAAGTTAAATGAAATAGCTTCAGTTTCATGATAAGGGGACTGGCGAAGCTTGTAAAGTAATTTTTTTGTTTCATCCAATGCGCTGCCAAAAGTTTGTTATGCAAGAATGCACTAGCCATTTCTCACAGATTCATTTAAACTTAATCAAGTGGGAGTATTATTAACGCGAAAAGGGTTTAATTAGAGATTTAAGTAATATGGCGCGTGAGGAAGATATAAACCAATTAGTAAAAAATGGATTTGATATTAACTCAAAAGATGCAAGTGGAATCACTCTCTTGCATAAGTTCACAAAAGAAGGCGATTTAGTTGGAGTAAAGTCATTACTAGAACACGAAGCTGATTTCAATGTCGTAGACAACGAAAATAGAAACCCTCTGCATTACGCCATTATGCATGGACACAAGAAAGTTGCTAAACTTTTTGTTAATCAGCTGACAATAAATTCCAAGGATAAAAACGGATTCACTCCACTGCACCTTGCTGCACTACAAGATGACACGGAATTAATAGATTTTTTGATAACAAAAGGCGCAAAAATTAATGAAAAAGATGCCAAAGAGGGCTATACTCCTCTTCATATAGCTTCACTATACGGTTCTAAAAAAAGCGTCCAAATTTTAATTGATAGCGGAGCAAATCTCGAATGCGAAGATAACAATTTTCGTACTCCTTTGTTTTTAACCATTTATCAATGCACCGCACATTATGACAGCAGAGCAGAAATTATAGAATATCTGATAAAGAAAGGTGCAAATATAGAAGCCAAAGATGCAGAAAATAACACTACGCTTTTCCTAGCAGCGTATAACAACAAAATGCAAATAGTAAAGCTTATTGCAAAAAAACAGCAAGCAAGTAACGATAAAATTAAACTTAAAGAGTTTTTTTGCACAAAAAACAACCATGGTTTTGATGCGTTAGATTGCGCTATTGAGCATAATAATAGAAAAATGGTAACATTTCTTGTTTCAAAGGGAATAGAAGCAAACGATCAAGATTTTAATGGTAACGCTAGGCTGCATAAAGCTAGCCATAATGGTAACACTAAAACAGTTAAGCTCTTATTGAAGCTTAAGGTAAACGTTAATGCTGTTACTAAATGTAACAGAACTCCCTTGCTACTCGCAGTTAAAAAAGGCCATACACAAATTGTGAAAATGTTATTGGAAGTTAGAGCCAATATGAACATTTGTGAGCAACAAGGTTTTGCACCTCTACATCTTGCTGTTCAAAAGGATTATTTTGATATAGCTCAGTTGTTAACAGAAAAAGGTGCAGACCTTAACATTAAGTGCAATAACGGTCATACCGCAATAGATATGTTCATTAGCAAGGCTCATAGCAAAAAAAATATCGAAGAAAATTACAAAAAATTTTGTAGATTTTTGATGCTTTACCTGAAAGAGCTACATAGTAAACACAAAGCCTGTTGTATACTTTCAACCCTAGCTCTAAGCTTAACAATTATAGGCTTACCATTTATTTTCAAGCCTATTATTAAATACAGAGAAAGAAGTAAAATATATAAAAAAATTAGGGCTATGCTGGTCTACATTTAAGTACAAGAAGAGTATACAAAAAATACATAGCCAAAGCTAATACACGACAATTATCTGCTCGATGAAAATGAGATTAAATACATTTTTAATATTTTTATAGAAATCTATTAGTATAGATCTATACGCTGTTCTAATGGCTATTTTTAAATGCTTAATACTCCTCTTCATTATTTCTTGCACACACCTGCCTACTAAGCAACATCTCACTAATATAGACAACGAAGATCATCATGATATAGGTAGGCACGATTATTCGTTGCAACAATATAACACCTCTTTGGAAAGTAATGAATCGGCAATACCAGAAATTATGCCTTTACCAATAGAGTTTCCCGATCTCACAATCAGTAATCAGCTTATTTCTATTAATGTTAGTGAAGAAGTATCAGTAAAAGATTTGCTGATTGAGATAGGAAAACTTTCTGACGTTAACTTGGATATGGACCCAAAAATATCAGGTAATATTATTTTAAAGCTAAAAGATAAGGATATAAATGAAGTAATTCAGAGTATAGCAAATAGCGCCAAACTGCGTTACTCAACAAGTAATGGTGTAATTAGAATTGAGCAGGACTTGCCATACGCGCAAAATTATTACGTAGACTTCATCAATATTCAACATTCTGCTCAAAGCAGTTTCGTCATTAGTAACAATATTACTAACAGTGATGGAAGTAACGTTGATAGGGACTATAACAATGTTATGAAGTCTCAATACAGTAGTGACTTATGGAATTCATTAGAAAAAGGCTTGAATGCAATAATGGATGTTAACGGGGTGGATGATGGCGAATTCCTTTCATCCAACAGAGAAGCTGGTGTTATTATTTTGAATGCTAGAAAAGATATCCACAAAGCTGTTGAAGAATATGTTAATAAGGTTAAGAAGTTAGCGTCTTCTCAAGTAATGATAGAGGCAAAAATAGTTGAAGTTGTGCTAGATGACAAATACCTTTCTGGTATGAACTTAAATGACTTACACGATGGAACTAAGTCTATAGTAAATCAAGATAACTCCATTATTAACCTAGCAATGAACTTTGGTGCGGATGATCTAGGAGATTTAGTAAAAAATTTAGACAAATTTGGCACTTCAACTGTAATTTCAAGCCCTAGAGTACATGCTATAAATAATCAGCAAGCGATGATTTCATTTACTAAAAACCATATTTATTTTACTTCCGATATACAAAAAGATATTAGAAATTCTAACCAGACCTTAATTACCAAGATGAATAGCGTCCCAATAGGTGTTGTGCTAATAATCCAACCAAGCATTAACATTGATACTAGTGAAATATTCATGGATATACATCCAACTTTATCAAGAATTAACGGCTACGTTAAAGATCCAGATATAGAGTATGTTGCACAGCAGAGTAAAATGAAATTAAATAGCGACATTCCAATTGTTGAAATCAGAGAAATGAACTCTATGTTAAAAATTAAGAGCGGTGAAATTATGGTAATCGGGGGGCTTATAGAACATAGAGAAGATAAGCAAAGCTTATTGCACCAGAAGTCAAAAAGGCTAGCGAATAATATTAGAACAGTAGAAACTGTCATTTTTTTAAAAGCAACAATCGTACCAACATTTGGTTTGTTAGATAGAAAAGATAAGAATTTATATATATATTAAATGTATCCGTTCAGCAGAGTAGCAAAATAGGTAGACAAGATAAACCAAAAAATCAAGAAAAAGTGAGTTTACAACAAATGGTGTCATGCAAGTAGCTGACACATAACTGTACGAACATTTGTTTGCGAAGAAATGTTATAGCAGGTTTTGCCTTAAACACAAAGGTGTCATTCCAGTGCCCAGACACTGGAATCCAGAAAACTTAACTTTAAATGAGCATACCAGGTGAATGTACAATAAGAACTGGATCCCAGTGTCAAGCACTGGGATGACATCCTCCCTAGTGGATTCAAATCACAATGTTCGTAGAGTAAGCACTGACCACTTTTGCTTCAATATTTGCGATGCCCCTGAACAGATACTATTAAATCATTACTAAAAATTAAATATCAAACCAACTTCAATATTGTGAGTAGATATGTCATCTGCAACAGGTATCGGAATGCTAAAGTAACGATAGCCGAGAAAGGTTTTGATTTCTGGGATTATTGAATAATTAACACCAAGTTTTATTTGATAAGCAAACCAAGGAACATTGAGTGGCATTGAATTTTGGGGTGACCCATTAATCCTTTTTAATCTAAAAACTGTTGGCCCTATACCAAGACCGATGTACGGAGCAAATTGTGTATCCTGAACGCTGGGATTATAATAAAAGTTTAACAAAAACGCAAATATACTTGCTGATTTATCAAATACCGGAGGAGAATTACTATTTTCAATATTGACTATAGAATACATGGTTTCAAAATCAACTCGGCCATTTTCTCCAGCATAGTAACCTAAAGATATGCTGTTAAGCCACTGGAAATCAATTTTACCATCAAATTGCTGTATACTTTTAATTTCATTTGCCACTATATTTTTTATTATAAAACCATAATGACTTTCAACTAAAGTTAGGACTCTCTCCCCTATTGCCTTTATACCCTTTACAAATGTTTCTGAATTATCATGGTATACCTTACCACCGTTAGCGCTAACATAAAAATCAAGTTTTTTTGATTTTTCTTTTGTAGGCTCAGCTTGATCTGCAATACGTGACCACATATTTTTCTGATCAGCTACTTGGAGAATAGAAGGTTGTTCAATAGGACTACTTTCAAGTTCTTGATATTTTAAATCATTTATTAGTATTTCTTTTTCAGTAATCTCTTCAGAACGTATTATACTTTCATTATTGTCTGTTTCTAATCTTAAGGGTTGTGCTTCAATAATTTGCTCAATGTGTGTATTATTACTAATATAAGTAATAAAAAAATAGACACATGGAATGAAAATCAAAAATAAAGTAATAGATATTTTAGTTATAACAAATGAACCCATAATTATCATTTATAGTATAACTACTATATCATATATTTCTTTAATGTACAAAAAATTAAGGTAAGATACTTCCAATTAGATAATTATTTTCCACTCCTTTAACATTAACTTTCACAATACTCTTGGCTTGAGCTTTTGATTCAAGCTTTACTAATGCAAAATTTTCTGTTCTACCGACATTATTTTGCTCAACCAGAACACTTTGTTCAGTGCCTATCAAAGATTGATAAAAGCTATTCATCATTTCTCTATTCATTTCTCTTAAATTTTTTACTCGTTCTTTACGCACATTCTCTGGTACTTGTGGCATCCGTGCAGCAGGTGTATTCTTCCGCTCTGAATATGGAAAAGCATGTAGGTAAACTATATTTGTTTTTTTCAGTAAATCAACTGTATCCTGAAACATTTCATCAGTTTCTGTTGGAAATCCAGCAATAATATCAGCGCCAAATGCTATATTAGGCCTCAAGCTCTTCATTTTATGACAAAATTCTATCACTTGTTCTCTGTTGTGACGACGCTTCATTCTCTTTAGTATTAAATTATTACCAGATTGTAGACTCAAATGTAAATGAGGCATAAGTCTTGACTCATTAGCTATTAAATCCATTAATTCGTCGTCAACTTCAGCAACATCGATAGAGGAAAGTCTTAGCCTCTTCAACTCTGGTATATCTTTTAAAACTCTCCTAATCATTGAACCAAGTGATGGCTTACCCAACAAATCTGTACCAAAGTCAGTAATATCAACCCCTGTAAACACTACTTCTTGATATCCATTTTCTACAAAGATCCTGATTTGCTCTATAATACTGTTTATTGGCACAGATCGATTATTCCCTCTTGCCTCAGTAATTGAACAAAATGTGCAGCTATGATTACAACCATTTTGAATTTCAATAAATGCCCTTGACTTATCTTCAAATCCATTAATTAGAACAGGTTCTACTTGGTTATCACTGACTAAGATTTTATTGTCATTTAGTAAGTAATTTTCAGCTTTTAGCTTATCTTGATTACCGAGCACTTTACTTACACCAGGGATGCTACTGTAAACTTCTGGATCCAACTGAACAGCACAACCAACTACGATAATTTCTTTATTTGGATCATTTTTGTAAATCTTACGTATCTTTTGCTTTACCTGACGTTCTGCTTCGTTTGTCACTGCACAGCTATGCACCACAATAACATTTTCTCTCTTTGCTTTTTTTAATGCTTCTTTGATTAACTCACTCTCGTAAAAATTTAGACGACAACCAAATGTTATCACTTCATTCATGTTAGTATTTTTTGCTTTAATAGACCTAAATTATATCAAATATCCAAGCAAAGTCTCTTGCATGACTATTTTTTTTGTAAATAAATGCTATGCAAGCAGCAGACACTGGGATCTCAACAATTTTCACTCAGACACAGTATCACTCCTTCCTTTGCTTATTATCAACTATGTTTTAAAAGAAGGGGCACCAGGGTATTGTCATTTTCCAGAGTATACACCTGAATATTTTAAGCAACTTACTGCAGAACAACTAATTACCAAGGTAGTAAAAACGCGAATTCTGGATTAAAGGAGAATAGAAAAGGCAGAAAACAGGGTAAACTCAGCAGTTATAAAAAAATAGATGAGGTTACCCATGGAAGATATAACAAAACTGTTTTGTTTGGTCGATGATTTTTGCAGAGATATAGAGAAAAATTTTGCAGGTAAACTACTGCCAAATGGTAAAAAACCCACAAGAACAACGGAAATTGAGCACTCCGAAATCATGACAATAATCCTGCTATATCAACAATCTCCGTGTAAAAATTTCAAAACTTTCTATCTACATTACCTAACGTTGCTCTACAAATCAGAGTTTCCAAAGTTGCCTTCATATACCAGGTTTGTTGCTCTAAAGCCTAGGTTTTTGTGGCATTTAGCAATGTTGTTGCATTGGCTTTGTGGACAGTCAGAAAACACTGGAATTTCATATATAGACACAACTCCCATTGCAGTTTGTCATGCAAAAAGAATATCCAAAAACAAAGTTTTTGCTGGAATTGCAAAATTAAGCAAGAGTACTTACGGCTGGTTTTTTGGTTTCAAATTACATATGGTAATCAATGAAAATGGTGAAATTCATGCACTTACGCTAACAAAAGGCAATGTTGATACCTGTGCCAAATCTGACGGAAAAATTAACCGGCCTTTTGTTTGGTGACAAAGGTTATATTGCAAAAGAGCTTTTTCAGAAGCTGTTTGACCGAGGTTTGAAACTTGTTACCAAGGTGAAAAAAGGTATGAAAAATGCATTAATTTCGCTAAATGAGAAGATTTTACTGAGAAAAAGGTCTATCATTGAGACTGTTTTTGGTTACCTAAAAAATAGACTAGAAATTGAACACACTCGCCATAGATCCCCTGTTAATTTTTTGGTTCATATCTTTTCTACTCTCATTTCCTATTCCATCAAATCCAAAAAGCCTTCTATTTCCTATACTTTCTTCCTTAATCCAGAATTCGCGTTACTACGGGGTTTCTTTGCCTTTTTTCCTGCTTAGTAAATTTCTTAAACACTTGCGGTGTAGGTTAGTTGCAAGTTAAAAGCAGCTAAATCGCTCTTAATCAAGCGTTTTAGAATAAAAAAAACGCCGATATTTTAGTACATAGTAAATAGCCAACCACCACGGGGTTTCTTTTGCCTTTTTTTTCGTTTGGTAAATTTCTTAAATATTTATGGCTAAACGACAACCGTCATCCCGCTACTTGTTAGCGGCTAAGGGATACCGCGAATGAATCGCGGTATGACATAGGACTGCTGTCATTCCAGTGCTCCTTTTTTTGTCATCCCAGTGCTTGAAACTGGAATCCAGCCTTTATTATGCAGCCACTTGGTTGAAATTAAGTTTTCTGGATCCAAGTGTCAGCTACTTGGATGACACCATTCTTTTTTCTGGATCCCAATGGGCTTTGTTGCATAGCACCTTGTATTGGATAGATCAGGAAAAACTTATGTAGCCATTTCAAACTTAGGCACGCCTATTTCGATAAATTTATTCAGCAAATAACACTTGAGTAGCAGTTCCTTCCCACGATTAATTTCAGATTTGTTCCGAAAATTAAACCTGAATGTTTGTTTCAGTTGCGAGAAAAAACTTTCTACATAAGATCTTTTTCCGTAGTTTGTTTGCTTTTTCCACCTCTTCATTCCATCTTCGCTGTATGACTTTATTAGTCTAATTGCAGCTTTTAGTTGGTAATACCATAATGGAAATTTATCATTCATTTTAGAAACTACTATAGTAGCGGAATGACGATTTTTCAAATTGTCGGTAAATCTAAGTCAGTTTAGCTATCATACGCGTCAAGTTAAGGAAAAGTGTAAGTAAAATTGATAGAGTGAAGGAAAAGAATAAGGTATAAGTTCTTCTTGGATATGTGAATGAGAGAACTTACAATGGACAGAATAGCTTGCTTATCAAAAGACCTCAATGAATTCTTTAATGAAAAAGCAGACGAAATATCAATTGCAGTAGGTTTTATAAAAAGAAAGAGAAAACTTAATGGCTCATCATTCATAAAAGCTATGGTTTTTGGTAACATAGGAGTTGATGATTGCAGCATAGAAACAATGTGCCAATTGCTAAATGAAGACTCGATAGAAATTACAAAACAGGGTTTGGATTATATTAGCCTGCCCAGTAGCATGGAAGATATGTACAAAGGATATGGGAGTAGCTATAGAGATTGTGAGAGTAATACCAAATCAGGAATAAAGCTGCAGTTAGTCTTTGATTACCTGAACCAAGCGCTAGATAAGTTAAATTTAATAGAAGGAATAAGGTCGGATCAAGGTTATAGGGATTATCTGAACGGTTTATCAGCCAATGATTTGCTAATATTTGATTTGTGCTACTTTGTGCCTAGTTCTTTTAAACAGATTGATGAAGCAGGTGCATATTTTGTTAGTCGTTATAAGTCTGATACCAATATATATGATATAGAAACAAATCAAAAAATAGAGTTGTTGGAATGTTTAGAAGGTCAATCCCTTCTAGAGATGGAAGTGCTATTAGGAAAAGAAGTAAAAATTAAAGTGAGAATTATATGTCAAAAATTAACTGAAGAACAGTCTATAATTAGAAGAAGAAGGGCTAATAAGTTAGCAAAATCACATGGATATACATCTTCTCAAAAGAATCAAAAATTGCTGGATTGGTCGATATTCATAACTAACGTTCCAGAGAGTAAAATCAGCGCTGAACAAGTATTAACAGTTTACAGGGTAAGATGGCAGATTGAATTATTATTTAAATTGTATAAGAGTCACATCAGGCTTGACGAACTTAAAGGAAAACCATACAGAGTATTATGTGAACTATACGCTAAATTGTGCGCAATTCTTATATTTCATGGAATAGTTGGTTGTATAAAACTGAAAGAGAATACAGAGCTGAGTTTAACAAAGGCATTCATTGAATTAAAAAGAAGGATTAGGGAGTTGTTTTTAGCGTTAAGCAGTAAAATTAATAATTTGAGAATTTTCCTGAAAAAACTTACCACAGACTGGTCACAATTTTCTGTGAAAGATAGATATAGAAAAACTAGAGTATCCACCTTAAGTTCATTGAATTTTCTTACCCTTGCTTCTTAACTTGACGCGTATGCTTAGGTATACAGTCCCAAAGTGTGATGGTATGGATTTAGTATAAATAATTCAGGATACTTGTGTCCACTGGTTACATATAAATGTGTAACCATAATTCCTCCCGATGGTAACTTCTTATATATCATACCATCACACTTTGGACCTAAGCACTCCGTTTAACAAGCTAGAACTGCTATATTTGAATACATAGAAATTTTTACAATAAACAGCGTAAGCATTCTGCTATTAATTATTGCATTCCTGAACATTTTATTCTTTTTGTAAAAAATTTTCTTAACTTTCTCTCCTCTTTTTCTGGGTAAGGTCACATAATATCTTGACATTTATTTAATGTTGCTATATAATAGTTATGTACATTTTGTGTACTATAGCAATAAAATCACCCTGTAATAGGTGTATTGGACCCGAGGGCAGTACTCGGCGCCTCCACCATATTTTTAATTTATATGGGGGCGAATAAGGATCGACATGCATAGTAAAGATGGTAGCTTTGCTCGGTTAGACACCACCGCTAAGAGTTCATAATTTAAATGCAAACGATAACTTTGCTGCTGGTAGTAATGAATGTTGTGTTGCTGCTTAATTTAGCACAACCAATTTATTACTAAAGCACGGTTCAGGGAACGCCGGGTAACAGAAGTTCCCCCAAAATTTACGTATGTGAAAGTTATATGGAGCAAACAGATTACAAAAAACTGCTTAATTCTGCTAAGTTTCAAGTTATCAAAAAGACTTTAGATGTTATATCAGGTAATGGTTTTATCCCTCACTTAGAAATATTATTTTTCACATATTTTAATGGTGTGACCATGCCAGATCGTTTGAAAAAGTCATACCCTACTCAAATGCTTATTATATTACAGCATCAATTCTATGATTTAAAAGTTTCTGAGGATAAATTTAGCGTCAATTTGAGTTTTCAAGGAAAACAAGAGCGAATTACTATACCGTTTTTTGCTATTAGTGAGTTTCGTGATAAAATTTCAGGAGATGTTTTAATATTTGACAAAATCAGTATCGACTCTGATAAAGAATACAAAAGTGAAAAATGTACTGAAAAACTATCAAACGGTAGTATTATATCCATAGATCAACTGCGTGATGAGTAACTGCTCATCTTTATAAACAAAAAATATTAATAGAAAAAAGTGGTCTAACTTAAGTAATAGAATAGAGGGTAAATAAATATGCTAAATCTTTAATTATTTATTAACGCAGGTGGCAAAATTTTTCTTACATATCATCAACTTCCTTTATTGAAAAATTCAGAAAAATGTTGTATAATTACTAGTAGACTTTGGTAAAACATATGACAGATTCAGGAATTAGTATAACTTTTGACCCAAAAACTTCACATAACCTTACTAAGTTAGCTGAAATCACCAAGGAATCCGTTCAAGAACTAGCAAAAAGGTTAGTCATCGAAGGAATCGAGTGCGAAGTAGAAGATATTGCGTTATATAAAACTATTAAGGAATGTGAGGATGTAGACTGGAACACAGTACTATCTGAAAGGGAGAGGACATAAACTGAAATACGATATTGTCTACTCAAAAAACTTTACTGAAAGAGATTTTCTAAATCTTCCAAAAACAATAAGATCAAGGATTACAAAAGCGATAAACGAGCGGCTTACAACTGATCCAATTAAATTTGGTAAACCATTACGTGGCAGGCTAAAAGGGTATAGAAGAATAAGGGTTAGTGATTATCGAATTATTTATACTGTAAATATTGCAAAACATAAGGTGTTTGTTGCTACAGCAGGACATAGAGACACCATTTATGAGAAGGCTACTTGATAAACATTAAATATATTTTTATACAGCCCTCCTTCCTTTCTTTATTGAAAAATTAAAAAAAATGTTGTAAAATAGCTATAGTAGTAGACTTTGGTAAAACTTATGGTAAATTCAAAAGTTAGTGTAACTTTCAACCCAGAAACTTCGCAGCATCTTGTTGAACTAGCTAGAGCCACCAAGCAGTCTGTTCAAAAATTAACAGAAAAGCTAGTCAAGGAAGCAATCGAACTTGAAGCGGAAGATATTGCATTTTCCAAAATTATTAGGGAGTTAAATTCTGATGATGCAGAAGAAGTAGAGGATAGTGAAGACATCTGGAAATAAGCAATACACCATTAAATATCTAAAGCATGTTCTTAAAAGAAATTTGCCTTCCTTGCCGGAAGATGTAAAGCCAAGTATTAAAGATGCAATAAAAGAGTATCTTGAGACTGATCCTATTGGTAACGGTGTGTTGCTACGCAAGAGATTAAAGGAACATAAAAGAATAAAAGTTGCTGATGTATTGTCTACCGTGTAAATACTGCAAAACGTATAGTAATTATTGTTTCAATAGGACACAGGGACAATATTTACAAGTAGGCAATATTGGACCTACTGAACATTAAATATATTTTTATACACCACTCCTTCCTGATCCATTTTCCTTATTGAAAAATTAAAAAAAATGTTGTATAATTATTAGTGGACTTTGGTAAAACACATGGCAGATTCAGGAACTAATATAGCTCTTAGTAAAGAAACTTTAGAGGACCTTACCCGCTTATCTAAAGTGAAAAAACAGCCCGTTCAGAAGCTAATAGAGGAGTTAGTACAAGAAGCAGTTGAACATGAGGAAGATATGGCGCTGCTCAAGCTCTCCATTCAACGCAATGTTCCAGGTGCAGAAACAGTTGATTTTGAAGACATTAAGTGGGATTAGAGTATTATAAAATCAAATTTCTAAAGAAAGTTAATGAAAGAGATTTACCAGCTCTTCCAAAAACAATAAAGTTAAGTGCTTTAAAAGCCATAAAAGAACGTCTTACAGTCTCTCCTGATAAAGTAGGTAAGTCTTTGTCACATGAGCTTAAAGGACATCGTAGAATACGAGTAGGCGATTACCGTGTAGTTTATCAAGTAAATAATTTAGAATGCATAGTAACAATTACTGGAATAAGACATAGAGAATACATATACGATTGTCATTAAAACAGTTACTATAAACACTATATATATTTTTATACACCACTCCTTCCTGATCCATTTTTCTTGTTGAAAAATTAAAAAAAATGTTGTATAATTGTTAGTGGATTTTGGTAAAACTTATGGCAGATTCAGGAACTAATATAGCTCTTAGTAAAGAAACTTTACAGCACCTTGCCGAGCTAGCTGAGCTCACTAAGCAGTCTGCTCAAGAATTAGCAGAGAAACTACTCAGAGAAGCAATTGAGCTTGAAATCGAGGATTTTTTAGTATCTAAAATTTCTGATGAGCGTGATGTTGAAGGTGCAGAAACAGTTGATTTTGAAGATATTAAGTGGGATTAGAGCGTTACAAGGTTAAGTCTCTAAAGAGTGTTGTTGAAAAAGATTTACCAAACCTTCCAAAGACAATAAGGCTAAGAGTTCAAAAGGCTATAAAAGAACGTCTTACAGTTGACCCAATAAATTTTGGTGAACCACTACATCATAACTTAAAAGGACGTAGAAGGCTAAGAGTTGGTGACTATCGTGTAATTTACAGAGTAAATCAATTAGATCATATAGTAACTATCACAGAGATAGGACATAGAGATGATATTTATAAGAAATAAATATCAACATTAATATATATTATACACCACTCCTTCCTTATCCATTCTCTACCTTAGGTGGCTTTGCGCAGCTCAAAAAATGAAGTTTTTTTTGGTTCAGCAAAAACAACATTTTGAGTTTGAAAAGGCTAAATACTTGTCTTTTATATAACTTTCGTGTAATAGATATGTATGCATCCAATCATATATCTACTCAATACGTTACTTGATCTTTATAGCTTCATTCTAATATGTTGGGTTGTCCTAAACTGGCTGGTTAAACTTAATATGGTGAACATATATAATGAAACTGTCAGTAGCATAATGCACATCTTGAACCAATTGACATATCCACCACTAAAGATTATTAGAAGATATATACCACCGTTCAACGGATTAGATTTATCTATAATGATATTGCTAATAACAATTCACTTTGTAAAATATACAGTAGCTTACTACTTTAGGTAGATGTTAAAAAAATATCTAAAATCAGCAATATATCTATCCCTTTTAATATATATATATATATCAGTTTTTAGCTACAACTATAAAGATCCTTCCTTAAACACGGCTACAAATGAGGAAGTGACAAATTTAGGTGGAATAGTAGGTTCATATTTAGCTGATATATTGGTTCAATTTCTCGGATTAACTAGTGTTACAATAGCTACAACCATAGTTTACTTGTTGATCTTCAGGCCAGCAAAAAGGCTGCTGAAAATTCTCTGTTTAATATTAATCAATTTAGGGATATGTGCTATATTTTCGCTAGGCGTCACTGCAAGGTACAGACACAGTGGAATAATAGGGAATGCACTCGTTAATAACTGCCCGTTTTATGTATTTGTGATAGTAACATCAATAGGTCTTGTAGGATTGATTGGTTGGAAGAGAACAATTTACTCTCTATTCTTCTTATGTAAAAAAATAGCTTACTTATTTGTAAATGTTCCATTCTTCAGATCACATAAAACTGCTGAATATTCAGTTGCACCATTAGTAGTAGAAGAAAAACATAGAACTAAAATCACTACTAAACAACAACCAAAAGAAAGACAGAAAAAAGCTACCGAGGAGGTTTTAAGTGAGTTTAAGTTTCCAAGTATCCATTTACTTTCTAAAGCAGAGGAGTCTTTGCAGAGAAAACAGCTGAATGAAATGGAGAGCAATAAAAATTTATCTCTGCTGGAACAAGTCCTGAGTGATTTTGGCGTGCAAGGAAAAATTATCAGTGTATGCTATGGGCCGGTTGTGACTTTATACAAACTTGAACCACAAGCTGGTACGAAATCTGCAAGAGTGATCGGCCTTGCAGATGACATTGCACGTTCGATGAGTGCACTCTCTGCACGTATTTCAATAATTCGTGGGCAAAATGCCATGGGAATAGAATTGCCGAACAAGGAACGGGAAATTGTAATGCTGCGTGATTTGCTTGAATCACCAGAATACCAAAATGCAAACTTAAATCTCCCAATTGCGCTTGGCAAGGAAATAAGCGGAAAACCAGTGATTGCAGATCTAACCAAAATGCCTCACTTGCTCGTTGCTGGAACCACAGGGTCTGGTAAATCAGTTGCGATTAACACTATGATTCTGTCGCTCGTTTATCGATTAAGTCCTGACGAATGCAAGATGATAATGATCGACCCAAAAATGCTTGAGCTTTCAATATATGATGCAATACCGCATCTAATAACGCCAGTGGTAACAGAGCCAAAAAAGGCTGTAATTGCTCTTAAGTGGATAGTGAAAGAAATGGAAAACCGCTATCGCATGATGTCGTATTTGAATGTACGCAATGTTATAAACTATAATCAAAAAATCACAGAAGCGATGAATAGTGGAATAGAATTGGAGCGCGTTGTGCAGATTGGCTTTAACTCAACAACAGGTAAGCCTTTGTTTGAAAAAATACCAATCAAGATGGAGACATTTCCGTATATTGTAGTGATCGTGGATGAAATGGCAGATTTGATGCTTGTTGCCGGCAAAGAAATAGAGTGCTCTATTCAACGCTTAGCTCAGATGGCTCGTGCTGCAGGAATACACATCATAATGGCAACACAACGTCCATCTGTGGATGTGATAACAGGTGTGATAAAAGCAAACTTTCCAACAAGAATCAGTTTTGCTGTTACTTCTAAGATAGATAGCCGCACAATACTTGGCGAACAAGGGGCTGAACAATTGCTCGGTATGGGTGATATGCTCTATATGGCCTCTGGTGGTAAGATTATTCGAATTCACGGCCCATTTGTAAGTGATAATGAGGTGCAAGATATAGTTGATCATCTGAAAATGCAAGGTGAGCCAAACTACATGGAGGAAATCACTAAAGAAGATGAAAATTCTTCTACAGAGTCACACGATGAAACGGAGGATGAAGAAAATGACCTCTATAACCAAGCAGTGGCCATCATTCAAAGAGATCAAAAAGTTTCAACCAGTTACATTCAACGACAACTTAGAATAGGCTATAACAGAGCTGCAAACATTGTTGAAAGAATGGAAAAGGAAGGCATTGTCAGTGCTCCGAATTACTCAGGGAAGAGAGAGATATTGGTTGAATAACAACCTTGTAATACCTTCATTTAAGTTTCCGCACTTTCAAAAAGCAAGTTAAACAAAATTATTAAAAAGTCAATACATAATGACAATTGATTTAATACTAATTTAAGTACTGAGAACGTATAATTATAATATATTAATTAACTAGGGGGTAAAAATGAGTGTGACTAAATGGATATTAGGCTTTGATAAGTCAGATATAACAGCATTGCAGGGAAGTCAACAGAGTGATGCTGAGCAGTTTCAAAAGGTGTTTAGTGCATTAAAAGAATGGCAAGAAGCTCAAAAGATTGATGCTAAACAGTTTGAAGAGGTATTTAGTGCATTAAAAGAAAAGATTGGTACTGAGCAGTTTCAAGGTATGCAAGAGCACTTGAACGGCCTGCAAGAAAAAGTGGAAACACTTACAGAAGCAGTAGGAGAACAAGAAAAAACACTACTAATTTGTACCATAGCCACTGCTGTTGCCGTAATAGCGATAACTTCTTTTGTTGCATTCTGCATCTATCAGGGAGTTAAACTTGAAAAGGAGAAAGAAAAGAACTCGTCTAAAGATACGCCAGACGCAAAACTTAATAATGTAGATGCTATCGATGGCAATGAAAAGAAGCATATGCAAATGCCAGACTAAGCTGCATAACACTCTTCTTGAAAAGGTGTTACGCAACTTGTAACACCTTACTCTTCTCTTAGCCTATGTAGGTTTTTGATAGTAAATATATCACTTTTTAGAAAAATATTTGTATTGTAAAGTTAGTAAAGATTCTGGTTTACTTAAAGTTTGTTAATTGCTATCTTTTAAAACACGATATTTACTATAGCACCATATGCTTAGGATTTTTTCTAAAGTTTTGTTTATATTAATGTTTTTGGTTTCTAGCTTTTTTACTGTGCATAGTGCTGAAGCTAAGTCTAAGATAAAGCTCAGTAAGAGATACATACCTCCTGGTAACCCTGGTGGTGCAAACTTTCATACAGATGAGGATTTTGCTGAGTCATATAAACTGTATGAGAAGCGTAGGGAATTGCTCAAGAAAAAAAAGTCACAAGATCGAGCTATAAATAAAGAAGATCTAATCAAAAAATTAAAAGAGAAAAAAATTGCTAGTCTTGATAATGAGCCAAATGACGTGGAAGCTTGCATAGTCGACGATGAAGAGAGCGTTATGATAAATCAGCATGGTATTAATATCGCACGTTTAAGGGGTGCTGTATTTATAGATCAAGAGCCAGTTTCCCAGTATGAAAGCGAGCAGCATGAACAAGAAGAGAAGAAAGTTACTTCAACACGAGAAAAGAAAGTTTCTCCTATAAATATCACTATAAAAGAAACTCCATCAAGAAGAATGTGCTCACATGATTCTATTGCTAATTTGGATAACGTAGATGCTTATAGTTTGAATGGTTCAAGTTCATTTGGCAGCGTAGCTGACACGGTAAAATAGTATCACAATATTGGCCATTAATAATATGCTAGATAAAGACCTGATATTGAGTGATGATGCATATGAATTATCGCCGATTTCCAGGCACAAAACTCATGTTGTAGAAGTTGGAAAAGTAAAGATAGGCGGAAATAATCCTGTAGTTGTACAATCTATGGCGCTTGGTGTGCATATAGATTCTGATAATATAAAAAGTAGCGCAAAACATTATGCAAAAGAGATAACAGAACTAGCACGTACAGGTTCAGAATTGGTGCGAATTGCCTTGAACTCAGAGGAGGTAGCAAGAGCAATACCTTATATAGTAGAAGAGATAAATAAAGAAGGTTTTGATGGTAAAATATTGGTAGGCTGCGGTCAATATGAGCTAGATAAATTAGTTCAAGATTATCCAGACAACATCAAAATGCTGGGTAAAATTAGAATTAATCCAGGCAATATAGGCTTTGGCGACAAACGTGATGAGAAGTTTGAAAGGGTGATAGAGTATGCAATAATGCACGATCTTCCGGTTAGAATTGGAATAAATTGGGGTAGTCTTGATAAATACCTTTTGCAAAAATTGATGGATAAAAACTCTTCGCTTAGTAATTCAAGGCCTTCTGATGTTATACTGCGCAAAGCACTTGTAATGTCTGCTCTTGATAGTGCAAAAAAAGCTGAAGAAATTGGTTTAAATTCAAACAAAATAATCATTTCATGTAAAGTTAGCAAAGTGCAAGATTTAATTTTAGTTTATATGGCACTTGCAAAATCTTCCAATTATGCACTGCATTTGGGTTTAACTGAGGCTGGTATGGGCAATAAAGGTGTGGTGAATACCGCAGCAGGGCTTACTTATTTATTGCAAAATGGCATTGGAGATACAATACGGGCTTCTTTGACTCAACGTCCTGGTGAATCGCGTACTAATGAAGTGGTGGTGTGTCAGGAAATATTGCAGTCTATAGGCTTGCGATACTTTAACCCTCAGGTTAATTCATGTCCTGGTTGTGGGCGCACAAGTAGCGATCGTTTTCGTATATTAACTGAAGAGGTAAATGGCTATATAAAAACTCATATGCCGATGTGGAAGAAAAAAAATCCAGGTGTAGAGCATATGAACATTGCTGTTATGGGATGCATAGTAAATGGTCCTGGAGAAAGCAAACACGCAAATTTGGGAATCAGCTTGCCTGGATATGGAGAAAAACCTGTTTCAGCAGTCTACAAAAACGGCAAATATTTCAAAACTTTACAAGGTGATAATGTCTCTGAAGAATTTAAGGCAATTATTGATAATTATGTGAAGGAGCATTACACGTAACCTTTCACGGTTAATTAATAGATAAATCGCAAATAAAAAAGAAAATTAAACCTTGTTTTTCTTTTTTCGTTATTAATACATTTATAACACAATTGAGTTTTAATAATTGGTATGAAAAGCTTTTTACGAAATTTCTTGCACTATCTTCTGTCATCCCAGTGCCCTGACTACTTGGATCCATATCTTTTTTTCTCTGGTCACGCGCTACCCAGGACGTGGTGTACAAGAATCCTACTAACTTTACTATTAATTCTATTTCCACTTCTAGCATCATCTATAAGCATTGAGGACATCGAAGAAAATTGCGATTACGAATATTACCCTAAATTAGATTCTTCTTCTGCTGATGAGTTACACGTTATAAAGCGAAATTATTATAGATACGGTAAGGAATTAAAAATACTAGCAGATGAGAGGATAAAGGAGATCACTTTAGGCACTAGTGATGTAACCAGACTGCATTCTGTGATTTTTAGCAAAACACGATCTTTCATTTGAGCTTTCTTCAATTTAAAGTAAATACAGAAAATTGCTATTTCCAAAAATATGGTTGAATAATTGTTAATAATAGTGTATAATTATTAATATTTTCAAGCATTTTTGTCATGGCTCTTTCAAAATTTCTCGATCCTCGCAATGATTTGTGTTTCAAAAAAATCTTTAGAACGGAAAAAAATAAGAATATCCTGATCCACTTTTTGAACGATATTTTAGGGTTTACTGAGATAAATGCAATACAAGAAGTTGAATTCTTAAGTACTATCATGGATCCCGAAGTTGCCTCTGATAAACAAAGTATTGTTGATGTTCTCTGCAAGGATTCTATTGGTAATAGGTTTGTAATTGAGATGCAGCTTGCTCGTGATAAAGGTTTTGAGAAACGTGCCCAACTGTATGCTGCTAAGGCTTACTCAAGACAATTAGATAAATCTGGAAATTACATTGATTTAAAGAAAGTCTTCTTTATTGCTATATCAAATTGTAACTTACTTCCTGAAGAAGTTGATTATATCTCTACTCATAATATACGTGATATAAAAACCAACGGCCATTACTTAAAAGATTTTCAATTTATCTTTATAGAATTGCCCAAATTTTCAAAAAGTAAAGTAGAGCAGCTAGAAAGTACAGTAGAAAGATGGTGTTTCTTTTTTAAATACGCAGAAGAAACAACAGAAGAGGACTTAAAAGAGATAGAAGAAAAAGCACCAATAATAAAGCTAGCATATGATGAGTTAGATAAGTTTCGTTGGAACGAAAAAGATTTAGTAGCCTATGAAGAAAGGATAATGGATCTACGAAAAGAAGAAGCCATTCTTGAATACAGACTTGATCTTGCTACTGAAAAAGGCAAAAAAATTGGTAAAGAGGAAGGGAAAATTGAAGTCGCAAAAGCAATGCTGGCTAATAATGTTGATGTCAACACTATTGTCAAGTTTACTGGCCTTTCTATTAGTGAGATTGAAGAATTAAGTGGAAATCTGTGAGCGGTTACAAATAATTTACCATTTCTTCTGGTTTCACTATCCTTTCAAACTCCTCCTCAGTGAGCAGTTGAAGTTTTGCTGCTGCTTCTTTTAGAGTGATATTTTCTTTATAAGCAAGCTTCGCTATTTTTGCTGCATTGTCGTACCCTATATGCGTATTTAATATAGTGACCAACATCAACGACTGATTCAGTAAATCTTTTATCCTCTTTTCATTTGCTTTAATACCAACTACACATTTTTCTGTAAAATTTAAACTTGCGTCAGCTAAAAGTCTTATAGACTGCAAAACATTGTAAATTATCACTGGCTTAAACACATTCAATTCAAAATGACCGTTTGAACCACTAATGGTCACAGCAACATGATTTCCCATAACTTGAGTGCACACCATAGTTACTGCTTCACACTGAGTTGGATTTACTTTACCTGGCATAATTGAAGAACCAGGCTCATTTTCCGGTAACATTATTTCCCCAATTCCGCATCTTGGACCAGAACCAAGCAACCTTATATCATTTGCAATTTTCATTAAACTGACTGCTACTGTATTGAGTGTTCCACTGAGCTCAACCAAAGCATCATTTGCGGCTAGCGCTTCAAATTTATTGTCTGCTGAAGTAAATGGAAGATTAGTAATTCCTGCAACTTGGCTTGAAAAATCTTCAGCAAAACCCTTTTTAGTATTGAGTCCCGTGCCAACCGCAGTGCCACCTTGTGCAAGCTCGTATATACCACTTAAAGTTGATTTTACTCTCTCTATCCCCTTTTTAATCTGGGCTGCATAGCCAGAAAACTCCTGTCCCAGTGTTAGGGGCGTTGCATCTTGCAGATGAGTACGTCCTACTTTTATTATATCCTTAAATTCCTGAACCTTATTATCCAGCACCTTATGCAATTTTTCAAGATTTGGAATAAGCAAGCGGTTTATCTGGTCTGCTGCTGCTATATGCATTGCTGTTGGAAAGGTGTCATTTGACGACTGACCATAATTCACATGATCATTTGGATGTATCGGAGATTTACTACTCAAATTACCACCTAAAATCTCTATTCCACGATTGCTGATTACTTCATTCATATTCATATTAGTCTGCGTTCCGGATCCGGTTTGCCAAACAACAAGCGGAAATTCATTATTAAATTTGCCATCTATTACTTCCTTTGCGGCTGCGCAGATTGCTTCCCCTACCTTATTATCTATGCTACCCTGCTTCATGTTAACACGTGCTGCTGCAAGTTTTACTATTGCTAATGCTTTAATCAGAGGCTCTGGCATTTTTTCTGTGCCAATCTTAAAATTTTCTAAAGAACGCTGAGTCTGCGCTCCCCAGTAATGTTCACTTGGTACTTTTACTTCCCCTAAGCTGTCTGATTCTATTCTCGTCTTTCTATCCATATTTTCCTCCTGGTGTTATGCAAACTGGTTCACTACATAATTTTTTCATGCCTACTTTTTGGTTAATTAAATCATACTAGATCCAAGTAGTCAAGTGTATGAACATTGCAATTTTCAGGTAACTTGCATGGTAGATGTATAACTGTACGAACATTGTCTAGCAGGAGGGTGTCATCCCAGCACCCCTATGATGTCATCCCAGTGCTTGACACTGGGATCCAGAAATTTTATTAAGTTGGTAAGCATAAAAGTAGCCGTTTTATGTTAAAATACAACGTTTTGATGATTATGAAAAGGCTGGATCCCAGTGTCTGGGCACTGGGATGACACCATCTGCCACGCAAATTGCCTGCAAATTGCAATGTTCGTACAGTTGTGTGGTAGATGCAAGTAGCTGACACTGGGATTTGTTGTGTTTAACAAAAACAAATGTTCGTACAAATATATTCTAGTTATATGATAAAATAAATGAAATTCACATCTTAAAAGGATCATATACATCGATTTCCTTAGAATTACTCTTTTTCAATTTTTCACTTAATAATCTTAAAATAGGCTGTAAATCACCATTAATTGATAAGCACAGCACTTCTTTATTGAGATAATTAGCTAGGTGATTCTTCTTTTCCAGAATTTCTGCTTCCCTCAATAAGTCGCATTTGTTTAATACTACAATCTCTTCTTTTTCAACAAGATCACTATTGTAAAGTTCCAATTCATTATGGATACAACTATAAGCCGAAACAACGTCATCGTGAGTTACATCGATTAAATGCAATAAAATTTGACACCTTTCTATGTGCTTTAAAAATTTATGTCCGAGCCCAATTCCAAGGTGAGCATCAGTAATTATTCCAGGAATATCTGCTATTACAACTTCGCTATCATCCACTTTTACCATGCCTAAATGAGGTCTTACGGTGGTAAATGGATAATCGCCTACTTTTGTATCGGAATTTGAGCAGCGAGTCAAAAATTTTGATTTACCTGCGTTTGGCATGCCAATAATTCCAACATCTGATAAAACTTTTAGTTTTAATAATACATGTTTTTCTTCGCCAGGCTGACCGTAAGTAAAATGTCTTGGTGCCTTATTAGTAGAAGATTTAAAATTAGTATTTCCAAGTCCACCTTTTCCACCCTGTGCTATTAAAAATTCCATATCAGGCTTGTCAAGATCGACTATTATCTCTTCACTTTCTTCATCAATTATTTGTGCACCGACTGGAACTTTAAGTATAACGTCTTTCCCTGCTGTGCCAGATCTATCCCTGCCTGCACCATTTTTTCCACTATCTGCTTTAATGTGTCTTCTATAACGAAAATGAAGCAAAGTGTTGAGATTAGCGTCGCTGATGAAAACTATGTTTCCACCCTTTCCTCCATTACCACCATTTGGACCACCAAATTCAACGAACTTTTCTCGACGAAAACTTGCACAGCCATCACCACCGTCACCGGCTTTTAAACACAATTTTACTTCGTCTATAAAACCCATGCTAACCCACGATAATATTTAGCATCCTTTCCTAATGCGCTTTCTATTCTGATTAGCTCGTTATACTTCGCGAGTCTATCAGAACGCGATAGCGACCCGGTTTTTATTTGCCCACAATTTGATGCAACTGCTATGTGGGATATTGTTGTGTCTTCTGTTTCACCTGAGCGGTGAGAAATAACAGCTTTATAGCCATTTGATTTTGCCATTTCAATAGCAGCAAAAGTTTCTGTTAACGTCCCTATCTGGTTTGGCTTGATCAGTACAGCGTTTGCCATTTTTTCCTCTATTCCTTTACGTATTAGTTCACAATTTGTAACAAACAAATCATCCCCAACCAATTGAATTTTACTCCCCAATTTTGCAGTAAGTAATTTCCAACCTTCGTAATCCTCCTCACTCATTGCATCTTCTATAGAAATTATTGGATATTTTTCCACAAGATTACAATAATATTCGGTCAACTCTTCTGAAGTAAGCCCCTTACTTTCAAATTTGTAAATTCCATCTTCATAAAAAGTAGATGAAGCAACATCAAGGCCTAGTGCAAAATCACATTTTGTTGAATAACCTGCTGATTCTATAGCGTATATGATCAAATCAAGTGCTTCTTCAGTACTTTCAATATTTGGTGCAAAACCACCTTCATCCCCTACATTTGTGCTATAACCTTTTTTCTTAAGAATGCTACGTAAGTTATGAAACACCTCCGCAGATATTCTAATTGCTTCACTGAAAGTCTCAGCACCGACCGGAAGAATCATGAATTCTTGGAAATCGAGCTTATTGTCTGCATGTACTCCACCATTAATTATGTTAATGAGTAGAACCGGCATAACACTCGTCTGCTCTCTTCCCAAATATCTATATAGCGGCATTTTGAAACTGTTTGCTGCTGCTTTTGCAACCGCAAGAGACACACCCAAAGTTGCATTTGCTCCAAGTTTTGATTTGTTTTGTGTTCCATCCAGTTCAATTAATGCTTTATCAATTGCATTTTGGTCCGCTGCATTCATTCCAATGATTTTATCTGTTATCATTCCATTTACAACTTGAACAGCTTTCAGCACTCCCTTACCACAATACCTTTTCTCATCTTGGTCTCTGAGTTCCAAGGCTTCCAGTTTACCGGTTGAAGCTCCAGAAGGTACAGATGCTCTGCCTACTGCTCCATCACAGAGCCCAATCTCTACCTCAACGGTTGGGTAACCCCTGCTATCTAAAATTTCTCTTGCAAATACGTTATTGATTATCTTATTCATTGCATTAACCCTTTACTAGATTCACAATTGTGTGCACGGAACGTTCTGTCTCGGAAGATGTTATCCCAGCGCTGTAACATTTCAGTGTATGAACATTGCAATATACAGGTAATTTGAGTAGCGGATGGTGTCATTCCAGTGCTTGACACTGGAATCCAGCTTTTACTATACAGCCACCTGGTGTGCTCATTTACGATTAAGTTTTCTGGATCCCAGTGTCTGGGCACTGGGATGACATCATTCTTAGTGGAAGTTACCCCCATATCACAACGTTCGTACAGTTGTGTGCTTCGACACTGGGATCCAGTTTTACTACACAATTTTATCATATAAATCCTCCCAGTCTGGATTCTCTTTCTCGATTAAATTCATTTTCCATTTTCTTTGCCAACTTTTTAAAAGCTTTTCTCTAGTAATAGCTAAATTTATGTCTTGGAACTCTTCGAAATAAACCAATCTATAAACACCGTATTTTGACGTAAAACTAGAAACAGTTTCACTTTTATGTTCATAAATTCGTTTTATCAAATTTGATGTCACACCTACGTATAAAGTTCCGTTGCGTTCACTTGCAAGTATATAAACATAATAACTCTTCATATATAGTTGACTGGATTCCAGTGTCAAGCACTGGAATGACACCGGTACTTGCATTTATTCTATCGTTTAACTAGATGTTTGTATAGTTTCTGCTATGAGCTTCGCAGCTTCCTTTGCCAATTTAGCTATATTACTACCAGCACCAATAAATAATACTATATCACCTGGACTTGTCGAATCACTAATAAAATGTGAAATGAGCAAAGCATCATTCATAATTTTTGTGTTATTACTGACTAGAGCTTTCTGTATATCATCAATTCCACAACCAGGAATGGGCTTATCTTCTGGAGGATGAACAGGAGTAAGGATGACATAATCAAACATCATGAAAATTCGTATGAATTCATCAAAAAAATTACGAATGCGAGCAAAACGAAGTGGTTCGATAATTCCTATTACTTTTCCTTTAGTAATCGAACGTGCAGCCGTTAAAGTTGCATATATTTCATTTGGATGATGGGCATAATCCTCAATTAACTTAACACCTTTGATATCAGCAATTAAAGAAAATCTTCTTGCTACTCCTTTGAATTCCAAAAGGCCTTTTTTAATCTCTGCATTGCTAATCTCGAGCTTTATCGCAACTGATATTGCAGCTAAGGCGTTGCTTACTTTGTGAATACCTATTGCGTTTGATAGTACTGTGTTTTTTAAAGGGCTGGATCCCAGTGTCAAGCACTGGGATGACACCCATTTTTTTTGAAACAACATCAGCGTCTTTTCCTGTTGCTCCTTCTCCTTTGTCATCCCAGTGCTTGACACTGGGATCCAGTTATTTTGAACCATACAACTATCATCAATAAACACATCAAATTCTATGCTGTTAGCATGCTGCTTAATATTAACAGCTTTAATATTGGCATCCTCAAATCCAAACATCACAGAGTTACTTGCATCATAATTAATGCCTACAGAATCAGGCAAAACTGCAAAATCTGCTTTGCTTATAAACTGAGAAAACGCATTTTTAATATTGTCGAATGTACCATAATGATCCATATGATCGTCGTTAATACTCGTTATGACAGCAATATTTGCAGGAATTTTTAGCATGGTTCCATCAGACTCATCAGCTTCGATTAAAAAAATGTCACTCTTTCCAAGTTTTGAATTACTCTGGTATGAATTTAGTATTCCTCCTACAATTACAGTCGCATCAATGCCAGAATGATCAAAAATGGAAGCAATCATTGCTGTTGTTGTCGTTTTTCCACTTGAGCCTGAAACTGCTATCACATATTTATCTCTTAAAAGTTCAGCAAGCATGTCTGATCTATGCAAAACGATTTTATTGTTATTTTTTGCTGCAATTAACTCCACATTATCAGATTTTATTGCAGAAGAATGTACGACTATTTGAGCTTGGCTTATATTATCAGCATTGTGACCAATAAAAACCTCTATACCTAGCTTTTGTAACCTATCTACATTGTTGTTTGACTGCGCATCACTGCCTTGAACTTTGTAATTGGAATTGTGAAGAATTTCAGCAATAGCGCTCATTCCAATTCCACCTATACCAATAATATGTATTATTCCTTTTTGAGTTTTGTTAATATTTAGCAGTAGATGTTTACTCATTACTAAATTTATTATAGTATAATTTAAAATCCTCATAGTATCGAACCCTCTTACCGAATACAATGATAAAAAACCTAGCCTTCCTATGTCTAATATTCGTTTTGATGAGTAGCTGCAGTGTTAGCAACAGGTTTAATTGCACTGCAGGTCATTATAAAATTGGCAGCAGCTACACAATAAATGGTATAACTTATTATCCAAAAAACTGTAAACACTATGAAGAGATAGGGATAGCGTCGTGGTATGGAATAGAAGATCATGGCACGCTTACAGCAAATGGTGAAGTGTTTAACCGTCACTTGATCTCTGCAGCGCATAGGACTTTGCCCCTACCCTGCTTTGTTCTTGTCACTAATTTAGAAAATGGAAGAAAGCTTGTTACAAGGGTTAACGATAGAGGGCCTTTTATTGAAGGCAGAATAATAGACTTATCAGAAAAAGCAGCTCAAGTCTTAGGATTTCATAAATCTGGGCTTGCAAAAGTAAAAGTCCAATACCTAAGAAAGATGTCAGAACAATTGATACAAAATACTCCTCATTACCGAAAGCAATATGAAAAAGAAATGCAGAAACGTCACCCGAAACAAGACAGTGCAGAAAGTAAGGGATATGTTGCATTTTTTAAAAATGCTCAGGCTGCTAAATCAGCTGCATCAAAGCTTCGCAATCAAGGAATAAAAAATGTTAGATTGCTTTTTAAGAACGATCAATATTGCGTGAAAGTGAGTGATAGGTAGTGGTGAGTGCAGAATTTGAAAGATTTGGTTAATGTAAGGAACGCTGGCTAACTATTGTAAGTTAAAAATGTGATATAAAAAAGATATCAACAATTTATAGCTATACCGCCGCGGCGCTAACAAGTAGCGGGATGACGGGCTTATCGTCACGCCACCGCGAACCGTCATACCGCGATTCATTCCATAGCTGTACGAACATTGAAATATGGCACATAGTAAACGATGTCATGAAAGTAGCTGACACTGGAATCCAGCCTTTATTATGCAGCCACTTGGTTGAAATTAAGTCTTCTGGATCCCAGTGTCTAGGCACTGGAATGACATCATTCTTTTTCCTGGATCCCAGTGTCTGGGCACTGGGATGACAAAGAGTTTGCAAATATTAGTTATTACCTGTAGGATATAGAGAAATTAGTAAGGATTTTAATAGGAATAATATGCCATCTGTTACTTTTATTTTACCTGATGGGAGTAAGAAAAGCTATGAAGCTGCAGAGGGAGAAACTCTGCTCAATTTAGCCCACAGAAGTGATCCAGATCTGCTTGAAGGTGCATGTGAAGGTTCTCTTGCTTGCTCTACATGCCACGTGATTATTGATCCAGAATTTTATGATGCTGTAGAAACGCATAATCCCATATCTGATGAGGAAAATGATATGTTAGACCTAGCTTTCGGCTTAACAGAGACGTCGAGGCTTGGATGCCAAATAAAAATCACAAAAGATATCAATGGCTTGTGTGTAACCATACCAAGGGGTACAAGAAACATATCATTAGATAAACAGGTGAATCATGCGTAAGATTTTTATCTATATTATCATCTCTTTACTCTTGTTTATTCCTGTAGCGTATAGTGGTTTTTGGTATTTTTCTGCATGTAAGGTAAAAAATCTTTTAGCTGAAACAATACTATACATTAACGACGAAAAATTTGATATTTCACATGATTTTAGTGGATTTCCTTCTAACCTAATTTTCCGTGTGACAAACCCAAAGTTTTCCAATGAGCAATTAACCATCTCATCTGATGCTTTATTGATAAAAAATAGATTGTTTGATAAATCAGTATATATCTACATACCAAGCAATGAAGTCAACATTGCTGTTCATGGTGATGAGAAAAAGAATATAAAATGCCACACAAACGATAGCAGCCACTTTGTTGTTAGACTAAACGATTTACCATCTTCATTGCGATTCAACAAAAATAGTACCGTGATAGACTATATAGATACACTTCGTTACGAAGATTATGGATTAAAATGTGATGTTTTAGAAAATCAGCAAAGTGTTATAACTGAAGTGAATGATAAAAGCAATTACATTCAATTTCACCTCGATAAAGAACCAAGTGGAAATACTAAACTAGGATTTGATTTTTATACTTATCGGTATAAAAATACTGCAAGTCCTGAAAGTTACCTTAGTATCGACACTAAACTTGATTACGAATTTGTAAACCACATCTCAGCTTCCAGAATTAATTTCAACATAGAGAAATTTTTAATTCAAAGTAATAATTTTTCTCTTGCTGCAGATGGTGGAGTGCAAAATTATAATTTGGTTACGTCTTCATTTAAAGACAAAATCAACGTGGCTATATCAAATTATAAAGAATTAATCTCGTTTATGATTGGTGACTCAAAAACTTCAGATGTGTTTGAAAAATTAATGTCTTCCTTATCAGAAAAAACAACTGATAACAGCGTTCAATTTTCAATAAAGTACGATGATGATGTAGGGTCAAGCTTTATTGGAAAGTTATCCACCACTGATTTTATGAACCAGCTCAGTAAAATAACCCAATTAACCAAGGATGAGAGCAGTAGTTAGTTTACTTTTCATATTGATATTCCACTCAGGCGTAAATGCTTTTACTCTGGATAATAAATTCAGAGATAAAAGCATGGAAAAACGAGCAACCAGTTTATTTGAAATAATAAGGTGTCCAATATGTTCTGGCGAATCATTGTCTGAATCTGGATCTCAGATCGCGTATGATATGCGAGAAGCAATTCGTAAAAAAATCAATGATGGATATACTGATGAAGAGATAATCTCAGAGCTAAAAAATTCTTATGGAGATTCAATTATAATCGTACCATCTAGCACTTACATTTTGTGGTTTATTCCACTTACAACTCTGCTTATTGGGTGTTTTCTAATACGAAAATACATCAATACAACCACTTAAACCTTTTATATATAGCTAAAGTGACTTAGGTTGACGATTTGATAAACCGTCATCCCGCTGCTTGTTAGCGGGATCTATGCTAAGATACTGCGAATGAATCCACGGCTGTACGAACATTGCAATTTGCAGCCCCCTCTCGCTGTTCTAGTGCTTCCTTCTTCTGTCATCCCAGTGCCAAGATCCACAACTGTACGAACATTGTGATTTGAGAACAATCTCTGTCAGGAAGGGTGTCATTCCAGTGCGTGACACTGGAATCCAGCCTTTCCATAATCATCAAAACGTTGTATTTTAACATAAAACAGCTATTTTTATGCTCGCCAACTTAATAAAATTCCTGGATCCCAGTGTCTAGGCACTGGGATGACACCATTTGCTGTGCAATTTACCTTCAAAAATGAATGTTCGTACAGCTATGGAATGAATCGCGGTATGACGTAGGGATTGCATTAGCTATAATTCTTTGGTTTTCACTTTTCTTTTAACCTTGCAATGATATTTTCTTTGCCGATAAAAATTAATAATTTAGCGAGCTCTGGTCCTGTTTCTGTTCCTGTTAAAGCTGAACGCAACTGCGTAAATAGGTCTTTTGCCTTTATATCCACTGTTTGTCGAATAGTTTTTACCCATTCTGACAACGTGTTTTCATTACAATCACCTTGGGGCAATGCATTGAACGCAATTTTTATAAGCTCCTTATCAAGAATCACAGGCTCTATATCGGATTTGCATATTTTCCACCACTTGGCCACCTCAGAAAACCTTTCTATATTGTTCCTTATAAAATACCAAAACTCTGAGGAGTCCACTCCAATTTGATTTAAACGGTCTTGCACCATTTCAAATGGCATTTGTTGCAGCACTTTGCTATTTAGCTTATATACTTCACTCAAGCTGAATTGTGCAGATGCTGAGCTAAATTTTTTAATGTCAAATGAGTCAATTAAAGACTGTATGTCAACATAAGCTTCTATCGGATCAGATGTTCCAAGTTTTGCTAAATAGCTAATTAGCGCAATTGGTTCAATTTCATCTTCTTTTATAGATTTGATATCCAGCCCGCCTTTCCGTTTCGATATCTTGCTATCATCAAAATGTAGCAGAGAAAGGTGAGCAAACATAGGAATTTTCGCTTTTAATGCTTTAATCATTTGGATTTGCACTGCTGTATTAGTTACATGATCTTCCCCGCGTACAATATGGGTTACATTAAAGTCAACATCATCGATAGCAGAAGGTAACATGTATGTGTACATTCCATCTTCTCTTTTTACCACAGGGTCGCTGATGCTATTGGTTGCAATATTTATTTCGCCTTTAACTTCATCATTCCATTTAACAACCTCATTTCTATCCAACTTAAATCTAAAATGTGGTCTTCTTCCTTCTTGCTCATAACGAATTTTCTCTTGCTCAGTTAGAAGTAACGCGCTTCTGTTATATACCGGGGGAAGTCCTTGTTTTAACTGCAATTTTCGTTTAATTTCTAACTCTTCTCTTGTTTCATAGCATGCATAAATATGCCCTTCTTTTATTAACTGCAAGAACACCTCGTTATAGCGCTCAAAGCGCTCTGATTGCTTAAAACTTGCATCCCAATCGATACCAATCCATTTTAGGTCTTCTATGATATTATTTATATATTTGACATCTGAACGCTGAAGGTCAGTATCATCAAAACGGAGTAAAAATTTTCCATTTTGATTGCGTGTGTACATCCAACAAACCAGAGCAGTTCGTACATTTCCTACATGGAGATAGCCAGTTGGGCTTGGAGCGAATCTTGTTAGCATTTAAACAGCAATATTGTTTACTCTAATTTATTTTAATTTTATATAAATATACTGCTAAAGCAAGCGAGATCTGTTTCCTACTCTTCTTTCTTGGCTGATCCATAATTAGCATTAAAGAACTACGGTTTATTGGCATGGAAAAGGCTACTTGAGTATACCAAGCAAGAATCTAGCAGCAACATTAACTGAAAATGTCTGTAATACCACTGTAGTAAGGCTATATGCTTTTGTTTGAAAGCAAAGAACAGCTAAAACGTAACCGAAAAATGTAATGTTTTTTCACCAAAATCAAACATTTTAAGCGTATTTTCTCTGGATTTAGCTGAGGTTTTTATGGGTTTTCTAAATTTTGTTGGGGCTCTTATATGGCCCATACGCGTCAAGTTAAGAAGCAAGGGTAAGAAAATTCAATGAACTTAAGGTGGATACTCTAGTTTTTCTATATCTATCTTTCACAGAAAATTGTGACCAGTCTGTGGTAAGTTTTTTCAGGAAAATTCTCAAATTATTAATTTTACTGCTTAACGCTAAAAACAACTCCCTAATCCTTCTTTTTAATTCAATGAATGCCTTTGTTAAACTCAGCTCTGTATTCTCTTTCAGTTTTATACAACCAACTATTCCATGAAATATAAGAATTGCGCACAATTTAGCGTATAGTTCACATAATACTCTGTATGGTTTTCCTTTAAGTTCGTCAAGCCTGATGTGACTCTTATACAATTTAAATAATAATTCAATCTGCCATCTTACCCTGTAAACTGTTAATACTTGTTCAGCGCTGATTTTACTCTCTGGAACGTTAGTTATGAATATCGACCAATCCAGCAATTTTTGATTCTTTTGAGAAGATGTATATCCATGTGATTTTGCTAACTTATTAGCCCTTCTTCTTCTAATTATAGACTGTTCTTCAGTTAATTTTTGACATATAATTCTCACTTTAATTTTTACTTCTTTTCCTAATAGCACTTCCATCTCTAGAAGGGATTGACCTTCTAAACATTCCAACAACTCTATTTTTTGATTTGTTTCTATATCATATATATTGGTATCAGACTTATAACGACTAACAAAATATGCACCTGCTTCATCAATCTGTTTAAAAGAACTAGGCACAAAGTAGCACAAATCAAATATTAGCAAATCATTGGCTGATAAACCGTTCAGATAATCCCTATAACCTTGATCCGACCTTATTCCTTCTATTAAATTTAACTTATCTAGCGCTTGGTTCAGGTAATCAAAGACTAACTGCAGCTTTATTCCTGATTTGGTATTACTCTCACAATCTCTATAGCTACTCCCATATCCTTTGTACATATCTTCCATGCTACTGGGCAGGCTAATATAGCTACTATCCAATAGCTTAATGCTTCTAAATTGCTTCAAAATTCTGCAATCAACCTGTAAGCTGTTTTTAAATAAAACTAAAGATTCATTATACATTCTTTTCATAAATTCCACTGCTTCTTCAGTAAATCTAAAATCCAAACCCTGTTTTGTAATTTCTATCGAGTCTCCATTTAGCAATTGGCACATTGTTTCTATGCTACAATCACCAACTCCTATGTTACCAAAAACCATAGCTTTTATGAATGATGAGCCATTAAGTTTTCTCTTTCTTTTTATAAAACCTACTGCAATTGATATTTCGTCTGCTTTTTCATTAAAGAATTCATTGAGGTCTTTTGATAAGCAAGCTATTCTGTCCATTGTAAGTTCTCTCATTCACATATCCAAGAGAACTTATACCTTATTCTTTTCCTTCACTCTATCAATTTTACTTACACTTTTCCTTAACTTGACGCGTATGGTTACATATGTCTGGAGGAAGAAAATGAAGGAAATCTGGTAGACAAAGATTATAAAAGTGATTCTAACTTAGATTATGTAAAAATTAACCATACATTTGTATATTACGGTAATGAGTTGGCTAAGTTATCATATACAAGACAACCTGATCGGACTCTCAAAAATCAGTGTAACAGTTCTATTGAATCAAAAAAATTGGAATACAAATATGTAACATGGGAAGATTCAGATACTGGCAACAATAAATATTATTTTTCAGACGAGGCAGGAAATATAATCGATTCACCTGACAATGAGGTATTACAAGACATTATGTTATACTACGGTGAGAGACATATAAGAGATGTGCTACTGTTGCTATCAAGCGCGTTTGCCAAAGTTTTTGTCGAGGGCCTAACAGACGACCAACTAAAAACCCTTGCCAATACTCTTAGTAACGAGCAACTGCAAAAAATAACTCCTGAACTGAATTCAAATCAACTGCAGGTCCTTTTACAGAATTTAACAGATAATCAACTACAAAGAATAATTCCTGAGCTGAGTTCAAGCCAACTGCAAGTTCTAGTCCAACACTTAATAGATGAGCAACTCCAAGCTTTAGTGGATCACCTAACTGACCACCAATTACAAACTCTCGCTCAGGAACTAAATCCAGAAAAGTTACAAATAATTGTTCCTATTTTAAATGATACTCAGCTTGAAGCTCTAGTGAGAGACTTAAATCCAGAGCAAGTAAAAGAAATTTTACCTCACTTAAAAGTGGATCAGTTCAAAGCACTTATTAAAACTTTAAATGACGAGCAATTTACAGTGCTTGCAAAAGACTTGGCTGAGCACCACTTGACAATACTTTCTAAAGAATTAGAAGGTGACCAGTTGAAAGCTTTAGTAAATAGTCTGCAAGAAGACCAACTGAAAGACTTAGTTAATAAGCTTGATCATGAGAAACTCGAAGCAATTGCTCAGGATTTAACTGATTCTAATAAGATTCAGATTATCATTAAGTCTTTAGTTGATAATTCAGAAAAACTTCAAGCTTTTGCTCGCAATATGTCTAATGAGCAGTTTAAAGAACTTTTGGATAACGTAGGAGCAGAAGAGCTTAAAGACATCATTCACAAACTGCCTTATGAGAAAGTGACAGCTGTGATTGGTGATCTCAGCAATCAAGATCAGTCTAAAGCTATTATTGATGCATTAAAAGAGAAGTTTGATGAACAAAACAAGAAACAAGAGGAAATGAAAGAAAAACTTGAAGAACTTAAGGAATTGCTGGAAGGTGATGATATAGTTAACCCCAATCAATTTAGCTATCAACATTCTTCTGTAGTAAATGAAGAGTATTACCTTAACAGTAATGATGCTTATACTGTTCAGGATTACTCCATATCTGTTTAGCAGATTACAGAAGATAATGAATAACATTATTTTTAATATTATTATTTAAGGAGTTAATAGATATGAGTAATTTAACAGAAGATAAAAAATTTAATGTGGAGTTAATTGAGACACCATTAAAAGAGATATCAGGAACTAAAGGGATGGTACAAACTTCGACATTTGTAGGATCAGTCAATTCCATAATAAAACATATCAATAATGTAGTAAGCCAAACCACACAGCACTTATCTACAATAAAGAAGGAAATTGGTGATAAAGATTCAGTTTTAATTGAGAAAATCGATAAATTGAGAGATGAAGTAGATTCATTCACGGATTCTGACATAACAAATCCCAACACCTTTTTTTCTCCAGAGTTAAATCCACTAGGATAGAAAATAGCTAATAATTAGCAAAAATAAGAAAAAGTAATAGCCCAGTGGGCTATTACTTTTTTCACATACCACTTCAATGTAGCTGAATTGATTTTGAAATTATAATTTTTTATAGGAGTTAATATGAGTAATTACAGTATAAAAGAAAGCGGAGAAGACTTTGAACCAGTAAGCAGAATAGTCGAAGACGAATATAGAATAATAAACGACATAGAGGTCAAAATTAAGCCTAAATCTTTTGAGAGCGATAAAGAAAAGAATGCACATGTCAAGTATGTCCACACAATTCTAGATAAACTAATCGCAGATTTAAACGACACATTTGTTCCTAAATTGAATAATGAGCTGAAGGATTGTCAAGATGAAATGGATCTATTGTATAAAAATTTAGATAGGCTTGAGATGATAGCTATGGAGACTGAGAAGGATTATGAAACTTTGATGGAAAACCTTAACAACCTAAAAGAAGAGGTTGAAAATTTAAAAACAGGAACAACTGGTGGTGATAACATAGATGAATGGACAGCACCAACCCATCCTGATGTATTGTGATAGTTAAGAAAGCAACAGCTTGCTAGCAGGCTGTTACTCTCTCTACATACTATTTCAATATAGCCAGATTAAGGAATCTATTTTAAAACTTTCGGCATATAGTTCTCATCATGTTTTGCAAACGCCTTATCTGCAAGAAAAGTACTGTTATCAGACATTTTACCTTGCACAACAATACCACTTTTTTCTGAAAACATTGGTGGAAGTATTCCCTGATATTTCACCATAATGCTCTTATTAAAATCTGTCATTTGAAAAATCACTTCACTTTCGCTCCGTATCACACTATCTTCAACAACTATACCACCAACACGGATTGGCTTTTGATTATTTGGCAAGACTATGGCTTCACTTACTGTATAGAAAAATGAGATATTTTCTTTGAGTGTTGTTAAAATAAAAAAGACTATGCAGCTTAAAAAGCAGAAAATTCCTGAAGTTATAAGTAATCGCTTATGTTTCTTCTTCATTATTACTTTTAAGGCTTTCTAGAATTTTTTTACTTTTAGTATAGCAAGAAATGGTAAAAATCAGTTCTCCGGTAATCAAGATAAAACTAATAAGGTAAGCAAAAATCACATACGTATTCATAATGCATTATCAATAAATAACTCACCCGCATCAAAATAAATTAAGCTTCCATCCTTTTGCTGCAGCACCAATTTACCACTTTTATCTATATCAGCAAAAATTCCTTCATGCAATTTGTCAGCTAACTTTACACTGATTTGTTCATTCAGCTTAAATGCTCTTGTGAGCCACATTTTTCTTATAGCATAAAACCCATCAAATAGCCATTGCTTTCTTATCTTATTAAAATTTATTATTAATTCCTTTGATAGATCTATGTTAGACACAGACTCACCGTAATTGCTAATGCATGTTGTTCCTGGAAGTGGTGCATGATTGACATTAATTCCAATTCCTATAATGAGCCAATTCGAATTGGATCTTTTTTCAAGCAATATTCCACTTATTTTCTTGCCATCAATAAGGACATCATTTGGCCACTTATACTGGAGATTTAGACCATTTATAAATGACAGTATAGTATTTCCAACAGCAAGAGCAGTAACAAAAGTCAATTCTGTTAATTTGCCAACTTGATTCATTAAACCTCTTTCTGTCATCCCAGTATTTTCCCCACTGCTTGACGCATAACTATGCGAACATTGCAATTTGCAGGTGGTATGTGGTGTCATTCCAGTGCGTGACACTGGAATCCAGTTCTTATTACACAGTTGCCTGATGTGCCCATTTGTAATTAAGTTTTCTGGATCCCAGTGTCTGGGCACTGGGATGACATCATCCTTGGTGGGAATACCACAACGTTTGTACAGTTGTGTGCTTGACCATTCTTCTTGATTTCTAGATTCCAGCGTCACGCGCTGGAATGACACCGAAAGCTGGCTTTCATTCAGATAATCGTTAAAGAGGTTTATCACCAAACTCGCACAGAAATTACCCTCTGGAGAAATCCAGTTTTTTCCAGTGCGCCCTCTACCCTCTGTTTGTTTATCAGCAACAATAACGGTTTCATTTGATATTCCTTTATCAATTAAATCCAACGCTTCTTTATTAGTGCTTGAAACTTTTTTGTAATGATGAATATGAAAACCCTCAGGGATCACCTTGTCAGCCCTTTAGTTCAATGAGTGAGTAAAACGTACAAGAAAAGAACGAGGTTGATCAGTGAAGCCACTGAAGTGATAATGAATAGACCCTTAGAATAAGCAACCTTATTACCACTAGCTTTATCAAAATACATAGTTTTTATGATATTTAGATAATAGTAACACGATATAACACTTGCTATTACAAGAATCAAGGACAGGCTGATAAAGCCAGAATTTATTAAACTTTTGAATATAAAAAATTTAGCGATAAAACCCGCAAGTGGAGGTATTCCCGACATCGAGAGTAACAGTACAGAAAGATGAAATGCTACAATTGGGCGTTTCTTCCCTATACCAGACAAGTTTGCAATATCACAATCGTCATCGTCAATTTGTACGAGATATGAGAATAGCCCTATGCTTGTGATGATATATATCACCAGATACATTAAGGCACTATCTGTTCCTGCTTGTGTAAAAATAGAAAGTGAAGCAAATATAAAACCAATGTGACCAATTGAACTGTAAGCAAGCAGCCTTTTTAAGTTTTGCTGACGCAAGGCCCCAAAAGCTGAGATAAGCACAGACAATGCTGAAACGTATAAGAAAATAGGCTGAACATAACTTTTTACATTTACTAACTCTTCATTCATCAATCGAATTAAAAATGTTACAAGTGCAGCTTTTGGAGCTGTAGAAAAAAACGCAGTTACTATGGTAGGTGCACCTTGATAGACATCTGGAGCCCACATATGAAAAGGAGCAATAGCAAGCTTGAAACACAAACCAGTTAGGACAAAGACTAACCCAAAAACTATTCCATAAGTTATCTGATGGTTTTGCAAGAATGAACTGAGCTCAGAAAAATTGGTCTGCCCTGTATATCCATAAAGCAATGACATACCATACAGCATAATGCAGGAAGATAACGCACTGAGTGTAAAATATTTCACTCCTGCTTCACATGAATAAATCGAATCTTTATTAAAGCTCGCAAGAACATATAAAGATATACTCATCAACTCAAAAGCTAAGTAAAAAGAAATCAGACTATTTGCTAAAACTAAAGTTATCATGCCAAATAGCGCAAAAAGAATCAGTATTGAAAATTCATATTTATAGTCATATTTTGATAAATTCAGCATCAAAAGTATTAAAATTCCTGTGCTGAGAATTAACCCTTGGGCTGACCTGATATATAAATTGAGTTTTAACAACGAATTAAAGAGAAAAATTTCATTGTTTTCTGCCGAAAGAATTAAAATAATCAAAGTTACCACTGTGCAGCCAAGTGCTAATAAGTTGATAGTTCGGCGGTTAAATATGATCCCAAGCAGCAGCAACACTAACGAAGAGATAATAGAGAACGTTTCCGGCAATATCTGTATATAATTCATAGCGCATTATATTTGACTAACAAGTTTGCCATACATGGCTTCAAATAATTCAGTGCAAGGGTTGGGTAGAATCCAAGCAAAATAACAAACACTGCAAGCAGAATTAAGACAGAAAATTCTATGCTATCCAAGCGGTTATTTAATAATTTAGAATAGCTAACCCCCCATATTATTTGCTTACATAAATTCAGCATATAAACTGCGCTTAAAATAGTGCCAAGTGCGATAAATCCTGTAAAAAACCCTATGCTCTTAAATATCCCAACCATAGCCAAAAACTCACCTATGAACCCAGATGTTCCAGGTAGCCCTATTGAAGCCATTGAAAATAAAATGAACATAAAACCAAATTTTGGCATTGTGTTTACTATGCCAAAATACTTTGCAATCTCCAAAGTTCCAGTTCGAGTATATAGCATTCCAACACATAAAAATAAAGCAGCAGAAATAAGGCCATGACTAATCATTTGAAATATGCTACCCAGTACTCCTTCCTCACAAAATGAAAAGAGGCCAGCAGTAACGATCCCCATATGTGCTATTGAAGAATAAGCTATTAACTTCTTTATATCATCTTGAGCAAACGCAACTAGAGAAGCATATATCACCGCAATAATGCTCAGCACAACAACGAAATTTGAAAAATACAAACTTGCCTGAGGAAGCATTGGAATAGAAAACCTTAAAAATCCATATCCCCCCATTTTAATAAGCAAGCCAGCTAAAATCACAGATCCAGAAGTTGGTGATTGCACATGCGCATCAGGAAGCCAAGTGTGAAATGGAAACATCGGTACTTTTATTGCAAAAGAAATAAAAAATGCAATCCACAGCAATGACTGCACTTCAAGATCAAGGCTTGGCACTAATGTAGCTAATTTTTGTATATTAAACGTTCCAAAAATGCTATAGATGTACACCAATCCAAGTAGGAATAATAATGAGCCAGTTAATGTATAAAGAAACAACTTAAACGTTGCATATACCCTGTGTTTTCCTCCCCAGATGCCAATAATAAAGAACATTGGTATTAAAACAGCTTCAAAAAACACATAAAAGCTTATAGCATTCAGTGAAACGAAAAAACCGACTACAAAACTCTCAAGCAGTAGAAACAATGCCATATATGGACTGAGGGTCGTATAGCTCATTTTGCAGTTGTAGAGTATACAAATTACAAACAAGAAAGTTGTAAGCAGAAGGAAAAGCAACGATATACCATCTATCCCTATTCCTACATTCTTGATTGGATAGCTGACAAACTGAAAGTCCGCATTGTTATAATCAAATTCTATACAAGCTACAATGCTAAGCAAAAATGGAAGTACAGCAAAAAATAGGGCAAGGAATCTTAAGTGTATAGATTGATGATTAATCCTGATTAAGGGTAAAATCAACGCTCCTATCAGTGGAAGCAAGAATATACTAAGTAACAACACCTTCTATTTAATTCCAATAATATATAAAGCACCGATTATTAAAGTAACAAACATAATAAATGCATAATCAAATATATAACCAGTTTGCAACTTTACAGAACTTTTTGAACATTCATTAACCAACCTTACAACACCATTTGGTCCAAATGAATCAATAGCCTTAACATCAAATTTCCATAGAAGCCTAGATATAAACCTTATCGGTGCAATGATAACAAACTCATATACCTCATCAAAGTACCATTTATTCTGCAAAAACTTAAGTAAAAATTTACTCTTAATTTGCCTAATTACTTGATATTGGTAAATTAGGTACGCAAGTGCTATTCCACTTAGGCTCGCTAAGGTTGGCAGTAGTTTTATAAAGAAATTATGAATTCCATGCTCATCAATCATCACTAAACTTGATTTCCAAAACGCATTACTAGTTATGTTCAAAATATTTGCTCCCCACACTCCAGAAAATACCGAACCAAAAGCAAGTATCAGTAATGGTATAAGCATAATCTTTGGTGCCTCATGTATATTAATTTTACTTTGTTTTTGGCTGTGGAACACAAGAAGGAATAACCTCCAAGAGTAAAACGCTGTGAAGAATGCAACAACTAAGCTTATTATAAAAGCAAAGCTATCCGTGCTATAAGCATGTTCAATTATCAAATCCTTTGAGTAAAAACCTGCAAATGGAAATATTCCAGAAAGTGCAAGAGATCCAATCCACATGAGAGTGTAAGTGCAAGGGATTTTCTTCCAGCAATTTCCCATTTTCTGAATGTTTTGCTCATGATGCATTGCATGAATCACGTTGCCAGCACCAAGAAATAGTAGAGCTTTAAAAAAAGCGTGTGTCATTAAATGAAAAATAGCAATATTGTAAGCAGAAAGCCCACATGCCATGAACATATAACCAAGTTGACTGCAGGTTGAATAAGCAATTATTTTCTTTATATCGTTCTGAGTAATTGCAACGGTGGCTGCAAAAAAAGCAGTGAGTGCTCCAACGATAACTATTAATTCTCGTGCCACATTTGATAACTCAAACAATGGAGAACACTTTGCTACTAAAAATATACCTGCTGTTACCATCGTTGCTGCGTGAATAAGTGCAGAAACAGGAGTTGGCCCTTCCATTGCATCTGGCAACCAAACATGTAAACCAAGCTGTGCAGATTTACCCATACAGCCAATAAAAAGTAATATGCATATTATATGAGTTACTTTGAATTCACAGCAGAATGCCCTAATGTTCTGCGTGCCAAGAAGATCAGTTGTGTCAAAAACTTCAGTAAAATTCAAAGAGTGAAATGTATAATAAATAAGAAAGATTCCAATCAATAGTGAAAAGTCTCCTACCCTATTCACAACAAATGCTTTAATTGCTGCATTATTTGCAGAATATTTTTGGAACCAAAATCCTATGAGTAAATAAGAACATAGGCCAACCCCTTCCCAGCCAAAAAAAAGCTGCACGAAATTATCGCTTACAACCAGCACAATCATACAAAACGTAAATAGCGATAGGTAAGAAAAAAACCTCGACTTCCCCTTATCATGCTCCATATAACCGATAGAGTAGAGATGTACTACCAGTGAAACGGTGGTAATAACAATCAGCATTAAGGATGAGAGAGCATCCACACTAATTGCCCAATTTACTTTTAATACACTTAATGAAAATAGAGGAAATAAAACTAAATGATAGTTTTCAGAGAAGGTGAGAAAAACATACCAAGATAAAACTGCAGATATTCCAATCCCTGCCGTTGTAATTAACTGACCAAAAACATCCTTTCTAAAAAGTGCTGCAAATAGCGAACCAAAAAGTGGCAAAAATACTATTAATTTCAGTATATCCATCATACTTTCATTCTTTCATTAAATTTGCTTGTTCAACATCTATATTGCCACGGCTTCTATAATATACAACCAATATTGCAAGCCCAACTCCTGACTCTGCTGCCGCAACAGTCAACACAAACATCACAAAAATTTGCCCAACTATATCATTCATAAAGGCAGAAAAAGCAACTAAGTTGATATTAATTGCCAGCAATAATATTTCTATTGATAACAATATATTGATTATGCTCTTACGGTTGATGAAAATACCCCACACTCCAATAGTGAACAAAATAGCAGCAACTATCAAAAAGTGATTTAATCCTATTTCCATTCTACTCCTTTTCCAAATTTAGCCTTAATCAATCTTACAGATGAAGATTGTGTCAATTGCTTTAATACATTCTGTTTTTTAACTCCTTTTTTCTTGTCCTGCAAAGTAAGAGCAACTGCACCAACAATTGCAACAAGCAGCAGAATACCAGAAAGATGAAAAGCGTACATGTAGTCGGTATACAGCAAATTACCAATAGCTTTCACATTATTGGTATTATAGTTTATAACATTGCTTATATTCGGTGCTGAGCTGCGGATTACAAAGCTGATGACTAGAAAAAACACAACACACAACATAGCACCAAGAGTGCAATGCTTTGCAAAACCCTGGCGCAACCTTATGTAGTCAATATCGAGCATCATAACTACAAAGAGGAACAACACCGCAACCGCACCGATGTATACTATCAGCACCATCATAGCAATGAATTCAGCTCCAAGGAGAATAAAAAGCACTGCAGAGTTAACGAAGGTGAAAATTAAAAATAATACTGCATGCACAGGATTTCTTACACTAATTACGCATACAGCAGATAAAATGCTAAGAATTGCAAAAAAATAAAAGAAAAAAGGCATCGATACTTTAACTGCAACAATAGTTACTAATTTAAAGTAACTATCGTGGTAAAGTCAATATTATATTAAACAACTGTTCTATTCAATAAAACCTTTACAATATTTCGATCATAGGTTTAACTTTACGAAGTTATAATCTATAGGGCTACAATGAACGATTATCTCTCACTGCTAAATCCAGAACAACAATCAGCTGTAACTAACATAGATGGACCAGTTTTGATACTGGCAGGAGCCGGAACCGGAAAAACAAGAACGATTACTTCAAGAATAGCACACATAATTAGAAATGGTCACGCTTATTCTGATGAAATATTAGCTGTTACATTCACAAACAAAGCAGCAAATGAGATGGTATCAAGGGTACTTGAGCTAACGAGCACAAACATACCATGGCTTGGCACTTTCCATGCAATTGCAGCAAAAATTTTGCGCCTGCATGCAGAAATTGTGGGCTTAAACCCCAATTTTACAATCATTGGTGTGGATGACCAATTACAGGTAATAAAAAACGTCATGAATGAAATAAGCCCTGATTACCTATCAGAAAAATGCAAGACCATTATGAATATTATTCAGCAATGGAAAGAGAAGTGTTTGTTGCCATCTGAAGTGGAAGATATTCAATCATTTAGGCCAGTATATGTAACTGCACTCAAAGTCTATCACCAGTATCAGGAAAGGTTGAAATTTCTTAATTCTGTCGATTTTGGTGACTTATTGCTATATAACATACAACTCTTCAATCAAAAGACCGAAGTTCTGTCCTACTACCAAAACAAGTTTAAATATGTCATGGTAGATGAATATCAAGATACAAATGCAATACAATATCTTTGGCTAAAATACCTTGCAAAAGAGCACTCAAATATTTGCTGTGTAGGAGATGATGACCAGTCGATATATAGTTGGCGTGGTGCAGAAGTTGAAAATATTTTGAAGTTCTCCGATGATTTTAAAAATGCAAAAACCTTCAAGCTAGAGTGTAACTACAGGTCAACATCCCACATACTTGCAACTGCGTCATATGTTATCAATCACAATAAGACTCGCTTAGAAAAAAAATTGTGGACAACAAACATTGAAGGGGAAAAGGTAAATCTAATAAAATTATGGGACGGAAAAGCTGAAGCAAGGTTCATAAGCGAACAGATATTAAAGCTCAATAAATACAGATTTAGTGACATTGCAGTGCTGGTAAGGGCCACTTTTCAAACTAGAGTTCTCGAAGAGTATTTTATAAAATATTCAATTCCCTACAAGATTATAAGTGGCGTAAAATTCTACGAACGTCAGGAAGTCAGGGATATAATTGCATATTTAAGACTTGTTACAAACAATAACGATGACTTAGCTTTCGAAAGGATAGTAAATCGGCCAAAAAGAAGCATAGGAGCTACAACTCTAAAGAAAATATACACGACTGCTCAGGATAATAAAATTTCTTTTTTTGAGGCAGCAAAAATACTAGTTAATAGTAATCAAGTAACTGAAAGAATTAAACTCTCACTCAACGATTTTTTAAATAAAATTAAAGCTTGGGAAGAAATAGTAAGCGTAAAACCACTGCATGAATTCGTTAAAATCGTAGCAAACCAATCAGGGTATATTGAAATGCTTGAAAATGATGAGGTAACAGGCTTAGCACGAATAGAAAATGTCAAAGAGCTCATCTCATCTTTAAAAAATTTCGATAATGCCACAACTTTCTTGGAGCATATAAGTCTGGTGATGGAAGTGGATAATATGAATAACGATGATACTGTATATGTTATGACTCTTCATGCAGCCAAAGGACTTGAATTCCCGTGCGTGTTTCTACCTGGTTGGGAAGAGGGATTATTTCCTCATCAGAGATCTTTTGATGACAAAAGTGGTAAAGCTTTAGAAGAAGAAAGGAGACTCGCATATGTTGGCATAACCAGGGCAAAGGAAAGGTTAATCATTTCATGTGCAGATAGGAGGGAAATTAACAACCAGTGGCAACCGATGCGCACTTCTCGGTTCATTAAAGAATTGCCAAGAGAAAATGTTGAGGTAATCAAGAGTAACGCCTACTGTTGAAGCTATAACTGCAGCCCTTACTACATGAGGAAGATATAGCGATAGTCAAACTCGCTATCCAACGTGACACCCGAAATGCAAAATTCATTAGGCATGAAGACGTCAACTGGGAATAAGTTTTCTAATTGCACATAAGTCAACAATAATTTTCACACAAATCAAAACAGCATATCTTCTCCATAATCCTTGGTAATTTTACATAAGTTAAAAGTAGCATATGGTTCTCTCTGCCATACGCGTCAAGTTAAGGAAAAGTGTAAGTAAAATTGATAGAGTGAAGGAAAAGAATAAGGTATAAGTTCTCTTGGATATGTGAATGAGAGAACTTACAATGGACAGAATAGCTTGCTTATCAAAAGACCTCAATGAATTCTTTAATGAAAAAGCAGACGAAATATCAATTGCAGTAGGTTTTATAAAAAGAAAGAGAAAACTTAATGGCTCATCATTCATAAAAGCTATGGTTTTTGGTAACATAGGAGTTGGTGATTGTAGCATAGAAACAATGTGCCAATTGCTAAATGGAGACTCGATAGAAATTACAAAACAGGGTTTGGATTTTAGATTTACTGAAGAAGCAGTGGAATTTATGAAAAGAATGTATAATGAATCTTTAGTTTTATTTAAAAACAGCTTACAGGTTGATTGCAGAATTTTGAAGCAATTTAGAAGCATTAAGCTATTGGATAGTAGCTATATTAGCCTGCCCAGTAGCATGGAAGATATGTACAAAGGATATGGGAGTAGCTATAGAGATTGTGAGAGTAATACCAAATCAGGAATAAAGCTGCAGTTAGTCTTTGATTACCTGAACCAAGCGCTAGATAAGTTAAATTTAATAGAAGGAATAAGGTCGGATCAAGGTTATAGGGATTATCTGAACGGTTTATCAGCCAATGATTTGCTAATATTTGATTTGTGCTACTTTGTGCCTAGTTCTTTTAAACAGATTGATGAAGCAGGTGCATATTTTGTTAGTCGTTATAAGTCTGATACCAATATATATGATATAGAAACAAATCAAAAAATAGAGTTGTTGGAATGTTTAGAAGGTCAATCCCTTCTAGAGATGGAAGTGCTATTAGGAAAAGAAGTAAAAATTAAAGTGAGAATTATATGTCAAAAATTAACTGAAGAACAGTCTATAATTAGAAGAAGGGCTAATAAGTTAGCAAAATCACATGGATATACATCTTCTCAAAAGAATCAAAAATTGCTGGATTGGTCGATATTCATAACTAACGTTCCAGAGAGTAAAATCAGCGCTGAACAAGTATTAACAGTTTACAGGGTAAGATGGCAGATTGAATTATTATTTAAATTGTATAAGAGTCACATCAGGCTTGACGAACTTAAAGGAAAACCATACAGAGTATTATGTGAACTATACGCTAAATTGTGCGCAATTCTTATATTTCATGGAATAGTTGGTTGTATAAAACTGAAAGAGAATACAGAGCTGAGTTTAACAAAGGCATTCATTGAATTAAAAAGAAGGATTAGGGAGTTGTTTTTAGCGTTAAGCAGTAAAATTAATAATTTGAGAATTTTCCTGAAAAAACTTACCACAGACTGGTCACAATTTTCTGTGAAAGATAGATATAGAAAAACTAGAGTATCCACCTTAAGTTCATTGAATTTTCTTACCCTTGCTTCTTAACTTGACGCGTATGAATATAGCTACTATCCAATAGCTTAATGCTTCTAAATTGCTTCAAAATTCTGCAATCAACCTGTAAGCTGTTTTTAAATAAAACTAAAGATTCATTATACATTCTTTTCATAAATTCCACTGCTTCTTCAGTAAATCTAAAATCCAAACCCTGTTTTGTAATTTCTATCGAGTCTTCATTTAGCAATTGGCACATTGTTTCTATGCTGCAATCACCAACTCCTATGTTACCAAAAACCATAGCTTTTATGAATGATGAGCCATTAAGTTTTCTCTTTCTTTTTATAAAACCTACTGCAATTGATATTTCGTCTGCTTTTTCATTAAAGAATTCATTGAGGTCTTTTGATAAGCAAGCTATTCTGTCCATTGTAAGTTCTCTCATTCACATATCCAAGAGAACTTATACCTTATTCTTTTCCTTCACTCTATCAATTTTACTTACACTTTTCCTTAACTTGACGCGTATGGTTTGTACAATTGTGCGCCGTGCGCTGCCGAACACTGATTTTTATATGGTTATACAAGAAAAATTAAGGCTTAAAAGGAATTTTAAGTATCAGGACTCAAGGTTTTTATTCCTTCTTAATAAAACATAAAAAGCCCCTTTATCACCATGTTTTTTCGTAGCTTGTTGGTAGTATAGAACCATATGCTGGATTTTAGTATCATTTAACCATTTATTTAAGTTACTCTTTATAGTGTCTGTTTTACCTGTTGCACTGCCGTATCCCGTAATTACCAATAAACATCTATTTCCTGCTCGATAATTTTTGATAATAAAATCTATCAATTTACAGTAAGCATCCTCTATATTATAGCCATGCAAATCGAGCTTATCGCTTATAAAATATTTACCCCTATCAACTTTTGATTTTGTGTTTTGGTCAAGACAAAATGATGAGTTACTATTATTGGTATTAAGAAAATTCCCTTGTAAGTCGGAGGTACCTTTATCAACCATAGACTTTATATTTACTTTATGATCAACTTTCAAAGTAACTTTTCCACATTCTATTGGCTTAACATTTTTTTGCCAATCCAACTCATCGTCCGACATAAACGCATTAATCGAATTGTATAATTTTACAACAATATCCAAACATAGTAAAATGTTGCTTATTCTATAAAAACCCGATTTTCAATAATACGATGAAATCGTCAAAAACTAATGAGAATTTTTGGCTGTATGGAAAGCACACCTGCATTTCAGCACTGAAGAATAAAAATAGGCGGTGTATAGAACTGTTAGCAACAGAAAATTTCTATAGAGAACACGAAAAAGAAATTAGGCAATGTGTAGACAGTAAGGGCATTAAAGTTCGATTAGTAGAAAACAAAATACTTAATGACGTTTTACCCAAAGGTGCTAACCATCAGGGAATTGCTTTAAATGTTGCCCCTATTCTTTATAACTTAAGCATTGAAGAAATAGCAAACTCAAGCGACAGCTCTACTATAGTAATTTTAGATCAAGTCACTGACACACACAATATAGGATCAATTCTTAGAACATCAGCTTGTTTTAATGTTGATGCAGTGGTTTTACCACATAATCATTCACCTGGCGAAAATGCATCTATTGCAAAAGCAGCAAGTGGAGCATTGGATATTGTTCCGCTAATATACGTTACAAATATAGTAAAAACTATGCAGTATTTAAAAAAGGTCGGCTACTGGTGTTACGGGTTTGATTGCAATGCTGGGGAGGATATAGAGGAAATAAAGAGTTTTGGAGAAAAAAGAGTGATCATTTTTGGTTCTGAAGAGAAAGGAATGCGGAGGTTAGTTAAAGAAAATTGTGATTATCTTTTAAAGATCCCAATATCAAACGTAATTGACAGCTTAAATGTTTCAAATGCAGCAGCAATAGGCCTATATTCTATTTATATTAAAACAAATGCCAGCGCATAGCTGTTTATAATAAAAATACTTGATAAAAATGTGGTTTTATATTATAATGTGTTAAATAATGGACAAAAGGAGTTATATTATGTCTTATATGAGAAATGAACAGGATATTCGCTCTCAAGGCGTTTACTATAGCGCTGGGCTTAGAAGTTACCTAACTAAAGTATATAATTACATGGCTTTAGCTTTGGGCGTCACAGGGCTTGTTGCATTCCTAACGGTATTTTCTGGTCTTTTTCAAGTAATTCATTATAATCCTGTGATGCGATTTGTAGTAATGCTATCTCCAGTTGCGCTGGTGTTCTACATGTCTTATAGAATTCAACACCTAAGTGCTCAGTCTACCGTTACTATATTTTTCTCGTTCTCAGTATTAATGGGGCTTTCCTTATCTTATGTTTTCATAGTTTATACTGCAGAAAATATAGCAAGGGCGTTTTTCATTACATCAATCATGTTTGGCTCTATGGCTTTATATGGTAATACTACAAAAAGAGATCTTACAAGTATGGGCTCTTTCTTGATTATGGGAATCTGGGGGTTAATCATTGCGTCTATAGTAAATTTATTCCTTGGAAGTAGTCCTCTCTACTTTGCAATATCATTTATATCAGTAATAGTGTTTACTTTAATGACTGCGTATGATGCTCAAAGAATCAAGGACGTTTATTATAAATATAACGACGGATCAGAAGTCGCTACTACTAAATTGGCAATACTCGGTGCAACTAATCTTTATTTTGACTTTATCAATATATTCCTCAATTTACTCAGGTTACTTAACTTGTTCAACAATAGGGATTAGATGTTTTCCTTTTTAAGGAAAGGCAGTAAGAGTTCTATAGTTTTCTTTTTAATATCTTTAGTTTTTTTGATGTTATGTCTTGCATATGCATCGGTCCCTCTATACAGCATTTTTTGTAAAGCTACCGGGTATGGTGGCACAACAAGAAAAGTGACTAACACAATAACAAGTGGAACTGACCAAAAAATCAGGATTCATTTCAATGCTGATATAATGTCCGATCTACCTTGGGAATTTAAATCAGAAACTAACTACGTTGACGTAAACATAGGAGAACAAAGTTTAGCGTTTTATTACGCAAAAAATCTATCTGATCAGCCTTCATTTGGTATGGCAGTATATAACGTTACGCCTTTCAAAGCAGGTAAGTATTTCAATAAAGTTGCATGCTTTTGTTTTGAAGAACAAATGTTGCTACCAAAACAAAAAGCAGCTATGCCCGTATCTTTCTATATAGATCCTGAGATAATGCTTAATAACAACACAAAAGATTTGAGCGAAATAACACTATCATACACGTTCTTTAAGCTTAAGTAACAAACTTTTTCCTATGTTATCCAAGCAGCGTGAGCTAGAAGAAATGCGTTGTTATTTAAATAATAGTTATGCAATAGATCTATTGAATTGAGCAGGAGCTCTTATTTGCTTTTTGCGCACTGACTTTCTGTGTTTCAGTGTTTGGTATTGCTGAATCAATCAATTCCCATCCTTCATTATTTGCTTCACAAGCATTCCAACATTGAGCCAATTCCTTATTATTTTTTACAGAATCTGGCATTTCTATGTTGGGATTTTTTTCTAATGTATGCTTAATTAGAATCTTACAGCAATCTTCGCAGTTAATTGACTTATCTGTACCATATAATTTAGTAACACAATCTAAAGCGGTATTTCCACCGTAGTGTTTATGTGGGCTATCACTTACCCCAGCTTCTATGAGAGCCTTTAACATGTCTGGAGAACGCGTCAAAGCGCAGGCATGTAAATATCCTTTTTCGCTTTGCACGTTAGCCCCTGCTTTTATTAAAACTTGCGCTAGATTTGGTAAAACGCAAGGTTTGCAATTAATAGCAATAGAAAAGAGACTATCTACTGGAAAGCCATCATAGTCTTTCAAATCAAATTTGTGATCAATATTAAAACCTTTTTTTTCCCAAGAAGTGTATAAATATTTATAATAGTTTTCTCTGCTTGAAGTTCGCATTCCACTTTCTAGCCTTTCTTTTATTTTTTTTATTACATTACTAGTATCTAAATCGTTATCTTCATCCACTTTGTACAACACATTATACAAACCACTATAAAGCGAATTTTCTCTATCCATCATAATTTATACCTTAAAACTATTAATATACGCTTATATAGTATATAAACTCTAAATAACATTTTGCAAAATATTAATTGTTAGATAACATAATCAAAGTTTTTATCTTACATTCATCATGGTTAGAGCTATACAAATAAAAAAAACTGGGGGACCAGAAGTATTAGAATTTGTAGATAAGAGCATAGGTGAGCCAAAAGGCGAGGAAGTCTTAGTGCGTCACACAACTATCGGCTTAAATCGTTATGACTTGGAGCACAGAAAAGGTACGCGCAAAATTAAAAATTTACCATCAGTGCTTGGGGTAGAAGCGGTGGGAGTTATTGAAAAGCTTGGTAAAAAAATCAGTGATGGGTTGAAGGTTGGAGACAGAGTTGGATATTGCACAGCTCCTCCAGGGGCATATTGTGAAAAGCGCATTATACACCAGAAATATCTGATAAAAATCCCAGATGACATATCTGATGAAGTTGCTGCTGCAGTGCTGTTTAAAGGTATGACAGCTCACTATTTAGTTAATCAATCTTATAAAATCATACCTGGTGCTTTCGTGCTAGTTCATGGAGCTAATGGTGGCTTAGGGCAAATAATATGTCAATGGGCAAAGGATAAAAAAGGTGTAGTGATAGGTTCTGTAAGCTCTGATGAAAAAATGAAGATAGCTTTACAAAGTGGCTGCACATACGCAATAAACTGCAATGATAAAGACTTCGTTTCTAAAATTATGGAGATTACGCAAAACAGAGGAGTAGGTGCAGTGTATGACCCCATAGGTTACGCTACAAGCAAGCTCTCTTTTGAATCTTTAGGCAGGTTCGGCATATACGTTTCCTATGGGCAGATATCAGGTAACGCTCCTATTAGTTTTTCTTTACTTAGTTCACGTTCGTTATTTGCAACTGGAACCTCAATATATCATTATAAGCATGATAGATTCACATTAGTGCTTACCACAATGGAAATCTTCGAGATGATAAGAAAAAAACTTTTAACTGTACGGATCAATAAAAAATATAAATTTGATGAAATAATTCAAGCCCATCGCGATATGGAAAATAGAAAAGCGAGTGGGTTAAATATTATTAAAATCTCTCAAATAAATTAGTAATTTAAATTAACCATTCATTAAATTATATCAACTAGAATTGTATCTGTTCAGATGCATGGCTAATGTACAAATACTGAAACAAAAATTTCAGTGCTCCCTTTCTTGTCATTCCAGTGCTTGACACTGGAATCCAGTTTTCTTTACAAATTCACCAAAAGTGCTTCATTCTATAACGCAAAACCCATACTCACCAAACCCAATGCATTACTTGCAATTAAGTTTCCTGGATCCCAGTGTCTGGGCACTGGGATGACACCGTCATAAAGGAACCAGTGTCAGCTACTTTCATGACACCCTTCTGGTAGGCCAAAATCGCAATGTTCGTACAGTTGTGGAATGAATCGCGGTATGACGTCTTAGCTATAGATGCTGGTTTGTGTGATTTCAAGAGAAGCTTAATAGATAAGTTGTGTTTTAAACCAGATTCGGTATTTTAAACTGAACATTTTCAATAATACCACCTGGCATAACTGAAATTTTTACACTCAGGTTTACTTTTAGGTAGTCCATTAATTCATCAACTAATATGTCAGGAGCGGAAGCACCTGCGGTGATTCCTATCTTTTCTACACCCTGAAACCAGCTTTTATTCACACATCTGTAATTATCAATCAAGTAGGCTCTTTTCCCTCTGGCAGTGCACAGATCTAATAAGCGGTTTGAATTTGAGCTATTTTTACTTCCTACAACTAACACCATGTCTACAATTTCAGCTAGCTTTTTAACAGCATTTTGTCTGTTTTGCGTTGCATAGCATATGTCCTTTAAATCTGGACCTGTTATGCTTGGAAACCTGAGCTTTAGGGCAGCAATAATTTCACGGGTATCGTCGATGCTTAACGTGGTTTGTGTAACATAAGATAAATTATCTGGATCTTTAACTTTTAAATTGCGTACGTCCTGCACAGTTTGCACTAAAATGATAGGATTATTTACTCTTCCTCTAATTCCCTTAACTTCTGGATGGTTTTCATGCCCAATGAGAATTAGTTCTTTACCACCGTTTTCATACCTTTTTGCCTCTTTATGCACTTTGCTGACTAAAGGACATGTTGCATCAATCACTTGAATACCCTTTCTTTTTGCCTCAACTTCTATATTTTTTGATACTCCGTGCGCGCTGAAGATCAATATTCCTCCATTATCTTCAATTTCCTCGATACTGTTCACAAAAACCACTCCTTGTCTCTTAAAGTCCTCTACTATATATTTATTGTGAACAATTTCGTGTAGCACATAAACTTGGCACTTGTTTTTGTATTTTTCTAAAGTAATAGCTAATATGTCCACAGCTCTTTTTACCCCGGCACAAAAACCTCGCGGCTCAGCTAAGATAATTTCCATTTTGTCAAATCAAGTAAATATGCAAGCATTACTTAAAAATAAGCTCCGCTCACTGTGTTTTATAGTACCATTATTTACGTTTTATATAATAATTATTTTTCGCATATTCTCTTTAACATTTGATCAACCTACTACTTCAGAAAATTTTAGAAAAGATAATATAGTACATAAACAACCTGATATTTTAGATAAAAATGGAGTGGTAATAGCAACAAATGTGCCCACAACATCACTATATACAGATGCAACCAAAGTAAAGAATCCGGAAAGTATAGCAGTACAACTGTGTTCTATTTTGAATGATCTTGAATACGAGAATTTATATAGAGTACTTACTTCAAAAAAGAAATTTGCTTGGGTAAAACGGCACTTGACTCCAAAAGAACTGTTAGCAATAAAAAACGCCGGCGTGCCAGGAATAAACTTCTATAACGATGTAAAACGTATATATCCTCACAGTAATTTATTTTCACACGTGCTTGGTTACACTGACATAGATGGTAACGGTATTGCAGGAGTTGAGGCATATATAAGTAAAAACAAACAACATTCTGTTATCCAAGTACCTGATATACAGTTGTATGAATGTTGCAACTTGAAAGCAATGCCTGCACAGCAATCCCCCACACAACAGATCCAGTGCGTGACACTGGGATCCAGATATAAAAATACTGACAAATTACGTGATGAACAACGGATTCCAGAAACATATGTCAAAAACAATGTTTGTGATGAAATTGCGCATAAAACTGGATTCCAGTGTCAGTGCACTGGAATGACACCAGACCAAGCTTCTGCACAATCTTCTGTCATCCGACAGGGATGGTCACGCTCTGCTGATCAATATGTTCAACTATCCTTAGATACACGAGTGCAAAGCATAGTGCATGAAGAGCTAACTAAAGCTGTAAGCAGATATCAGGCACTCGGCGGAGTTGGAATTGTTTTAAATGTGAGAAATAGTGAAGTCATCTCGATGGTCAGTCTACCTGATTTTAATCCCAACCTACAGAATAAGGCAGAAGACGTACAAAAGTTTAATCGCGCCAGTCTTGGGGTGTATGAGATGGGGTCGGTATTAAAATACTTTACAATAGCCGCAGCGCTTGATGCAAACGTTACAAAAACTAGCGATTTATATGACGTATCAACACCAATCACCATTGGAAAGTATAAAATTCAGGATTTTCACAAATCTAAAATTCCAAAAATTACTGTGCAAGATATATTTGTAAAATCATCCAACATTGGTGCAGCAAAAATTGCAGTCAAATTAGGTATTGAAAAACAGGTAGAATACTTTAAAGCTATGAAGCTATTTTCTCCTTTGAGAATAGAAATACCAGAAAAATCTACACCGATAATCCCGGATAAATGGAGTGAAAACACTTTAATAACAGCATCTTATGGTTATGGCATAGCTGTAACTCCTATACATCTTGCACAAACTGCAGCAGCATTAATCAACAATGGGATATTTCATAATGCAACCTTGATGTTGAATAAAAGAAGTATAGGAGAGCAAATTATCTCAAGAAGAACTTCCAGGGAAATGAGAAAATTATTACGCGCAGCAGTAACAGATGGCACTGGCAGAAAAGCAAAAATAAAGGCATATTCAATAGGAGGAAAAACTGGATCGGCGGAAAAAGTTGTAGATGGTAAATATAGTAAAGATGCAAACATAGCGTCATTTATAGGAGTGCTGACTATGCTTGACCCAAGGTATATAGTGCTAATTGCTATTGATGAACCTCAAGGAATGCACCACACCGGGGGAATAATTGCTGCGCCTATAGTAAAAAACATTATAAATAAAATAGCACCTATACTAAATGTTACACCTGAGATGTAAAGATTATGATTGCTTTACTATAACTTCAAATCTATCATTACCAAAATCCTTATTAATATACCAAGAACCATCATCTTTAGTTACAAATTCAAGACCTTTAAGGTCTCTTTTTATTGTCTTTCCATTTTGACCATCAATAGCGATATTAATATCGAATGTAATAACGTCTAGATTTATCATAGCTTCTTTCCCGCTGCACGAATTTAGACTGAACTTGCCTAACATGACATCATTAAAACTCACTTCCCGTGTATAGACATCACACTGACCGTCCATACAACACGTAGTTTCAATATAGAAAAGGTCTGACATATAAAACACCTTACGTTTATAAAAAAAGAACTAAATATATATAGCTACTACGCCATACCGCTATAGTCAGTAAAGCTAGAGCACTTTAGCTATAATACAGCTAGGAATGTAAAATTCAACAGTTAATTGTGTAAGGAAGTCTAAATTACTATATCTTAGAGGAATGGTTGTTTAGTTTTTTTGTTAATCTTTTTTACCATGCTGTCAATCATATGCTTTATCCCTTGATATACAGAGTATGTACTTTCGTCGCTACGCATATAAGCAGAACAGGAAAATACATTATACTCTTCGTCTTCTATTGATAACCCTGTATCGCACTTTATGTGTTTGCCGCCAAGCTTCTCTATCAACTGTTCTTTGTCATCTCCTATAGTTACCTTAATCTCACTTTTTCCTTTACCTATCTTGCTACTTAAAATTGAAACAATGATGGCTGGAGATATGCATATTGCTCCTATTGGCTTTTTTGTAACAAAAAATTCTGAAACTAATCTTTCAAATTCAGGCATTATTGTCACCATGTCTTTATTTTCAGCTAAGTCAGATAAATTTTTGGCAACCCCATATCCACCAGGTACAACTAGCATGTCAAAATTTTCAGCTTTGGCTTCTTTTAAGTCATATATTTCGCCTCTTGCGATTCTTGCTGATTCTGCAAGCACATTCCTTTTTTCTTTCACTGCCTCCTTTGTTTTATGATTCATAACTTGTGTGATATTGATGTCAGGTGCAAAGCATTTAACATCCACTTCCTGCTGATCAAGCACAAGCAGACTTAAAACCGCTTCTCTTACCTCTGCACCGTCAAGGTGACCACACCCTGATAAAACCACAGCAGCTTTTAATTTTTTTTCACCCATAAAGTACCTTGATTTCATATAATCTAGATATTTTAATACAAATTCTATATTTGGAAAGGGGTATGTTATATCAATTATAATATAATTAATAACTAGTATGTATAATTAGGCATATTTATAATTGATAAGAATTGAATATGGTACAAGGTGGTGCAGCAGGTACTGGTAACCATACGCGTCAAGTTAAGGAAAAGTGTAAGTAAAATTGATAGAGTGAAGGAAAAGAATAAGGTATAAGTTCTCTTGGATATGTGAATGAGAGAACTTACAATGGACAGAATAGCTTGCTTATCAAAAGACCTCAATGAATTCTTTAATGAAAAAGCAGACGAAATATCAATTGCAGTAGGTTTTATAAAAAGAAAGAGAAAACTTAATGGCTCATCATTCATAAAAGCTATGGTTTTTGGTAACATAGGAGTTGGTGATTGCAGCATAGAAACAATGTGCCAATTGCTAAATGAAGACTCGATAGAAATTACAAAACAGGGTTTGGATTTTAGATTTACTGAAGAAGCAGTGGAATTTATGAAAAGAATGTATAATGAATCTTTAGTTTTATTTAAAAACAGCTTACAGGTTGATTGCAGAATTTTGAAGCAATTTAGAAGCATTAAGCTATTGGATAGTAGCTATATTCATACGCGTCAAGTTAAGAAGCAAGGGTAAGAAAATTCAATGAACTTAAGGTGGATACTCTAGTTTTTCTATATCTATCTTTCACAGAAAATTGTGACCAGTCTGTGGTAAGTTTTTTCAGGAAAATTCTCAAATTATTAATTTTACTGCTTAACGCTAAAAACAACTCCCTAATCCTTCTTTTTAATTCAATGAATGCCTTTGTTAAACTCAGCTCTGTATTCTCTTTCAGTTTTATACAACCAACTATTCCATGAAATATAAGAATTGCGCACAATTTAGCGTATAGTTCACATAATACTCTGTATGGTTTTCCTTTAAGTTCGTCAAGCCTGATGTGACTCTTATACAATTTAAATAATAATTCAATCTGCCATCTTACCCTGTAAACTGTTAATACTTGTTCAGCGCTGATTTTACTCTCTGGAACGTTAGTTATGAATATCGACCAATCCAGCAATTTTTGATTCTTTTGAGAAGATGTATATCCATGTGATTTTGCTAACTTATTAGCCCTTCTTCTTCTAATTATAGACTGTTCTTCAGTTAATTTTTGACATATAATTCTCACTTTAATTTTTACTTCTTTTCCTAATAGCACTTCCATCTCTAGAAGGGATTGACCTTCTAAACATTCCAACAACTCTATTTTTTGATTTGTTTCTATATCATATATATTGGTATCAGACTTATAACGACTAACAAAATATGCACCTGCTTCATCAATCTGTTTAAAAGAACTAGGCACAAAGTAGCACAAATCAAATATTAGCAAATCATTGGCTGATAAACCGTTCAGATAATCCCTATAACCTTGATCCGACCTTATTCCTTCTATTAAATTTAACTTATCTAGCGCTTGGTTCAGGTAATCAAAGACTAACTGCAGCTTTATTCCTGATTTGGTATTACTCTCACAATCTCTATAGCTACTCCCATATCCTTTGTACATATCTTCCATGCTACTGGGCAGGCTAATATAATCCAAACCCTGTTTTGTAATTTCTATCGAGTCTTCATTTAGCAATTGGCACATTGTTTCTATGCTGCAATCACCAACTCCTATGTTACCAAAAACCATAGCTTTTATGAATGATGAGCCATTAAGTTTTCTCTTTCTTTTTATAAAACCTACTGCAATTGATATTTCGTCTGCTTTTTCATTAAAGAATTCATTGAGGTCTTTTGATAAGCAAGCTATTCTGTCCATTGTAAGTTCTCTCATTCACATATCCAAGAGAACTTATACCTTATTCTTTTCCTTCACTCTATCAATTTTACTTACACTTTTCCTTAACTTGACGCGTATGGTTTGCTAATAATCCTGCTGCTTGTGCATATGCAAGTGGTAAAAGGTTAGTTCCAAATGATGAGATTATACTGCTATCAATAGGTACTGGTGGAACAAATAGAAGTATAAAGTATGCTAACTCAAGGAGATTTGGCAAAATAGGGTGGATCAAGCCACTACTGAATGTGATGTTTGCTTCTGGATTGGATTGCGTTGATTATCAACTAGAACAAGTAATAGATGATAAATACATAAGAATACAATCGCAATTGAAAGTAGCATCGACTGAGATGGACAATATTACCATACGCGTCAAGTTAAGGAAAAGTGTAAGTAAAATTGATAGAGTGAAGGAAAAGAATAAGGTATAAGTTCTCTTGGATATGTGAATGAGAGAACTTACAATGGACAGAATAGCTTGCTTATCAAAAGACCTCAATGAATTCTTTAATGAAAAAGCAGACGAAATATCAATTGCAGTAGGTTTTATAAAAAGAAAGAGAAAACTTAATGGCTCATCATTCATAAAAGCTATGGTTTTTGGTAACATAGGAGTTGGTGATTGCAGCATAGAAACAATGTGCCAATTGCTAAATGAAGACTCGATAGAAATTACAAAACAGGGTTTGGATTATATTAGCCTGCCCAGTAGCATGGAAGATATGTACAAAGGATATGGGAGTAGCTATAGAGATTGTGAGAGTAATACCAAATCAGGAATAAAGCTGCAGTTAGTCTTTGATTACCTGAACCAAGCGCTAGATAAGTTAAATTTAATAGAAGGAATAAGGTCGGATCAAGGTTATAGGGATTATCTGAACGGTTTATCAGCCAATGATTTGCTAATATTTGATTTGTGCTACTTTGTGCCTAGTTCTTTTAAACAGATTGATGAAGCAGGTGCATATTTTGTTAGTCGTTATAAGTCTGATACCAATATATATGATATAGAAACAAATCAAAAAATAGAGTTGTTGGAATGTTTAGAAGGTCAATCCCTTCTAGAGATGGAAGTGCTATTAGGAAAAGAAGTAAAAATTAAAGTGAGAATTATATGTCAAAAATTAACTGAAGAACAGTCTATAATTAGAAGAAGAAGGGCTAATAAGTTAGCAAAATCACATGGATATACATCTTCTCAAAAGAATCAAAAATTGCTGGATTGGTCGATATTCATAACTAACGTTCCAGAGAGTAAAATCAGCGCTGAACAAGTATTAACAGTTTACAGGGTAAGATGGCAGATTGAATTATTATTTAAATTGTATAAGAGTCACATCAGGCTTGACGAACTTAAAGGAAAACCATACAGAGTATTATGTGAACTATACGCTAAATTGTGCGCAATTCTTATATTTCATGGAATAGTTGGTTGTATAAAACTGAAAGAGAATACAGAGCTGAGTTTAACAAAGGCATTCATTGAATTAAAAAGAAGGATTAGGGAGTTGTTTTTAGCGTTAAGCAGTAAAATTAATAATTTGAGAATTTTCCTGAAAAAACTTACCACAGACTGGTCACAATTTTCTGTGAAAGATAGATATAGAAAAACTAGAGTATCCACCTTAAGTTCATTGAATTTTCTTACCCTTGCTTCTTAACTTGACGCGTATGGACAATATTACACTCAAAAATATCAAATTTCTTCAGCAAGAGGCAAGTAAAATGATAGAGGATAACCAGAAAGTGATAGACAAATTCTGCAAGCAAAATCCAAAACTATAACTGAGCTAGAAAAACGAAATAAGCGAGTTTCTAGTATCTACTTTAATAAATTTACTAAAATATTTTTTTAATATTATATATTGAATACAGAAGCACAAGAATTTCATTCAGCAATGCAGATAATTAATTATATAATTACCTTCGTTGATGTTTTAATATATTGTGTGGAAATCAGTACACTACTGTTGCTTTTAATTCAGGTTAAGTTTTGGAAGCGTGATTTTCAAGTTCCTCAATAGATAAATCTGCTATTTTAGAAATAGCATCAACAGAAACGTCCAGCATACGTAGATTATTTGCAACCTTTATTGCCTCTGCTTTGTAAATCGGGAATGTTGCTACCAAATGTTGACATTAAACTTTATGATATGAGGTATCTTTGATGTTTTTACGCTACTAAATTCATGATATCCATCTCTTGGCGATTTAAGCCTATTTTTAGAGTATTTATAAAAAGACGATAAGAACCCTTCTACATCTAAAGCCTAAAATGCAATTCTCAGATGATCTCTGACAGACGTTTTTTTCATCAACACATTCAAAACAATAAAAAGATTGAATATTTCTTCACAATTGTGTATAATAATTAATGCTTTTTAAGTGGATTTCCTATGGCTCTTTCTAAGTTTCTTGATGCGCGTAATGATTATGCCTTTAAAAAGAATGTTGGCTACTGAGAAGAATGAAGACATCATCATCAGCAAAAAAACAGAGAAAATTGATGTAACTACTTAAGGCAGGTGTCTCTATTGCAGCTGAGACAGCTGATCACTCATGATCAAATAAAAAAGTTATAAGCACACAGATTGGATTACAGTATCTTTTTTAAGAAGAAGATTTATCTTGCTTAAAAACTTGTAGATACTATACTTTACATAAATTCTTCATGCGAGGCATTTATGTTTACTAATAGAATATCTAATAATCTGGATCAGCTACAATTTTTTGTAGATTTTTTAAATGAAAATTATGAAACTCACAAACATCTTAGTCTTACACCACTACATTTAGCAGCAGGAAATGGTCAGTTGGATTTAGTCAACACTTTATTAGGAGAGGGTTTAGATATTAACTCAGAGATTAAGTACGATGGCTTTACGCCACTGTATTTTGCAATTACAAAAAATCGCTTAGAGATGGTTAACTTTCTTATTGCTCATGGAGCAGATGTAAACCATAAGGTCATTCTAGGCTTTACACCTTTAAGTTTTGCGTCCCAGCAAGGATATTTAGATATAGTCAACACCTTGATTGCAAATGGAGCAGATCTTAGTACTAAAACAGATAAACTTAATACACCTTTACACCTAGCAGCAGAGAATGGTCATCTAGATATAGTAAATGTTTTTATTGAAAAGGGATTAGATGTTAATGCTGTAAATAATGATCGAGCAAGACCTTTGCATTCTGCAGTACAAAATGGTAACCTCGAAGTAGTTAAAGCTCTTATTTCACAAGGGTCTAATATTAACGCTGGATCTTCAGGCATAGGTAATTGTAAAGTTGATGCAAACATTACACCCTTACATCTGGGAACACAAACTGGTAGGTTAGATATAGTTAAAGTTCTGCTTGAAGCGGGAGCAAACGTTAATGCAAAAACAGATGATAAGATTACACCTCTACATTTAGCGTCTCAAAATGGCTTTTTAGAGTTAGTAGACATTTTACTAAAAGCAAAATCTAATGTTAATGCTAAGGATTATGAGAATCTTACACCTCTACATTTAGCAGCAGAACATAATCACTTTGGAGTAGTTAAGTCTCTTCTTCTCGTAAGGGGAATTGATGTTAATGCTAAAGGCCACGATAATTCCACAGCTTTACATATAGGATCTCAGAATGGTCACTTAGAAGTAGTGAAGCTACTAATAGAGAAAAAAGCCAATGTTAATGCTAAAAAAAACGAAGGTTTTACACCTTTGCATCTAGCAATTCAGCAAAGTCATTTCGAGGTGAGTGATTTTTTAATTAAAAATGGAGCAAACATTAACACCGTGGATGATCAGAATTGGACTCCTTTACATAATGCAGCATATAATGGTTTTTCTTTAAAAATAGTAGAGAGCTTAATTGCAAAAGGAGCAAATATAAATGCAAAGATGGATAATGGTAGAAGAGCTCTACATTTGGCAGCAGAATATAATCACTTGGAAATAATGAATTTCTTGATTGAAAATGGAGCAGATATTAATGCTCTAGATAACAGAAGTTGGACTCCTCTACATTGTGCAGCATATGATGGTAATTTAGAAGTTGTTAAATCTTTGCTTGATAAAGGAGCAGGCATTAATGCTAAAACAGTTAAAAGCACTACACCTCTACACTTTGCAGTAGACCATGATCATTTAGAGGTGGTTGAATTGCTCTTAGAAAAGGAAGCAGATATTAATGCTTTAGATCACACAAATTGGACTCCTTTACATTTTGCAGCAGAAAAAGGTTATGATCAGATAGCAACCGTTCTATTGAAACATGGTGCTGATGTAAATGTAAAAGAAAATCAAAATAAAGGCACAGCCCTACATCTTGCAGCTCAATATGGTCATCCTAAGGTAGTCAAAACTCTTATTATAAGTGGAGCAGATGTTAATGCAAAAATGGATAAAAATGCTACACCTTTACACTTAGGGGCACAAATTGGTAATTTAGATATAGTTAGGTCTCTGCTTATTAGCGGAGCATACTTTAATGCTAGAGCTGAAGGAGGTAGATATGTTTTACCATTACACTTTGCGGAAAGAAGAGGAAACCCAGAAGTCATAAAATTACTAAAATTGGTTGAGAAGTTATTTAAGGCTATAGAAGATAATAATTATTTAGGAATTGAGAGTTCCATTAGAGATGGAGCAATAATTGATTCGAAAAACGTGGATGGAAGAACGCCATTACATTATGCTGTTAATAATGGGCAAATAAAAGTTGTAAATATCTTGCTAGCAAATGGAGCTGATGCTACTAAAGTTACTAACAAAGGTAATACACCATTACACACTGCTGCTTCCAAAGGTCATAAAGAAATTATTGAAGCTTTGTTACAACGTGTAAGCCACAATAAATTGAGTGATTTTATTAATGCTAAAACAATAGTTAAAGGCACTGCATCGTTGCATGTTGCTACTGAAAATAGCTTTTTTGAAGCTGTAAAGTCTTTGTTGAAACATGGTGCAATTTATAACATCAAGAATAAGGAAGGTAAAATACCACTTGATCTTTCTCGAGACCAGAATATTACTAACCTATTGAAATTAGTAGAAGAGCTGTTTGAGAATGCAAAAAATGGTAATGTTGAAATTATCAGTAAGCTGAAAGCAATAAAACCTGATGAGCGCGTAGCTGTAACAAATGCTCGTGATGATCAAGGCAAGTCATTACTCCAGGTTGCAGTAATCAATAAACACTCAAACTTTGCAAGTAGATTATTAGAAATATTAAAAAGTCCAGATCAGAGTTTACAAGATGTCAGCGTAGAAAATCGAGTAAAGAGTTTAAAGTTATAGCTCTCTTAAATGAAACTCTAATGAGGGTGCCAAGATCTAGAAAATATACAAAAATTACAGTGGGCTTTACATCTTACTAATTATGAATTAACTTACTACCTAATCAATTCCTGAGTTATGTATGAGTAACATTTTGATAATATTAGCAGCAGGAAAGAGCAGTAGAATGAATTCTGAATATTCAAAAGCGTTGCACCAAGTGGGAAATCTTACTCTTTTAGAACATATAATTTCTAATGCAAAATCGCTGAGTCTAAAAAGCTTATCAATTGTTGTTAATGAGTCTCTTCTAAAAGATTTACAAAGGTTTGATATCCTAAAAGGTATAATCGATCAATACAATATAAAACTAATAATTCAAGAAGATATTACAGGCACTGGCACTGCAGTTAAAATTGCTCTAGAAAATCTGGAGGAGTTATCTGATCAAGACGTAGTTTTAATACAGTATGGAGACACTCCCTTTATATCTAGTGATACAGTTATGAAAATGACTGATTGTTTAAAGTATAATAATTTAGTTCTTCTTGGATTCAATAGTCAAGATGAACAATATGGAAGATTAGTAATTGATAATTACGGCAATGTTCAAAAAATCCTAAAAAATGGAGATAAAATGCTTCTTGCAAACTCTGGAATAATAGCTTCATATGCTAAAGATCTTTTTACCTTAGTAAAAGAAATAAAATTTAATAATTCGACCAATGAATATTGTCTTAATGATATAGTACCCATTGCAGCAAACAATAACTTGAGTGTAGGTTATGTAGTTTCTGATGAAAGAGAAGCAATGGGAGTAAATAATAAAGAGGATTTGATTAAAGCCGAACACTATTTTCAAAAAAGAAGGCAGCCAACTTTTCTTTCATAACTACATTTTTTTATTCATTAATTTAAGTTGACATTTGTGTTATACTGGTTTTATAATACCTTTTGATTCTTACCTGTAAGATAATTGGTACGACAAATTTTCCTAGTTGTAGTGAGAGGGTATACATGGCAATATTAATAACAGGTGCTGCAGGTTTGATAGGGTTGACCTTGGTGAAAAAGTTAGAAAACCAAGGCCATGAAGTAATAAGCTGCGATATTAGGTTTCGCGATAATCCACTCAGTTTTTTTTTAGAAGATGTAGTATCACTACTTGCTAAGTGTACAGGAATTATTCATCTGGCTGCAATTTCTCGAGTGATACATGGTGAACTTTATCCTCAACTGTGTCAAAAAATTAATGTTGATGGTACAATGCAGTTTTTAGAGTTATGTAAGTCACTTCCAAATAAACCGTGGTTTATATATGCAAGTAGTAGGGAAGTTTATGGAGAGCAGAAGAAACTGCCGGTTACAGAATCTGCTAGTATCAATCCAATAAATAATTATGCCAAAGGTAAAGCATTTATTGAGGAACAAATAACAAGCTTAAAAGATTTTAATGTAGCAATATTACGCTTTTCAAATGTATACGGTGGTTTACTAGATCATAACAGTAGAGTAATTCCCGCACTCTGTATTAATGCATTACGAGGTGATCCAATTAAAATAGAAGGTAAAGAATGTGTTTTTGATTTTACCTATTTGGATGATGTTATAGAGGGTATATGCTTAACTGTTAAATATTTACAAAGCGAAAAATCTTCTCTTCCTGCTATTCATCTTACTACTAATAGCCCATGTACTTTAGAAAACTTAGGAAAAACAATATTAAAAGTCACGAAAAGTGATTCTAGAATTGATTTTTATCCTCCAAGAAATTTTGATGTAACTAAGTTTCATGGTGATTTTACTAGAGCTAAAGAGCTACTTGGTTGGTCTCCAAAACATTCATTAGAAGTAGGATTAAGTAAATTTATAAAAAGTCTACAAAACAATACACAAGAATATCCTAACAATATAGATATGGTAATATATGAAAATATTAAAAGTTATTCATGGTTACCCTCCTTATTATAGTGCTGGTTCAGAGGTTTATAGCCAAACTCTTGCTCATGAACTAGCAAATAACAATGAGGTACAAGTATTTACTAGGTATGAAAATAGCTTTTTACCTGATTTTTATTACACTACAGTCCTAGATAGTAGTGACTCTCGAATCTTACTGCATTTAATTAATATACCCACAGCTAAATATCGTTACAAATTTATCAATGAAGAAGTAGATATACAATTTAAAAGAGTAATAGATAACTTTCAGCCAGATCTTATACATTTTGGTCATCTTAATCATCTATCAATTACTTTACCAGAAATTGCTTTTAAAGAAAATATACCTACAATTTTTACGCTACATGACTTTTGGTTAATGTGTCCAAGAGGAAGGTTTATTCAACGCAATTCTGAAGATTTGTTACAGCTTTGTGATGGACAAAAGGATCAAAAATGTGCAATCCAATGTTACAAAGGATATTTTACAGGAGATGAAGAATTCCTGAATTTAGACATAAATTATTGGGAACAATGGGTTGCAACTAGAATGAAGCACACAAGGAAAATAATAGACTATATAGATTACTTTATTTCCCCATCGAAATTCTTGATGGATAAATTTACTCAGGATTTTAATGTTCCGATAAACAAAATTTCTTATCTTGATTATGGTTTTGATCTCAATCGTCTTAAGAATAGAAATAGAGTACAAGAAAAAGAGTTTATTTTCGGTTATATTGGTACTCATACTCCCGAAAAAGGTGTTGACCTATTACTAAAGGCTTTTTCTCACTTATCATCTAAAGCAAAACTTAGAATTTGGGGAGAAGCAAGAGAAGAAACTAAAGCTTTAAAAGCGATTGCCGATCAGTTTTCACCTGTTGTTAAAGAAAGAATAGAGTGGATGGGAAGTTATGATAATAAGAATATAGTTACTGACGTATTTAATAAAGTTGATGCAATAGTCGTTCCTTCAATTTGGGGTGAAAATTCACCATTAGTAATACATGAAGCACAGCAACTTAGAATACCAGTTATAACAGCCGATTATGGTGGTATGGCAGAATATGTAAGAGATGGACTATTATTTAAGCACAGAGATGCAAGTAGTTTGTCAGAAAAAATGCAAGTCCTATCTACAAATCAGGAGTTATACAATAAACTTACCCAAAAAGGCTATCCTTATACTGAAAATGGAAATATACCTTCTATGAGTGAGCATATTGAGAAACTTAACAAGATTTACCGCAATGCTATTGAAAAGAAAGGCAAATCAGTAGCTTTGAAACCTGGTCCTTGGAGAATTACTTTTGATACTAATCCAGATTACTGCAATCTTGCTTGTATAATGTGCGAATGTTTTTCACCATACAGCAAAGTTAAAGAAGAGAAGAAAGCCAAAGGAATAAAACCTAAGATACTGTCGATAGAAACTATCAGAAAAGTAATTAAGGAGGCAGCTGGCACACCTTTAAGGGAAATCATTCCTTCTACTATGGGTGAGCCTTTAATGTATAAAAGCTTTGATGAAATAATCAATTTGTGCCATGAGTTCGGCCTTAAGCTTAACCTCACAACCAATGGTTCTTTTCCCATTAAAGGAGCTAGAAAATGGGCTGAACTATTGGTACCAATTTTATCTGATGTTAAGATTTCCTGGAATGGGGCAACTAAAGAAACTCATGAAAAAATCATGAAAGGTTCAAAATGGGAAGTAGTGACAGAAAATTTAAAAACTTTCCTTGAAGTTAGAGATAAATACTTTAGCGATACAGGTGAAAGGTGTACCGTTACTTTACAATTAACATTTTTGGAAAGTAATTTACATGAACTCTATGACATAGTTAAGATGGCCATAAAAAATGGCATAGATAGAGTTAAAGGACATCATCTTTGGGCACATTTTGAGGAAATTAAGGATCTATCTATGAGAAGAGATGAATTAGCAATTAGTAGATGGAATACAGAGGTAAGAAGGTTATATGAGCTTAGAGATAATATGCTATTGCCAAATGGTAAAAAGATAAAATTAGAAAATTTTACAATTCTTTCTCAAGAAGGTATTAAGGATTTGGCTCCAGGTGGTCAATGCCCATTTTTAGGTAAAGAAGCATGGATAAACAATGAAGGAAAGTTTAGTCCTTGCTGTGCTCCAGATGAACTCCGTAAGACATTAGGAAATTTTGGTAATGTTAATGAGGTTAAACTCGAGGAAATATGGCAGAGTAGTGAATATCTAAGCTTACAAAAGAATTATTTAAATTATAAATTATGCAAAACATGCAACATGAGAAAACCTTTGATCAATTAATCAAAGATAATCTTAGATCTATTAAAATTTCACCGTGTGAGAGCTTTCACGAATTACTAGGAAATCCTTTGTATGAAAATAGGTTTATAAAGGTTGGTAAATTTCATGAGCCTGGTCTTGCACCGGTTTATGATCAGACAGGTGCTTATCATATCAATGTAAGAGGAGAAGCAGTTTATCATCATAGATTTCTAAAAACTTTTGGATTCTACTTCAATAGAGCAGCTGTAGAAGATGATACAGGGTGTTACCATATTGATTCATCTGGATGTAGAGTATACAAACAGTCTTATCAATGGATTGGAAATTATCAGGAAGATGCTTGTGTAGTTAGAAGACATGATAAATGTTTTCATATTAATTTAAATGGCAACAGGATTTATCAGGAGGAATATGATTATGTTGGAGATTTTAAGGATGGTATCGCTGTAGTCTATAAGGATGGTAAAGCTACACATATTAATCATCATGGAAAGTTAGTACATAATAAATGGTATAAAAAACTTAATGTTTTTCATAAAGGGTATTCTATTGCAGAAGATCAACATGGTTGGTTTCATATAGATATTAATGGTGATCCTGTTTACCAGCAGAGATTTAAAATGGTAGAAGCATTTTATAATGGGATGGCAAAAGTTGAAACTTTTGAAGGTGTGTTAAGACAAATCGATATTACCGGAAATGTAAAGTTTAGTATTTTTGATTTAGGTAAAGAATCTCAAGTGCATAGGATTTCTGCAGAACTTTCAGCCTTTTGGAAAACTTACCTAACAAGCGTTGCTATTGAACTTGATTTGTTAAATATTTTACCTGCAACTATGCCAGTTTTATCTAAAAAGTTAAACATTATCGTACCAAATCTGGAAAGGCTGTTAAGGGCGTTGTGGGAAATAGGGTTTATTGATTACGATAAGGACAAGGACTTATGGCAACTATCATCAAAAGGTAAGTGTTTTAAGGAAATACCATTTTTGCCAAAAGCAGCAACAATGTGGGCAAGAGTTGCCGCTGAAAAGAATTGGTTAAAGATTGCCGATATACTAAAACAGAAGTCAATCTCTTCATTTGAATCTTTTAAGGAAAGAGAAGCATCAGAAGATAAGAAAATAGCATTTTACCAAGCATTGCTAGGATATTCTAGGTTTGATACTAAAGAGTTTAATTCTAGGATTAATATAGATGGTGCTAAGAATATATTGCTATTTGGTGTACACTCTTTATTTCTTGCTTATTCTGATATACACAATAAAGGTTCTATAGGACTATATAACGAACATAAAGTACCAAGACAGTTAGTAGAAAATTTAAAAGTCAAACTTATAACTCAGGAAGAACTATCAGTTACAAATTATGAATTAGGTGTCTTTTGCCGCTTTCTACAGCACTATGATGATGATAAAGTATTGTCTTATTTAAATTTGGTCAAAGGAATATCTCGTATTTTATTGATAGAAACTATTTTAGATTACCGCTCTCCAGCTGGAGGCTCTGTAGATATTAATGTAATGGTTGAAACAGGAGGTAAACTAAGAACATTAAGCGATTGGGAAAAAATACTCAAACAAGTAAAAGGATTCAAAATTTCTTCTGTTGTACCTTTAACAGATTACTTATCAGTCATTGATGTCAGGTGTTAATCATATGGAAATACTACAAAAAAATGGTTTTTTTATTATCAAAAATCTGGTTCCTTTAGAGCTAATAACTCAGTCTTTAAGTGATATAACAAATAAGATATCAAAGCTATCCCAAGAACTAAGTGTTTCAACTTCTGACTACTTAAACTGTACCGGCAGATGGGGCACGTCATCTCGAGTAACTAGAATTATCTCTCAAGCATTAGATAAAATTATTAAAAATTACCTTGAAAAGTCACTTCAGTGTCAGATACTGCAGAAAAAATCAAATGTTATATGTAAAACTGCTGATTTAATAGATGCAGTTCCCTTCCATCAAGACATCTCCTATAGTTTCAATGATCCTTACCACTTTTCTGTTTGGTTAGCTTTGAATAATGTCAGTGAAACTTCAGGTGCACTGCAAATTATAGAAAACAGTCATAAATGGGAAATACAGCCTTTAGTTGATTTTTGGTACCCATATTTTTTTGATCAGTACTCAAATAATCGGGAAAATTACAAAATTAAGTCATTACCTATTTCAGAAGGAGATGCGATAGTTTTTGATTCACGGTTATGGCATGGTAGTGATAAGAATACAGATGCTAAAGATAGATTTGCTTATGTAACAAGGTGGATTATAAAAGATCAAGATCTTCCCTATGTGCCAAAACCTCAGCCTTCAGTTTTTGGTATACTCAATTGTGGTGAGTTAACAGAATCTATACTGAGAAAATGCTTGTCATTATTTGGCTACCAGGAAAGTATAAAAGCAAAAAACATGGAAGAACTTATCAAGAGCTGGTTAGCCTTTATTACAGATACAACTACAAATATTTCTGGGATCGACACTGCTGAGGCTAAGCGAGATTTATATAAGCTACTTATTCTGAATCGAGCATCAGCACTACATGATGCTGGAGACATCTCAGGAAAAATATACAAAAATTTATGGTTTTCACTACTTGTATTTCTCAATAAAAAAGTCAACGTAGTGGAGCTAGCATTGTAAATGAACAGAAGTAGAGTTGATAGCTTCAAATGTGTATTGATGTTCATCTTGAATATAGTATCTAAATTCAAGCTTAATGTACTTATAATGTCTTTAGTTGCCCTGGTGGTAGCTGTTGATTTGTCTTTTAGAAAGTATTTAGTAAAAAATATTCTAGATACAGCTGTAAAATATCAGGAAGGTAATGTAATTGAGAATCTTTTATTACCTGTAAGCGCTTATCTTGGTATGGCATTACTTATCACTACTGCTTTTAGATTCTATGGCTATTTTGTTGACATTCAAATGTTTACCTTAATGCGTCAAAAGATAGCTGATATATCTTTTTGTAGGCTACTCCAACAAGACCATTCCTATTATCAGAAAAATTTATCTGGAAGTTTAGTACATAAGGTCAGTAGCTTAATGGATAGTGTGATAGAGTTAATAAGATTGCTTATAGATTGTTTTTTCGGTTACAGTATAGCATTAGTCTTAGCTATTTATACCTTATCATTAGTAAACATAAAGTTTGCGATTGCTACATTCACTTGGGTAAGCATTTTTATTTTAGTCTCGATTTTCAGCTTTCGTGTACTTACTGAATTAGCTGATAATTACTCCAAACAAAATTCACAAGTAATAGCTAGTATAGCAGATAGTATTTTAAATGTTATATCAGTAAGGTTATTTACTCAGCAAGCACATGAGAGACACAAATTTTTTCAAATATGCAAGAAAAGAACTATTGCAGAGAGAAAATTACAATGGGCATACTTTTGGCTTTGGTTTATATATGGCTATTCATTTGATATACTCCAAGCAGTAAACTTGTATTTTTTAATTCATGATTATCAATTGAACAAAATCGCAATAGGAGATATTGCTCTTGTACTTGGAATTAATATATCTATTATAGAGTTTCTTAACCATCTAACTAGGAATCTTACCCAATTTTCTACTCATTTCGGCAAAGTTTCAGATGCATTGCCAATCTTAACTACCGTACCAGAAATTCAAGATAAGAAAAATGCTAAAGAATTAAATTTATTAAGTGGAAAAATAACGTTTAATAATGTTTCTTTTTCTTATGAAGGTCAGGAGTCATTATTTCAAGATTTCTCAGTTACCATTAATCCTTGCGAAAAAGTAGGTCTAGTTGGTTATTCTGGAGGTGGTAAATCTACTTTTATAAACTTAATCCTAAGGCTATTTGATGTTAAAAAAGGTAATATACAGATTGATAATCAAATAGTATCAGAAGTTACACAGAGTTCTTTGAGGCAACAAATATCTGTAATACCTCAAGACCCATTGTTATTTCATGATACTATTTTAGCAAACATCATATATGGTAGACTTCAATCTACTATCGAAGAAATAATGAGAGCTGCAAAGCTGGCTGGTATTCACGATTTCATTATGACTCTACCAGATCAATATGGAACTACAGTCGGAGAAAAAGGCATCAAGCTATCTGGAGGAGAAAGACAAAGAATAATAATAGCAAGGGCATTTTTAAAAAACGCTCCAATACTATTTCTCGATGAACCAACTAGTCAGTTAGATTCTATAACAGAAAAAACAATTCAAATGAGTTTATTTAAACTGATGCAAAATAAAACTACGATTATTATAGCACACCGTATTTCTACACTTTTACACATGGACCGAATTCTAGTATTTAACAAAGGAAAAATTGTCCAAGATGGTAAACACGCTGAACTAGTTTCTAAACACGGTCTTTATAAAGAACTTTGGAATGCTCAAATTGGTTGTTTGAATGGCAAAAAATAAGATGGAAAAAATTATTGATCTGAGAAGTGACACTACAACTCTGCAGAGCTCCAACGTTATACATGCAATAAGTAATGCAACTGTTGGAGATTTTGCTTATGGTGAAGACAAAAGCTGTAATGACTTATCAGAATATTGCAAACAATTATTCAAAGTAGAAGAAGCATTATTTGTAACCAGCGGTATGCTTGCAAATAGATTAGCCATTGCCAGTCAAACAAGTCCTGGTGATGAACTAATAACTCATTATAATTATCACGTTAATTTTTTCGATAGCGCAGGCAATGCAAAAGTAAATAATATCGTATTTAATTGTATTAGAAATAATAGCGGAATCTTAGATGTTGATGAAGTAGAATATGCTATTAATTCTAAGCTGAGGTATAAAATTTTTGCTCAGGTGAGTCTTGTTTCTATAGAAAATAGTATAAATGGGTTTAATGGTAAAATTTATCCTTTTGAAAAGCAAGTCGAGTTATATCACTTTTTAAAAGCTCACAATGTAAATCTTCATTTAGACGGTGCAAGAATATTTAATGCTCATATCGAAACAAATATTGCTTTAGCAGATTATGCTAAATATGTGGATACAATGAGCTTTTCTTTTACTAAAGGACTTGGCGCTCCTTTTGGTTCAATGCTTATGGGTAAAAGAGAGATAATTGAAAGGGCTAAAAAGCTACAGGTTTGGCTAGGTAGTAGTTATCATCAGATAGGGTATTGTGCTAATGCAGCAAAGTATGTACTACAGAACAATATTTCTAGGCTTAAAGAAGACAATAAACTCGCCAAACTGTTTGCAGACAAGATTAAGGAAATTCCACACATAAAACTGGTACTACCTTATCCAGAAACTAATATAGTAAGCTTTAGTATAAAAGCACTAAATGTAACTAATGAGGTTTTCTTGAGTAAGTGCCAAGCTTATGGTTTATTACTTTTTCCTTGGCTCGAGTCTCATATAAGAGCAGTTACCCATCTTGGCACAAAGGAAACAGACATCATGAAAGCTGCTGAAATTATAAAGGAGGTTGTGTTAAATTTATTATGAGAATAAAAATAGATTTCTTTAGCGATTCAAACACTGACCCTTCAGCTAAAATGAGGGAAGCGATGGCTAAAGCAAAAGTTGGAAACGAAGCTGCATGTGAAGATCCAACTGTGAACGAATTAGTGGCAACCGCATGTAAAATATTAGGTAAACCTGCAGGAATCTTTTTGATTTCAGGAACGATGTCCAATGTAATTGCTTATAAAGTACACATTCAAAGACCTGGTGATTACTTGCTGCTTGATGAAACTTCACATCCGCTCATAGTACAATCTGGCTTGATCGCAGCCCAGGCACATGCCACTCCTTTGCCCATCAAAGGTACGAGAGGAATATTTACTGGAGAACAAATTGTTGAGTTTATTACTCGTCCTAGCTTAAGAAATATTCCGAGAGTTGGACTTGTTTCTATCGAACAAACGACTAATTTTGGTGGTGGAGCTGTGTGGCCTTTAGAATATATTCAAGAGATCTCAAGTCTCTGCAAAGAGAATGACGTATTCACTCATTTAGATGGAGCAAGACTGTTCAACGCTTGTGCTCATACTAAAATATCTCCAAAGGAGTATGCAAGTTATTTTGATTCGGTATTCATTGATTTTAGTAAAGGATTAGGTGCTCCAATGGGCGCAATATTGCTTGGAAGTGAAGAGTTTATTGAAAAAGCTTGGTACTATAAGTTTCAAATTGGCGGAGGTATGCACCAAGCTGGCATTATTTCAGCTGCATGTTTATATGCTTTACATAATAATATAAATTCTTTAGAAGAAGATCATAAAAAAATGCAGCACCTTATAGAAGGCCTAGACTCCATAGATCAAGTTATAATTGATATCAACCTATACAAAACTAATATAGCGTATTTCTCATTACGTAATAATTGTATATCTACTCAAGAATTAATAAACGTACTAGTTACAAATTATGGAATTAGAATGGCTAACATCAAAGGTAAAATCAGAGCTATAACACATAGAGATATAAGCTATGAAGATATTAATACTACTGTATCTGCTATAAGAAAGATACTAAGTAAGTAATTTTCTGCACTAATTGTTTGCAAACTTCTTGTCAAACAATATTATACCAATATAGTATTATGGTAGCATCCGCATAGAGCTGTTTGGGAATAGGTGTGAACTTTGTCTTCTTTCAATATTTACTATTCTTCTGTGGATATATGCTGCTTTATTTATCAAGACAAAGTATACCAATTGCTCTACCACTATTAATAGATACTGACCATGTAAAATTAAGCTATTTTTTTGCCTGCTTTTCTTTTTTTTATGGAGTATCAAAATTTGTTAATGGAATAATCATGGACTCCAAAAATAATCCATTATTTATGTTTGGGCTATGCAATATTGCAACTGGATTATTAACCATTGGTATAACTTCATCATATAATAATCTAACTTTATTACTGTTAACATTAATATTATTAGCTTGGACACAAGGGTTAGGTTGGCCAGCTATTACCAAGTTTATGGTTACAAACTCTAGCATCTCTTCAATTGCATCATCATGGGGAGTTATGAGCGCATCTCAGCAACTTGGTTCTTGTGTTACTTTGATTATGTTACCAAGCATAATTAAAATTTATGATGCAAAAAGTGCATTTTTGTACTCTGGTCTCTTATGCTTACTTTTTGGAATTTATATAACATTAAAAGCATATTACAAAGAAAGTGCCAACTTTACTACCTACTATAAGGTGCAGAAATCTCAGATAGGTATCAAAGTGAAAAGTTCTATATGGTTTCTATGTTGTGCTACTTTTTGTGCTTATATTATAAAAATGGGAATCTTCTTTTGGTTTCCTATAATTTTAAAGGATAAATTACAAATTTCTCTTGTAAAATCCTCACTAATAACAGGCGTATATGATTTAGGTGGAATCCTTGGAACTCTAATCACAGGAAGAATTAGTGATATGTACTTCTTTCAAAATAGAAGCTTGCTGGCATCACTTTATATGTTGGGTATAGCACTCACTTTTATTGAAATGAACTTTGGTCAAAATATAATTCTTATGAACCTTGGCGCAATCTTATCAGGATTCTTTATATTTGGAGTGCAAGTACTGACAGGTGTTATAGCTGTAGAAATTGCTCCACAAAATAATGTATGTGCAATTGTAAGCTTAACAGGATTATTTGGGTATATTGCAAGTTCAATATTTTCATGCGTGTTTTTAGGAGTACTTGTTAAGCACTTTGGTAACAGTATTATGTTTTCATTTTTTTCCATTTGCTCTGTTGTTGCACTCGTTTGCTTTTCCATACTATCAAGCAAAGATCTTAAAAAACTAAGTAAAGCGGTGTAAAAAAAATTTCTCAACAGTTAAACTTTGTAGATAGATTTTTTACCCAAAGAATAAACATGGTAACCATATCTTAGCAATAGCTCGCTATCTAATAAATTACGGAAATCAAAAATATTAGGTGCAGCCATAATACTCTTTAAACTTGCAAAATCTTGATTTTTAAATTCTTTCCACTCCGTTAACAATAACAAGGCTTCCGCGTCCCTTGCAGCCCCTATAGCATTGTCCGCGTACTCTATATCCTTTAGAACTTGCATAGCATTATCCATCCCCATTGGGTCATATGCAGTAATTTTAGCCTTGTTATTCACTAACAATTTTGCAATATCTATAGCTGGGCTATTTCTTACATCATCAGTACCAGACTTAAAAGTTAGCCCCCATATCGCTATTTTTTTATTTTGGATTCCATTCAATACATATTCTACCTTTTTAGCAATGTTTGTTATATGATTATAGTTAGATTCCTTAACTGAATTTAAAATTTGTAGCTTGACATTGTGATCTTCAGCAAGCCTTATTAAAGCTGACAAATCTTTAGGAAAACATGATCCTCCAAATCCTGGACCAGCTTTGAGAAATTCCTTACCTATTCTATGATCCATTCCCATACTGTTAGCTAAAAGGTCAATGTCTGCTCCTAATAGCTCACATAAACCTGCCATCTCATTGATAAAAGCAACCTTTGTTGCTAGAAAAGCATTAGAAGCATATTTAATCATTTCAGCAGTAACTGTATCAGTGACTATTAACGGAATATTCTTATCTATAAATGATCTATATATAACTTCTAGTTTTGCCCTAGCTAGCTTAGTTTTTACTCCTATTATTATCCTATCTGGGTATAAAAAATCTGATACTGCAGAGCCTTGCTTGAGAAACTCTGGATTAACCCCCAAATCAAAGTTATAGCCCTTATTAGATAAATAATTATGTATATTTTCTGCAGTACCAGGAGGAACAGTTGACTTTACCACTATTAAGCAATCTTGATTAACTCTCTCAGAAACTTCACTTACTGCATTATATACATTCTTTAAATTTGCATTTCCTAGGGAGTCTGATGGAGTATCTACAGTTACAAATACTACTTCTGTATTGGGATTTATTTGAGAATACGAATCAAAAAATCTTATCCTTTGTGACTTTATATTATTCTCTAAATAATCTGCTAATCCAGGTTCATATAGAGGAATTTTCCCTGATTTCAAAAGTTCAATCTTCTCAGTATTTATGTCAATGCAATCAACTTTATGGCCCTGCTCCGATAACATTGTACCAGATACTAAGCCTACATACCCTACTCCTATAATAGTTATGTGCATTTTATTATCACCTTAAAAATATAGCTTAGCATCTAAAATAAATACCATTAACAATTATAAACTTTTGTTGTTACATTATTTTTCTTAATTGCCTTACCTTCCGAATAAGCTATAAATAAGGTTGATGGTATTAATATCAAAGTACCATATAAAGCACTTTTATCAGGTAATTCATTAAATATAATGTATGTTACTATTGTAGAAATTATTAGCTCTATGTATCTATAAGGTGCAAGTGCAGTAGCATCAGTAAGAGTAAAAGCTTTTAACATAAAGAGCAAAATTAGATTTGAATTAATTCCCAAAATCAGCAGTAATACTAATTCCAACAAGGAAGGCACATGCCAACAAAATAACAAAGGTGGAGTAGAAAAAATAGTTGTCATTAGAGCTGAATAAAATAACATACTTATTACTGACTCTTTTATTACAAGTTTCTTATTAAGTATGTCTAATATAGCAAAGATCAATGCAGATACAATAAAAATAAGAATTTTAGGATTAAAGTCTTCACTATGAGCTTTGGTAGTAATAGCAATACCAATAAAACCAATAATAGTTACTATCCATCTTTGCCAAATTATATTTTCGTTTAGTAAAGGTATTGCAAGAAGTATAACAAATAATGGTATAGAAAAACTTATAATCGTTGCAGTTACTATGGGGAAAGTACTCAATCCATAGGTCCATAAGACCATTCCACAAAACAGTAATGCACCTCTAGTTATTTGAATAGATATTTGACTTGTTTTAAAAGCTTCTATTCCATAGTAAAACATAAAAGGTACAAGGGTAATAGTGGTAAACAGAAAGCGGAAAAAAATTATTTCAAAACTCTGAAGATGTAAACTTAGATATTTTGATATAGTATCATTAGCTACACTACTAAGTAAGCTAAGTATAAACCAGATAACCCCAAACAAATAAGCTCTTAGTCTGTAATCCATAAAGCTTCTGATTTAATAGATACGATGTACTCATATAATTTTACTACAAAACTAATAATATAAAAGTTTTCTGATGTATGGCCCCAGAATGTGATCGTGAGGGTTAATTATAAGTAATTCGGGAAATTTCGTCTCTGTAGACATATTAAGAGCTATGTAACGAACGTTTATATTTGTGAGTAATAGTAAGGCTCAAGGTAAGGAAAATGCTAGTGAGGTAAAGTAGAATAACGTTGATTTGATAATTTAAGCTCATCTTCCCTCTTGCTACATCTCTCTTTATATCTCCTCTTTTGCAGCAGGTCTATACTTACTGCTTAAATTTAGGTGCACACTAATTTTTCGATTTGTATATTATTCTAATGCTTGTATAATACCTTCATTGAATATTTGATTTTGAGGTAATTAGATGCCAAAAAGTAAAACTAAACGTGGAACGGAAGATTTGAAGGGTAATGCAGGCCCAAGCAAAAGATCTCGTCTCAGTTCTGATTCTGAAGAAGATAAAGAGATTATCTCTAGCAAAGTAATAAGTAAGCTGAAGGATGTTGTTAAAGGTGATAGAACTTCAGCTATTGAGGAATGGGTCAAGGCTCACCCTGTAACAGTAGAGGGTCTAACCGTTGAGCAATCGGACCTCTTATGTAATGCGTTTCGTGATGAATCTTGTTGGTCAGGTATAGAGTTAAATCCTGCTAGATTGGTGAAAGAGTTGGCCAGGTTAGATATATTGGATCCTTTTGCTATCTATGAAATAGCATGTATTGAATGTGTGAAGAGTGAAATTGGGCAATTATTCAACAAGATGTTGGAGTCTTTTAAGCTTGATTTATGTCATAAAGGTGCGAGTAAGGTAAATCAGGAATTGGCTGCCAACGATGAACTTGCAAGAGTTGAATTGTTGCGCTTTGTGGAAAAGGATAACCGTGTATTCAGTTTCTGGATTGATGAAAAATCACGCAACCTCAAAGAAAATATAGAAGCAGAAGATGGATTTAATAAGGCTGTAGATTTCAAGTGGAGTAAGGGAGTGGAACACTTCTATAATCGTCTGTGTTCTGAAGAAAAATTAGTGAAAGAAGGGCGAGAAAAATTGCTAGTTTCTGCTATTGCAAAATTATCTCCATTGCAATCTAGCTATAAACTTGCTTCTACCTTAAATTCCCTTCTAGGTAAAGTCATAAGCGCAAAAGTAGATCATAAGTCACTACTCGGGCTACCGAATAAGAAAGATAGGGGTGTGATCTATCGTCCTCTTAGTTGCTTAGTAGAGCACGGTTTTCTTTACACAACTAAGTATGTTATCCAGTACTTGAGCGAGGGATGTTCAAGATCTGAAGTAGAGAAAATGCTTTCACCTAGAGGATATGCACATCTTCTCTCATCGCTTTCATTTGTTGTAGTTTCTAAAGATTATGACTTGGATAACAGGAATGAAGCAAGCTCAGCTATTAGCAGTCTTTGGGAATCTAGTGTATTTAACCAAAATAAAATAAATGTTGTCGATCCTTTTAAAGATAGGATTGCTTTTGTTGCAATGGAAAATGCAATTGTAAATTTGATTGTAGATTGGGAGTGTTGCAAGGATACTAGAAGTTCTGGAGATGGTGAAAAAATTGATTTGGTCTCAGATATTTTAAAGTTTGCTAAAGATTGTTGTTCAGACAAAAGCTTTAAATCATTAAAAGAGAGGATAGCAAATAGTTTAGACAAAACAAGGGATTCTAAGATGATAGTTGCAGCTAGCTCCTCTAATTTAATAGAAGAGTTGTGCAAATCGGCAAAAAGCTTAAGTTTATCCTCTGCTAGTTCTGAAGGTCCTCAATCTACGTTAGTGGGTACTAGTGCTAGTATTTCTCCTGCTGCAGTTGTTAACAAATAGGAGTGTTTATGCATGGTAATGGTGAAGATCATGAATTAGTTAGAGATTTATTAAATGGAAATTGTACTGAATTCAGTAGGAAGTTTGGGGATTTTTTAAACAATTGTCCATCTTTTTTGCATTCTGCCAATAAGCACGGCTTTTTTCCTGCATTCTTCTTTGGCATGTTTGCTACTGCACATGATTTTAGTATTGCAGATCCAAATGATGAAAGAATTTATTTTCGTTTTGACGGTTGTGGAAATCTGAAAGTTGCAGTTCTTACTAATGAAGAAGATAGAAGAATAGTAAGGTATTATACTATTGCTGATAATGAGAACAGCCCTGGGTCAAGGTTTAGTGCAGAAGAGAAGCAGCAGGTAGAAGAAAATCTTCCACAAGAATTACAGGAAGGTGAGGATCTGGACTGGGAAGAGCATAAAATATTTCGATTTGGAGAGGAATGTAGGCATTTTGATGAAGGACACAGTTTCCCTCAACGTGATGAATATGAAGCACCAGTTTTTCACGAAATTAACCCAATCAGAGCACCAGGTGAATTGTTAGACCTGATGAATGAGTTGGCAAATGATAACGCAGGAGAAGTGCGTACTAATGTTAAAAGGATTTTGCAATACATTGTTGATATACATGATGAACATGAAGGTAGCTTAGTGTTCGGTGCAGAGTCTGATTACCACGGTTTTCTGTGTGGTTTTTTAGTAAATTTTAGATACCGGTCTGTGGCTGGTGTCTACCCAGAGCTACTCATAGGAAAAGGTTATGCAGATGTTGTTTTGCTTGTTCGTGATGTTGATCAGGCAAATGATTAAGTTCCAGTTATAATTGAGTTGAAGGTTGGTGATGAGGAAGGGTTAGAACAAGCTAAAGATTATGCTAAAAGTTGTTCTGTGTCGTCTTTGCCTATTCATACCTCATCACCAAGTGCTGTTTGTGTAGCGTTAAATTTTCAATTGCGTGGAGGTGCAGGTCTCCGAACTTCTGTGCAGCCCTTTTCAGAAGGTGGTCTTTCCTTAATACCGGGGTTACTACATCCTCATGGAAATGAAGTTATTGGGAGTGTAAAACGTTTTTCACAACCCATAGAATCAGAGTTCACTCAATCACCTCATTGTGACACTTTTTCCTGTATGTCATCGTTTTTCTTGGGAAATGTTTTGTCCACAGCCGATCTTTTAAGAGTAGCTGGTAGACGAAGGGTAGTAACGGTTGACAAGTATCTATTTAACTGCTCTCAAAGAGAGAGAATGAGACGTATAGGTGGTAGGGGAAATGCAGCAGAAATTGTAAGGCATACGTTAACTCTAGCTCTATTTGTATCAAGTATTGGTTTTGTTGTACTTCACATTTTTCGTCATTTGAAGTGGCAGACTTTTCCAGATAAGGCATTGGACCTATCGTTACTACCTCAAGCCACAGATGATGCTAAGGTACGTAAGGTGCTTTGTAAGGTGGATGCTCAGAATCATCTACAAGTGGTTTCTGCAAGGAAGTTTAAATCACTACGTGCTTACTCACGTTCTCATAGAGAAGGTTATTTTGAGGGTAGGTTCTCAGAACAAATGGGTAACGTTAGGAACTTACATCAATTTGCAGATGAATTGATGAGTGCTGCGCCTAATTTTGGTAATGATGGTAATGTGAATGGTGAATACAGTGCTAGGTATGAAGTTTTATTTAACGAGATTTCTCGTTTGTTGTCTCCGTTATTAAATGGAAACCGTCTACTCTTGAACAATGAAGGTAAATTTCAGGCTTTGTTGCGTGGGGTGTTTCAAAGTTGTGACAGTCCTGAAAAGGTAATTATTGAGTTTCAGCTGGAGAGAGGAAAGAGAATAGACCTAGTGTTATCACGATCTGCAGAAAATGATGATACTCATCCAATTGGAATAGAAGTAAAGATTGCTAACACTGCAGGACAAGTTGAACGAAAAAGGGTGGAGGCAAATCGACAGTTAAGTGAATACGAATTTTGTGGAAGATGCAAGCGTATTACTGGGGGAGATGCGATGGTTTTGTTATACGCTATATTAAATGCTGTAGGACAAGAGCAGAATCTGATATTGATTGGTGGGCTTCGTAGAGCATCTGGGTTTTCTAAATGACTTGTAACTAATAAAAGTACCAAAGATAAGGTTGTTTATGGGTAAAATTATGCATTAAGCTAGAGTGCGTTTGAGTAAGGTTGGAGAAAAAGCAAGGTCTTTGAGCAAGAAAATTTGATTTATGTTTTCTTAAGTTAAAGTAACTTGATGAGGTTTGTATAATTTATTGTTGGAGTTTTTTTGTTCTATTTTTACTGTAAGTTCAATCTGCTCTATCTTTGGTCTTTTTTTTCTTAGTTTTGCGGCAAGTCTAATATTTTTACTACTTAATGGAATAACTTGCAGAAAGTGGAGATATAATGCTAAGGCAGAGGAGCTCAGACAGTTGCCTTAAAACAATAAAGAAATAGTAAAGGCAAAAAGATACCCTTGCGTAGTTCGAAAGCTTTTCTAGTAACCGTTCACGATATAAGAAAGTAGTTTACAAAAATGGTATAGTGGTATAGAGAAGATAAGCTAGATAGAGAGGTTTTAATGATAGAAGTGCTGCAAGAGAAGATTGTGGTGTTAGAGTCAGAAAATGCCAATCTCAAAGCGGAGATAGAAAATCTTAGAAAGGAAGTAATAACCCCAACTATGGATTAGCCAGCAAAGAAAGGCATAGAAATAGAGGGCTTTTTCGACTGCATGGAATAGGAAGTCAGAACAGAAAAAACATGAATTAGGAAATTTGTTGGCGATCTGTGTCTTGTGTGCTCAATCTCAAATTTGTTTTTCAAGGAGTCGAAAACAGTCTCAATAATCGATCTTTTCCTTAGTAAAATCTTCTCTTTAAGTGAAATGAGTACGTTTTTCATGCCTTTTTTTACTTTAGTGACGAGTTTTAGGCCTCTATCGAAGAGTTTCTCAAAGAGCTCTTTCTTTATATAGCCCTTATCTCCGAACAAAAGTCAGGTCAGTCTTTTAGTAAGAATTGGCAAAGGTTTTCTGTCATCAACGTTACCTTTAGTTAGAGTAAGAGCTTCGAAATTCATTAATTACCAAGTGCAGTTTGAAGCCAAAAAGCCAACCGTATGTGCTCTTACTAATTTCTGCCAAACCATCAAAAACTTTGTTCTTGGAGATCCTTTTTTTGTGGCAAACAGCGATTGTAGAAGTAGACTTCTTTCAAAATTGTTAGAGGGAGTGTAAGATGAAGTATTTGAAAGCATGAAATATAAGGAAATAGAAAAGTTAGAAGGAGAAAAGTTTCGACGTTTAACAGGGGTAAAAAAAGCAACATTTGAGCGAATGGTAGAAATTCTAGAAGTGGAGGATAAAAGAAAAAAAGCTAGAAGTGGAAGAAAAAGTAAACTTTGCATAGAAGACAGGCTACTTATGGCACTGGAATATATAAGAGAATATCGTACATATTTTCATATTGGGCAAAGCTATGGCATGAGTGAAAGTAACAGTTTTAAAATAATAAGATGGGTAGAAGACATATTAATAAAACATCCAGATTTTGCATTACCAGGAAAAAAAGAGCTATTAAAGAGTGATGTAGAATATGAAGTTTTAGTAATAGACGGAACTGAAACGCCAGTAGAGAGACCAAAAAAAAGCAAAAGCCCTTCTACTCTGGAAAGAAAAAAAGGCATACTATAAAAACACAAATAGTAACAGAGAAGAAGAGTAGAAAAGTCATATGCACATCTTTCTCGAATGGTAGAAAACACGGATGTTTAGAGAATCAAAGGTAGCAGTATTGCCGCAAACTAAAATCTTAGCTGATGCCGGCTACAGGGGAATGCAGAAGATACACAAAAATGTTGTATTACCGCACAGGAAAACGAAAAAGAATCCGTTAAGCAAAGAACAAAAAAAAGAGAACAGGGCACTTATGAGCCAAAGGGCAATTGTTGAAAACGTAATTGAAAAGGTTTAAAATCATCTCGGACAGGTATAGAAACCGACGAAAACGTTTTGGTTTAAGATTTAATTTGATTGCTGCAATTCACAATTTTGAGCTCCCTACATGAATTTTGAAAGAAGTCTATTGACTGATGCAGCAAGTAACTGTAAAAAAACAGAAAGCTTGGTAGAGAAACGTAAGGCGATTTCTTGGTTGTCAGACTTTAGTCAAGATTTTGTGCACACATGTATATTGGCTGACTGTGATCCGGTATACGTAAAAAACAAAATACAGCCAACCTTAAAAAGCCTTACTAGATAAAGCCTTTTTATATACTTAATGAGGTTTACTCCTTTTACCGAAAAAAATATAATTCAATCTCCTATCTATAGTTGCCTCTATATCTTTGATTAATAGCTGCTTTATCATGTTTACTTTTCGCTTTGCATCTTGAGCTTGAGGCTCATTGTTACCACTGTTATTGCTGTAATTATTCTTATCACTATAACTACTGCCACTTGGTTTACTACTGTTACTGAACTCACTACCCTTTTTTCTTCTTGCAATTATGAACCTGAGTATCTGTATTATCTTTTCCTTTAAAAAGGACTTCCAGCCTGTGCTAAGGAACAACTTATAGAGAAAATGCGGAGTAAGAAACGCCACTAATATTCGAATAGAAATTCCGTAACCGAGATCTTCCCTATTTTCATAATACCACTTGCAATATTGAAACAAACGGTAAAACGCATTTTTGAAAGAGCAAAATTCTACAGCATACCAAAAACCATTGCTGAGAAACATGAGCATAATGCTGAACGCGTAAAGATACATTGTGCAGAGAAACAGCTTTACAACTATATCTTTCAAGCTGCCTAGTATATAATTAAATAACTTTAATCTATAGAAAAGTGATATCATTTCACACCCACTTCAATATGGCTGGGGTGGAAGGATTCGAACCTTCGCATGGCGGTATCAAAAACCGCTGCCTTACCACTTGGCTACACCCCAATACTACTTACATCAATAACACTATTAGCCCAATTAGTAAAAGATTTATTTGCTTTTTCTATGGGCATCACAGCAATAGCTGGCTGATCATAAGAATGCATTGCTTCGATTTTTTCTACAATTTTCTCAACTTGATCATTTTTGCTTTTCATAATTGCTACTACTTCACAACTACTGTTAATTTCACCCTTCCATAAATACAGAGAATTCACTTCAGGAAATATATTTACACATACAATTAATTTCTCGTTTAACAATTCCTCAGAAACAGCTTTAGCCTCTTCAAAACTTGAAAAAGTTGTATAAATCAAAACTAAATTATTCATTAGAATCTATATAAACGCATTGCTACTATACTCTACCGAGATTTATTCATCAAGAGAAAATAACGCCAGCGCGTACTGTATGAACATTTGTTTGCAAAGGTAGTATGTTAAGTGTTATAGCTAGTTTGCCTCAAACGTAAAGGTATCATCCCAGTGCCCCTGTGATGTCATTCCAGTGCTTGACACTGGAATCCAGTTTTCCATATAATCTCATCGAAAACGTTGTAACCACTTTCTATGCTAGTTTGCTTGTAAACAAGCAAACTTTCCTGGATCCCAGTGTCAAGCACTGGGATGGCAAGAAAGGAGCAGCAGGATGACGCCTCACCATGTCATTCCAGTGCCCAGACACTGGGATCTCATTTCTTAATTTCACAATATAAATCATTCCAAATTGCACCTATTTGCAAGTATATAAATATAATAATTTTGCATAAAAACTTAGATCCCAGTGTCACGCACTGGGATGACAAAAAAAGGGTGCTGGGATGATAGAGGATAATGTAAAAAGTCTAATTGTAAATTTAAGTCGACTATAGTCAAAAACAAAAAAGGATATTACTCATTGAGTAACATCCTTTTAGAGAAGGTGAGTGGTTTTGTTTATTACCTTTTTAATTCTATGCCATCTGTAACACTAACATCATCCTTTAATGAACTTGGTTTATACAACGGATCGAATTGTTCTAACAATTCTTTTACAGAAGGCCCTTGTCCTTCTGGCGTAGAAGAACCAGATGAACCTATTGCACTATCAATAGAAAGGCTTCTAGGCACCTCTGGTGTAGAAATAGGAGGATTTTGTTCTTCCTTCTGTTTCCAAGAATTTTTTAACCTTTCAACTACTGGTTGTCTTTTTGACGTAGAAGAACCAGATGAACCTACTGCACTATCAAAAGAATTACTGCGAGTGAGAGTTCTGTTACTCAAGCTATTCAGGTTTTGCTTCACGGTAGAATCACTGAGAACATCTTCACTGAAAGAACTTTGCCCATTTAAGTTAGTCAATGAGGCGCTTCTAGGTAGTTCTGGTGGAGCAACTGGAATAAGCTTAGGAGAAGCATTTAAGCTATTAGATGAATTGCTTCTACGGACTGTTGCAAAGTTCTGAGAATCTGAATCAGAGACAATAGCAGTACTTTCAGTTCCTATAGAATTTAGTGAATTGCTTCTTGACAAGCTGTTTTCAATAGATTGCATTGAACCTTTTCTGGTACCACACTTTCTTGCTACTTTATTAAGGTTCTCTATAGAGTTAGAAAGTTTATGCTCTTCCTTGCATTCTCCAATAATCTTCTTAATTTCATCGTGATGGTCAGAGAAAATTTCATAAAGACTGTTATTATCTTTAGATAACAAATTTTGCAACTTCTTAGCGTCTAATTTATTGACAAAATCTGCTTGCTGTCTCAACTGATTAATCAACTGGTCCTTTTTGGCACTTTGTTGACCATCAACAGAACAAGCTTTCTCTAATATTTTTTCTCCCAGCTTAGAAAATATTTCCTTAGTTAAAGCAGAGCTATTCACGGCTTTGTCTTCAAGAACTTCCTTAATAAACATCTCCTTTACACTATTGAAATTCCTTGTTTTTTCTTCTGTTTTCAAAACAACAGTTTGACCTTCGTTACCTATTGAATATGGGATACCGTCTAAACTAGACATGCTCACACCACTATTACTCATCTTTCTCCCAAATTTTTGAACGCCATCCCCCATTGCTCTTAATGCAGAACTAGTTCCCTCTCTTGTTGCTTGTCCCACAGAACTCACAGCCTCTTTTACTGAGTCCCTAACATGCACAGCACCATCTCTAACTTTTTCGGCAGTATATTTCGCCCCATCAACTGTTTTTTCTGCTGACCATTTGAGCCCTTTATATCCAGATTGAACTGTGTTTACAGCGACTTTTACAGCGAAATATAAAGCAAGACCAACTATAGCACCTGGTATAGCAAGTGTTGCACCAACTGCCAAAAGTGGTAGTACTGCCGTAAATAATCCACTTGCTGCACTTACTACAAGAATCTTATCTCCTTGTTTCATCTTAGAGAATTCTGTATCCCCTTTTAACAGGTCAGTAATTCTTTCTTTTAGCTTCTTGGGATCATTAGCAATATCTGAATTTGGTAGATCTTGCATCGTTTTATTCAAATCAAAACTATCTTCTGGTTGGTTTTGTTGAGTTCCAACAGAATTTGAATTTTTTTCATTAGGTGACATTTTAAACCTCACTATTAATTAAATATATTATAATTGTATTCCTTGATTCTTAAGTTAGTGTTAAATTGATTGCCAGTATTTATTTGTCTTCAAATAATTTCGCTTGACGTGTTTTTCGGTGACGTGGAAAATTAAACTGTATGGATGCTGTCACCAGCAGGCAAGTCGTTGACACACAAATGTACGAACATTGTAATATGACACGATGTTACAGAGTAAACGATGTCATTCCAGTGCCTAGACACTGGAATCCAGTTTTTATTACTATACAACTACCTGACGTAAAGTTAAGTTTTCTGGATCCCAGTGTCTAGGCACTGGGATGACACCCTCCTACTAGGCTCGAGTCATAATGCTCGTACAGATGTATGTGTAACACTGAGATGACAGAAAGAAGGCGCTAGAATGAGAGAGGCAATAACGCTAGAATCGTATGAGGCATAGAAAAAGAGTGTTTATCTTACTAGCTGCTGTAATTTTAGCAATTTTATTATTAAAAAACTATAGTGGTTTTCACGAAGACGTAGTGCACTTAAAGAGTGACAACAAAGAATTCAAAAAAAAGCCAGAAAATTCCATAGAGTCAACCATACTACATAGAGAAAAGGAAGTGTACGATCATGTTTTCCATCCTGATGATTAATTTGTAAATAAAATAGCAATTTATGTTTGCATTTTCTTATTAAAGAAGTAATATTAGCGTATTAATTATAGAATCAATCATTATGTTTGATGATAATAATCCTTGGAATCTGGGAAAGAAACCGGTAGGGAACAAAACTCCTAATAATGAAGATATTTTAAATAAAGCTGTATCTGATATAAGGTTCTTTCTTAATGGATTAACCAGAAACAGGGGCAAAAAACCTTATTTCATCATTTTCATTATTTTGCTGTTCTATGCTTGCACTGGCTTTTATATTGTCCATCCTAGTGAAGAAAGTATAGAACTTACCTTTGGTAAATATTCTAATACAGAAACACCTGGTTTGCGTTATCACTTCCCCTACCCTATTGGCAAGGTTTTTAAAGTGAACGTTAAGGAAGTAAATCGTGAAGAAATTGGGGTAAGTAGTTCTTATGGGCGAGATACAGATCGCGGTGAAGGTGTGATGCTAACTGGAGATGAAAATATAGTCAACGTTAACTTCGAGGTTCAGTGGCGCGTTAGAGATGCTAAGGACTATTTATTCAAAGTGCGGGATTACAAACCCGGTTTCAGTGTTAAAAATGCTGCTGAAAGTGCCATGAGAGAAATAATAGGTAAAAACACGATCTCTTTTGCACTTGGTCAAGGCAGACCAGAAATTTCTAGAGATACTAGAATTCTATTGCAGCAGATTCTCGATGGATACCAAATGGGCATAGAGATTTTATCTGTTCAAATGAAAAAAATTGATCCACCAGAAAAAGTAATCAGTTCGTTTAGAGATGTACAAAGTGCTCGTGCAGACAAAGAGCGTACTATAAACGAAGCATATGCTTATAATAACGACATTATACCTCGAGCAAAGGGTGAAGCGATAAAGATAAAATTAGATGCAGAGGCATATGAGAATGAAGTAATAAATGAAGCAAAAGGTAATGCAAATCGCTTTTTATCTCTTTATGAGGAATATAGACAGAATCCTTCTCTCGTTAAGAATCGTATTTATCTTGAAACTATGGAAAATATTTTCAGTAAGGTAGATAAAGTTGTTGTAACTGATGATCTGAAAGGTATGTTTTCTTATTTACCTCTTACAAATTTAGGAAAATAACCATGAGTAGTAATATTAAAATTGTTTTTGTTTCTGTATTTGTTGTTTTATTGATTGTTTTATTTAATTCAATATTTGTTGTGCAAGAAACAAAGCAAGCGATAGTTATACAACTCGGTAAAGTTGTAAGAGATGTTAGGGAAAGTGGCTTATATTTTAAGTTACCATTCATAAATAGTGTAGAGTTTCTTGATAAAAGAGTTTTAGATTTAAGTCCTGATAAGACCCCAAGGGAAGTGATAACAGCGGATCAAAAACGTATTATAGTAGATGCATATGCAAAATATAAAATAACAAATCCTGTTACTTTTTACCAGGCTGTGAGGAATGAATCAGGGCTGGTTAGAAGATTATATCCGGTTATAGAAGCACACATAAGAGAAAATATAGGCAGATTTTCGTTGATTAGCTTGTTGAACGAAAAAAGATCAGAGGTTATGCAATTGATTCAGCGTGGAGTTTATTCTGAAGCTGAAAAATTTGGCATAGAAATAATAGATGTAAGAATTAAGAGAGCAGATTTACCAGAAGAAAATAGTTCTGCAATATTTCGCCGTATGCAAACTGAAAGGGAAAAAGAAGCAAAAGAAATTAGAGCAGAAGGAGAGCAAGCTGGGCAGGAAGTTAGATCAAAAGCTGATAAATTAAAAAGGGAAATTATCTCCAGTGCAGTAAAAGAATCGTATGAAATAAGGGGCCGTGGTTATGCTGAAGCAACTAGAATTTATAATGAGGCATTTAAGGTTGATGAAGAGTTCTTTAACTTTTATCGCTCTATGAGCGCTTACAGTAAATCATTTGCCGAAAATAATACTAAATTTGTACTTTCACCAAATAATAATTTTTTAGATATTTTAAATAAGGGGTGGAAATAGTCTATGAGAAGTAAGGTTTTATCTATATTTGCATGTTTTTTGATTTCATTCTCTTCATACGCTAATGTGTTCGACTGGAGCGCAAAAGAGGTTAGCACTCCTGCATTCAACCGTGCTGATTTAGTGGAAGAACTCATTCCTGCGGTTGTAAATATTTCAAGCGAACAAATAATCAAACAAGAAAGTAATAATAGAACTAAAACCCCTTTTATGCCAAGAAATAATTTCTTTGATGATTTTAGAGAGTTTTTTGAGCACTTTGATCAGTTTTTTATGGATAGAGGCCCTAGTGTTAACAGAGAGGTGGTGTTGCTTGGTTCTGGATTTATTATAGATAAAAATGGAATTATAGTTACTAATTATCATGTTATCAAAGATGCCAAAGATATCACAGTTACTATGAATGATAATACTCATTTTAAGGCAGAAGTTTTAGGCTATGACGCAAGAACTGATCTTGCTGTGCTTAAGATTCATTCTGATAAAGATCTTCCTTTTGTTGAATTCGGTAATTCTGATACAGCAAGGGCTGGTGATACAGTTATGGCAATAGGTAACCCATTTGGTTTGGGTGGTTCTGTTAGCAAGGGAATTATATCTGCAAGGTCTAGAGACATTAGTATTGGTACTATGAATGAATTTATTCAAACTGATGCTGCAATTAATAGAGGCAATTCTGGAGGGCCATTATTTGATTTAAATGGAAAAGTTATAGGCATTAACACTGCTATCTATTCCCCATCTGAGTCTGGCGGCAATGTGGGTATAGGCTTTGCTATACCATCTAATTCAGCTATGTCAATTATTGACACATTAAAAAGTGGCAAAAAAATAAAACATGGTTGGCTTGGTGTGCAAGTTCAGCCTATAACGAAAGAATTCGCTAAGTCCTTGGGTTTAAAAGATACAAAAGGTGCATTGGTTGCAAGTATAGTAAAGGATAGCCCTGCAGAAAAAGGTGGAATTAATGTGGGTGACATATTATTAGAATTTGATGATAAAAAAATTGATAGAATGACACAACTGCCTCAAATGGTTTCAAGAACTGAACCTGGAAAAAAAGTACAAATTAAGTTACTTAGAAAGAGCAAAGAGGTCAATATTAAGGTTGTGATTGAAGAATCTGCAAATGATGGTCAAGGTAATAATCAAGAAGAAAATAAATCAACATCCGATTACATAACTGGTTTAACTGTTTCAAACCTGCCAAAAGAATCAAAAGAAAGTAATCCTACAAAAGGTGTGATAGTTACCAATGTAGATAGTAACAGTAATGCCACGCTGCGTGGTATTAAAAAAGGAGACATTATTATCCAATTAGATGGAACCGATATAGAAAATACTAATGATTTTCAAAAACAAGTTGATTCAGCAGTAAAGAAAAACGGTAAAGATTCAATAATGTTGCTCATTTACCGCAATGGAAATCAATTCTTTACTTCGATAAAGTTGAAGAAGTAATTTTATTCACTAAATTTACAAAACAGTAGTGTTATAAGCTCGCTACTGTAACACTTCAATCTTATAAAATAAATAAAAATCTACACTAGATTTCTTGCATAACCATATAAAAAACCAAAGGATGTCATCCCAGTGCCCAGACACTGGAAACTTCACTGTAATGAGCACATTGAGCAGCTGTATAATAAAAACTGGATTCCAGTGTCAGCTACTTGCATGACGCCGTCATAAAGGAACCAGTGTCGGCTACTTGGATGACACCATAGGGGTTATTTGGGTGATACTATAGGAGGTCTAACATGAACTTTTTAAAATTCATTGAACTGTGCTTTCAAACGGTGGTGCCGGGATGTGAGTATAATGATTATCAGTACATAAAAGTCATAGCAGACATGCTGGAAGCAGCGAGCGTTGGTGAAGTAAGACGAATAATATTCAATATGCCTCCGCGTTCAATGAAGTCCATATGTGTGAGTGTTGCGTGGCCATACGGGTCAAGTTAAGAAGCAAGGGTAAGAAAATTCAATGAACTTAAGGTGGATACTCTAGTTTTTCTATATCTATCTTTCACAGAAAATTGTGACCAGTCTGTGGTAAGTTTTTTCAGGAAAATTCTCAAATTATTAATTTTACTGCTTAACGCTAAAAACAACTCCCTAATCCTTCTTTTTAATTCAATGAATGCCTTTGTTAAACTCAGCTCTGTATTCTCTTTCAGTTTTATACAACCAACTATTCCATGAAATATAAGAATTGCGCACAATTTAGCGTATAGTTCACATAATCATACGCGTCAAGTTAAGGAAAAGTGTAAGTAAAATTGATAGAGTGAAGGAAAAGAATAAGGTATAAGTTCTCTTGGATATGTGAATGAGAGAACTTACAATGGACAGAATAGCTTGCTTATCAAAAGACCTCAATGAATTCTTTAATGAAAAAGCAGACGAAATATCAATTGCAGTAGGTTTTATAAAAAGAAAGAGAAAACTTAATGGCTCATCATTCATAAAAGCTATGGTTTTTGGTAACATAGGAGTTGGTGATTGCAGCATAGAAACAATGTGCCAATTGCTAAATGAAGACTCGATAGAAACTACAAAACAGGGTTTGGATTATATTAGCCTGCCCAGTAGCATGGAAGATATGTACAAAGGATATGGGAGTAGCTATAGAGATTGTGAGAGTAATACCAAATCAGGAATAAAGCTGCAGTTAGTCTTTGATTACCTGAACCAAGCGCTAGATAAGTTAAATTTAATAGAAGGAATAAGGTCGGATCAAGGTTATAGGGATTATCTGAACGGTTTATCAGCCAATGATTTGCTAATATTTGATTTGGGCTACTTTGTGCCTAGTTCTTTTAAACAGATTGATGAAGCAGGTGCATATTTTGTTAGTCGTTATAAGTCTGATACCAATATATATGATATAGAAACAAATCAAAAAATAGAGTTGTTGGAATGTTTAGAAGGTCAATCCCTTCTAGAGATGGAAGTGCTATTAGGAAAAGAAGTAAAAATTAAAGTGAGAATTATATGTCAAAAATTAACTGAAGAACAGTCTATAATTAGAAGAAGAAGGGCTAATAAGTTAGCAAAATCACATGGATATACATCTTCTCAAAAGAATCAAAAATTGCTGGATTGGTCGATATTCATAACTAACGTTCCAGAGAGTAAAATCAGCGCTGAACAAGTATTAACAGTTTACAGGGTAAGATGGCAGATTGAATTATTATTTAAATTGTATAAGAGTCACATCAGGCTTGACGAACTTAAAGGAAAACCATACAGAGTATTATGTGAACTATACGCTAAATTGTGCGCAATTCTTATATTTCATGGAATAGTTGGTTGTATAAAACTGAAAGAGAATACAGAGCTGAGTTTAACAAAGGCATTCATTGAATTAAAAAGAAGGATTAGGGAGTTGTTTTTAGCGTTAAGCAGTAAAATTAATAATTTGAGAATTTTCCTGAAAAAACTTACCACAGACTGGTCACAATTTTCTGTGAAAGATAGATATAGAAAAACTAGAGTATCCACCTTAAGTTCATTGAATTTTCTTACCCTTGCTTCTTAACTTGACGCGTATGGTTGGTAAAACCGTCTGTTCCCAGAGGGATAAGCGTGCTTCGACTAAATTGCTATAAGTGTTATCACCTGGTATGCCAAGCAACTGCGGCGGAACGCCAAAAGCTAGGGGAATATCACGAGCTGAACTGTGTTTGGACTCAATAAAATCCATATCCCTTGGCGATAAGCTCATCTCCTTCCACTCCAAGCCTCCTTCAAGCAATATCGGTCTTCCAGCATTGACAGGACCTGAATAATGGTCATTTATCTGCGCTTTTAAGCGTTGGTACTGCTCTTGACTTAAATTGCCACCACTCCCGTCCTTCGCTGATTTCACAACTATTGCACCACTTGGTCTTGCCCCATTTTGCAACATCGCTTGATTCCAAGCACCCGCCTGATTATGTTGATCTATACTGTACGCGGCTGCTTGAATTGGTGATAACCCATACCAATCATTCAAAGGGTTAAAGGTTTTAAGGTGCAACACTGCTGAACGTCCGGTTAGTTTATCAACTTTAAAGTCATAACTGTTGTTATTTATGGTATAACGATAGATATAAGGAACGTTATTTCTCCCTGGAACAATTTCAACCCTATCTGGGCGCAGAAGATAAAGCTCTGTTGGTGGTTTTCTATTGTTCTGCGACTCAACCATCAATATATAAGAATTGCCGTTAACTAACCGATAAGTTACAATTCCCTCAATAAATTCCGATTTTGATGTCATTGGGTTAGGAGAATAAAGTAATTTCAGTAATGGATGGGCTTTTAATTGTGACTTTCCCTGGTCAGTAAGCTGGCAGAGAGTAAGAGGTACCGAAGATGCAGCACTTGCAATCATATTGATTGCTCGAAAGGCAATAACATTTTTTATGTAACCTTCCTCAGCAAAACTTACATAATCACGCTTACTCCAACTTGGTTCCATCATTAGTTGCAAAGCAGAATATTTAGTAAATACTGCGCTTTTTTTTCTTTGAAAGATGTTGAAATTCATGTGTTCCTCACTGTTTGTTGAAAAAATTGAACTTGTTAAAAAATTGAAATTGTAGTAGAATTAATGTGAGATGTTAACGATTTAGAAAAGATGTTATCCAAGTAGCTGACACTGATTCCTTTATGATAATGTCATCCCAGTGCGTGACACTGGGATCTCATTCCTTGACTTTATAATATAAATTATTTCAAATTTATAATCATATAAATATTTACATAAAAACTTAGATCCCAGTGTCACGCACTGGGATGACATCATAGGAGCTGGATGACAAAGAACGGGCTACTGGGATGACACCCTACTGGTGGCAATTGCTTCCAAATTACAATGTTTGTACGGCTGTGTGTCACGCTACTTGGATGACAGGAAAAGAACGCATTGCTATACTAAAAAAAAAGAAATAGAACATGACAGAATGGCTAATATCTAATCAGCTTATTGATTATAACTGTGCTATAAAATCCATGGAAGAGAAAATTCAACAAATTCACAATAATTCAGCAGACGAATTAGTATGGCTACTCCAGCACCCTCCACTTTACACTGCAGGAATCAGTGCAACAGCTGATGATATTGTTGAAAAACTATTTCCCATATATAAAACAGGAAGGGGTGGTAAACACACATATCATGGTCCAGGACAGCGCATTATATATTTAATGTTAAACCTTAAAAAAAGAAACAAATGCGATATAAAGCTATATATTAGAGATCTAAGTAAGTGGATCATAAATGTTTTAAAGCAATTTAATATACTTGGAGAGTTTAGAGAAGATAGAATAGGCATTTGGGTAAACCATAACGGAGTAGAAAAAAAAATTGCAGCTTTTGGTATCCGTTTAAGAAAATGGGTAACTTATCATGGCATAGCGCTTAACGTCTTTCCAGACCTCTCTCACTATAAGGGTATTATTCCTTGTGGATTGCAAGGTTATGGCGTCACGTCAATGGAAGAACTAGGAGTGAAAGTTCCACTCTCTGAATTGGATGATATACTAAAAAAAGAGTTTTATAAGATATTTTAATGATTGTTTATCTTTTATATTTCATTCTCACTTTATGTGCTAACACAAGTATTCATGCAATCGACCAAGTTGATATTATTGCTCCTTCTTCGAAGGGAAAAGAATCAGATCTGACTACTATAAAAGAATATGTAGAAGCTTTGGATTTTAATCCCCATATTTCGGAGAAAATATATAGTAATGATAATCCATTTTATTCCAACTCTGATGAATTCAGAGCAAATGATTTGATTAGTGCACTAACTAATGATAGTAAAATAATTTGGTGTATCAGAGGAGGAGAAGGGGCTTCTCGGTTAATTCCCTATCTAGAAAAGCTACCCAATGATAAAAAAGAAAGGATTGCTCAAAACAAAAAAATCCTCATAGGCTATAGCGATATAACTGCCTTGCACATCCATCTACAAGCTAAATATGATTGGCAAACTCTTCACGGCACCATGTTGGAAATGATAGTAAATAACTCCGTTTCTGAAAGCTCTGTTGAAAAATTGAAAGAGTTAATTCTTAACAAGCGGGATTCTATCAGATTTGATAACTTAAAGATGATAAATAATGGCATTAGACTAAAAGATGGCAGATTAGAGTCTAAAATCATCGGTGGTAATATGACTCTAGTTGAAAATAGTATAGGAACCGCTTGGCAAATAAATGCGAAAGGTAAAATTCTATTTTTAGAGGACATAAGAGTTTACCCATACGCAATAGAGCGCAGTTTAGATCACCTAAAACAAGCTCACATCTTTGATGGAGTACATGCAGTAATCTTTGGGGATTTCGTTAACTGCTATAACGATAACCTTGTTGAAGTTGTAAAAGAAAGGTTTGCAAAAAGTGTTAACTTTCCTGTATTTACAATAAAAGGGGTAGGCCATGGAAATACAAATGACCCTTTACCTCTTAACACTCACGCTATTATTAGCGTTCAAGACGAAAAAGAAGGTTTGTTTTTTATGGACGTGCAGAATGTTAGCTAATCTTATAGCTAATGCGAGCTCTACGTCATGCTGCCGCAGTATCTCTTAGCCGCTAACACGTAGCGGGATGACGGTTGTCAGGCCAGCGCCCCTATGATGTCATTCAAGTAGCTGACACTGGTTCCTTTATGACGGCAGTGCCCCTATGGTGTCATTCCAGTGCTTGACACTGGAATCCAGCCTTTCCATAATCATCAAAACGTTGTATTTTAGCATAAAACGGCTACTTTTATGCTTACCAACTTAATAAAATTCCTAGATCCCAGTGTCACGCACTGGGATGACATGGTGAGGCATCATTCAAGTAGCTGACACTGATTCCTTTATGATGGTGTCATCCGAGTAGCCCCTTCGGTGTCATCCCAGTGCCTCTTTCTCCTGTCATCCCAGTGCCCTGACTACTTGGATCCAGGAAACTTAACTCTACACCAAGTAAATGTACAATAAGAACTAGATTCCAGCGTCACGCGCACAACTGTACGAACGTTGTAGTTTGTGAGCAATTCCCACCAGTGGGGTATCATTCCAGTGCTCAGACACTGGGATCCAGCTTCTTTTTTTCTAGATCCCAGTGTCTGAGCACTGGAATGATACCTCTCTTGGGCTCTTTTAGCCACAAACATTAAGAAATTTACCAAATGAAAAAAAAGGCAAAAGAAGCCCTAGTCATTGTCTATTTTCAGTATTGGCGTTTTTTAAGTCTTAAATATTGCAATTTAGCTGCTTTTAAATGCAACTAACCTTAGCTACAAATGTTTAAGAAATTTACCATACAGAAAAAAAAGGCATAGAAAACCCGCAGTAGCTAGTTATTCACTCTCTATTTTAAAATTTGACGTTGGGTGATGTCTTGAACGCTTTATAAGCGCGTTTCAGCTTATATAGGTAAAAACCTAGAAATTTGATAAAGACATAAGGTACACATAGTGCAAAAATTTAAGTATAGTACGCCAAATACAAGTTTTCTTGTCGTTTTAATCTGCACAGATTGCGAAGTTAAATGAAATAGCTTCAGTTTCATGATAAGGGCGCTGGCGAAGGGTGTCAAGTAAGTTTTTGTAATATTAGAGGATAATTTCGACCATCAATCCCTACCAATAAATTTTAACAAAAATACTTTAGTGCATTTTCAAATATAAGCATTCCATCACCATATTTTGGTATAGTACTTCCTGAACGTTTACATTTCTCTTTTTCAAGAGGCCAATTATCTTGCTGGGTAAAAAATATTCCCCTTTCTGGATGGGGCATTAAAGCTAGCACTCTTCCACTTTTATCTGATAAAGCTGCTAGGTCGTATGTAGATCCATTCGGATTGTAAGGAAATTGTAGGTTAGCATAGTTGCCATTTTCATCAATGTAACGTAATGCGGTGGAATTGCTCTCAATCAATTGATTTAAAATATCTTGATCCATAAAAAATTTGCCTTCCCCATGAGCAACAGGGAGATATAGTTCACTCAGGCCACGTAGCCAAACATAATTACTCTGCGGATTAACTCTCACTCTAATCCAGCGGCATTGATAATTGCCTATATCATTATGGATTAAAGCTAGATTAGAGAACTCTGGAATTAATTTTACTAATATCTGACAACCATTACATATTCCTATAATCAGCTTGTCCTGAGATAAAAACTCTTGAAACTCATCCAACAAGTTGTTTTTAATGCGTAAAGCAAACGCATTACCAGCACCAGTGTCATCACCATAGGAAAAACCCCCTGGAATTGCAAGTATATTGCTTAATTTCAGTTCACCTGGATTATCTATGATATCGTTAATGTGAACGATTTTTACTTCAATATTACCAATACCAAGTTTTCTGCTGCATTCCATAAATGCAAATGCAGTTTCTTTTTCGCAATTTAAGCCATAACCAGATAGGACTGTGATTTTCATGAATTGCTAAAAATTAAAAAATTCGAATTTCCTTTTTACAAAATTTGCTACTAAATTTAACGCAAATAACATCAATAATAAAGCTATAATTGCAATAGCAGCAAGTTCAATAAATGCAATTTCAGGACTACTTGACCATATGTATATTTGTACAGGCAGAACAGTCGCCGGATCGAAAAAGGACGTAGGTGTATCAGCAATAAATGCCACCATACCCATCATAAGTAAAGGAGAAGATTCACCTAAAATCCTTGCAATTGCAAGCACAGTACCATGTATTATTCTTGGTAACGCAATCGGTAAAGAGTGATCTAATATCACCTTGATGTGAGGTGCACCGAGCGCAAACGCTGCATCTTTTATCGTAATAGGAACATTCGCAAAGGCATTTTTTGTTGCAATTATAATATTAGGTAACATCATAAATGAAAGAGTCATTCCACCAACAAGTGGTGAAGAGCGTGGTAACCCAAATATGCCAAGATAGAGAGTTAAGCCCACTACACCAAATATTATTGAAGGCACTGCAGCAAGATTATTCATGCTAATTTCTACAATATTAGTCATTAGCCTATTTTTAGGCATAAATTCGTAAAGACAGATGCCCGACATAATTCCTATTGGTAATGCTAATGCTAGGCACACTATAATTGTCATTAATGAACCGATAAATGCCCCTAAAATCCCTGCATTCTCAGGTTCACGAGAGTCAGATTTAAGGAATAAAGACTTATTAAAAAATTTTTTCACTCTCCTCTTTTCTTTTAGCCAATCAAGTAATTTAGCATAACGATCATTCAAATGTTTATCTTTATTTATTGAATTAATTATACTTGACGCGGTAAACCAGATCTCATATTCACCACTATCTTTTACTTTCTTACGAAAAAATTTATCTAGTTCTTTGTAAGAATTACGACTTAAAATTTCGTCACCGTCTTTAAAATCAGTTCCTTTAAACACTTTACGTAAAGAATCGTTGAGTAAGCCAATGGACTTATACCGCAAATCACTAGGATTACTTGCCAAAGTAAGATCAGCATTTATTTCAACTGGCAATAAAATTTTTGTTACTGTTAAGGCACTGTAAGAGTTAACTAATATACTCAACAATATACACACAGGACAGCCAAGTGAGATAACTAGTGCCGTGAAAGAACAAAAGCGTAACGCTCTGTTCTTTTTATTTTTCCTTTTTATACGAGCATGTACACGCCTTGATTGAAGTAATTTAAGGAATTTTTTCTTTATACTCATTTACTTTTCTTTAAACGAGGATTTGAAAAAACTTTCCCCTTTTTTGTCATGCAAGTAGCTGACACTGGGATCCAGCAGGCTTTGCCTGCAAATAATTTTTACATTTTCCATGAAAGCACAAACCAAAAGGAGAATAATGAATGCTGGATCCCAGTGTCGGAGCACTGGGATGACAAGAGAGAGTTCTGAGATGACACAATTGACATCACTCCCTATTGTATCTACTTAGATTTCTTTTTAACATAAGTAGTACGCTCTTTGATCCTTGCAGCTTTTCCAAATAGTCTGCACAGATAATACAGTTTTGCTCTACGAACCTTTCCTTTTCTTGTCACTTGCACTGAAACCAGTGCAGGAGAATAAACAAAAAACTGAGACACTATACTTTCTCCATGGCTCACTTTTCTGACTGCAAAAGAAGAATGTAACCCGCGGTTCCTTTTTGATATACATACACCTTCAAATATCTGTATACGTTCACTTGCACCGTCAACTACTTTAAAAGTGACCTTCAAATCATCGCCAGGACGAAATTCTGGTATTTCTTTAGCTAACACTTGCATTTGCTGTTCGTTAAATTTTTTAAGTAAATTTGTCATTTATCTCTCCATTCAATAATTCAGGCCTACGCTTTTTTGTTATAACATGAGACTGCTTCTGCCTCCAATCACTTATTTTTTTGTGATTGCCAGATAACAAAACCTCAGGTACTTTATATACCTTCCACTGCTCAGGTCTAGTATATTGAGGATATTCAAGTATACCACTACCATAATTAAAACTTTCTTCAGTAATACTATCGGTATTATTTACTACACCTGGAAGAAGTCTAATGCATGCATCAAGAACCACCATCGCAGCTGGCTCACCTCCTGAAAGTATATAATCTCCAATACTTAACTCATAAGGAGTATACGCATCAATTATCCTTTGGTCAATACCTTCAAATCGACCACACAATATTGTTATATGAGGAAACTCTAATAATTCTCTGGCAATATTCTGATTAAACTTAGTTCCAGATGGAGTCATGTAAATAAACTTAGTGTTTTTATGAACAGAGAGCATACTATCTACTGCATCACCAACTACATCAGAACGCATAACCATTCCTGCTCCACCTCCATATGGAACATCATCCACAGTTGAATGTTTATCTTTCGCAAAAGAACGAATATTTATTACTTCAAGGTTCCATATTTTTTTTTCTAACGCTTTTCCGGCAAGAGAATAGTTCAAAAACCCGGGGAACATTTCTGGAAATATGGTTAATATTGTAACATTGAATGCCATTAAGGTTTATTTTAAGTTATTTGGGGCTATACTCTAAGAACAGTAAATTGATATAATATATAGTTAAATTAAGCATGTCACTGAATAAAACGATATACGAAGGTAAAGCGAAAGCCATTATTGAAACTGAAGACTCATCAACTGTTATACAGCACTTTAAAGATGATGTTACAGCATTCAATAAGGAAAAATATGAAATTATTGAGGGCAAAGGAATAATTAATAATCATATTAGTACTTTTATCATGGAAAAGCTTGAGAAAGCAGGAATTAGCACACACTTTATAAAAACTCTGAATGAAAGAGAGCAGCTAGTCAAAAAACTCAAAATCATACCTCTTGAAGTAGTAGTGAGGAATGTTGCAGCTGGCAGCTTTTGCAAACGTTTTAATATCAAAGAAGGTGAGAGGCTTGCATCTCCTATAATCGAGTTTTTTTACAAAAATGATGACCTAGCCGACCCAATGGTAAATGAAAATCACATACTGTATTTTGATTGGCTATCTAGCAAAGAAATGGATGAAGTTAAAACTACAACTTTAAAGATTAACGAAATCTTAGTCGACCTATTTTCAAATGCAAGTATATATTTAGTTGATCTCAAGTTAGAATTTGGCAGATTGATAAATGACAGTACTAAAATCATTTTAGCTGATGAAATCAGCCCTGATAACTGCAGGTTGTGGAATAAAAGCACCAACAAAAAGCTAGATAAAGACGTCTTTCGTTTGAATTTAGGCAACTTGAAAAAAGCATACTTAGAAGTTGCGGAAAGATTGTCAGTAGAGTTAGGTTAACTAAATACTACTCTATCAAGTGGAGAGTTACATGCCTCATCAAGTTTTCCAATAATTTCAATTTTTTCTCCACGTTTTTGGAAATGATTTTTCACGTTTTGCATATTCTCAGAACTTACGATCAATACCATACCAATACCACAATTAAATGTTTTTAGCATTTCTTTCTTCTCTATTTTACCCTCCTTTGTTAGCCATAAAAATATATCTGGCCATTTCCAGGAATTAATGTCTATGTTTGCAAATAAGTTTTTTGGAAGAATCCGCGGAATATTGTCTACCAAACCACCACCTGTTATATGTGCAATGCCTTTTACCTTTGGCATAATAGGCAACAAAGAATCAACATATATTTTTGTTGGTTCAAGTAGTATTTCACTCCAAGATTTATTATTCCATAGAGATGTATCGTTATAATTTATACCTAAGCTTTTGAAAATATGGCGCACCAAAGAAAACCCATTTGAGTGAATTCCACTTGACTCTAAGCCAACTATATAATCACCTGCTTCCATCATGCTACAGTTTGGAAGAATTTGTTTTCGATCAACTACACCAACCACAAACCCTGCAAGGTCATAGTGATTATTACCATACATTCCAGGCATTTCTGCAGTTTCCCCACCAACCAATGCTATTTTAGCTTGCTTGCACCCCTTTGCAATGCCTTGGACCACAGATAATAAAACGTCCTTGCTCAAAACGCCTGTTGCAAAGTAATCAAGGAAAAATAAAGGCGTTGCTCCTTGTGCAAGTAAGTCATTTACACACATTGCAACTAAATCTATACCTATAGTATCATGTTTATTCACTTCTTGAGCTATCAACAGTTTCGTACCTACTCCATCAGTTGAGGAAACGAGTACTGGATGGTCATACTTCTTACTTAGTGCAGCAAAATCAAATAACGCAGAAAATGAACCTATTTCGCTGATTACTTCTTCTCTAGTAGTTTCTTGAGCAATAGGCTTGACTTCTTTTATTAACTTATTATATAGTTCAATATCTATTCCTGATCTGATATAAGTATTCATAATCCTTTTATAAATTTTAAAATTGTTAATACTATATTAATGCCTTGATATAAAAAGTGCAACGAAACTTTCTCTTAATTGACTATTATATACTTACCAATATAGGGTAACTTAAATCATTTATAATTATCCAATGAACGAAAATACCAAAAACATACTGTTAATAACGGAACTGCTATCAGGACGGCTGCTTCATGACTTTGCTAACTCTATGAATGGAATAACGTTTGGCGTAGAAGAGCTTGAAGTAATAGATAAGAATGATGCTGATGCGCAGAAGGAAGCGTTGTTGTTTCTTAAAGAAAGCTCCGATGATTTAATATATAAACATAAAGTTATGAAGCAGGCATATTCTTCTTCAATGGATAATTATAGCTTTGATAAGACCAAATCTAATATCGAAAATTATTTATTAAAAAAAAAGTAAAGCTTACGTGGAAAATGGACGCATACTCTACAAAAAATAAGGAAGATTTAATTGAAAAGATAAATAAGATAATTTCTAATATGGTGCTAACTATAGCCAGTGCAGTGGCGGAAGTTAAACAAGTGTCTGTTTTACTGAGTCAAACAGAAGATAAAATACTATTAACTATAAAAATTCTAAATAAACACAAACCAATAAGCAAATCATTAGTAGACAAATTAATCAAAAAAAATGACACTAATTTAAATACAAAAGATATTAATATCTATATGACCTCTTTATTATTAGAGTACTATAACATTAAAATGCATTATACTTTCAAAGACGGTTTTCTGAAGATAGGTTTAACTATAACTTGAGTTGCATATTTGGTTATTACAACTTTTTCTTCGTTTCAAGGCAACCGACAAGGGGTACCAAATCTAATTTTTGTAATCACTTAAGTCTAGTACTATTTTATTAATGTAGCGCTCATTTGCATCTTTGATGATAAACTTCATACCATTTTTATATTTAATGACTTCATCTACAGAAGGCACTTTACCAGCAATCGAAAGAATCAAACCACCAAGTGTAACATAGTCTTCTTCAGGGTCACGTAATTCTATTTTTAGATCCTCTTCTATATCTTTTATAAGAGCCCTTGCTGATACTTCAAACTTATTTTGAGACAATTCAGTAATGGTATATTCTGAATTTATTTCGTTTTCACTATCAATGTTTGGTATTAGCTCCTCTATAAGATCAGTCATTGAAATCAAACCATCAGTTCCACCATATTCATCCAATATGATAGCTAAGTATGATTTAGAAGAGTTCATCCTAACAAAAAGATTAGTTGTCTTCATCGAGGGCGGAACAAATATTACGCTTTGTATAATATTTCTCAGATTAAAATTTTTATCCCTATTAAAAATAACATCTTTTACATAAAAAAAGCCTATTACGTTATCAAAGTTATTTTTATAAATTGGTATTTTAGTGTGGCAAGTGTTTTTTATCTTCTTTATTATTTCACGCTCGCTTGACTCAATGTCTACTGCGCATATCTCTGTACGTGGAGTCATTATATCCATTATACCACAATCGCGGAATTTTAATAGACCATTAAATATATTAAGGTCTGGCAGATTTTTCATTAATGCCTCAGTCGCACACTTTTTCAACACAGAAGCTTTTTTGAAAAGGAAGAGAAAAATTCTATATGCTATTTTTTCTACTAAGGTTCTTTTTTTACTCAATTTATTCCCTGTAATGGCAAAAACGTTTTCAGATTAGATTTATCAAGAAAACTGTTATTAAATGTTTAATAAGCATGTGAATAATGTCAAATTAATTTGTGAATTATTTGTTGATATAAAATACCAACAATTGATCAACAACTTTTTCAACGACATATACACAGTTGTGTAACAATGCATGATGGTAAAGTATTTTCCATAAAAGAAAATTACTGACACTCTAAACACCTTACTTATACACATAAATCATAACAGAAAATCAACAATATACAAAAGTTACTCACATATTTATCCACAAGTTGAACAACGCTAATTTTTACTGAATTTTAAGTTAGTAACAAGTTGTTGATAGAATTATTATTACTACTATACTTTAATATACAAAAGAATAGATAGAATAGATTGGAAAGCAGCAAAACAACAATAGCGAGAATTATTAAGAAAAATAAGCCGGGTAGAAGAGTGCCTATTTGGCTA